>CAKUXR010000001.1 GCA_934700615.1 uncultured Bacteroidales bacterium
ATCATAAGAAAAATGTTTTCCGCGAAGGTAACCCTGAAGTTTCAGGACTCAATGACGGGCGTCACCGGAGGCTTACAAATCAGCATACTTACATTTATTGAAAACCATACCACTCAGGAAGAAAAATAAAGGTATATGCCATGCATATACGAACGCCTTACTCCATCCTGTAAGACGGATATGGCCCCAAATGATTGCCAACATTCCAAAAGCCTTGGCTAAGTCATTGTAATCTAATCTTTTACCCCCCTCGGATTCATCAGTCTTGTACTATCCATAATATTCATATGTTTTATCCTTTCAGTTTAGCTTTTCTAAAATTTGGATCCAAATACTTCATAATTCCCTGAAGACACCCGGCTATCATAGGCAATGGATCATTCCATGCTCCATCATGATAACTTACATCTTTCCCAAAGAACTTAAACCATGATGGTTTAAACTTGAATCTCTCAGGTGAAAACAAAAACCACATCACATCCAATCCAAACCATCGAACCTGCTGACCAGATTTATATTTAGTCATATTAAACAGTTCTGCGCCATTGCCAAGATATTCATCTACAAATATTTTCGCAAAATTTACACCTGCAGCAAAACTAGCCTGGAGACTTGATGGGACGCGAGGGTTAATCTCAATAATTTTAAGTTCATGAGTCCGTTTATCTTCCAATATGTCAAAGTCAGCAAAGCCATGCCAATTTAATTTGTCCAAACAGCGTTCACACTGTTCTACGAGAAATGGATGTTCCACCGTCTCACTATAGCAACTTGTACCACCTTTAAGTGGAAAGAACCTGCGGATTTTAATCACAGTTGAGGCAACTGTCTTTCCATCATACCTACGAAACAACATTACATTATAATAATAATCAGGCTGTTCCACATACTGCTGTAGCGCACAAGCGCCAAAACTATTAGCAATAACCGGATAATTGTCTTCCAGTTCCTCCAAGTTTCCAACTTTAATAATCCCCTTAGCTCCTGCCGACAAGTTAGGCTTAATCATAGCTGGAAATCCCACATACTCTGCCACATATTTTAAATTATTCCTAAACTCTGAACTTTCTGTCCCCAACTTTATTGAAGGTAAAGCCCTAGTACGCGGATGCACGATGTCGAACTTTTCACATACTTCCATAAGTTTCTGCTTATCATTAGCCAATTCAAATGTAGAATACGTCTCCACAGCACATATTATTTTATATTGCTGTTCCACTTTTACCTTTTCGCGACTTAAAAAATAAGCAGATTCATCCCCCATTGGAATAATTAGATCATACCTGTGCTGCTTCAGATGCTCATAGAAATAAGTTTTGAAAGACTCAGCCTCTAGGTGTACATTAGGTGATTTGTACTTATGATGTAGATATTTAGTAGCATATCCGCTACTAACCTTTTGCGCACAAAGAGCTGTTAACTCATGACCAAGTTTATTCAACTCACGAGCCATGCAAACTACTTGTACACCCTCACCATCCAATAATAATATTTTACTCATAGTTTATTCGAACATTATCTTTTCAAGATTAGTAATGCATTCTTCTTTCATAAAATGTTGCTCATAATACATACGCCCGTTCTCTCCCTTTTTGGCAAAAGCTTCCCTATTTTTCAATACCGTATTCTTTATATAGGCTGCAAGTTTCTTATATTCACCTGCAGGAACAGCATAACCACAATTAGCCTCATTGATTAGATCTGACGCCCCTTTTCCAATCATAGCCAACACAGGTTTTCCTCCAGCCATGTATCCTTGAAGTCGTGCTGGCACAGTTGCATCTAAGTGCGGTAATGTAGTTGCTTTTAAAGTAAGCAACATTGCGTCTGCTTTAGCATAAAATGCAGGCATTTTACTAAAGGGTTGCTTGCCCATGAAGTATACATTATTTAGTTTTTTACGCTTACACTCATCTTCCATTTGTTTTTGCAAGTTACCTCCTCCCACAAAGATGAATTTTGCTTCGGGTGTATCTTTCATTTCACACAATAGAGCTACAAGCCTATCTATACCCAAACCATCAGCTATATTACCAGCCATCATAATTATATACCCTTTTGGTAATTCCGGAATTTCTTCCATTGTCATTGCTTTAAGATCATCACTCCAATTGGGAAAATATACTATTTTTTCAGAATAGTCGGCATCTCTGTCTATCAAGTTTGCCATTCCCTTCGAGCTAATGAGCAACTTGTTCGAAGCACGATACATCCAGTCCACAAGTTTTTTTATTTCAGGTTCAATTATTTTACCTTTATTACCCAATGTGGAAGTAACTGAATCAGGCCAGATATCCAATACCCATGTATATAAAGGTGTGTTTTTTATCTTGCTTAAAAGGACAGCAGGTACACAACTCGTAGCAGGTGACAACTGCTGAAAAAAGATAGCATCATATCGTTTTTTGAAGCAGAAGAAAAATAAAACCCAAAAAACAGAAGAAACTACAAAACTAACATAATTGATAACTAAATATGTGAACCCCGTCTTACGAGGGGTTTGAAAAATTCTAAATACCTTTACTCCACCTATAGTTTCTATTCTCTTTCTGAAGATACCATAACCTTTAGGATATTTTCCTTCTGGATAATTTGGTATTCCAGTAAGAACCTCAACGTTATACCCTCTTTTTGAAAGTTCAAAAGCAATATCATTACCCTTGAAGTTTTCTGGATAAAAATATTGGGTTGCTAACAAAACTCTTTTTGCCATATCATTGCACTATAAGGTCAGAATAAAGATTCACGTATCTTTCAAAGCACTTGTCCTTCTCGAAAAAAATCTCTACCCGTTTTCGACAATCTTCTACTAAAAACGGGAAGTCTTTCATCCTACGTAACGCCGCAATTATACCCTTTATATCACCTTGTTCAACCACCATACCTGACTTTTCATCAATAGCTTCTGGCGAGCCACCCGTGCGATAGGTTATAATTGGCGTTCCACAAGCCAAGGCTTCTAAATTAACTGTAGGAAATGTATCTGCATAGGTGGGATTTATAAGCACATCTGACTCTGAGTATAAATCCACAAGTTCTTGAATATTCTGAGTACGTTGTATACCTATTATGCCTCGCGGTAAATTTTTAAATTGTTTTTCGGATAGTCCCACAATGGTAATTTGGTAATCACTGGATAAAATCTCACTTAATTTATATATATCATCTATACCTTTCTCTTTGTTCCAAACATTCGAAACTGCAAGAATTCGGAATTTTCCGTCTTCAAATGATTTCTTAGGTACAGTCGGGCGGAACACTTTTAAATCAACTCCATTGTGAATAATTGTCAATGGTTTATCCTTAAGGAACGAATCCTTTACAAAATTTCCAAGCCATTCAGAACACGCGACAATTGAAAGATTCTTGCATCCTCCAAACAATTGTTTCTTCAACTCAAAATTTTTAGTCGATCTATCCACTAAAGTCTTGGGATATTCATGCTGTAAAGGACAATCATAGCACAAGGTCTTCCAACGGTCACAATTCTTAGTCACAAAATGAAAACAGTGTCCAGTAAATGGCCAACAATCGTGAAATGTCCACATTACTTTTATATCTGTATGATTGAGATACTCAAATAGCAACTTGTAGTTTAACCAATGATCATGTATATTATGCAAATGAATTACATCCGGCTTTATTTCTTTGATTCGAGAAATCAATTTCTTTGTATCGCGCGATGAGAGCAACCCCTCTTTGTCAAATAAGTAATTCCCAAGATAATGGGAGAATATTCCATATTTTCCACTCACTCGGATTAGATTAGACATAGACGGATGGTAATTCCAACGGTAGGCTATATAACTACTCCAACCATTCTTGATTGCACACTGTCCTATTTGTTCTGCTATTTTACCCGTACTACCCCAATTGGCAGTAACATTTATTTGTAATAATATAGGCATAAATCTTTTTTATTGTATTACCATAATTATCTGCTTACACTTCAAGCTTCTGCTCTGATGTAAATACATCCAATTATACTGATTTTTAATGGCACTATTGCAGAATACTGGAATTATATTACCATCGGCAAAAAGTTGAAACTTGCAATTCTCAGAGGTTGTCGGTAAATTGAAAACAAGTTCAGAGTAACCTTTATAGTTCCAAATTATTTTTACTATCCCATCATTCTCACAAACCGATATGGGACAGAAAATGGACTTAAATAAGCAGGAATCTTTATTTTCCAAATTTGGCATCAATTTATGTATATAGCGATTCTTACTCCAATCTTTGTTGCGTTTCAACTCCAACAAACCGCAATAATTCTTCATAACCACATCTTCATAAATGTACTTATTTCCGAATGCTCCTTGCCAAGGAGCAAACGTACCCTTACATATCATTCCTTGTTCCTTAGTCCATATTGCAGCTATTGCAGGTCCTTTCTCTGCCAAATATTCAGAGCGACCTTCAAACCAACTAACAAAAAACTTCTCAGAACGATAAATATGTAATCCTGTTTCTGTTGTAGTTGGAAACAATGGCGTTATTTTCGCCTTATCTATATCAAAATATGCCATAACAAGCCAAAGAAGACAATGAGCCGTATATACGGAAGCATAATGATAATCCCACCATAAGTATTTTTCCTTACCATCCCACTCATTGAGCATAATGTTATTGTGATCAAGCATCTTTTTCAAACGTGGTTCAAGAAAATTTAAAGCCGTTGAAAGAGCTTTGGTATTACCACTTGAAGTAAGTAAATAAATCCATAATCCCCACGCAAAAATCTGATTGGTTCCTCTTCCCTGATAGTTAATATCTCCGTCTGGAGCAACTGCATTCAATAAGAATCCGAGTTCTTTACTCAAATCTATTTGTTCTTCATGTACTCGTAGATACTGCAATATAGCAACTGTCGCCAAGTCGTATTGAAAATTGAAACTCATTCCATGAGGCAAACGGTCCTCAATCCCTCCATCTGCATTAGTGGCTTTAGATATAATATCTTTACACTTATTGATGATATTCTGATAATTATTATCACCTGTCCATTCTATGCGTTTTTTATTAACAACCCAACGCATAGGAAGCCAATTTATCGTAGAATGGTTACTATCTGTTGTTTCGCAAATCTTTTTTCGAATTTGTTGCGCTGTTTCATCGTCAACTAATGGCTCAGCCACAGAAATGGCAAAATTATTAAAATCAGAGTGAAATGCTGATAATTTCTTGCTATCATCCCAACGTGCTAATATACTATGTAAGAGTGATAAACCTTGCTTATAAAGTGATTCATTAGAAGTTTTTTTCCCAAAAATAATTAAAGCAGCAGCAGCATGTGTTGCCCCATAATGTGCAGATATTTCTACATTATCATTAGGATCAATAAAACGTTCTAATCCATCTATTCCTTTTTTTATCCACGATGTGCAAACTGGTATAATCAATTCTATAAGTTGCTTTATTTGTTCTGTCATACTCTATTTATGATTTGCATAAACAATCAATTATTTGCATTGTATTATATGTTCCATTAAGTGTAATAATAGGACTTTCCTTCAAACCATTGCGAATACACTTATGAACTTCATTAACCTCATATTCAAAACCTTCGTAAGTATATGAAGTGGAGTATTTTTCTGTTTGATTACCACTTGCGTTATAAAGTGTAACACAACAGGTTCTATTAAATTGTGAATTCCATTCAATAAAGCCATTATTTCCTATTACAGCAGCCTTACTAAGTGAGCCAAAGTTTGATGATAAGTTAACAAAGGCTTTTCTCCCCTCCCTTTCTGCTGAAATTTGCCAATCTGAATCTACACCATGAGAAGAAGTTCTACACATTGCATTAATTTTATCTGGTAGACCTCCAATGAAGCATTCCATAAAAGCTATAGCATAGACACCAAAATCATGAAGAACACCACCACCTTCGTCTGCATTGTATATAGCATATTTTTCACGTATAAGTTCGCGTTTATATAAATCAGCCTTTATAAGTTCAACCTCTCCTATTCTATCTTCTCGTATCCATTGGCAAGCTTTTTGGAATGATGGAAGACATTTCATCCACATGCCTTCCATGAAAAAGCAACCATTATTATGTGCAATAGTAACAAGCTCTTTAAATTGCTCTAGAGTACTTGTGATTGGTTTCTCACAAAGAACATTCAATCCTGCCTCTAGACATAGCTTCACATGCTCATAATGATATTTTACGGGAGTGGCTATGTACACAACATCCAAATTGAGTCCTTTATCGTTCACCATTTCTTTATAACTACCATACGCTTTACAATTGCCATGGTGTGAGGCAAACTTTCGGGCTTTATCCAATGAACGTGAGGCAACAGCAAAAACAACTCCATCTTTGTTACCATCTATGGCACAAGAGAATGTTTCTGCCATATAACCTAAGCCAATAACCCCCCAACGCATGGGATCGTCAACTTTTTTTGTTTTACCAAATGGGGTACGCCTCCAAAACTTTTTCGCCTTGTCCGAAATTTTCTGAAACATATTAATGTGTACTTTGTTTTGCTAACATTTCTATACTTGTCTCACACATGTTATTATTTCCTTTAATCACATCGTGATACGCTTGGACCATATATTCTACCATTCTTCCGAATTCCTCTGATAAACTGCCTGCGATATGGGGAGTTAAAAAGACATTTTTGCGCCAATACAAAGGAGACCAAGGGAGCAATGGTTCGTGGGATGTAACATCTAATAAAGCGCACATGTCTTTGCGTTTTTTCAAGAACTTGTTTAGAGATTTTTCGTCAACTTGTGCTCCACGACCAGTATTGATGAATGTCGCTGTTGGTTTCATTATTCCGAGTAGTCTTTCATTTATAAGACCTTTGGTTTCCGGGATATCAGGCAAATGATTACTAACGACATCACACAAACTAAATAGTTCCTCCATATCAACACCTTTAACACCAAGGTCGTTTGCTCGCTCCTCTGAAAGATATGGATCATATACATAAACGTCTAAATGGTACGGCTTCAACAATTCTACGACTTTACTTCCTATTGCTCCACATCCTATTATGCCTATTTTCGCCCCATAATTTCCATATTTTCGTTCGGCGTACCCTCGTGAGCGATTGAATCCTCTGTGCAAAATAGGCCATCTATATGCTCTTTGGGCCTGATAGTATCCTTTTCCTGCCAATATGATTTGTGCAGCTGTATATTCAGCCACAGGAATACCATTGGCTTTTGCTGCAGAAAACACTCGTATGCCACTTCTTAAAAGTGGTTCAGCAAAGTATTTTACGGTTCCCGCTGCATAGAAAACACATTTTAGGGAAGGGAATAGGACATGAATTTCTTCTTCCGTAAAATTTGGCATATACCAAGTTGAGAAAATGTATTCACAATCGCTCAAGTCTGTAGTTTTATTTAAAACTTCTTTTTTTGTGAAACAACACAAATTCTCAAAAGCACTGTCGAATATGCGGAGTGAATTACGAAGTTTTTCTCCGTCTTTTATATCCCTTGTAAGAATAATTATTTTCATTTTTTCAACATATCATATAGTTCAATGGCATATGCGGACGAATAGACAAATGCACAAGAAGAATACAGATTCTTCACTATAGCTCCTTCCATACAGAAAGAGAAGATCCCTCCAACAGCTTCACCTTCTATTGCAGTATGTTCACAACACCACATGAGAGCTCTTTCTGCGCTGTTACGAATCCGTTTATCTTTGGATATTGCATACCATTCCATCATGTCTTTAGCTATTACGCTAACAGACTTACAGTCTTCTCCCAATAAAGGCTTGGCAAAATTATATGACCAACCTCCATTCTTTAGTTGTAATCGAATTAAATTATCTACAGTTTCTTCAATGACTTCTTTTATCTGTTCGTCTTTTAGAACTTTGTATGCAGGGATTAATCCCTCCAAAGCCCAAGCCTGACCTCTACCGAACATTCCACCTTGGTGATTATTATTCTTGTCTATACTAGTACAAAATCCATGTTTTGAAGGAATATAGAAGAGTTCTATATAGCGTTCTACAAAGCGTTTCAAGAATATTAGATATTTCTCTTCGTTAGTAAATTCAACGAGACGAGCAAACAATCCAGCTGTAAAACCAACGTCAACAATGACACAGTTCTTGTCCCATTTCTTATCTCGCATATTATACCCGACATATACCATTCCGTCTGGGCGAGCGGTTTCTATAATCCAATCAGCACATCGCCTTGCAATGTTAAGGTATTTGTCGTCGTACGTTTGCTCATATAGTGTTAGGAATGCATTATTTGCAATATATGCAGAGTCATTCGGTGCAAGCATCGGGATAGCTCCTTTCTTGTCATAATCATTTCGAACAATCCATCCACCACACTCTTGCTGACAAGCAAGTAACTTATTAACTAAAGCATAAGCATTATTCCGTTTACCTATAAAACATAGTTCTCTAACTATTGCAGAACTTGTCCAAATCCAACTAGGCAAGCACCATTTTTTATTCTCAGCAATGAAACCAGCATATAACAAGCCGTTATATTCACCTGAATATTGTACAGACTTTCTTATAAAATTATTCCATATTTCAACTGCATTCATTGATTCCACTCCCATATTAAACGAAAAAGGACATAGAATTTTTCCTGTTGTCAAAGATAATCTTCCACGTATTCTTTTTGCAGTATAGTGGAGTAAACAATAAAGGCGATATTTTAAATCTTTCATTGCTTTATGTTTCTTATTAAATTATATATAGGAAAGACTATTCGGCGAAACCACTCTTTTATTGACAAACCGCCATATTGTCTTGCTTTACTATAGAAGGCATTTGCAACTTTAAATTTATTTTGTGCCATTGCATTCTCCGCTATATTTATATAGTTCCCATGCATGACATAGTTAGATTCTCTCTGCGGTAACTTATCTATAATATATTTAAATTTTTCAAGATACTGATTCTTGATAGCAACCTGTTTTTCAAGATTTGGTAAATTAAAATTTTCATTGTTCTTAATAACCAACAATTCGGGTATTGAGGCTAAAGAATATCTTTCAAAAAAACGTACAAGAAACTCATAATCTTGATGACGAAGAAAAGCACCATCAAAACCATTAAGTTCATCTACTACACTTTTCCTTACAAAAATGTTGCTACCAGTGCAAAACATAAATTTACAAGCCAAAGTATCTACAAGAAAATTGCCGTCCTTTACATCTTTATATTTGAGATATGTAGAGCCTGAGCTTCTAAATTCACATCCTGTATATACTCCACCAATATTTAAGGTTACTCGTTCCATAACATCATAGCACTTCTGAAGTCTATCAGGCATATACAAATCATCACTATCAAGAAAAGAAATGTATTTTCCTTTCGCTACAGAAAGTCCTGTGTTACGAGCAACAGCTCCATTCATATTCCGAGAATGCCTTATATATGTAATTCTGTTGTCAGTTTTCATAACAGACTCCATCAGAGTCTCTGTTTTATAGCGAGCCTCTGTACATGGATTATTGTCATCAACTACTATTAATTCCCAATTTTCAAAAGATTGTTGAATTACACTATCAATAGATTTACTTAATAAATTCGGAATTCCATAACTTGGAATAATAATAGAAATAGAAACATTATTTTTTTTCATAAGTTAAGAATTTACTACATAAATAATATATCCCGAAAGATAAAAAGTAATTAAACAAATATCCATTATTAAAGTGATTGCTAAAATATAGCATAAACGTTGCAAATAGAATTAAACTATAGAACGATATCCATATAGGATCATCAGAACATCCATACCTACAGTAGCAAAAAGCAATGAACCAGCCAAGAACAAAAGAAGCAAGAATTGCTCCAATAGCGCCAAAATCTATTACATAGTCTGTCAAAAATGAATGCGTATTTAGAAATGTTGGTTCTATTTTTTCAACTGTCTTAATATCCATACCAAATCGTTTTCCAAATTGCGCAAATGTATTTACGCCATATCCTCTTTTATTATTATTCCTTATATTATAATCAAGATTACCCCATGGAGATGAAAAATAAAGATAGTTTAGAAACAGACTCTCAGCTAAATCACCATGATATTCACTGGATATACTACTATTGCTTCTCTCCAAATAAGATATTTCGTAACCTTGAGCATCAGAACGGATTGAATTATTATTAGAAAACATATATATTATCAATATTGGCAACCAAACAATTGAATATTTACGAAGATAACATCCTATTTTGTTATTTAATATTTCTGGCTTAAATCGCAAAAAACCAACTAATATATAGAAAAAAGATACTAATATACTTGTCTTGGTCACAGTAATGATTGCAGCAAACAAACTTATTGCAATTGTAAAGATTATTAGCTTAGTATTATTACGTTTACATGCAACAATTATCGAAGCAGGAAGAAAATAAGTAAGCTGTCCTATAATAGGAATACCAGGACCTTCCTTCGCTTCTAATAATGCGTCTCCTGATAACTCAAGAATATTGCCATAAAATGCTATTACAAAAATAGTGTTGATCAACCCCAATCCCATCATTATCCCAATAGATTCTTTTTCATAGCCTCTTATTAATGGAGATATATTATGATTTATTCCGAATGAAATACCTAAGAATAGAGCAATAAATGAAAATGCAATAATACTCTGAGTAAGAGTACATAAATTAGGAAAGAAATAGCCACCCCATGCAGGTATATACAATAAGAAAGAAATTAATGTTGGTATTAGTATTATAAACGGATTATAAATATATTTTTGTGCTATTCCACGAATAATACAACCAATTAATACGAATATAGTAATAGCCTGTGCGTAATAACCATTAACTATATATAATAGCAATATTATGCAAAGTATAAAATATAATATTTTTTTCATATCAATGGCATTTGTTTTTTAAGAAAGACTTCATTTCTATAAAAACATTGATACCTCTAAATCTAAGATATATCATATAATATAAAACTAACAATAATAACGTTATAATAATGCGAGATGGTAATAATAAAGGCAAATAAGAAAAAATAATCTCACATATAAAAAATATAACAAATGAAGGTATTATATTTCGTAGAAAAGATTTGAATGTTGTAAAAAAAAGTTTTTGGGTAAGACTTGAATACAATTTTATATTTATCATACAACCAATAATAGTCGTTAATAGATAACCATATATTAATAAACGAGCATCTGCTACTAATGTTAAAAGCAAAATAGCTAAACCAATAAATCTCTTTATAAGAGTTACATTCATAAGACCTCTAACTCTTCCAAGTGATTTTACAAAACTCGACATTAACTGTTCAGCCAAGTTAAAAATACCACAAAGCATTAGTATCTTTAAATAAGATGCAGATAATAACCATTGCTTTCCAAATAGAAGTATAATGATTTCCGTAGAAAATATGGACACAACTATTAACAATGGGTTTACTAATAAAGTTATTGTATTAAATGTTTTACTACACTCTGTCCTAAACAATTCTAAATCATCTTTCAATTTTGTCAAAATAGGGAAGGCTACGATGCCTACTGCCATAGCTGCTGATGATGAAGATGTCTCTTCAAGACGTTTTGCCTGATATAGATATCCAGCAGTTTGAACATTTAAAAACTTTCCTGTTAATAATGTCATTATATTTTCATAAAGTGCATCTACTATAGTTACCACGCTAGTAAAAAAACCAAATGGAATTAATCTCTTGAGACTCGCTGAAGAAAATTTCAAAGAAAATTTATATTTACTAAAAATGAAATTAATAACAACATTCACCAAATTTACAAGAATTTGATATGCCACTAATGCATACACATCACCGCCATTAACTGCAATTATAATTGACCCTATAGATGCAACAATCACCCCAGAAATAGAACTGATAAATATTTTATTGAATTGAAGATTCCTCTTTAATAATGATAGAGGAACTATTCCAAACGCAGTAATAGGGAACACTACACTTATTACCTTTACAATAATAGATAAACCATCTATGTTAAAATAATTTTGGATAAAACCTGACAGAAAAAATAATATTATATAAATTAATAATGATACTACAATGTTGAACACACCTATAGTAGAACAATCTAGTTCTGTTATGTTATTTTCTTTTATAAGACTACCACCCAAACCGGAATCCAATAGAATATTTGCTACCATAAAGATAACGGAAAGAATACCAATAGTACCAAAAGCATTTGGACTCACAAATCGAGCTAACACTAAAGTAGTTAAAAGATAAATTGCTTGTGGGGCAAACCTTGATAAAAGTCCCCATAAATATGCTTTTTTATTTTGCATTACTTAAATTCAATATTCCGTTAAAAAGTACGCGTCCACTTTTCCGCATACCCTCGTTAACCTCTGATTTCCAGCGGTTTTGTTAATAAATTTTTTGTGATTTTTTAGTTTCTTGCTAAAAAGACATATAACACGGCAAGCAGCACGTCAAATCTTCACCCTCTTTCGCTGTCCGCAGTCGACGGAAAAGAACTTTCAGGTAGTCTTCCACATTTCGCTTTATCATCTTACAACTCTCGATCACCGAGAACATGAATGCATTATGCTTTGAAGATATTTCACTTCCTATATTGCAGGCATTCTTCAAGTTCATCTTTATCCTACGCATCATCTGCTCGCTCAAGTTGTTTGACAATTCAACGTCTCCACTTTCCAGCACCCGCTTCATCGCCGGTCACTCGCCAATAGCGTATTTCAATGCTTTCTTCAACATCTGGCCACACCCTGCAAACTCCGATTTCCTGAACGTTTCCAGTCGTTCCTCTATCCTCTTCATAATGTCTGCCGTATTTCTGGGCTTCAGTCTTTCTACCAATCGCGCCTCTCCTGTCAAACCTCTCGTCGCACAATAATGTTCAATCGCAAACATCCTTCCGAACGCATCCACAAACCACATCGCCTCAGGCTCATTCTCTATTATCGCATCCACAAACACCCTTCGTATATGAACCAAACATGCAGAGCGGCGTCCTTTATTTTGTTGATACTCTTTATCTATCCTCTCCCGTACCATCATTGTCACCATCTTTCCTTCTGCCCGCATTTCGTTCAGACTTGCGCCCGAAGTTCTTCCCGCGCCAGCTCTTTGCTGACAATAGCGCAGCTTTTTGATTCTCAGATTACTGCCGCTGAACACATATATGCTTTTCGCGGTATTCGGATTCATCTTCATTTCAGAACGAACTATCCCACTCAATCCAGATATCCCCTTGCGCAGATCCACCTTCTCGCGATAAAGATAGATTGAATATTCACTCGACATCGTTACCATAACCCTATCCCAACATCTTTCTGATCATTCCGAATAGTTTCATTAAGATCGCCTTCACTTTGAGACAACTCCATCCCGTTCGTGAAACGGACCCGCACGTCGAGGATTCCGAGCACACTCTCTGACGGACCATCAACAACTATCGGAATAAATTTGTCTGACGTTTGACGAGCATCAGCCTCTTTGAGCACACTGTACTCTTTTTGACCTCGTCTCGAATATTGCATAAACTTTTCGTAGTCACACCTCTCTTCATCACAGAATTTCCTCATCGAACAACCCCGACCATTTTGCTGGTAGTTCTTAAGCGCAAACGCGTAGTTTACTTTTGATTCTTCTTTCATCTTTAACCAATCTTCTTGTTTTTGGCCAAAAATATTCAGTCGATTTCATATTACAATGCGGAAAAGTGGGCGCGTTCATATTTAGCCCCCATCAGAACATAATTCCTCAATTGATAGCAATATTATTCTGTTCTCAAATTTTAATGTAGTTGTATTTTGAGTCGTGGTTTCTCTGCACTTAATCAGGTATTTCTTTCTCTCGATTGTCACACCTGATAATAATGAGATATTGTCAGACTCCCCATTAAGAATTTTATCACCTGAATAAGTACGAAGAGTCCATTTACCATTTTCGACAGAAGATGCAAGGAACACCCCGACGTACTCATTTTCTTCAGAGGACAGTTCTTCGTTACGCGTCAACAATTCGTAAATCTGAGACACTCTATTGTTGTTGACAAAAGTAGATACGACGTTTTTATCCGCAATAGATGATACCCATTTGTATTTGATTGCCAAACTATTATCATCAAGAATCTTGATGAAATTTTTATAGTTGCTTACTGTGCGTCCTTTGACTCTTTGCAGGATTGATTTGAATTCATTTTCGTCTCTTGTAAGCATCAGAGAATTAAATATTGCAAAGGTGTCAGATAATTCCGAGCTGCCAAATAAATTCACAGGGGATGTAGACCTGAATTCTACATCAAACGATGCTGCTTGAAATGTGGTAACCCTTAGTCTTGCTTCAACCTCCGTTTGCCTTCCATGAAGTCTTTTATGGCAACTTGCTACAGTATGCTGGAATGCAGATAAGGCTAGCGACAAACACTCTGTATCTATTTCATGTGAGTTGTGCGGATCCACAAAACCTAATCGAAATATGGTAAAACCCTCTTGTTGCGTTTTAGCAACCAATTCGAGATTTTCAGTATCTTCATCATTTTCATAGTAATATCCTTCATCCGGGAGAATAGATTCCGTTATCCTATCGCGTGAAAATGCCTCTGCCGTTATGACTTGATTATGAACGGTGACTTTAAAATACGCATCTTCAACTTCCGGATTTAGGTACAGTTGCCTTAAATCCTCTTCTCCAAGAAGAAACCTTTTAAGTCGGTCTTGGGATACTTGAACTGCAAAATAGATATACCCAGAGTCTGCAATAAATTCAGTCATCATGCAAATGAAATTTGAATTTAACAAATCTATTGCTACGAACAACTGTGGGACATCGTAGAACTCAAGTATTTTTGTTAATTTTAAAGTTCTCATAACTCTAAAACCGTTTTTGCGCTGTTAAGTTCAACCTTGTTTGTCTTCCACCAACTATAATGATAGGATTTAGACGTTTGCTTTACGACTCCATCTTTAGGGTTTAGCACAAATGCTGAAACCCCCTTTGATTTCTTGAGGCTAGCTATTTTGGTGAGTTTAGCTGTTTTATCCAAGTCGTCATACATCGATACTGCATAAGCCTCTGATAGTTTGTCGCCCCAGTCTTTGTTCGGATCTATTTCGTAATACGTAACCAAATCTTCTTCAGATATGTTTGTTCCCTTTGTGAGTCTATATAATGTGTGTTCATGAGGAATTAAAATATCATCCGGTGGAACACCTTCAGGCATCTCAGGAACCCATTCGGCGAAGTTGTCTGCTAAATATGTGGATAATTTTGCTTCTTGTAACATTTCGGTGTAAGTATAGTTCTTTTCTGATACATCAATAAGATCACTGACTTCCAGAAACATTATGGTGATTTGATGTTTCTGGATTGTATTGTTATGTGGGCATGATTCAAGGCATACTTGTAGTCTTACTCTTCAACCCGGGAACAGGTTGCGTTTATCATATCAACGTCCCAGCTTGCTTCAAAGTGTCTTTAAACACGCGCATCAGCACTTCGTTTTCGTTTTTGCGTTCGCGTTTGATTCTTTTATTTTCGTTTCTTAAAAGTGGCAATTCGTCAATGCGCTGCTACAGTACTCTTTCTGCCGCATCTTTTGCTGTGTCAAGCTCTTTCTCAGAAACTATGGTGTTGAACATGTTCACGCCAAGATTTGCCCAAAATATGCCTTGCAAATAATTGGAGATAATGTTAGTGTCAGACATGATATCAGAGGTTTTTTATTATTTCATGTGAGTATTTGCGTGACTCCAATAGGATTCAAAACAACAATTCCTCAAAAATCTGTTAAAACCCTCCATTGAGGAAAGCTCGTGTCTGAACATAACTGGGCTCGTAGTAGGCACTTGTGTTGTAGTCATCTATCTTGTCGCAGACAGGTGAAGCATAAACCGCTTTCATTGTCGCAGGAAGATTGTCCTCGGTATCTACGGATGAGATAAGCCTTGCATAGACTTTGCCCATCTGGGTAGGTGACGGGACTTTGTCTGTGAAGCGTGAGTCCACTTTGGTTATGTCGAAGTTCCCTGGTTCCATTCCGTATGTCGTAATCCATTCATCCTCGACCTGTTCCGGATTAAGACAATGGTTTGTTTCAGCTATGGACAGTTCATGCAGAAGGCCTTTGCTACCGAGTTTTGCTACTACGTATCGATTCCGCTGTTGGATTTTCCGTGCGACTCTCTCTATCATGTAGCAGACAAAATACAGATCATCGAAATCTATCTGCTCGTCTGGAAAGTATTTGTTGCTCATAATTGATAGTGTGATTTGAATTTCAATGTTTGCAGTGCCCTGTCCGTGCAAAAGAGTATTTGATTCGTCGGATGTTTGAATCTTGCTAATGCCCAGAAAGCCTCGCGACTTATACGTCCGGCAAGAAAGTCTTCTACATAGTCCCATACCTCATCGTCAGCCATCGGACCTTCCACAATATCATAGCTGTGTGGCTCTCCATGTCGGCATTCTGCTACGAAGTCAAGCCATTCATCTGTCATTTCAACAAAGTCTTTCACATTGAGTGTTGCGTCAGGTGTATATTCGTAGATGCATACGATATGGGGATTCCGTTTCGTAATGGCCCATCTCTGAGCCTGTTTTTCGATGCGTGTACAATAGAATCCGAACCCAAAATCCTTGTTATAACCTGCCACTCTGACTTCAGGAGTTTTTACTATGGTGTTAGTTCCATGATAAACGATAATCGGTGATTCTGGTGCCATATATTTTCTTGGATGATAGTATTAAACCTAACATTTGCAAATGTAATGAAAAACTTAAAAAGTTATCATCTTGTTGGTTATATGAGAAGTGCTGCTGCCTATCATTCTACTCCATAGAATGTTTCACGGTCTGATGAAATTGCACTCATTGGGTGCATAATAGCTGCCGGTGGCTCAGAACTTTCTCCAGACCATCTTGTTCACCACTCCTACATAACTCTGAATGATCTTCACGACTTTCGTGCTGACATTCTCGTCTGTGTAGTCAGGAACTGGTTTGCCGTAGTCGCCGTTCTTCACTAGTTCTACGGCAGTCTCCACCGACTGGAGTAAGCCCTTGGTGTCGATGCCTGAAAGAATGAATCCAGCCTTGTCGAGTGATTCCGGACGCTCCGTAGAAGTACGGATACAGATGGCAGGGAACGGATGCCCTACACTGGTAAAGAATGAACTTTCTTCAGGAAGGGTACCGGAGTCGCTGACTACTGCAAATGCATTCATCTGAAGGCAGTTGTAGTCATGGAAACCGAGAGGCTCGTGCTGGATGACACGCGGGTCTAACTTGAAACCGCTAGATGCCAGTCTGTTGCGGCTGCGCGGATGACAGCTGTAAAGTATCGGCATGTCATATTTCTCGGCCAACTCGTTAATAGCATTGAAGAGGCTGAGGAAGTTCTTCTCTGTGTCGATATTCTCCTCTCTATGGGCACTTAACAGGATATACTTGCCTTTCTCCAAACCGAGACGTTTATGGACATCACTGGCTTCGATTTCAGCGAGATTGTTGTGGAGTACTTCGGCCATTGGTGAGCCAGTGACATAAGTACGTTCCTTCGGCAGTCCGCAGTCTGCAAGGTAGCGGCGTGCATGCTCGGAATACGCCAGGTTCACATCGGAGATAATATCTACGATACGACGGTTGGTCTCCTCAGGAAGGCACTCGTCTTTGCAGCGGTTACCGGCCTCCATGTGGAAGATCGGAATATGAAGACGCTTGGCACCGATAACTGAGAGACAGCTGTTCGTGTCACCGAGGACCAGCACTGCATCCGGCTTGGTCTGTGCAAAAAGTTTATATGAGCAATTGATGATATTGCCGCATGTTGCACCGAGGTCGTCACCTACGGCATCCATATATACTTCTGGCTCAGCGAGTTTAAGGTCTCTGAAGAAGATGCCGTTCAGATTGTAGTCATAGTTCTGACCGGTATGTGCAAGTATCACATCGAAGTAATGACGGCACTTGGTGATAACTGCAGCCAGCCTGATAATTTCAGGACGGGTTCCTACCACTATGACAAGTTTCAGTTTGCCGTTTTCCTTCCAGTGGATATCTGAATAATCGAATTTAGGAGTCTTTTCCATGTTTTTATTTTTCTACAGGGTCGAAATATGTGTCAGGTCTTTCAGGATTGAAAACCTCGTTGCAATACATTACTGTGACGAGATCTTCCGTATCGGAAAGATTGATGAGGTTGTGGGTATAGCCCGGAAGCATGATGACAGACTGGACTTTGTCGCCGCTGACTTCATAGCTCAGGACCTCATCACTCCCCTCTTTGCGCATCTGAATAAGGCCATGACCGGATACCACGATAAACTGTTCCCATTTGGAGTTGTGCCAATGCTGGCCCTTGGTGATACCAGGCTTGGATATGTTTATGCTTACCTGACCGCAGTTTAGAGTGTGGACAAGTTCTGTAAACGAGCCACGGTTATCCACATTCATCTTCAGGTCGAAGACAGCCTTCTCCTTCGGAAGATAACTTAAGAATGTGGACATCAGTCGATAACGGAGACTGTCATGCGGCATTTCGACAGCCATAGAAGGACCTTCAGTCTTCGCATCTTCAGACTCAGATACCGCATGTACGGAACGGGCACACTCATAGATGGTGTCCACGATTTCTCCGAGTGTAGTCTTATGAGTAACCGGGCAATAGCAGTAGCGGCCCTCTGGTGACGGAAGGACATCAAGTCCTTCGAACTCACAGTGATGTTCCAGTCCTCTGAGCGCACCTATCATTTCTTCTACGAGATCGTCTATATAGAGCACCTCCATCTGCACGCTCCTGTCATTGACCTGAATAGGCAGACCGTTTGCGATATTGTTACAGAATGTGGCAATAGCCGAATTGTAGTTCGGGCGGCACCATTTTCCGTAAAGGTTCGGGAAACGATAGACAAGGACTTTTGCACCAGTTTCTTTCCCGTATTCCAGGAAAAGATCTTCTCCGGCTTTCTTGCTGCGGCCATACTCGCTGTTGCCGAAACGACCTGTCAATGAAGCCTGCTGTGAACTGGAAAGCATCACCGGGCAAGTATTATGATGTTTCTTCAGTGTATCGAGCAGGGTGGAAGCAAAACCGAAGTTTCCTGCCATGAACTCGTCATTATCCTTAGGACGGTTCACGCCCGCAAGATTAAAGACGAAGTCGCACTCCTTACACCAAGAGTCGAGCTGCTCCGGAGTCGAATCGATGTCGTATTCGAAGACTTTATCGACCTGAAGGTCTCCGTAGCAACGCGCCTTGCCTTCTCTAATATTGTTCAGTTGGCAGCAAAGGTTCTTTCCCACGAATCCTTTGGCACCTGTCACTAATATCTTCATACGCCTTCTACTGCACGAAATTACCCTCACCGCTCAACTCTTTCTGGATATATTCCAATGAACCGATCTTCGCCTTGGTCTCTTCGAGATTCAGACGATAAGTGTTGTTTGAGTTAAACTCTTCGATTTCAGCACGTTTAGTATCGCCTTCCTTGAAGAACTTGTCATAGTTCAGACCACGGTTGTCAGCAGGCACACGATAGAAGTTGCCCATATCTTCAGCCTTGGCGCACTCTTCCTTGGTAAGCAATGTCTCATACATCTTCTCGCCATGGCGGATACCGATGACCTTGATGTCTTCTTTCTTGCCTCCGAAGAGTTCACAAACAGCCTCTGCCTGTGTCTGGATGGTGCAGGCAGGAGCTTTCTGCACGAGGATATCACCGTTCTGACCATGCTCGAACGCGAAGAGAACGAGGTCGACAGCCTCTTCCAATGACATGATGAAACGTGTCATCTTAGGCTCGGTCAGTGTGATAGGGTTGCCGCTACGGATCTGCTCAATCCACAGAGGAATCACAGAACCACGTGAACACATCACATTACCGTAACGTGTGCAGCAAATCTTGGTCTTTCCTGAATAGCGGCTCTTAGCTACGGCTATCTTTTCCTCGATCGCCTTGGAGATCCCCATAGCATTGATAGGATAGGCGGCCTTGTCTGTAGAAAGGCAGATAACTGCACCTACACCGGCCTCGATAGCGGCTGTAAGCACATTGTCTGTACCTATCACGTTAGTCTTGACTGCCTCCATAGGGAAGAATTCACATGAAGGAACCTGTTTCAATGCTGCCGCATGGAAGATATAATCGACTCCAGGCATAGCATTGCGGCATGACTGGAGGTCACGTACATCACCGATAAAGAACTTGATCTTGTTGGCTACATCAGGATATTTTGCCTGATACTCATGACGCATGTCATCCTGTTTCTTTTCATCGCGTGAGAAAATACGAATCTCACCGATGTCAGTACGAAGGAATCGATTCAACACAGCATTACCGAAAGAACCTGTTCCTCCGGTAATCATAAGGGTTTTACCCGCAAAAATGCTCATGATATTAAAATAATTGAATTTGTTAAATTTCTATTTTATTTCTTCTCCCCATAATACCGTCCATACCACTCCGCAAACCTCCTCAGCCCCTCCCTAAGCGGTGTACTCGGCTTGAACCCGAAATCATGCTCGAGCGGTGTGGTATCTGCATAAGTCACTGGGACATCGCCTGGCTGCATCGGGACGAGTTCTTTGTGGGCCTCGAAATCGTAGTCGGACGGCAGGACGCCGGCACGGACCAGTTCCTCCTGGAGAATCGTCACGAAATCCAGAAGATTCTCAGGCGAGTTATTGCCGATGTTATATACCTTGTACGGGGGAATCGGAAGTCCGTCCTCCCCGTTCTGCTTCTCCGGGGCATGCTGCATGACACGCACAACTCCCTCCACGATGTCATCGACATAGGTGAAGTCGCGTTTGCAGTTGCCGTAGTTGAAGATCTGGATAGTCTTGCCTTCACGAAGTTTGTTGGTGAAGCCGAAATACGCCATGTCCGGGCGGCCGGCTGGGCCATAGACCGTAAAGAAACGGAGACCTGTGGACGGGATATTGTAGAGCTTCGAATAGGCATGGGCCATGAGCTCGTTGCTCTTCTTGGTCGCGGCATAGAGGCTCACAGGATTGTCCACCTTGTCATCTGTCGAATACGGCACCTTCTTGTTACTGCCGTAAACCGATGAAGATGAAGCATATACGAGATGTTCCACCTCATGATGACGACACGCCTCCAGAATATTGTAGAAGCCTATGAGATTACTCTGGATATAGGCGTCCGGATTCGTTATGGAATAACGGACACCGGCCTGCGCGGCAAGATTGACCACTACAGAAATATGGTTGTCACTAAAAATCTTCTCCACCGCATCCTTGTCCGCAATCGACGCATGGACAAATGTCCAGTCTCGGCCGAGGGCCTCGATTTCGCGCAGGCGCTCGTACTTTATGTTGACGTCGTAATAATCGGTGATACTGTCGATACCGATGACGCGGATATTGTCAATGTCAGTGAACAGTCGCTTGACGAGGTTGCTGCCGATGAAGCCTGCGGCACCTGTCACGAGGACAGTCTTGCCTTCGAGATTCACATTATAGTTTACCATAATTAATCCCTCCTGAAAATGTCACGTGTGTAAACCTTGGAGAGGACATCGTCGAGGCAGGTGTCATAACGGTTGGCGATGATGGCATCGGACTGAGCCTTGAACTTGTCGAGGTCATTGACCACAATGCTGCCGAAAAATGATGAACCGTCTTCGAGTGTAGGCTCGTAGATGACGACCTCTGCGCCCTTGGCCTTGATGCGCTTCATGATGCCCTGGATGGCAGACTGGCGGAAGTTGTCAGAGTTCGACTTCATGGTCAGACGATATACTCCGATTACGCAATGCTTCTCCTGGGTGCTGTCCCACTGGCTGTTGCTGTTATAGTAGCCTGCCTTTGTAAGTACCTGGTCTGCAATGAAATCCTTTCTTGTGCTGTTGGAATCCACGATGGCCTGGATAAGGTTCTCAGGAACGTCGTTGTAGTTCGCAAGAAGCTGCTTGGTATCCTTCGGGAGGCAGTATCCGCCGTAACCGAAAGACGGGTTGTTGTAATGTGTGCCGATACGCGGGTCGAGGCAGACGCCGTCGATGATAGACTTCGTGTCAAGACCTTTCATCTCTGCATAGGTATCGAGTTCATTGAAGTAGCTTACTCTCAGTGCCAGATATGTGTTGGCAAAAAGCTTTACTGCCTCTGCCTCGGTCGTGCCCATGAAGAGCACCTCGACGTCTTCCTTGATGGCGCCTTCCTTGATGATCTGGGCGAATTTGTGTGCAGCCTCTTCGAGTCTTGCGTCCTCGTGGTCATAACCTGCAATGATACGGCTAGGATAGAGGTTGTCATACAGTGCCTTAGATTCGCGGAGGAACTCAGGGGCGAAAATGATATTAGGCTTTACCACCTTGCCGTCAGCACCGGTGTGTGCATATTTCTCGCGTACTGAAGCGGTATAGCCTACAGGGACGGTAGATTTGATGACCATCACTGCCTCAGGATTTACCTTCATGACGAGTTCGATGACCTCTTCCACGTGTGATGTGTCGAAGAAGTTCTTCTTGCTGTCATAGTTGGTCGGTGCTGCAATTACCACGAAATCAGCATCTTTGTATGCCTCTGCACCATCGAGTGTGGCGGTGAGGTCAAGGTCCTTCGTGCGGAGGTAAAGTTCAATGTATTCGTCCTGGATAGGTGAGATTCTGTTATTGATTTTCTCCACCTTTTCCGGAATAACATCTACAGCCGTCACTTTATGATGCTGTGAAAGCAGAGTTGCGATACTGAGTCCGACATATCCTGTACCGGCCACAGCCACCTTAATTTCCTTAATATCTTTCATTTTTCAGTAATTTTTGTCAATGTTAGTTTGCTGCCTGTGCAGCAGCCGGCTTCTTGTCAAGTATCTCGTACTTGCTCTGGCGGCTCTTGTACTCCGGCACGATTTCCTTCATGACCTTGACAATAGCCATATCATCGAACGTCTTGGAGACTTCCATGAGGCGGCGCTCGTTTTCGCACGCGGTAGCATAGTCGTATTCACGGACTTTGGCCACCATGATTTTAGGATTGACAGTAGGGAGAGTGCCCTCCTTGTCATTGAGAACTTCCTCATAGAGTTTTTCTCCATCGCGAAGTCCGGTGAATTCGATTTCGACATTCCTCGCGCCTGAGAGCGAAATCATTCGTTTTGCGAGGTCAACTATCTTGACCGGCTGGCCCATGTCGAATACGAAGATTTCTCCGCCCTTGCCCATAGTTCCGGCTTCGAGGACGAGTTTGCAGGCTTCAGGGATCAACATGAAGTAGCGGATGATGTCAGGGTGTGTCACTGTGACAGGTCCGCCTGCACGAATCTGCTCCTTGAAGATAGGGATAACGCTGCCGTTGGACCCGAGGACGTTACCGAATCTCGTGGTGACAAACTGGGTTATACCCTGTACCTTACCTTCTGCGATGGCCTGGTTAAGGCTCTGGCAATAGATTTCGCAGATTCGCTTGCTGCAGCCCATAACATTGGTCGGATTCACGGCCTTGTCGGTGGATATCATCACGAATTTCTTGGTACCGTATTTCACTGCGAGGTCCGCGATGACGCGGGTACCGTAGATGTTGTTCTGGACCGCGATTGCCGGGTCGTCCTCCATCATTGGCACGTGTTTGTATGCTGCTGCGTGGAACACGTATTCCGGTTTGTAGGCCGCGAAGATGCGCTCCATGTGTTCTTTGTTGGTGATGCTGGTGACGATGGTCCTGTTGCTGATGTGTCCGAAATCGTGGGCCATCATCATTCGGATATTGTGCATCGGGGTCTCCGCCTGGTCGATGAGGGTCATTTCGGAAGGGTTGAATTTGGCTACCTGACGGACCATTTCGGAACCGATGGATCCTGCCGCTCCGGTTATGAGGATGCGTTTTCCTGTCAGGAGCTTGCCGATGGCGTTCATGTCCACTTCGATTTTCTCGCGTGGCAGAAGGTCCTCGATGTCCACCGGACGGAGGTTCTGGTGTGTGAGGTTTTCTTCTTTTCCGTCCCATTCTTCGCCGTTGTTCATCATCATGATGGTGATCCCGGCTGAGATGAACTCGTCCACCATTTCGGCATTGTTACGGAACTTCTCGGTTTTCAACGGGGATACAAGTAAGGCTTTGACGCCTTCTCGTCTGAGCCTCTCGGCAAGTCCCTTTTCATTCAGAAATACCGGCTTGCCCATGAGATATGAGCCTTTCATTTCTTTTCCATCGGAAATGAAGGCCTGAAGGGAATATTTCTTATCCTTGACAGCTGTTATGCTCTTGGCAATGCTGATGCCTCCGGCTTTGGTACCGTAGATGGCGACAGGTGTGGCATTGTCCAGGTTGAATGAGTCGAAGAGGCGTTTCACGACCACGCGTTCAACCCACAGGAAGAGTGAGCTGCCTACGAAGATTATGAATACGGTCTGCAGGTCCGGTACCATGATGGTATGCTGCTCAGGCCAGATGCCGTTTATGCCGAGTCCGAGGAGGTAGCATGCGACGGAGCCGGACAATGTGGCTATCATGACACGCTGCAGGTCCACGAATGATGAGTATCTGACAATGCCTGAGTATGTGTGAAGGAGTCTGAATGCGACGATGAATGGCACGAGCCCGACCATGAGCCCGAATGTAATCTGCCAGAAACTGTCCACAAAGATGTCACCGCCTTTGTCAATGTAGTAGCCGACGTAGCCGGAGAATGCGACTATCGCGCAGTCTATCAACAAAATGCAGAGGTGTGGCAGTGCTTTTTTGGTAAAATACCAGTTTGAGATTCTTTGAAGTATCATATTGTCAGTTTATTTCATAATGAATATAAGTTTCGCTCTTGCGAAACACAACTTTTGGAGCCCGCGAGGGCGAGGGTAAGTCCCTTCCCCGAGGGGAGGGATTTAGGGTGAGGGTAACGTGCACAAAAAAGTGCGTGGGCCTTACAGCCCTCGTGCGAGAACAGGGCCTCCAATTCACGCAAGCAATCAGCAAGTCGATAACTAGCGAGATTTAAGCAATGAATAAATATCCGTGTCTCAATATTTGTGAGTCCAGATTTGTTTCGAGATCTTGTCTCGTACGTTCAGGTAAATGTTTGTTGTCCAGGATAATCAATGCAGTTTTGTATGCGTTGTTCCCGGCCTTTTTCACGGGCATCAGGTCAATGCTTTTCTTCTTATAAATGTCTGTAAACCAATAACCTATCTCTTCGAGGAGAAAGGTCAATATCTCTGAGGCGTCGGCCAAGTTGCCGGCCTGTATGAGTCGCCGGGCACGTTCTGTCCAGAGTTCAATGTTGGTCGTGATGACGAGGATGTCATTGAAAGTCTCCGGGGTGAAGAAGGCGGTATCGACTTTTTGCTGGATTGGAGTCAGGAGGCGCGGGTCCGGAGGCTGGGACGCCACGTCGGCATTGACATTGGCCTCAATCCTTTCGCGCAAGCGTCGTTGTTCCGCTTGTCGCCGGGCGCGCTGCCTGATGTTGACGGCTCGAGCGACTTCCTCGACTTTTTCAAAGTTTTCCTTGTGGACGCCGCCGATGGCGACTGTCATATCGCCGACGCCGATGACGAGTTTCCGGTCTCGGTCAATGCGGATGATGTATCCTTGCAGTCCGGCTAGGGGTCCGGTCATGATTTCGACGAGGGTGTTGCCTTCGGCATAGTGTGTCAACGGGTTGACGAGGAATCGTATCCGTGACGGGTCGGTGTTCGCGATTCTCATGAACGGCTGCATGACGCTGTCGGGGATGACCGCGGCCTTGCGTGTGCTGCAATCGTTCACAAGGTGGTATTGCGGGAACCGTTCCCAAAGATATTTCCTGATGACTTTGGTCTTGCCCTGGATGAAGATGAGGCCGGAGATTGTCGGTCGGCCCTCGGTGGTGCCATTACTGGCTTCCCTGTCTTGGGCACTGCCGTTCGGTTTGCCTTTCTCGGACTTTCCTGATGCGTCTGTAATTATCGTCCGATGGATGAATGTCCTGAATCCGCCCTCAGTCTCAGCTTTCAACGAGAAATATTCGGCGTCCCGTTTTCGGATGAAAAGATAACTCCACGGCACCGGGACCTGACTCTTGTCGCGAGTCGGTTCCATATCCGTGCTCGCAGGCGTTTCCATGTCTGGTTCCCCAAAGTTTTTCATATCCGCCTCATGGGACAGATCACCTAACTCATTACCGGGCAGTCCCTCCTGCGGACCGTCAGGGTACACCAATAATCTTGGACAGGACTCGCCCTGTTCAATAGCACTGATGCCACTCAGAGTTTTTTCGTCGTTTGCCACATTTGTGGTCGCGATTTTCTGCTCCTCGGCTATAGACTGACCAATTGAACTATCCAGTTGCCTCATTGACAATCTATTTTATGTCTCTACCTCCGGCCACTTCAATTCCAGACGGTTTCGAAGTTTTACTTTCTATCAGTTTTCTCATACCATCCTCTCCTCTCGAAATAATCGCCTTCGATTTAACAATAATAATCACCGTTTGCCTAACTCACTGTGTGATTGACAAACCCGGTTGCAAAGGTAGTCAAAATATGTCACATAGCCTAACATTTCAGCGCATGAAAATGGTTCATTTCTGGTTCATTTAGATTTCATGTTTAGCGCCTGCAGCCCAGGCATTTACCCCCCCCCCCAACCATTATAGCATTGATTACCAATGCTTTAGTAACACAACTTCCAACTTTTTGAATAATTAGCACGCACTTTCGACTCAGCAAGGTGTCAGTTCACAAGTCGTACGAAACAGGTGCCACATGGATTAAATCTATATCAGAGAAAATCTGAATCATGGCATGGCATCGTGAAAGGACGACGTCGCGATTCCATGCATATTACCCCTCCTGTCGGGACGGCGCCACGCTCTCGATTATAAAACATTGACACACAGATAATTATAAAACGCAGTGTGGATTTCCGGCAAAAAAAAGTTCGAAAATCCACACTAAAATAAAATGGTATCTGATTATCAAGGTGTTACAAGACCGCCCGTGGCATCGTCCCGCCACGCGTCCAGGCGCTGATAACTGCGTGCGTCGGTAACTCCGAAGACGCTCACTGCCGCCACGCCCCCCTACAGATATTTCTTTACGGAAGCGGGAACCATAACATCGGCCAGCTTGTCGGTGAACCTCATGCAGAGTCCTGTCAGGAGGGCTGACATGATGGTGCCTTCACGGATCACGTTCTCGGAACCGTTGCCCAGCAAATTGCCGAAAGCGAACCAGGCGATGGCGGCTGCAGCGACTACCAGGAAGATATCGAAAGCGATTTTGACATTACGGAACTTGACATTGAGAACATCGGCCAGGGCGGCATTGGTCATCTCGCCTGCAAGCATCCAAGCATTGCCCTTGACTTCGAGACTGATACCGAGTGCTGTCACCAAGATGGAGAGGCACATGAGAACCAGCTGCATGAGATACGAACCGGCATTGACCCAGTCGAAAGCCCAGATTGCGCAGTCGGTGAGGACTCCGAAAACTACGGCTGCAGGAATCTGCATGAGATGCTCGAGCTTGAACTTGCTGCGCAGGAGGCAGAGCTGGAACAGGATGAAAATCAAGTGCATAAGCATCGTGTACTGGCCGACTGTTCCGATTGTGAAGGATCCGATATTGAAGGATCCGGCCAATGATACCACGTATGGAGGACACGAGATAGGAGCCGTGCCGAGATCAGATTTGATAGAAAGGGCAACACCGATGGCGACCAGGATGAGGCCGAGTGTGCCTGTGCCGTAGCGGGCGGCACCGGATTTTATTGAATTAACCATTGTTTTGTACTGTTTAACGAATTGTGCGGAAACACCGCAGATTTTAACAAAGCGGGCAAATATCGCATAAATTTACTAACTTCGCAAATTGGATTGGAAACTCCAGTTGGACGCCGGGACGATACCGATCACGGAAAATCCACTGGGAAAACATCCGAAGGACACTAACATTGAAACAAACAATAAACACAGTTTATATGAAAAAAATAACTATGCTCATGGCAGTAGCTGCAATGGCGGCCAGCTGCACCGGCGGGAAACAGGCCAAGATCTCCGGCATTGACCTGTCATACCTTGACACGACAGTGTCACCGGCTACTGACTTCTATCAGTATGCGACAGGCGGATGGCAGAAAAACAACCCGCTGAAACCGGAATACGCAAGATTCGGCTCATTCGACTACCTCAATGACAACAACGAGGACCGACTGAACCAGCTCTTCAAGGAAATGACACAGATGACCGCCGAGAAAGGCTCTGTAGAACAGAAGATTTCAGACATCTACAAGATGGGACTTGATTCCACAAGGCTGAACGCTGAAGGATTCGCTCCTGTGAAGAAATACCTCGACGAAGTTTACGCAATCAAGGACAAGAGCGAACTCGCAAAACTCGTTGCTGAACTCCACCAGAACGGCGAGGCTCCATTCTTCGGAACATTCGTGATGTCAGACCTGATGGACAGCGACAACCAGATACTCTACGTGGGCCAGGACGGACTCGGAATCGGCGACAGAGACTACTATACAGACCCTGCCAATGCCGAAATCAAGAAAGGCTACAAGAACTTCCTCACCAAGATCTTCACACTCGCAGGTGTTGAAAACCCTGAGAAGGCAGCCGCAAACGCACTCAGCGTAGAGGACGAACTCGCAAACATCTCATGGACAAGCGTTCAGGAGAGAGATATGGAAAAACTCTATAACCCTATCTCCACAGCAGAGTTCGAGGCCAAGTACCCTGGCTTCGATTTCAAGACCTACTTCGCAGCGATGAACATTCCTGACCAGGAGCACATGAACGTGAACGAGCCTTCATTCTTCGAAGGATTCAGCAAGCTCATCGAAAAGACCGACCTCAATGTCCTGAAGGACTATGTGGCAGGCAGACTCATCAGCGGTTCATGCGGCTCTACAAGCGACGACTTCTATAAGGCATCATTCGACTTCTTCGGAACACAGATGTCAGGAGTCACCGAACCTAAGCCACGCTGGAAGAGGGCAATGCGCGTTCCTAACAGCATCCTCGGAGAGGCAGTCGGCAAGATGTACGTTGCAAAATACTTCCCTGAGTCATCCAAGAAGAGAATGGTCGAGATGGTAAGAAACCTCCAGGTAGCCCTCGGACAGCACATTGACGAACTCGACTGGATGAGCGACACCACAAAGGCAAAGGCTCACGAGAAGCTCGACGCATTCACCGTGAAAGTAGGATACCCTGACAAGTGGAAAGACTACTCTTCTCTTGACATTGATCCTGCCCTTTCTTATTATGAGAACCTCCGCGCAGCCAGCAGATGGTACACCGCAGACAATCTCAGCAAACTCGGCAAACCGACAGACAAAGAGGAGTGGGGTATGTCTCCGCAGACTGTCAATGCCTACTATAACCCTTCTACCAACGAAATCTGCTTCCCGGCAGCCATCCTCCAGCCGCCATTCTTCAACCCTGAGGCTGACGACGCGATGAACTACGGCGCAATCGGAGTCGTAATCGGACACGAGATGTCACACGGCTTCGACGACCAGGGACGCCTCTTCGACAAGGACGGCAACATGATTTCATGGTGGACAAAGGAAGATGCGGATAAGTTCAATGCCAAAGCAGCGATCCTCATCAAGCAATTCGACGAGGTCGAGATTCTCCCAGGCCTCATGGCAAACGGCAAACTCACTGTAGGTGAGAACATTGGCGACCACGGCGGAATCAGCATCGCATACTCTGCACTTAAGAACGCGACCAACGGCGAGAACACCGTCATGGACGGCTTCACCACCGACCAGAGATTCTTCCTCGCATACGCGGCAGTATGGGCCCAGAACATCCGCGACGCGGAAAAGGCACGCCTGACCAAACTCGACGTACACTCGCTCGCAGTGAACAGGGTCAATGTTTCCCTGCGTAACTTCCAGCAGTTCTTCGACGCGTTCGGTATCAAGGAAGGCGACAAGATGTATCGCCCTGAAAGCGAAAGAGTACACATCTGGTAGTGAACGCTTCTGCATTCATAGCCAGGAAATTACGTTTCCAAGGAAGGATAGCGGTGGCCACCATAGCCATCGCCTCCTTCATTATAATACTTGCGGTTGCCGTGTCAGCGGGATTCAGAAAAGAACTTCGCGGCGGAATCGCATCAATATCCGGGGATATCAGACTGACGTCCCCGGATTTGAATTATATAAACGAGTCAAGCCCGATAAGAAGCGACGCATCATACATGCCGTCACTCGACTCATTGACAGGCATTGACCGAATCACACCCGCCGTTTACCGCGCGGGCATCATCAAATCCGACACCGACATCCAAGGCGTCCTTTTCAAAGGCATTCCGGGAGGCGGCGACAGCCTGAAAGTGTCGGTTCCACGCAGGTTATCATCGATGCTGGGACTGAAAGAGGGCGATTCAATGCTGACTTACTTTGTCGGCAAATCAGTGAAAGCCAGGAAGTTCCGCATCGCATCCATCTACGACGACATCCTCGGAAGCGACGACAGGCTGATAGTTTACGCAGGCATTGAAGACCTGCAACGCGTGAATGGCTGGGACCTGAATGAGGTATCCGCTATCGAAATCACTCTGGACGACAAATTGCGCTCCGCGGAAATGATGCGCGAAATGACTCAGGAAGTCGGGGCAAGCGTACTTTTCAACACCCCGGAAGACGAGAGCACTGTCGTGGCCTCATCTGCATTGAACATGTATCCGGAGATTTTCTCATGGCTCGAGCTGATCGATTTCAATGTCCTTTTCATCCTGATACTCATGACGATAGTGGCGGGGTTCAACATGATTTCCTCCCTCCTGATAATGCTTTTCAGAAACATCTCCACCATCGGAATCCTGAAATCAATGGGTATGACGGACAGGTCCATCGCTTCAGTTTTCCTTCGCGTGGCGTCGTCAGTCGTGATCAAGGGAATGTTGGCAGGCAACGCCCTCGCCCTCCTTTTCTGCTTCATCCAGAGCCGCACTCACATAATCGGACTGAACCCTGAAAACTACTTCGTATCCTTCGTTCCGGTCAGCATTGACCTTGTCAATGTCATTGCGGCGGACGTTATTTCTTATCTTGTGATAATGCTGCTGCTCCTTTTGCCGTGTCTTTTCGTGTCGGGTGTGGATCCGGCTTCGACGGTGCGGGCGCGCTAGAAGATTTTCTGCCGGACAGGGCGGAGAACAAGTCGTACAGAGAAGTCATTTTTTTGACGTAACTGATTGTCTCATAGCCCTTGAACTTACCCAGTTTCACGGTATCGGCATTCAGAATCGAATCTTCCCTCATGTCAGGAATAATCGCGACAATGTCATTCCACGTGTGATGTGGAGCTCCGATGGAAGCCGCATAGTTTATGCAGTCCTTTATACGTCCCTCTCCCGCATTGTAGGCGGCCAGGGTGAATTTGGCCAGTTCCGTTTTATCTTTGGTATAATGCGAGAACATCCGCTGGAGGAGTTTCAGATATTTCACAGCGGCGCGTATATTCTCCTCAGGGTCAAGCAGATTGTCAGCCTCGAACCGGTTCGCGGTGCGCGGCATCATCTGCATGAGGCCTACCGCTCCCCTGCGGGAATGGGCCTCGATACGGAACTGTGATTCGTGCCAGATCAATGCCGTGAGCATTTCCCTTTCCCAGCCAAGTTCTGCGGAATATTTACGGATCAGGTCGTCGTAAGGGCTCAGCGTATTGTACTTCCAGCCTTCCCGGTATCTCCTGTGCGGTTCATATCCCGGCTTGAACCTGCTGGCAAGCTTGGCATGTTCGTCCGTAATGCAAAATCTTGACAGCCAGAGGTTTACTTCCTTATGGGCAGCCGTCATCCTGCCATTGACAATCCAGGCCGAACTGTCAGCGAGTGGCACCGACGCATAGTAATCCTGGTCATAGACCAATGAATCAGAGTATGGCACCACGACGATGTCCACAGCGCCTGTCTCCAGCGAGTCCAGCCATGTCTCGTCCGCCAGAAATATGTCTGATTCCTTGTCGATCTGCCATGAGAACAGGCTGAGCATCTCGTAGTTGTAACCGACGGAATATCTCATTCCCTTTCCTCCCGTGGCCGCTATGGCGCAGCGGAGTCTGTCCCCCTCGAACTCCCCTCTTTGTGAGATCGACCTTTGCAGAAGGGGTACTCCAAGTATGATAGCTACTGGAGGTACGAGATACTTCAGAATTATTCTAAGTTTGTCCGGTATCATACACATGCCGGTTTATGTTACTAAAATGAGCCGCCAAATCCGCCGCCGCGGTTAAGTCCACCGCTTCTTCCGCCTCCTCCGAATCCTGACATCATTCCGCCTTCCGATGATCTTCCGGATGAGGATGAGTTGCCGCCGCCCAATGATCCTGAAGCACTTACAGCTTTGTTTCTGGATGGCTGCATATAGAATGGCCAGAAAATTCCGAATTTTATGGCTCTCTGTGGTCTGATATATCCGTGGGCGCTGAAATAGTCGGCCTTGTCCATTGGCCAGCCCATTCCGACATTGACAAATTTAACGAAGATGCACGCCCTCTTCCACTGGATGTTCACGAAGGCGTCGATGTACGGGCAGTTGCCGTATTTCTCTTCTTTCTGGTTGTAGAACATGCCGAGTGCAGGGCTGTAGCCGGGTTCGTACCACTTGGTGGTATAGGTAACATTGGCACCTAACTGCATCTGCATCACGTTCTTGACGACATTGAACTGCCAGTACCATCTGGAGTTGACGGCGAGCATCGGCACAGGTATCACGTCTTCGTCAGATGAGACCTGGAAGAGCAGCCTGTTGTCGAAATGGAGTCCCCACAACTTGAAATTCTTGTTCAGGCCAATGTTGAGAACGCTGACTGCGCTCCCGTGCTGGGCAGCCATCGCCTCCCCGTTGTAATACACATGGTTCTTCATGAGGGTCCAGCCTGCGTCGATGCCCAGTTTCCAATGAGGAACGGTTATCGCTCCTGAAACTTCAGTTCTGGATATCTTCTTGAAGTTATTGTCCCACTTGTAGTGGTTCGAGTAATAATGCTGCTGGTAGTATTCCGGCTCGTCGAGAGAGGTTCCGAAATGGACATTGAAAGACATCGGGCTCTTGCGGTGGCGGCGGAACGGATACAGGTTGAAACCTACATTGGCATTGACCTCAAGGTCGTTGATTTCCTTTCCGAGGAAGGTGTAGTTCGCGTCGGCGTTCCAGTGGAAGTAGTTGCGGAACTGGCCTTTCGCGCCGCCGTAGATGTAGGCGGAGTTCCAGACGGTGTTGCCGCCCTTCGTTTTCAGGTAGCTGTCCGGCGTGAACATGTAGTAGTTCAGGAGTTTGTCGCCGATTCCGACGTTGATGGACGAAACGATGGCGTCCGTGGCCCACGGCTGGAGCTTCAGGAACACTTTGTTCTCGAATTTCATCACCCTCAGCGAGTCGGAGGTCGCGTTCGGATTCAGGTAGAACTTGTTGTGGTACAGTTCTTTAGCATCGGTATCGTTCGCGCCTATCTTGTCTTTGTATATCTTCCTATAGACGGAATATTCGCTGGTGTGGCCGATGAACGCGGTCGTGATATCGGTGTCCAGAGTGTCCGCAGCGGCCTTCTCGTCGCGCATTTCCTGCTTCTCGGCCAGCAGTTCTTCCATCTTCATGATTGCCAGGCTGTCCCCCGTGGCGAGGACGCTGTCGCGGTACATATTCTCGCGTTTCAGGACTTTGCGTTCCTGCATGTTGCGGATGAACGTGAACGGAATCCTGTATGTCTGGTCCAGGAAAATGGTGTTTTTCTTTATCAATGTCGATGCGTCTTTCAGTCTGACGTCGATTTCCCTCGAGCCCACCGTGGTGTCCCTGATCCAGAAATTGTCAATGATACCTCCGTTTTCGCCGCGCGACATCTTGTTGTATATGTATCCGGCGTGCATGAGGTATCTCCGTCCCATGTAGTTCGTGGATGCGACAAATGTCCTGTTGTCAGTCTTTTCGTTTTCGAGCATGCCGTTGGAGCCAAATCGGTCGTACTCCAATGTGAAGTTCAATGACGGGAAGATGTTCTGTGTCGTCATGATGTGCAGTTCGTCTTCTTCTCTCTCGGCATTGGCGAAAAGTGTTCCCCAATACGCCAGTTCCGTGTACGGGGTCTTGGTGTTGTACATCGGAAGGGTGTAAGGGCTATATGTGTAGCTTTCGTACGGTGCGTAGAATGAGACGCCTTCCTTGCCGATTCTCTTTTTGAAGTCATATGGCTGGGCTGCTGAGCCGATAGTTCCGAGGTATGAGACATTGACATTCTCCCTGAAGAACGGATAGTCGTTGTACCAATAGTTGTACGAGGTATCCAAGTCTTTGAGTTTCAAATCATTGAAGTGCTCATCTTTCTTCCATGTAAGGATGCGTTTGTAGAACATGGAGTCCGGCACGGCAAATGTCTCGAGGATTCTCGGGGTATTTTCCCTGATGCTGTCCCGTATGGCGATGAGGCTGTCTTTTGCTGACAAAAGGCTGTCAATCTTATGCTGACGGACCTTCATTTTCTGTTCGAAGTCGTATTTCTTCCGGGCGGCCTTGTCAAGTGACGCGTACCAGGCATTGAATTTTCTTATCGCGGTCTCGATGGAGTCCAGCCGATAAAGGGAATCCAACCGCGGCCAGTCAAGGCTGTCGCCGGCTTTTTTCAATGAGTCTCTGACGATTACGTGTGTCAATGAGTCTTTGATGGCGACGTAGTACTTATATCTGAACGGGTCAGTAAGTCTCAATGAGTCAGGGACTTTCATTGTATCTCTGGCGGTGATGACGACTTCTGCGCTGTCTTCCAGAAGGAAATCCGACAGCGAATCTGCCATTACCCTGTCATATTCGGACCTGAATTTCGTATATATGTTATTATGGTATATGACGGTGTCCGTCACCGTCTCAGGGCGACTCCAGAATCGTCCCCACATGTCAGCACTCCTGGAGTAGTCAGACGCGAAACTCTGCACGGCCACAATCCCGACCACAAGCGCCGGGAACCATATTTTTGATATTTTAGACAAAATGCGTTTCATACAAACTACAAAGATAACAATTTACAATCAAAAAATAATCCGCCCCAACGGCTGGCCCCGAATTAGGGGCATAATTTTTCTGGACAGCAGATGCGGAATTGTCACGACAAATCATTAATTTTATAGGAGAATAAGTTTTGGACAGATAGCAGTGAAATAACTGCTATCGTTGTACACAATTACGAACAAACTTATCATTGATAAACAAAAGATTGGGACCACCATGGCTAAAGAAGAGAAGAACATATCTATAGTCCTCCACGAGGATTGCGATTACAGGGACTGGCTTGTAGAGTTGAAAGAACGATTCTATAGCCATCGTCTCAAGGCTGCATGCGCCACAAACAACTACCTGTTGGATTTCTACTGGAAACTGGGAAGGGACATTGAAGCCAAACAGTATGCAAATACCTATGGCTCAGGTTTCTACAAAAATCTCAGTAAAGACTTGCAAAACGAAATGCCCGGCGCAAAGGGATTCTCGCCAACAAATCTGAAGTACATGAACTATTTCTATAAACTCTATTCTCCACTTTTTGCGAATCGTCTACAAACTGTTGACGATTTTGAAGAGGACATGTACATTACGGACATTCAACATGTTACAGAGCAGTCCGGAAATCGTCTACGCGGTGTAGACGATTTCAAAGTTCTTTTTTCCATTCCGTGGTTTCATCACCAACGAATAATAGACAAATGCAAGGACAACATGGACAAAGCTCTGTTCTTTGTTAGAAAGACATGGGAAAACAACTGGGGACGTGACGCTCTGCTCAACTGGCTATGTACCGACTTATATGAGCGGGACGGCAAGGCGATAACGAATTTCCACACCACACTTCCCGCTATACAAAGTGACTTGGCGCAACAGATAACAAAAGACCCGTATCAATTTGACTTTCTTAGCCTTAGGGAGAAGTTTGACGAGCGGGATATTGAGGATGAACTTGTGAATAACGTAACTAGATTCCTATTGGAACTTGGCAAAGGGTTCTCATATATGGGCAGACAATTCCGCTTGGAGGTGGGCCAGCAGGAGTTCTTCCCCGATTTGCTGTTTTACAACGCTCACCTTCACGCATATGTAGTCATTGAGTTGAAAGCCCAGTCGTTTCATCCATCATTCTTGGGACAACTGAGTTTCTACGTATCAGCCATAAATCACCAATTCAAGACTGACATAGATAATCCGACAATCGGACTGCTCATCTGTAGGGACAAAGACAATGTGGTAGCAAAATATGCATTAGAGTCGTACAAAGAGCCAATGGGCATATCAGAGTACCAGTTATCTGAACTTTTCCCTAAAAACTTCAAGTCATCAATGCCAACTATTGAAGAGTTGGAAAAAGGATTGGGCGATCAACTCAAATCACTATCTTCGCATCATGGACTATCTAAGTAAACTCAATACGCGCCAGAGGGATGCGGTCACTTCTACGGAAGGTCGGATCAGGGTCGTTGCCGGAGCCGGCACAGGCAAGACAAAGGCATTGACCTGCAGGTACGCATATCTGGTCAATGAAATCGGCATTGATCCTGCCAATATTTTGTGCCTCACTTTTACGAACAAGGCGGCTGCGGAGATGCGGCAACGGATTTCGGCGATGGTCCAAAGTGGTGATTACAACGACTTTGTCTGCACGATTGACGGTTTTTGCGTGAAGTTTCTGCGCCGCGAGATTTACCGTCTCGGCTTCCCGAAGAGTTTCAGAATTCTGGACGAGGACGATGCAAAGTCGGTGGCGAAGGAGTGCATGGACGAGCTGGGACTGAAGCGCACGGAGAAGACGGTCAAGAACTTTCTTGCAGGCGTAAGTGCCTCCAAGTCAATGAATGACTACATCCCGACATACATGGTCCCAGGCGCGAAGATTTCTGACGAGATGAAGAAGTCGGAACTGGCCTGTTTCATTTCGCGTCAGCTGAAAGACTTTGCACTGGACTTCGATGACATTGAAAATTTTACAAAGTATATTCTGGACCGGTTTCCGGATGCGCGTGAGTACTGGCAGAATCAGTTGAATTATATAATGGTGGATGAGGCGCAGGATTGCAACACGGACAACTGGGAGATTATCGAGAAGCTTGCCGAGTTCCACAAGAACCTGTTCATAGTCGGCGACCCTGACCAATGCATTTATGAGTGGCGCGGTGCGAAACCTCATCGTTTTGTGGATTTCGCTGCGGACAAGACTATCATTCTGGATGAGAATTATCGTTCCACCCCGAATATCCTGGATGTGGCTAACTGTGTGATATCCAATAATGTGAACCGTATTCCCAAGAATCTTTTCACACTTCGTCCTGATGGCGTCAAGGTGACTCATTTCCATGGCAAGACCGAGAAGGAGGAAGCGGAATGGATTGCCAATCAGATTGTTAGGCGCATTGAGGAGCGTAACGGCGCTGCTCCTGCCAGGCCTTCCGATTTCGCGATTCTTTACCGTTCGTCATACCTTTCCCGGCCCGTCGAACAGGCATTGATGTCCGCCAAAATCCCATATTCGGTCTGGGGCGGCGTGCGGTTTTTCGAGCGCAAAGAGGTCAAGGACGCGCTGAGTTACCTCCGCGTAATCGCCGACCCGAATGACGACCTGTCGTTCAGGAGAATTATCAATGTCCCTGCACGTGGCCTGGGCAAGAAGTTCATGTCGGACCTCCAGGCTGCCGCGAAAACGGGTAATGTCAATGCCGGTGAGCGTTCCCTTTATACGGCATTGACAGAGACCCCGGCCCTGGCCGGCATCAAGGGGGCTTCCGAATTTCTGGCATTGATAGAGATGGGGCGGAAGCTGGCGGAGGAACGCAGCATTTCGGATCTGATGAATATCATTCTCGACAAGAGCGGCCTCAAGAGGATGCTGCGTGAGGATCAGGATGAGGATCGCTTGGAGAACGTGGATGAGCTGGTGAAGTCAATCCGTTTCTATGAGGAGTCTCATGAGGGACTCGAGGTAAAACTGTCTGATTATCTGCAAGATATCGCGTTATATTCCAATGCTGATTTTCGTAAGGATTCGTCTGTGGTCCGTCTCATGACCATCCATCAGGCCAAGGGTCTGGAGTTTCCTTATGTTTTCGTGACGGGTCTGAGTGAGGGTATTTTCCCGAGCATGAGGACGATTCGTGAGTACAAGAAGTCCGGCGAGGAAGAGGAGCGCCGCCTCATGTATGTTGCCACGACCCGTGCCGAGAAAGAGTTATTCCTCACTGAATCAGAGGGTTACAATGTCTCAACCAAGATGAACAAGTACCCGTCCCGTTTCCTGGCCGAGATTCGCCGTTCCCTGTTCGTGACCGAGGGCAATATTCCGGAGCATCTCTGGCAGGGCACCAGAAATCTGATTCATGTCCTCGACCAGGAGAATTTCAGGCCTGAGATGGCATTTCAAGGCACTGGTGATAGGCTTGGTAGTGGTGTCGAGGCCGGTTTCGGCGGATCTGGAGGCGATTTCGGTGATGTGAATGATGGCTTTGCTGCGGACCGTGCTATCTATGAAAATCCGTATCGTATTGGTGTTCAGGTGTCTCACAAGATTTTCGGTATCGGTGAGATAATAGATGTTTCTAAGGATGGCTGTACCTTCCAGGTCAAATTTTCCGATGGTTCAGTAAAGTTTTTACGCCAGGCATTTCTGAGTATCGTTTAGGGACAGCCCTGATTACACGTTAAACAGCCGTAGTTCCGTCCCGCCTCCGGGGTTCATGTTGCAATACGCAACTCCGAAGACGCTTACAACAGGCGCAAAATTTCGACCTTCTTGGCAGGCGTGATTCCGGACACATTCGCTGTAAAATTCTGATATTGTGCGCATTACGAGATTAGAGCCACGACAGGAATCTGCCAAGACCACCTTTCATTGACACCTCTTGGCAAGAGACTTACTACCTAATCAATTAAGATACAAACAATTACAGATGGATTGACCTGTCAAGAAGGTCGAAAATCACATCTAAAATCTAAAGTACGGAACCATTGACAGCACTTCAATACGTAACTGCGGAGACGCTTACGTAATACTTGACCTTTAAGACAACTCCCTCAGCCCTGCCATCCGGATACAAAAAAGGGAAAGCTTAGCACATCGCACCGCTACAACCTCCTACCCTTGCTGCCTTCCGACCCTGGGGGAGTTTAGAGGGAGCTGGTCGTGTACGACTTTCCCGACTGCAAATATACGTATTTTTCTTTAATTGACAAAAGTCTCGGCCATTTGTTTCACCTCCCCGCCTCAATTCGCACGATTCCCAGCCAAGAAGATCCACCACGAAATCCAGCCACTCACTACCATAAACCATTCATGACTACCAACACTCATCCATCAGAATATCCCCTACCAATCTCGAATACATGAAAAGTCACAAATCCATTCACCAGAGCACAACGCAGCACTAAAGAACTCTTCATAAGGTCCTCACTACCAGCCCTTACACCTCATCTTGAGAACCCAAAAAGCCACCACCCCAAAAAAACTCTCCGCCAAAAACAAACGCCACACCATAATGCCAAGCAATCACGCCCAAAGCCATCACGCCCAAAACCAAACGCCCCACAAAAACGCCAAACCAAAATCACCCGCTACAACGTCTCCAGCCGAGCCTTAGCCGCCATCCTCTCACCCTCACTGTCCGTGTACTTCACCAGCATCGGCAGATACTTCTTCTCCAGCTTCACATTCCCCGAAGACCTCGCCATTAGCACCACATTCTTTATTGCCGTAAGATCATCCGGCTTGATTTTCAACACCTTATTGTAATACTTGAGCGCCTGCTTGTTATCCTTCTTCACCACCAGATAATACGAACCCATGTTATCCAGGAAAAGAACATCATTCGGTCTGTAAGACAGCATCGTCTGAGACAACTCACGGAACGCCTCATAGGAACCCGGAGTCGCATACTTGAAAAACGCATAACAATACTCCTGGACAGATGCCACGAAAAACTCCTCATCTACCTTACCATCAGCAGCATACACCCACGAAGGATGCTGAGTTTCATTGTAGATAATGAGCGACCTGAGGTCCGACAACGCCATGTCAGGACTTTCCTTTTCATAACCGACATACGCCGCCGTCTTCATAAAACGGAAATCCAGCCTGTCCGGAGCCAGTTGAATTGCCTTCTCCAACGCCTTCTGGGCCTGGCCGAACAGCTCATCATCATAAAAATTCTCCGTAAAATAATTCACGGCCTTCCCCGTCGAATCCTTCAACGAAAAAACCGGCTTCTCACCAAGATACTTATCCTGATCCTTGACCACCACAGAAGAACTCTGCGACTTCGAGAAATAAAAACTAAACTTCGCTATAAGCATCTCAATATCATCAGGATACGCCGCCTCCCAACGATTGATCAATGTCTCGAGACCCACACCGGAAGGCCCCAGCTTCGACACCAGAAGCTGATAACGGTCATTGAAATCCTTAGACGAAACCTGAGCCAGAGCCGCACTCGAAAACAACACAGCAGCCAGGACGAAAACAATAAATCTGCGCATATCAATCAATGTTCATTCGGATTCGCCGCCCCTGCGGATGCAGGTTGTTGCAGCGATTTCCGAGATTTTTCACAAACCCGAGCGGATGCCCGCCAAAAGTCAGCAGCACAATCCCCCTTTCGGTATTTGTCAATGTCAATGTATCTTTATGGAGAAAGGCCAATGCCTGTTCCCTCGTCAATTCCGCCTCCGGAAACACTCCCCGTTTCAAATCCATGCACAAAGCAAGATCCTCATCAGGAACAATATCCTTACCTTTCAACTGCCCGACAGCCGTTCCCCTCAAAATCGGACGAAGCACATCGAGCACCCTGATTTCGTCCATAAGTTCCTCAGGCACAGCGACAATCATATCTGACCGCAGCATTGACCTGACCTCCCCGCAAAAATAATTCCTCACCTTCAGGTCAATGTCTTTCGGAAGATCCGCTACCGCCTTCCGGTCCTGACGCCTGCCGCCTGCAAACGCGTAGCCGCAATTCTCGGAGGTTCTTGTCAATGCTGCACAGTATTGGCCCTCCCCCGGTACCAGTCCCGGTACCAGTCCGGCACCCATACCGGTCTTCAGAACTCCTTGAAAATCAGCATTGAAAATAAACTTTTCCGCCCCAAGCTCCGACGCAATCCACTCCGCGTTGTCATCATTCTCGAACCGGTTGAAAGTGCAAGTCGAATATATCATTGACCCGCCCTCTGCCAATGCCAGCCACACATCAGCGACGATTCGGCGCTGGCGGGCCTGGCACAACGCGACATTGTCGGCAGACCATTGGGCGAGAGCCTCGGCGTCCTTGCGGAACATGCCCTCTCCGGAGCACGGAACGTCCGCGACGATGATATCGAAATAGCCCTGAAGCGAAGCAAACGCCTTGGGATCCACTGAGGTAACTACGACATGAGGGTCGCCCCAAATCCCGGCATTGTCAGCCAGAACAGCAGCCCTCTGCTTCATTATCTCATTGGAAACCAGCGCATAAGACTGGCAGCCCGACATTTTCAATGATGCGAGGATATCGGTTGTTTTCCCTCCCGGCGCAGCACACAGGTCCAGCACCCGTACAGGTCTTCCGCTACCTATCCTCCCGGACTCCAGCATTGACCTCAACACTTCCCGGAAGACGTGGCCGACGAACATGGCCGACGAGTCCTGGACATAGTAGCAGCCTGCGTGGAGCAGCGGATCGAGGGTGAAACATGGGCGTTCCGGCAGGAAAATTCCGTAAGGACTCCATGCCACAGGGGATATCTTTTGGCAAATCTCAGATGGAAAATTTGTCATTAGTGCCGTAAAGGCTTGATTAGCAAAGATATCGATATCAGCCTCAGCCACATCAGCATTGACAATTCCGGCATTGAGCTCGGTCACACCCGCATTGACAACACCCGCATTGACCTTCCCCGGATTCATTCTCACGGACACTGAAGCGGGCCCGGATAACGCATCAAGGGCGATACGGGCATTGTCCTCCCCTATCGCCTCTTTAAGATATGTCTCGAAAACCGTGTTCAAAAGAAATCAGAGTTTGATGCCGAACTTGGACGGGTCCATCCCCTCAGGGAACATTGACGGGTCAATGCCTTCCGGCATCTTGCCTTCAGCCATATCGGCGACTGAATCGACCATCTTATCCACCACGTCCTTCAGTTTGGAGCCAAGCACCATCTTCATCATGAAATTAAGATCGGCCTGTATATCGATGTGAAAATCAGTGCTGTCCGGATTGCCTCCGTCAGCATCGAAGTGAATATTGACAGTGAACTGGAACGGCGCTCCGTCGTCCTTGTATGTGATGCGTGAATAAGGAACCCTTTCCTGAACGCGCACACCGACATTGAACCCCTGCACAGTCGCGTGCAACGAATCATAATCCGCCTCAATGTCTTTTTTCTTGTCCTCGGGAAGCATTGCGACGAAATTCCTCAAGTCCGCGAACGGCATATAAAGCATGTACGGCGCCCTGCGCACCGACCTGTGCTTACTCTTAACCTCCATATCAATCGTGTTTAGGTCAATGCTACTTTCCCCATTCTGAAGGGTTTGCCCTCCATTCGTGGAGTGACTCGGCTGCGGATGCAGATATATATCCTGTCTCTCCTGCCACCTCAACGAGTGCCGAATAGCATGACAATGTATCGAGTTTCACGTTTTCTTCTGCAAAGCGCTGTGCTGCAAGGTCGAATCCGTATGTGAAGATTGCCACCATTCCGAGGACGTCCGCTCCGGCATCCCTGAGTGCTTTTACAGCCGCGAGACTGCTCATTCCTGTAGAGATAAGATCCTCAATGACAACGACTTTCTTTCCGGGAGCGAGTTCGCCTTCTATCTGTGATCCGGTTCCATGATCCTTTGGTTTCGGACGCACATAGACGAAAGGTTTCTTCATCCTGTCAGCAGCAAGAACGCCATGTGCAATGGCTCCTGTAGCAACACCAGCCACGACTTCTGCCTCAGGATAGAGTTCCATCGCTTTCTCTGCCAGCCATTCTGCTACCTGCGCACGCAGTTCAGGATGCGAAAGGATTCTTCTGTTGTCACAATAAATAGGTGAATGCCAGCCAGATGCCCAAGTGAAAGGCTGTTCCGGCCTAAGCAGAACCGCCTTGATGTCCATCAATGACTTAGCAAGTTTCTTATCTGTTCCAATTTCCATGATATTAGTGTTTTATAGACAAAACCACGTCTTTCATTCTAGGTTTTGCAACAACAAAATTAGTAAATTTAGTTACAGTAAAAAAATAAGTTGTATTATTATGAGTTGCAAAGAGGACAAAAGTTCTGACCTGCATCTGGCGCATCAATATTATCATTGACAATCCCTCACCCCATTATTTAAGAGGCAGGGCCATCCTGAAACCGGTAAAGTTGTAGGAAGCAGCCTGGCCCATCATATCACGGACATAAGTGCAGCCGTAGTCCGGGATTGAGAACCACATTCCGCCGCGTACCACTCTGGCATATCCCGCATCACCTGTATCATATGCATTCGCACGATTGGAATTGCGAGGATTAAGGGAACTGCCGTAAGGATACTGTTCAGCATTATAGTAATCGGAACAAATTTCACCGACATTGCCACTCATGTCATAGATACCCAGATAGTTAGGAAGAAGTTTAGCAACAGGATGAGTTCCGCCGTTAAGACTTCCCGATCCCGAAACAGAGCCAGGATCAGAGCCGTTGCCAACATAGACACCAAGGCAACTGCTGCCCTCTGAATCACAATTCTTGCAAGACCACATATACTTGTTGTAATCTTCGTCATAACGACAACCTGCAATCATTTCTTCAGCCCAACTCTCATTCCATTCACTACCTACAGCAGCATATTCCCACTGCGCCTCAGTCGGGAGATACCAACCGGAATCCTTGGACGGATATCCGAGTTTCTTCTCCGCAATGTAAACAGAATACGCATTGGCACCGAGTCCGGTAACACCAATCATCGGATAGTCAGCATAACTGCCGACATGAGTCGTCTTACCGTCCGCATCGAGAATCGGCCCGCTCTTAGGCACCCATTCCTGAGAATATTCATCTCCAAGATTCTCAATCTGGCACAAGCCATCAGTAATCCATGCATTCAGCACAACCTCGATTGGCTTACGCGCATTAAGAAAATCACAGTATTGCTGATTGGTAATCTCTGTCCTTCCTATCAAGAAAGACTCCACACGATAGTCCTTGTTCAGAGTCGCCAGATTAGCCGCATCATCATCTTGCTTGAAAATTCCGCATATATTCATTGACCCACCCGGAACAAGAACCATATCCAGTCCGGCAGTATTGAATTTCGACAAAGAAGGGACATCTGCAACGTATGATTTCGCAGCCTCGAAATTAAGACCCTTGTTCTTCTTCACGGTGTATGTCACAGGTTTTCCATCCTCTTTCTCGGCAGAGATATAGAAAGTGACAGAACTAGACGAAAGATCCGTCGGCAGCATCATAGCATACGCAGTAACTTTCTCACCCGCAGCCACTTTAGAGTTCTTGAATCCCATTGAAAATGACTTCTTCTTTGTACCCCATCCCTTTGCGACAGGCGTCTCTGCAGTAAGGTCCACAACTCCGGTATCATAAAAGACATCACGAGAAGCATAGATAGTCAAGAACTTCACAGTTGCAGCTTCAGGCAACGAGAACTCGAATGCCATCTTCACCGTAAGATGACTGAAAGAAAGATCAGCTTTTCCGTCAGACAGCTTCACAGGAGCCGAAGCCATATACGAATATCCACCAAGATGAGCCTCCGCATTCGTGCCAAAACCATCCTGAGTCTGCCCATTGAAATGAAGTTTCACTTCAGAAGGAGCAGGGTCAATGCCACTTCCGAAAGGATCCGTCAAATATGGATACAGGACGTACACATCGTCATCCGCCTTTCCTTCAAGTTTTCCTGTAAATGTGCCATTTGTCGTACCATCGCCTGATGTCAATTTGAATTTGGCAGGAGTCTTTGCAGAAGATGCAAACACTGTGATTTCATCTCCGGAACTCCACTTGGCCGCATTTCCGGAAATTGCAATCCTGGTCTGAGCTTCTATTGATGGATAAAATCCTGAAAGTGTGACAGTTTCCTTATCTGTTACTGGATTTGGTGTCTGTTCCGTAAGTTCTTTGTTGCAGGAAATCAATGTCGATGCAGCCAAACCCAAGAGAAATATTATATTCTTTTTCATTGTGCTCATGTTTTCTAGTTAACTTAATCATTACCATCTTCCGCCATCAGTAAACTGGCCCAGATTGCCACCTGCTATAAGGTCAATCAACGGCTTAGCAGGCTCATCCGGATCCGGCTTGTCAGGGTCCGGTTTCTCAGGATCTGGTTTTTCAGGGTCCGGTTTCTCTCCTTCAACATTGGTAAGTATCACAGTACCAGTGTATTTTCCCGAAATGGTATGAGGCGTCGCAAGATTGTCATCTGTAAACGAATACGTAATCGTATATGTGTCACCCTCATGTTCGATTTTCAATGTCCCTGAAGTAAACGGAGCCATATTCGCAAGCTGGGACTGCCCGTCAATCGATGCGCGAGAGTAGTACCATCCGCCGCCCAACACAAGGTTGTTGTCATTATCTTTCGACAAGTAACCAGGAATCGCCGTACCTGGCACGAGGTCGCTGACCAGAATTTCATTTATATCCTTTTCAATGATATTGTATTCTCCATCAATGTTACCTGATTTCCAAGCCGTCTTCGGCACATTCAAGAACATTGTCATGTAATCACGAGGGTTCTGCGCCTCATCTCCAGAGAAATTAAGTACCAGCACATCAGATGTCACTCCATCCTGTCCCCATGATGCAAACTCTCCGGTAACGGCTGTAAATGAAGGAGTTATATTCTCCTTGATGGTAGAATTCCCATCATTTGTATCATCATAGAAATTCACGATTCCATTATAGGCAACTTTCAAAGATGTCTCATCCGGGAAGGTAAACATCATTTCCATAGAATAGCTTTCTCCTGACTTTCTGATAGTCACTTCCCCGCCGACAATATCTTTTCGGGTGTTTCCGCCATTTTCATCACATTCCAGAATGTAGGTAGGACTGGTGTCTCCTTCAGCATCGACATTGAATGTTCCCTTCTGTGCAGGCGGAAGAGCAGAATTAGGCGTAAAAGTACCTTCAATGGAGAATGTATCATAGGTCGCGGCAGCAATGTTCAGGTCCAAACTGAGAACAATTCCGGGACCTTTGACATTACCATTTTCACTTATAACCATATCTGTCATCTCGAGATAGACATCGTCCAGTTTTCCGTCAGTACCCCAGAAATCACCTGCATAGTAGCAATTCACAGTCTTGAGAATGACTGCATCTTCTTCCGGTTCTTTCGCAGGTTCCTGTGCCACAGAGACTTTCACGTCCGGCAATCCTTCTGAGGCAACTATAATTGTACCTGTTCGCATTTCATATCCAACATTGGCATCGGCGGTAACATTGACAACACCTTCGCCCTTTCCGAGTATCGGTGACAGTTTGATCCAGTCCGCATCGGCAGATACGGTCCACATACATCCCGAAGAAGCATTGATTCCAAGTTCCTGAACTCCTCCGGCACTGTCAAAAGAAATGCTTTCCAACAAGACCGACAGTGACTTCTTCTCTTCGGTCTTTTTCTCCGTCTTGTCACATGCTGCAGTAAGAATTGTAGCAGCTGCAACAAGAAACGCCAAAATTTTTCTTGTTGTTTTCATGTACATTATAGATTAAAAATTAGTAGGTTTCAGATACTGTTTCAGAAAGCCTTGAATCCACCATGTATAGAACATACATTGTGGTCATCGGCAGTTGTATTATAATAAGTTAATTAAATGTAAACACTGAGCAAATGCCACATGCAAATTTAGAAGTTTCATACAATAATGCAAGAAAAAACTCGTTTAAGTACATTCAATACGCCAAAAAGACGAAATCTGTAGCAGAAAATGCATGATGGCATTGAGATCCCCTAGCGGACGCGTCGGAAAGGTGTCACGGGTATATTGACCACCACCTGAACCTGGCCAGTCCGAGTCAATGCCACAAGCATATTCATCACCCCGTCCCCTCTGTCGGGACGGCGCCACGAGCACTTTCGTAAGTCATTGATAATCAATGGGAATTTATAAAGGGCGTGGAATCGCGGCCTTTTTTGGGTCGAAATTCCACGCCCTAAAATACAAATATCTGATTTTCAGCTTATTACAAAATCAAGTGTGGCACCGTCCCGCCCTCGCCATGACACAACTCGGGAGACTATCACCACGCACCATGACACAACGCCGGAGACGATCACCACGCATCGAGATTTAACAACGGAAACGCTTACCGGAACGGGCTGATGAACCAGGACTGGAATCGTCCCGCCAGCCGCTACACGATTTTCGCGGCGAGGAAGACCTCACGGATGGACGGATAGGTGTTCTTGAGGTAGGGCGGGAGGCTGGACTTGGCTACCCAGGCGGCTTTGGTGATGTCCTCTTCGGTCTGGGGGATGAGATCGACCGGTTTGAGGTAGGACATGTGGTACCACCAGGTGTGCTTGAGATGCCAGATGCCGTTACGGCGATAACAATGGTCCGTAACACATATCAGGTCACCGAGTTGCAGATCCTCAACGCCGGTTTCCTCCTCCACCTCACGCAGGGCGGTCACGCTGATGTCCTCACCGGGCTCCTGGTGGCCTTTCGGAAGATCCCAGAGGCCGTCACGACGGATCATGAGATAATCACCGCGGCGATTGCTGGCCAGGCCTCCGGCAGCATTGACCTCCTTGAACTGGCCGCAAACTATCCGGTAGCACTCCTCGACGGCATCGGAAGGGATGTAGATCCGCTCGAGAGTCGTCGAAGTCTCGAACATCTCCACCAGCGGACGGATGTCGCTTTTGTCGGTAAAATGGAACTCGACAGCATTGGGGTCTGTCAATGCTGCCTCTTCTGGAGTACATATTATAATGGACCTGCGGTCAAAATATATCTTGTGCATATTCCGCAAACTTACAAAAAAGAAAGGACGAGATGAAACAAATTCGATATTTTCTCGTATATAATAATGTTTTGACTATATATTACTTGACTATATATTAGAGGACAATATAATGAAATTATCACAGTTCCAGTTCCAGCTTTCGCTCAAAAACGACGTTGCACACGAACCTACCGCAAAATGGAGAGACGAAAGCCGCATGATGGTGCTTCACAAAGACACAGGTGAAATCGAGCACAAAATCTTTAAAAACATCACTGACTATTTCGGAAAAGGCGACACATTCGTCCTGAACGACACAAAAGTTTTCCCTGCAAGACTTCTCGGAAAGAAAGAGAAGACGGGTGCTGACATTGAAGTATTCCTGCTCAGGGAACTCAACAAGGAGCAGAGACTCTGGGATGTGATTGTAGAACCTGCAAGAAAAATCAGAATCGGAAACAAACTCTACTTCGGAGACGACAGCCTCGTGGCGGAAGTCATTGACAACACCACATCCAGAGGCCGTACCCTCAGATTCCTCTACGACGGAAAATACGAGGACTTCAAGCAGACACTGTTCAGCCTCGGCGAGACACCGGTTCCGAAATACGTAAAACCTAAGGTGACACCTGAGGACAAGGTCAATTTCCAGACCATCTTCGCAGACAAAGAAGGCGCCGTTTCAGCACCTGCCGCAGGACTCCACTTCAGCCGTGAGCTCTTCAACATGATGATTCTCAAGGACATAAACAAGACATTCATCACAGAGCACATGGGCATCGGCTACATCCGCAAAGTGGACGTGGAAGACCTGTCAAAGCACAAGATGGATTCCGAGAGGCTCATCATCACGCCTGAGGCAGCGGAAGTCATCAACAAGACCAAGCGCGAAGGCCACAAGGTTCTCGCCGTCGGAGTCACTGTCATGAGAGGCCTCGAGACATACGTCACCACCAATGACGAGGTTCAGGCTTATGACGGATGGACCAACAAGTTCATCTTCCCTCCTTACAGATTCGCAGTCCCGAACGCAATCGTATCGAACTTCCACATGCCGTGCTCGACAATGCTTATGGCCGTCGCAGCCTTCGGAGGTTATGACAATGTCATGAACGCGTACGAAATCGCATTGAAGGAAGGCTACAAGTTCGGACCTTACGGAGACTCCCTTCTCATCATCTGATGAAGGTCAATGCCGGAGAACTTCTTTAAGAAAAACATTTCCGCAGGTGGTTTCACGTGCAGGAAAGTTTAAGAAAAATCGGAAAAAGTTTAAAAAACATAAAAAAGTGGCTCATTTCTCAGGACTTGAGCCACTTTTCCTGTACAATGCAGTCCGGACACGCTACCTTAGCCGTCGGAAAAATATGACCGCATGAGATACGATGACATTGAACAGCTCGCGCCATGGTGCGCATTGAACAAGATTTTCGGTTTCAATCCTGCATTGGGATTGAGACTGGCGGAACATTTCGGCGGCGCCTCGGAAGTCTTTCTCGCCGACAAAGACGAACTGGCATTGATCCTGAAACCAGGTTCCATATACTGGTCCCAGATAAACCAAGACACCGTGTCTGAAGTCTGCCTTGAGCTTCAGAAACTGGAAAAGGAGAACTGCAGGTTCCTGTGCATTGCCGACGAGAGGTTTCCCGAGCTTCTGAAAGACTGCCACGACGCCCCGGCCGGACTGTATATAAAGAGCGACACGCCTCCCGAGGAGATTTTCAACAGACGCACCGCAATCGGCGTAATCGGCACGCGGGACATAACCAGCTATGGCACTGAATGGTGCACAAAGATAGTCGCAGCCTTCGGCCGTGCAGAGGTAAAGCCAATGATAGTGAGCGGATTGGCATTGGGAACAGATATCACAGCACATAACGCGGCATTGGACAACGGGCTGCCGACAATCGCTGTACTGCCCACCGGCATTGACACTGTCTATCCTTTCCGTCACGGGTGGGCTGCGGACAAAATCGCCGGGAGCCCCGGCAGCGCACTGGTCACCGACTACCCGCCGGGGACGGTGCCGAAGGCCATCAACTTTCTCAGGCGGAACAGGATCATAGCCGGGCTGTCAGATGCCGTGATTCTCATAGAATCCCGCACAAAAGGCGGCGGCCTCATGACATGCAAGCTGGCATATTCATACAACAGGGACGTGTTTGCCCTGCCGGGGAGGATCGACGACACATGCTCGGGAGGATGCAACTCATTGATACGCGAGAAGATGGCGGAACCTGTCATTGACATTGACACCCTTGTTTCTGCGCTCGGGCTGGGGCACGCCGCGGCATCAGGGATTACGGACATCAAGACATATACGTTCAGGCGGTATCTCCACGAAACGGGATATGCCACGGCTACCGCATTGGCTACCATCGCCGAAACCATACGAAAAAACAGGGACGCGACAGACGAGGACATCAGCGCATTGACAGGAATGGACTACGGCGACGTGGCGGAACTGACCGGAAGACTGGCCTGCGACGGGCTCATAACATCCGGACTCCTGGGAAATTATGCCATCAATCCGGCAATCCTGGCCTAGCAATACATGCACAAGTATCTGCCTCCAACCTTTGAACATTAGGAAAGATAAGTTACATTTGCACCAAACAAAACAGCAGATGCCCTTATATACATATATTGATACGCATGCGCATTTGTGCGACGAAGCATTTTCCGGTGAAGAGGAGCAGATTCTGAAGAAGGCGGAGGAAGCCGGGATCAGACTGATACTTCAGCCTGACATTGACAGTTCCGAAAGAGACCGGATGTTCGGGCTCGAAGAAAGGTTTCCGTCAATGCTGAGGAGCATGGCGGGCCTCTATCCTGGCTCGGTAACGGAGAGTTGGGAGGATGAGGTCAGCGCCGTGGAACAGGCTGCGCTCAACCATAAAGTCGTGGCCATCGGTGAGATAGGCCTGGACTACCACTACTCGAAAGACACGGCGGAACTCCAGAAGGCGGCATTGAAGGCACAGTTCGAACTGGCGGCCAGACTGGACCTGCCCGTCAACATCCATGAACGTGATGCCACAGACGATTTCTTCAAGGTACTCGACAGCTGTAAAGGACTGGGACTCAGAGGGAACATGCATGCGTTCAGCGGCAGTTACGAGACCTTCATGAGGCTTCAGAAATACGGAGAATGGCTGGTCGGAATAGGCGGCGTGGTGACATTCAAGAACGCCGGCGTGGCGGAATCCGTGAAAAAGATTCCGCTGGACCATATTGTTTTGGAGACAGATTCTCCTTACCTTGCTCCGGTTCCCTACAGAGGAAAGCGGAACGACAGTTCGTACATACCGGTCATCGCGGAGAAAGTGGCGCTGCAGAAAGGCATCAGCGTGGAAGAGGTGGCGGAAACGACCACTGCCAATGCATGCAGGCTCTTCAATCTCGAAACCACATGACGGACAGGCCCGTCTGAAACACAATACAGACTGTTCAACCAAACCAGATAAACTATGGCCAGAACACAAGACATGACACAGAAATCAGCCCTCCTGCTCATCTATACGGGAGGCACAATCGGCATGAAACAGGACATGAAAGACTTGACTCTCAAGCCTTTCGACTTCAGCCAGATTCTCGATGAAGTACCTGAGATAAGGAAGTTCGCATTCAAGATAGACACTTACTCGTTCGAACCGCCGATAGACTCGTCCGACGTGGAGCCGTCGCTATGGCAGGACCTGGCAAGACTGATAAAAGAGAAATATGAGGACTATGACGGATTCATCATCCTGCACGGAACCGACACTATGTCCTACTCTGCATCGGCATTGAGCTTCATGCTGGACGGACTCACGAAACCGGTCATTTTCACCGGAAGCCAGCTGCCGATCGGCGTACCGCGCACGGACGGAAAGGAAAACCTCATTTCAGCCGTCGAGATAGCATCCGCCAAGGACGAGGAAGGACATCCGGCCGTGCCTGAGGTCTGCGTATGCTTCGACTCGCTCCTTATGAGGGGAAACAGGTCCACAAAGGTCAATTCCGAAGTGTTCCGCGCCTTCCAGTCACCTAACTTCCCGCCGCTCGCGGAGGCCGGCATCAACATCCGTTACAACAACGAGTACATCCGGAAGCCTAATGACTGGTACCAGAGCCTGACCATCAACACGGATCTGGACACCAGGGTTTCAATCCTGAAGATCCACCCGGGAATCACGCCGGAAGTAGTGAGGAACATCCTCTGCGGAAAGGACACCAGGGCGATCATCATGGAGACCTACGGTTCGGGCAATGCGCCGACAAGAGACTGGTTCCTCGATATCGTGAAAGAATCGTCCGCAATGAACAAGATAATTGTCAATGTTACACAATGTCTCGCGGGCACGGTCAACATGAACATCTATGCCAACGGCAAGGCCCTGGAGAGGGCCGGAGTGATAGACGGATATGACAGCACGACAGAAAGCGCATTGGCAAAACTCTTTTACCTTATGGGCAAAAGCAGCGACAATGAGTGGGTAAAAGCCATGATGAGCCGTAACCTCAAAGGAGAAATATCCAAATAAATATTGTCGAATGAAAATATTTTACTAACTTGCAACGGATTTCGGGGGAGGTGTATCATGTTCTTTCCTCGGATGAACAACTGAAATTTATAAACATTAATACTTAATTATTTCAAACACACAAAAACGTTATGAAAAAGTTTTTCATGTTTTTGGCAGTAGCCGGCATTATGGCCGTATCTGCAAACTACGCTTCTGCTCAGGAACAGGCAGCAGACGCAGCAGAGCCTGCAACTGAGGCAGTTGCTCCAGCAGCTAATGACATGGCAGCTCTTACTGCTAACGCTCCTGAAGTTCCTCTTCATCAGCAGCTCAAAACCAAATTCATCGAGGGTGGCCCTCTCTGGATGGCTCCTATCGCCCTCGTTCTCGTACTCGGCCTTGCGCTTTCTATCGAGAGAATTCTTTATTTGACATTTGCAAAGACAAACACCAAGAAACTCCTTAAGGGTGTTGAAGATGCTCTTGCAAACGGTGGTATCGAGGCTGCTAAGGATCTTTGCCGTAACACACGCGGTCCTGTTGCATCTATCTTCTATCAGGGTCTTCTCCGCTATGAGGAAGGTGTTGACGTAGTAGAGAAAACAATCGTTTCTTACGGTTCCGTTCAGATGAGCCTCATGGAAGACGGTATGACATGGATCTCCCTCTTCATCGCTCTTGCACCATCTCTCGGATTCTTGGGAACAGTCGTTGGTATGATCGCTGCATTCGATGCTATCCAGGCAGCAGGTGACATTTCTCCTAACGTTGTCGCTGGAGGTATGAAGGTCGCCCTCATCACCACTGTGTTCGGTCTTATCGTAGCTATGATTCTTCAGGTGTTCTTCAACTACATCCTCACCAAGATTGAATCACTTACCACCGATATGGAGGATTCTTCAATTTCCTTCGTTGACGTTCTTACAAAATACGCAGCTAAGACTAAATAAGGATATTCATAATGAAAAATCTTAATAAATTATTCAAATGGCTGATGTGGCTGCTCTTCGCTGTCAGTGTAGGCATCCTCGTCTTCGGCGTGGTAAAGGGTTATCCTACCAGTGCCGCAGAGGGTGACAACGGTACAGTGAATGCGCTGATCTACTGGTGCTATGCGATGATCGGAACAGCTGCCTTCTGCGCAGTAGTATTCGGTATCGCCGTATCAGTTGCCAACAATCCGAAGAGTGTCATAAAGCTCGGTATCGGTATTGTTGTAGCAGCAGCATTCTGCGGTCTGGCTTATGCTCTTGCACCTGCCAGCCCAGCCATCGGTATGCTCGCGCAGCCGACCCACGGAGAACTTAAGTTCACAGATACAGTACTCAACATCGTTGCATTCGCTGGTGGCCTTTCAATACTAGCTATCGTGTTCGGCGAGATTTGGGGTGCAGTACGTAATAAATAATTTGAGATATGGCTAAAAAGACTCCTGCTCTTAATACAAGCTCAACGGCAGACATCGCGTTCCTGCTCCTGTGCTACTTCCTTATGACAACAACCATGGGATCACAGACAGGTTTGCAGCGTCGTCTTCCGCCGATGCCAGATCCAAACCAGAAAGTTGAAGACCAGAAGGTCAATAAGAGAAACCTTATTACCGTGAAAATCAACTCTCAGGACAGACTTCTGGCCGGAACAGAAATGATGGACGTCAGCCAGCTCAAAGACAAGATCAAGATTTTCCTTACCAACCCGGCAAATGACGCTACTCTTCCTGAGAGAGTCATGACACCGATTGAAGGCTACGGCCAGTACCCTGTCTCTAAGGGAGTCATCTCCCTCCAGAACGACCGTGGTACCAGCTACAGGGCTTACATCGCAGTTCAGAACGAGCTTGTAAAAGCTGTCAATGAACTTCGTGACGAGTTCTCTAAAGCCAACTACGGCAAGCCTTTCGCAAACCTCACAGAGGATCAGCAGGATATCGTCAAGAAATGTATTCCGCAGAACATCTCAGAGGCAGAGCCTAAGAATGTTGGTAAATAATTTGGAGGAACAGGAATATGTCAAAATTTCGTAAAGACGAGAAAAAGGAAACCCCGGCACTGAGCTCAGGTTCAATGTCCGATATCGTGTTCATGCTCTTGTTCTTCTTCATGGTGACAACACAGATGAGAAGCACCGAAGACAAGGTCATGGTGAAATTGCCTGAAGCTTCAGAGGTTGTCAAACTGGAAAGAAAAGATCTTGCTTCATACATCAATGTAGGTCCTCCTACAAGGCTTCTCCAGCCAGTGTATGGAACTGATGCCCGAATTCAGTTGAATGACTCATTCAAGACTGTCACAGACATCCGCGACTTTATCGCAGCTGAGCGTGACGCAATGTCAGAGTCCGACAGACAGTACATGAACACAGTACTTAAAGTCGATCAGGACGTGAGAATGGGTATCGTTACTGACATCAAACAGGAACTTAGAAGATGCTCAGCGCTCAAGATCATGTATCAGGCGCGCAGGGCTACTGAATAAAAGATTCCTTAACATATTTAAGAAGACCGGTTAAAGCAATTTTAGCCGGTCTCTTTTTGTATAGAAAAATATCTTTGCTTATCTTTGCTGAAATAACGGAATTCACAGCAATGGAAAAAGTTATAAGGACAAAAATCAAGGACCTGCTGAAGATGCAGCCGGGCCAGGAAGTTCTTGCCAAAGGTTGGGTAAGAACCAAAAGAGGTAACAAACAGGTAAAATTCATAGCACTTAACGACGGTTCGACAATCAACAATATCCAGATTGTCGCAGAAGCAGAGCACTTCAGCGAGGACCTCATGAAGAAAATCACGACAGGCGCCAGCCTGGCTGTGAGAGGTCAGCTCGTAGAGTCACTCGGAAGCGGACAGCATGTGGAAATCAAGGCTGAATCCATAGAAATCTATGGAGAGTGCGATCCGATGAAGTATCCACTCCAGAAGAAGGACACTTCACTCGAGTATCTCAGAACCGTAGCCCACATGAGACTCAGAACCAATACGTTCGGAGCAATCCTCAGGGTAAGGAATGCTATGGCGTTTGCTATCCATTCTTTCTTCCAGAGCAAGGGTTTCGTATATCTCAATACCCCACTTATCACAGAATCAGATGCTGAGGGAGCAGGAGACATGTTCCAGGTTACGACCATGGACCTTGCCAACATCCCTATGCACCACGGCAAGGTAGATTTCAGCAAGGACTTCTTCGGAAAGAAGACAAGCCTTACAGTGAGCGGTCAGCTTGAGGGCGAGCTCGGAGCTACGGCAGTAGGCGACATCTATACTTTCGGTCCTACCTTCAGAGCCGAGAACTCAAACACTCCGAGACACTTGGCAGAGTTCTGGATGATCGAGCCTGAAATGGCATTCTGCGACATGTACGAAACGATGGACCTCGAAGAGGAATTCGTGAAGTACCTCGTACAGTACGCTCTCGACAACTGCATGGAAGACATCCAGTTTCTGAATGACAAATATGACGACGGTCTGGTGGAAAGACTGAAGAGCGTCCTCGGCATTGACTTCGTCAGACTCACCTATACCGAAGGTATCAAGATTCTCGAAGAGTCAGGACAGCAGTTCGAATACCCTGTCAAATGGGGTGTTGACCTCCAGAGCGAGCACGAGAGATATCTCGTAGAGAAGCACTTCAAGAAACCTGTCATCCTTACTGACTATCCTAAGGAGATCAAGGCATTCTATATGAAGCAGAACGAGGACGGCAAGACCGTACGCGGAACAGACGTGCTCTTCCCTAAGATCGGAGAGATTATCGGCGGTTCTGAGCGTGAGGCCTCACTTGAGAAACTTGAAGCACGTATCGACGAACTCGGAATGAGCAGGAAGAACCTGGAATGGTACATTGACACCCGCAGATTCGGAACAGTGCCTCACAGCGGATTCGGCCTCGGATTCGAGAGGCTTCTTCTGTTCGTTACCGGCATGAGCAACATCAGGGACGTGATTCCGTTCCCAAGAACACCTCGAAACGCTGACTTTTAATCCTGATAGCAATGCTCGTCATAGGTATAGCAGGAGGCTCAGGCTCCGGTAAAACAACTGTAGTAAAAGAAATTACAAAACAGCTCAAGGAAAGAGTTGTGGTCATTCCCCAGGATTCCTACTACAAGGACTCCAGTTATCTTCCTCTGGAAGACAGACAGAAGATCAACTTCGACCACCCGGAAGCCATTGACTTCAAACTGCTTTGCAAGCAACTGAAGGAACTGAAGGAAGGCAAACGCATCGAACAGCCTGTCTATTCATATCTTACCTGCTCACGTTCCACTACCGAAACGGTGACCGTGGAACCGGCCGATGTCATTATCATTGAGGGTATCCTTGTATTCACCTGCAAGGAACTCCGCGAACAGATGGATATCAAGATATTCGTGGACGCGGATGATGATGACAGACTGATGAGAGTGATGGCCAGGGATATCATAGAAAGGGGCAAGACTGTGGAAACGGTCATCGAACGATATACCAAGACAGTCAAGCCGATGTATCTCCAGTTCATCGAGCCGAGCAAGAGGTATGCTGACATCATCATTCCTCAGGGAGGACACAACAAAGTCGCAATCGACATAATTTCAGCTACAATAGAGAAATCTTTGCAGAAGAAGCATGCTGACACAGGACGATAAGGCAGGACTGTATCTTACGGTAATCGTTCATCTGGTTATTCTGATAGTCCTGCTCATAGCACAGATAGGGTTTTCCTTGCAAAAGGAGAACTCTTTTGTCATAGACTTCTCCAAGCAGGATGAACTCCAGAAAATAGCTGAAAAGAAAGAGGCTGAAGAGAAAGTGAACAAGACTCTGGACGACCTCATCGAAGATAGGGTAAACCAGATGCTGAACGGGAATACCGGCATTGAATTCAAGAACACGACATCTTCACGAAACAAGGGCGCATTGAAAGACGACCGCAACACAGATGCGGAGAAGCTTTATGCAGATGCGGCGAGACTGGCAAAGGACCTGAAGAACGGTCCGGACATCAAGTCTGACGATGACTATGTGGAGACTCCTGCAAAAAATGTCAAGAAAGACAAGCCGAAGGAAAGCAACTACAGCGGACCTTCGGTACTTTCATGGCATCTGGACAACAGGAAGGCCAGCCATCTGCCGATTCCGGCCTACAGATGCTTCAGCGGAGGAATGGTGACAGTGGTCATCACCGTAGACAACTCGGGAAAAGTGGTGGATGCGAGGGTTCTGGATGACGTGTCCTCTACAGACAGGTGCCTTAGGGATTTCGCGGTGAGGGCTGCCAGAATGTCGAGATTCTCGGCATCACCGAAAGCCCCGTCCAAACAGATCGGAGATATCGTATATCAGTTTATCGCCCAATAAGATAGACATCCTCATCAGGCTGGGAGAAGTGGAATGTGGAACGTGCGAACTCCTCCAGAGTGTCCCGGTCATTCGAGAGCATGCGGACCTGTTTGTCCATCTTCGCTATCTCATCCCGATATTTCTGTATCTGAGCCTTCTGCTGACGGATTTCGATACCGGCTTTCGCCCAACGGAGCAGGCTGTCGTCACTGATGAAACACTCGAACACAAGAAATGCCGCCGTCGCATAAGTTGCATAACGGATGAATGACTTATGCGGCCCGTACCATGCTTCCTTTATCTTGTTGCCTATCTTTCCCATGTGATTGAGTCAATTAACAGAAATAATCCGAGTAAATCACGACAAAAATAACTAAATTTGCCCAATATAACATATAAACTTAAATAAAGATATGAAACCAACATTGCTAGTCCTCGCTGCCGGAATGGGTAGCCGCTATGGTGGACTCAAACAGATGGACGGACTCGGCCCGAACAACGAAACAATCATCGATTATTCTATTTATGACGCAGTACAGGCCGGCTTCGGTAAAGTAGTGTATATCGTAAGAGAGTATTTCAAGGAGCAGTTCGAGGAAACCGTAAAAGCAAAGTACAGCCATGTTAAATGTCTCGACGGTGAACCTCTCCAGTTCCAGTTTGTCACACAGGAACTTAACAAAATCCCTGCAAGATTCACATTGAACCCTGAAAGACAGAAGCCTTGGGGAACAGCACACGCAGTTCTCATGGCAAAAGACGCTATCCATGAGCCATTTGCAGTCATCAACGGCGATGACTTCTACGGCAAGGAATCATTCAAAATCCTCGGAGACTGGCTTCGTGCACACGAGAACAGCAAGGGCGTTTACAGCATCGTAGGTTTCGAACTCGACCATACACTCTCTGAGTCAGGCAGCGTATCCAGAGGTATCTGCGCATATGACAAGGAGCAGCACCTCACCGACATCGTAGAGCACCTCAACATCGCAAAAGACGCTGACGGAAAGGTATATGGAGACAACTCCGTATCAGGCGCAACACATGTCGAACTCGTAGCTGACAACCTCTGTTCAATGAACATGTGGGGTTTCACTCCTGATTATTTCGAGCAGAGCGAAAAGATATTCGAGAAATTCCTCGAGGAGAACAGCCAGGAGCTCAAGAAAGAGTTCTACATCCCATTCGCAATCGACTGCATGGTCAAGTCAGGCGAGGCCAAATGCGAAGTTCTCTCCACACCGTCACACTGGTTCGGAGTAACTTACAAGGAAGACAGACCAGGCGTTGTTGCCAAGTTCAAGGAACTTGCTGACAAGGGCGTATATCCTACACCTCTCTACAAATAAGCAGCAACATAAGGTTTACAACATATCCGCTGTCATGATTTCCCGTCACGACAGCGGATTTTAGTAACCTTCAAAAATTAAAAGCCATGAGCGCACAAAGAAAAATCAGAAACTACAATCTCCTGGGCGGCTATGATTACTTCACCCCGAACCCGTGGGAAATCTTCGCCCTGCTGCTTTTCCTGCTGGGCGGCTCCCTGCTCGGAAACGTGTTCGCAGTCTGCTTCACACTGTTCATGCCGGGCACGCCGAATGAAGTAAAAATGCTGATTTCATATCCGATAATGTTCATTCCGCCAATGATTTACGCGCGCATGAGAAGCCTGCGCAATTCAATGTTCGACGACGGATACAGCCTCGACTCGGAGAATTTCGGCAAGCCGGGAATCCTCGGCTGCGCAGGACTGGCAATGCTTTCGACAATCGCCCTCGGCTTCGCAATGGATATTGTCAATGCCAGGATGCCGGAAATGCCTGAATGGCTCAAGACAGCCCTCGAAAGCATGACCGGAAGCAATGTCATCATCAATTTCATCTGCGTTTCTGTTTTCGCCCCGTTCTTCGAGGAATGGCTGTGCAGAGGCATGGTACTCAGAGGATTGCTTCACTGCACCCGCAAACCCGGCAAGAACGGAGAACTTAGGAAAGGCTTCTCCCCTGCCGTGGCCATCGTCATCTCTGCACTGTTCTTTGCTCTCATACACATGAACCCTTGGCAGGCCATTCCGGCATTCGCCCTCGGCTGCCTTTTCGGATATGTGTACTACAAGACAGGCTCACTGAAATTAACAATGCTGATGCACTTCACAAACAACACATTGGCATTGATAGCGGGCAACATTGACTCCCTCAAGGACATGGAAACATGGTGCGACGTCATGTCGGCACCAGCATACTACGGCCTCGCGGCATTGTGCATCGTATTCCTCGTCTTTGCGATAAGAGTTTTCAACAGAATACCTGCGGAAGGATCTCAGGACTGAGAAATGAATCTTTCAGCCTGAAGAAGAGTCTCCGGCTTGCCTGCGTCAATGAGCGTAAGGTGAGCCGGTTCTTTTCCATATACAGGGAACGCGGCAGCGGCGCGGAGATAGAAATCCGTAACCGGAAAGCATTGGCCCAGAGCATCATAGGAGCCTTCAATGACATTGCCGGACGCATCGTACAGAGGATACTTCTCCGGAGCCTCATCGATTGCGTCCATGACATTGAAAATCTCACGTGACAGCAGGTGGATGCCGGCGAAGGCCAGCTTGTGGCACCTACTTACATCAAGTCCGCGGAACGGGGTCTTCACGTCGCCTGTGGCGATATTGGTCCAGCCGACAAGCCTCATATCGTCATTGAAAAGGAAATAGCGCTGCGTCTTGCGCTGACTTACCAGCAGAGTGGACACGGCATCCGGCCTCGCACACGTCTCGAACTCCCTGATATCCAGGTCAGAAACGATATCGACGTTGTGCACCAGAAAATTCTGGCCGTCGAGCAAAGGCCTCGCAAAGCGGATTCCGCCGCCTGTATTCCGCAGCAGTTCCCTCTCATCGGAAAACTTGATGTCCAGCGCGGCAAGTTCCGGCGTATCATGCACATAATCAATGATCTTGTCGGCGAAATGATGGACATTGATGACAAAATCGTCAATGCCGGCATTCCTCAACCTCATCAGGACATGATACAAAAGAGTATGGCCGGCCAGAGGGGCCAGCGCCTTGGGAAGATTGTCCGTCAATGGCTTGAGTCTTGTTCCGAGACCGGCCGCAAACACCATCGCTCTCATGCTAGAATGTCTTTTCGATGTCCAGTTCCCTGTGTGTCACGGTGACTCTGATGTCGAACTTCCTTGCAAGATGCTCGGCAAGATGTTCCGCACTATAGACCGACCTGTGCTGTCCTCCGGTGCAGCCGAAGCAGACCTGAAGATGGGTGAACTTCCTCTCTATGAAGCGCTTTACATGGGCATCGACCAATGCATAAACGCTGTCAAGGAAGGTAAAAATCTCGCCGTCATCCTCGAGGAACTTGATGACTTCCTTGTCAAGGCCGGTGAACTGACGATAAAACTCGTACTTTCCGGGGTTGTTCACAGAACGGCAGTCGAAAACGTATCCGCCTCCGTTTCCTGAAGCGTCAGCCGGAATGCCTTTCTTATATGCGAAACTGAAGATATTGACATGCAGTCTCTTGTCTTCGGCATTGACATAAAACTGCTCCATGGTGGTGAGTTTCGTAAGCACCTCTGACAGATAAGGATAGCGTGCGAACGGACGCTGCATGAGCCTTCTCAGGTTGTCGATTGCGTAAGGCACGCTGGCGATGAAATGCGGCTTCTTCTCGAAATATCCGCGGAACCCGTACGCGCCCAGAACCTGAAGCGTGCGGAAAAGGACGAACAGCCTCAGACGCTCATGGAACTGCTTTTCGTCAATGTCAGGCATATAGCTTTTCAATGACCTGAGATATGTCTGCACCAGTTCTTCCTTCAGGTCCTCAGGATAGCGGGAACGCGCCTGCCAGATGAAAGAAGCCACGTCGTAATAGATAGGACCGCGTCTTCCGCCCTGAAAGTCAATGAAATACGGCTCACCGTCCTTTATCATGACATTACGCGCCTGGAAGTCCCTGTAAAGGAATGTCTGCGTGTCTTCGCCCAGAAGATCATCGTGAAGTTTATCGAAATCGTCCTGAAGCCTGACCTCGTCGAACTCCATGCCTGTGGCCTTGAGGAAACAGTATTTGAAGTAATTCAGGTCGAACATCACCATCCTGCCATTGAAGGCCGGCTCAGGGAAACAGACATTGAAATCGAGGTCTTCCGCACCCTTGCACTGGATTTTCGGAAGCATCTCCAGGGTGTGGCGCAGCATTGACCTTTCATAGGAGGAGTATTCGCCGCTTTCGCGCCCCTGGGCGAGTTTGTCGTAAAGGAGGTCATTTCCGAGGTCCTCCTGGATGTAGCTCATTCCGTCCTCGCTGACGGCAAGGACCTTCGGGACACGGATACCCTTCTCCAGAAAATGGCGGCTCAGATAACAGAATGCCCGGTTCTCTTTCAGGTTAAGTCCGAGGACTCCGACCAGGGAAATGCCTGTCTCGCCGGTGATTCTGAAATAACGGCGGTTGCTTCCGGATGAATTGAGTTCCTGGATGTCGGTGGCTTTCTGCCCGGCATAAGACTCGAAAAGTCTCTTAAGAGTATCTGTCATAATAGTTTACGTTCTAAAGTACACGTGAATTTGCCGCCCCGGACATGCTCTTTTCCGATGCCGTGGTTCACAGGCGGCGACAAAAGTTAAATCTTACCATGCTAATTTAGCAATTTTCCGTCACAATTCGTACATTTGCATAATGTGGTAATCACATATAACATAATTATTAACAAAATGCTACGGCATTAGAATACGACATGGAAGTCAAAGAATTTGCATATTGCTCGGACAAGTACCAGTACACGATGGGAAAGTCATTTATGGACTGCGGAAACGGAGAGAAAACGGCAGTCTTCAATCTGTTTTACAGAAAAGCACCTGAGAACAACAACTGGGCTGTAGTTTGCGGTACGGACGAGGTAGTCGAAATGATAGGCAACCTCGGGTCAATGCCGGAGGAGTTTTTCGAGAAGTTCCTTCCGGGAGAGGAATATGCTGATTTCCGCAGATATCTGGCCGGAATGAAGTTCACCGGAAACGTCTATGCGATGAAAGAAGGTGAACTCGCTTTCCCGAATGAGCCTATCATCACTGTAGAGGCCCCGCTCATCCAGGCTCAGGTACTTGAGACACCTATGCTCTGCATAATGAACCATCAGATGGCTGTGGCCACCAAGGCATCCAGAGTATGCCGTGCGACATCCCATCCCGTAAGCGAATTCGGCTCCAGAAGAGCCCACGGCCCTTGGGCTGCGGTATATGGAGCGAAAGCGGCAATCATCGCGGGATGCGCCAGCACTTCCAACATCCTGACCGGTGTCATAAACGGCGTCCCTTCCACGGGAACCATGGCCCACAGTTTCGTGACGTCATACGGAAGCACGGTAGAGGGCGAGCACAAGGCCTTCTGCGACTATATAAACACACACAGGGGTGAAAACCTGATTCTTCTCATTGACACATACGATACCCTCAGATGCGGTGTCCTCAATGCCATTAGGGCCTTCAAGGAAAACGGCATTGACAATGACTATCCTTACGGATACGGCATCAGGCTCGATTCCGGCGACCTCGCATACCTCTCTGCAGAGGTCAGGAAGATTCTGGACGCCCACGGACTTACAGGATGCAAGATATTCGCTACCAATTCGTTGGACGAGTACCTCATCACCGACCTCGAGAGACAGGGCGCGAAAATCGACTCTTACGGAGTGGGTGACGCCATCGCTACCAGCAAGGCGGCCCCATGCTTCGGCAACGTATATAAACTGGTGCAGATCGGGGATGAGCCGGTCCTGAAAAAGTCAGAGGACCGCATAAAGCTCATCAACCCGGGATTCCAGATTACATACCGTCTCATGAAGCATGACGATGAATTCGGAGACATTTTCAAGGCGGACGTCACATGCCTCCGCGGAGATGAACTGAGCCAGGACATCGAGCACGGCAAGACCTTCACCATCAAGGACGAATACGACCGTTACAAGTTCAAGACCTTCGACGAGGGGACTTACCAGTGGAAAGCGCTCCAGATTCCGGTAATCGAAAACGGCGAAAGATGCGCACCGAAGAGGACACTGATGGAGAAAAAAGCCTATTACAATGACACGCTGGCGCACTTCAGCCCGTCCGAGAGGCGTCTAATCAACCCTCATTACTACAAGGTGGACATCTCCGACAACCTATACAACCTGAAGAACGATATCCTCACCAAACTGGTGAACGAAATCAACAACTTCAGAATCGACAAGGACTAGATATTTGAAAGATATGATCAATGATTCTGTACTAATCGTAGTCGACATGCTCTACGACTTCATTGACGGCAGCCTCGCCTGCGCCAATTCCGGAAATGCAGTGGCCAACACGCTGGATTTCATAAAGAAAACCCGTGACGAAGACCTCCCTGTGCTCTTCATCCGCGACCACCATCCGGCAAACCACTCCTCATTCAAGGAAAACGGAGGAATCTGGCCGGTGCACTGCGTGGCAGGAACCCGCGGAGGAGAAATCCACGAAGACCTGCGGCCATACGCTGACGAGGACCTGATTTTCGACAAAGGATGCGATGCCGCAGTGGAGCAATACTCGGGCTTCGACGGGGTCAATGCCGCAGGACAGTCTCTGGGAGAGATCGTGTCAATGCTGGAGCCGGACAATGTGTTCGTCTGCGGAATCGCTACCGAATTCTGCGTCAGGAACACCTGCGAGGACCTCATGAAAGCCGGTTTCAATGTCATATTGCTCCCCGATTGCCTGGCCTATGTGGACGAAGCCGGTCACAGGAAAGCGCTGGACGAGATGCGATCGGAAGGAATAAAAATCAGATAATTTGCCAATGTATAAACGAGCTTACAGATTATGTCTTCTTTTAGTGGTGCTGCTGGGGTCGGCTACCGTGGAAACTCGTGGGCAGACTCTTGATAGCCAGACATCACATGAAACCGTCCAAGGGATAAGGTTTACAGGCAAAGTCGTGGACACTGACGGGGAACCCGTCCCGGGTGCAGGCGTTGTCTGTAATGAAAAGAATTCCGTCGGCACAACGGCGGACCTTGACGGAAAATTCAGCGTCACGCTTCCGCCATCGGCGAGAAGTGTGACGTTTTCATCTATCGGGATGAAGAATGTGACGGTGATGATTACCCAAGGCAAGACCACGGACGTGACCATCGTGATGGAAAGTGCTGACAATCACCTCGATCAGGTCGTCGTCACAGGATATGCGCAGACTTACTTCAAGAGGATGACCGGTTCCGTAGCCGTGCTTGATTCCGACAAGTTCAAATCCCAGGCAGTATCCTCCGTAGATGCACTCATGCAGGGAGAGGTGGCCGGAGTCACCGTCAAGAATACCTCCGGACAGCCCGGAACCCAGACCAAAATCACTATCCGCGGAGCCAACAGCCTCACGGGAAGCCAGCCTCTATGGGTGGTAGATGGAGTGCCCCTGCAGAGCGACTCCCCAAATCTGAGCAAGGAACAGATTGCTACAGGCGGATTCGACAACATCTTCGCTGAAGGCATCGGAAACCTGAATCCCAATGACATTGAGAGCATTACGATTCTCAAGGATGCCGCGGCTTCGGCAATCTACGGTTCCAGAGCAGCCAACGGCGTCATTGTCGTGACCACGAAAAGCGGAGAGTCAGGCAGGATGCGAATCAATTACAACAACACCTTCTCATGGTCCTTCAAGCCGCAGAGAAGCCTGAATCTCATGAATTCTTCCGAAAAACTGGCATGGGAGGATGAGTTGTGGGACGAGTTTTCAGCAAAGAGATACGCTGCCTCGCAAATCGACAACACCATCATCTACCCTGTCATCGGAATCGTGGGCCAGATACGCGCAGGACTCGGCGAATTCGCGCCAATGAAAGACGACAAGGCCGCACAGGACAACTACATAGCATCGCTCAGAGGCATTGACACGAACTGGTACGATCTCCTTTTCCGCAACGCCTTTTCTCAGGGACATCACCTTTCATTGAGCGGAGGTTCGAGCAAAAGCACCTATTATATCGCGCTCGGCCTGAACGACGAAAACGGAATGCTCCGCCACAACGACTACAAGAGGTATAATGTCAATGCCAAAATGACATTGACCCCTATTGACCGTGTGCGCATCGATGTCGGACTTACAGCGTCGCGTCAGGAATCCAAGATGCCTTATTCATCTGTAGATCCGTTCCTATATGCCTATTTCTCAAACCCTTACGAAAAAGCGTATAATTCCGACGGCTCTTATGCCGCAGACCTAACATGGTTCTCATTGGGATATTATAACGGACGCGGAGCCGAGCAGGTGATGCCGCTGAACGGGTTCAACATTCTTCGTGAACTGGATTCGAATTACAGCAAGACAGTCAACACCAACGGGACTTTCCGCACGCAGGCAGACATCGGCATTATCGGGGAACTCCATTTTGTCGGACTCGTATCTTATTCATTTGCAAACAATACGACGGACAAAATCGTCGACAAGTACACGTATTCAGCCTTCCGTGACAGGCTGGGAAGCGATAACAGGTCCCAGACGAACCTCTACGGAAGCATCTCGCAGAACAGCACGAACAGGAACAGTTACGTGGCCAGAGGACATTTCTCTTTCAACAAGACTTTCTCCGATATCCACACCCTCAACGTGCTGGCCGGTGCGGAACTCAGGGGCTCGGGAGCCAACACGCTCTATACCAAGAGGTACAATTACGATCCGAAGACCGGAACTGATGCTCTCCCGCCTATCAGCGGCCCACAGGAGGAATGGCTGAGCGAGGTGGAAAAACTGAACGGAGAATATTTCGGCAAGACAAGATATGCTTCATTCTATGCGTCCGCAGACTATTACCTCGGCAACAGTATCGTGCTGAACGCATCATTCAGGACAGACGGAAGTTCGAATTTCGGAAGCAACCGGCAGTTCAATCCTACCTGGAGCACAGGCGCGGCATGGCATATCGGAGAAGAAAAGTGGTTCAGGAAAGCCCTGCCTACGGTGTCACATGCGACATTGAGGGCGGCCTACGGCTTTACCGGAGATGTCAACACCAGCACATCGCATCTGCTCGTTGTCAGATACCTCCAGCAGCAGTACAGATACTTCGGTGACGAGTCATTCACCCTCGGGACGATTCCTTCGGCACCGAATCCGGACCTCGGCTGGGAGAAGACCAGAGACGCCAAAATCGGTCTCGACCTCGGCCTGTGGAAGGACAGGTTCAATGTCAATGCCGAGTATTACTACCGAAAGAGCACGGACGTTGTCACCTCCTCTCCGGTTCAGAGCACGACAGGATTCACCAGTGTCTATTTCAATTCCGCAGATATCCAGAACAGCGGTGTCGAACTGACATTGGGAGGGAAGATAATCAAGACCAGAGACTGGATGCTTTCCGCAAGTGCCAACTTCGCATACAACTATAATAAGGTCCTGAAATACAAGCAGGTAAGCAAGACAGGAATAACCTCGAAGGACAGATATGTGGAGGGCTACCCTACCGGTGCCATCTTCAGCGGCGATTATGCAGGAATCTCCAAAGAAACAGGACTTTATGAGTTCCGTCTGAGACCGGATGCAGACATCAGGAAAGTTACGGATCTGAACAGGCCTGACAACTACATCCATTATCTGGGGACTCAGAACGCCCCGTACACGGGAGGGTTCAACATCAGTGCCTCATGGCGTCAGCTCAGACTCAGCATCAGCGGTGTATATTCTTTAGGCTCAAAGGTTTATGACAAGCTGCGCTACCCTGCCACATACGGTAGCGCGCTGCGCAACGGTATCAGCACAGAGGCTGTCCAGTCCCAGTTCAGCGACCTCTACGGCAACCATCTGAACGTGGAGAAGGACAGGACAAACCGCTGGACAGCAGACAATACCACCGGCGTGAAGTACCCGAGAATATATGATTTCTACGGGACGAGATATAATTTCTCCAACTCCAATCCAATGGATGCCAGCATCATAGACGCAATCTACCTTAAGGACAACTCGTACCTGAAAATCAAGACAGTAGTCCTCTCCTATTCCCTTCCTCTCGAAGCCGTGAGAAAGATGAGGATGCGCGCACTGAGTTTCCATGTTTCGCTGAACAATTTCTTTACCTTCACGAAGTATGACGGTATGGATCCGGAGATTCCGGGAGCAACATACCCTACTACAAGAAGCGTATCGGCAGGTATGAACATTGAATTTTAGGAGGGCTTGAAAATGAGACACTTGAAAATATTTACACTGACATTGACCTTTATCTTCTGCGTCAGCTGCGGGAATTATCTGAATGTCCAGCCGCAGGGCCAGGTCATCCCGAAGACCGACGAAGAGTTCGCGTCCGTAATCCATAAGCGCCTGAACGACATCGAGGGCGGCGAGGACGAGTTCGTCATCGGAAACATGGATATGATAAAGTATCTGGAAGGATGCTCGGACAATCTGGATGCCAATATCATGACGAGCAGTTTCCTGGAGTTCTTTGCCGGGGAGGAAATCGACAAGAGGCAGCATTTCTACAGGGACAGCTGGGAAATAGTGAGAGACTGCAACATTGTCATCGGCAATCTGGCAGGCAGGGACACCGAAACCGCAAAAGGCTTGGTTTCAGCATCTTACGCCATGAAGGGCATCATCTATTACAACCTTCTGCGGGAGTTCTGCCAGCCTTGGGAAGAGAACTTGCCGGGCATTCCGCTTGTGGACAACTTCGACATCGATTCGAGGCCTCTGCGCGGAACCATGAAACAGACTTACGAATATACAGGAAAGCTGTTCGATGAGGCCCTGGCATTGAATCCGACAGACAAGAAATACATCTTTACTACTTGGGTGATAAAGGCTTACAAGGCGAAGCTGGAGTTCTGGTGCCAGAACTGGGACAACGTCATCTCTATATGCAACGATATCATTGACAATAGCGGTTATTCGCTTACGCCGGCTTCAGAATACGAGGCGATGATCAATGCGCCTTCCGAGGCGAAGGGTGAGGTCCTTGTCCGCTCGCATGTGAACAATTCCAGCGGTCTGGACTGGTATTTCAGCTACACGAAGAATTATATCGCTACGCGGCCGGCCTGCGCGAAACTGATACGCCTGTTCGGCGGGAATCCGTCGGAGGACGTGAGATACGCGGCAAGTTTCGACAAGAAGAGGTTCAATGTCAAGGTACCTGAATGCCGCGTGAGGCTCTCCGAAATGGTGCTGATGCTGGCCGAGGCCTACTATCACAAGGGAGATATGGAAAATGCCCTGGCTTGGGTCAATGAACTTAGGCGGAACAGAATCAACGGCGCCATCGACCTGACCATGAGCACTTTACCGGAAGTCCGCACGGATGAGAGGATTGTCGTGGACTGCAAAGGTATGGCAATTACACCACTCCTGCAGGCCATCTTCGACGAGAGGCGCAAGGAACTTTATATGGAGGGTGACAGGTGGTTCGAACTGAAGCGCAACGGCAGACCTGAATGGTGGGTTATCAGCAATGGTCTGAAGTTCACTACCAAGGCTTATCTTTACACCGCTCCTATCGTTAAATCCGACATTGACCTTAACCCTGACCTGGAGCAGAATCCGGGATATGAATACTGATGGACATGAGAAACAAGAAATACATAATTGCTTTGTTGGCAGCCAGTTGCATCGGGCTGGGCGGGTGCGGCTACTCCGAGCTTCCACCCAAGACCAGCGATGCGTCGAAGAGTTACATAAAGCCGAAGGGCGAGATTCCGAGCAAGGAGGAGACTGATGAGGTCAAGGCCATCAAGGCGGAATATGAAGCGGCTGTCAAGGCTGCCGAATAACCCGAAAACCGGTTCAAGAATATGAAAAGGGTCCATTATCTTCTGGCAGTACTTTCTGCCGCGGTTTCACTGATTTCCTGCCAGAAAGGCGGAAAACCGGAAATCGGGTTCGAACAGATTCTATATACGATTTACCAGCATGGCTCTGTCGAGGTAACTGTCAATGTCAGTGAGCCGGTATCTTCCGAACTCACCATTCCGCTGCTGTTTTCAGGCGATGCCGAGAAAGATGTAGATTACACAATATCAGCCGATTACATCACCATCAAGGCCGGCGAGTCTTCCGGCTCGGTAACTGTCGGGGACATCTCTCTTACGGAATCCAAGACGCTCACCCTGCGCTTCAACACGCCGTCGGGCTACTCGCTCGGAACGAAGTTTCTTGCCGTAATCTCCCCTGACCCACAGGAGGCGATGATCTATTCTTTCAACATGTCAAGGGGCTATGCCCTGGAGAATTTCATCGTTTCTGTCAATGTTACCGGAGCGATCAGCGGTAAGGACCTTGCCACCACGGAGGACATAATGATTCCGCTGATAGTCTCAGGCCCGGGGGCTTCCAACCTTGTTTTCTCGGGAGAATCCAAGACGAAGTCTTCAGATGCTTCATATCCGGCCTATATCCTGCTCAATACAGGTGAGACTTCCGGTTCCGCAAGGTTCACCGTCCCGGCAGGTTTTTCCGGGGATGACGAGGCAATCATAACTGTGGACCCCGAGTACGGCCGATTCATTGCAGGTGACAACAGTTCTGTATCCGTGGCTGTCCGCGGTGTCCAGACTCCTGACAAACTGGTCGGCACATGGACGTTCAGCAAGACTTTTGCCCTGAACCAGATCAATGAGGATTTCACCGAGATGGAGGAGGATACTGAGCTGATTCCTACTCATAATGAAGGGTTTACATTGACTTTCACGAAAGAGGCTGACGGCTCCGTCTCGCTGACTCCTGGCGGTTCGGGTGACTTCATGAATTTCTTCAGGAAGTGCACGGTCACTCTTGCCTCCCCTATAAATTGCACCAGGCCTTCGACCATCCTGGGCAAGCACACGTCCTATGAGTGCCAGATGTATGTGAGTGCTGACGGTATTCCTTACCAGTACAATACCTATTACAAGTTGTCCTGCGCAAACCGCGCCTTCAATGCTGATGATGAGACACTTGGAGAGGCCGTCGTAGTCTTCGGCATAGATGACAACGGTCTAAGGCTGGAGTTCCGGGACTATGATACCCCGCCGTTCGGCGAGATGCTCTGGGATGACAAGTTCGACCCCGACTTTTTCGGTTTCGCATCCCTGTTCGTAAAGAAATGAAAATACCGCCGGGTGTGGAATCACTCCAGACCCGACGGCGTCCATTTAGTAAGCATAAAAAAATAAGTTGGTAAAGATTTGTGAAGGATTTTCGAGGATAGATTTATTTTCGAAGATGGAGTGTACTGGACGTACACGACTGATGAGAAAAGAAATATAGACCGAAAAGACGAGCAAAGATTACCAAATTATTTTTTTAGGATTACTTACTCAATTAAAGCTTTGAGTATAAATATGTAAAACTTATTAATGTCTCACTACGTTATTGGATTTGTTGTTTACAGTCTTTGGATTGCCGTAGTAATCTATATGTGAGTTTCCTGATGTTTCCGTCTCGAGTTTTTCAGTGACAGTAACGGTGGCTCCGGCCACTCCGGAAAGTTTCAGTGAGGCATCTTTCACTGTGAAATTCTTGGCATTCAAGGTAGAAGTTCCGAATGCGGAGACAAACACTTCGTTTCCATTTCCATGGAGAGACAGAGAGGAAGCTCCCTGCATCTCGGCTGAGATTTTTCCGATTTTTCCGGTGAATTTGACAGCCGAAGCTCCTGAAAGATTTGCTATGAGCTCACTGGCATTGACTTCGAGGGAACTGAGTTTGCCGGCACCGCTCGCCGTGGCATCGACATGTCCGGAATTGATATTGTCGATCTTTATCGAGGTCGCTCCTGACATTGACAGCTGGACCTTGTCTGAATTTATGGATGAGACTCCGGCAATTTCAGCAACACCGCTGCAGGTGAGATAGCAGGTCCCTGATTTCAAAGTCAGGTTGTCCATGTGCGTAGAGCCGCTCAGTGTGATATTTGCCCTGTTCCAGGTCCCGGAAAGGCCGTCCATTTTAGCGACCCCAGACAGGGTGACTGACAGATTATCACCGGAGAACGCACCGCCGGACACGCTCATCTGGCTGGTTCCGCTAAGCGTAACGCTCGGAAACTCAGGAGTATATATCGTCACTGTAGCACAAGGGTCTTCGACTTTGCTGTGGTATGGATACTTCTTTATAGCCGTCACCAATTCCACAGTGTTTCCTACACGTCTGACTTCGAACAGGTCGATGTCATCCCTGTTCCAAACTTCCATGACGACTTTATAATGATCCGACTTCACCAGTGAGATTTTATAACTGGAAGTGACGTAAGTGCCCCTGCCCGAAAGAGACTGGCCTCTGGACACAGTGCGGACTGCATTGAACGACTTGAAATCGTATTCCTTTCTCATTGCGGGGTTCACACCTGCATTGACATTAATCACAGATATCACGCAAAGCAATATCAGTACAAACAGATTCTTTTTCATATCATTGAGAATTTAAATTCCATTATCTTCAGTAGTTGTCGACCCGACGCAGTATGCCCTGCAGCATTCGCCGTACAGAGTCCTGATTTCGTCAAGGCTGCTGTCACAATATTTTCGGGCAACTTCCAGTTTCTCAGCATCTTCCAAGCCGTCCAGCCCGTCAGTCATGCCATCTGAGGAGTCCAGCAGTTCCTCAATGACGGACGACAAATCCATTTCCCTGCACAGCTCGGACGACATTTCCATCTCACGTACTTCCGACAGCAGCGGCGCCACTCCTTCCCTATAGCTGGTCATATACAATTCCACAGGATTGACCGGAACTTCCGGCCCGCGCAGAATGACGAAAACCGCCAATGCCGCAGCCATCCCGATAAAGGTCAATGCAAGTGTACGGGCATGGAAGCGTTTTCTCGCCTGCTCCTTATGGAGCCTCACGAGGAAATCCTGCTCCGTGACGGACGGATTGTCTCCGGCCTCATCCGCAAGGCATCTATAGTTATCGAAATATTTTTCTATATCATTCATAATCATTGACTTAACTTTTCCCTCAATTTTTCCGCGAGTTTCCTGCGTCCCCTCATGTATTGGCTCCGGACACTGGACTCGCTGATTCCCATCATTGACGCAATCTCTTTATAATCAATGTCTTCTATGAGCTTCAATGTCAGTATCGTCCGGTAGCCGTCCGGCATTGATTTCAGCATGTCCATCACCATCGGGAACAACTGCCCGTCCAGGCCTGACCAGATATCTTCATTGTCATTGACAAGGACCGGTTCCGATGAATTTACGGCATCGTCGATGTTCACGAAGCGTTTTTCCCGGCGAAGGTAGTCGATGGACTTGTTTATGCACATCCGCCGCAGCCATGCCCACACATCATCAGGCCTGTTGCCTCCGGTAAGGAATCGGATCAATGTCTCCTGCATGATTTCTTCGGCTTCGTATGATGACAATGTTATACGCAAGGCCGTGTTGTACAGCCTTTTACCGTATTGACGGAACAGTTCCGACGCTATTTTGTCATCGATTTTCATATCGTCAGTTTCCTGATGGTCTATACTTTAGACGGACATTGATTGATTTTGTTGCATAAGTTTTCCTAAATTTGTGAATAATTATTGACATTAAAAATCTGATATCATGAAAGACGCTATAAATGAGGACGGAAAATGGAAGATCATAAAGAGTGAATATCTTTTCAGACGTCCGTGGCTGACGGTAAGGCGTGACTGCGTGGAACTGCCCGACGGAAGGCAGAATCCGGAGTTCTATGTGATGGAGTATCCTGACTGGGTGAATGTAATCGCATTGACGGAAGACGGGAAGTTCGTTATGGAGAGGCAGTACCGTCATGGTCTCGGCAAGACCTGCTTCGAGATTCCGGCAGGTGTGATAGAGAAGGGCGAGACTCCGCTTGAGGCTGCGAAGAGGGAGCTGATGGAGGAGACCGGCTACGGGGACGGAGAATGGAGCAAGATTATGACTGTGTCGGGCAATTCGAGTACGACCAACAATCTGTCGCACTGTTTCGTGGCCAAGGGCGTGAAAAAGATTGGCAGCCAGCATCTTGACAGCACAGAGGACCTTCAGATTGTGCTCATGGACGAGGCTGAGGTGAAGGATCTTATGGTCAATGACCAGATCAGGCAGTCCCTGATGGCGGCGCCGCTGTGGAAGTTCTTCGCGGAAAACAAGATGATTTAGGCGCGGCCGCCGGCATTGACATTATCATTGACATTATCATTGACATTATCATTGACATTGAACAGAAAAGTCCCCCGTTCCGCAGGAGCGAGGGACATATTGTTTCAAATTATGATATCCGGTTATGCGAGACGTTTCTCGAGACGCTCACGGATAGCAGCCATGAAGTCAGCTGAGTTCTTCACCTGAGGTGTAACGCCTTCCATGAGGTTGGCGAGGTCCTTGGTTACGATACCTTCATTGAGAGTATCCAGGCAAGCTGCCTCAAGCTGGTCAGCATAGTTGATGAGTTCCGGGAGGTTATCCAGCTCACCTCTCTTACGGAACGCTCCGCTCCATGCGAAGATTGTTGCCATAGGGTTGGTAGATGTCTCTTCTCCCTTGAGGTACTTGTAATAGTGGCGTGTCACTGTACCGTGAGCTGCCTCATACTCGTATTTTCCGTCAGGGCTGACGAGAACTGAGGTCATCATGGCGAGTGAACCGAATGCGGTAGAAACCATGTCGCTCATAACGTCTCCGTCGTAGTTCTTGCAAGCCCAGATGAATCCGCCTTCGCTACGCATTACACGTGCAACAGCGTCGTCGATCAATGTGTAGAAGTACTCGATACCTGCTTTCTCGAAAGCCTCAGCGTACTCTTTGAACACATCCTCGAAGATAGCCTTGAACTGTCCGTCATACTTCTTGGAAATGGTATCCTTTGTAGCGAACCAGATGCTCTGTTTGATGTCGAGTGCATACTTGAAGCAAGCGTGTGCGAATGAGCGGATAGACTTGTCAGTGTTATGCATACCCTGGATAACGCCAGGACCTGCAAAGTTGTGGATAATCTGCTCTTCTACCTTTCCGCTTTCACCTTCGAAGACGAGCTTGGCTACTCCTGGTTCCTCAGCGCGGATCTCAACGCCCTTGTAAACGTCACCGTAAGCATGACGGGCGATGGTGATAGGCTTCTTCCAGAACTTCACAGCCGGAGAGATCGAAGGAATGGTAATAGGTGCACGGAATACGGTACCGTCCAGCATTGAACGGATTGTTCCGTTAGGGCTCTTCCACATCTGATGAAGATTGTACTCAGACATACGCTGTGTGTTAGGAGTAATGGTAGCGCACTTTACGGCAACACCATACTTCTTGGTAGCATTGGCAGAGTCGATTGTCACCTGGTCAGCTGTTTCGTCACGATGAACGAGGCCGAGGTCATAATATTCTGACTTCAAATCTACGAAAGGAAGGATAAGTTCATCCTTGATCATCTTCCACAGGATCCTTGTCATTTCGTCACCATCCATCTCAACGAGAGGAGTAACCATCTGAATTTTTTTCATAAAAATATACTAATTTAAGTGTTATTACAATAAGCTGTTTTCGGTTTATTTCTTATTCTGGGCTGCGTAGAAGTTCATGAGGCAACCGTCTGCGAGAATTTCACGCTCGTCAGCCGTAAGGTTCTGGAAATAGAGGTGGATATCCTTGACGCCGTCAGCGCAGATGACCTTGGCATCGATTTCCTCCTTGCCTGAAAGGATGGCCTCACGGATACCCGGAATGTAAACGAAGTCACCGGCATTGTACTCGAAAGGTGTTTCCTTTGCGATTGTGAACGGAACGATACCCCAGTTGATACAGTTGCTGCGGTAACGCTTGGTAGCATACTCGTAGCAGATGTTCGCGTCACCTCCGAGAACCTTCTGGCAAGAAGCAGCCTGCTCACGTGCAGAACCGTCACCCGGCTTGTTGGCGAATACGCATGAACCGAATGAGGTGTTCTCAGCATTGGCTCCTACCTTTGCGAGAGCGTCGAGGACGTGCTGAGGAGTCTTTCCTGCACGACGGTCGAGGTCTTCTGACTGGATGCGCTTGCTCAAACCTACGTACTCAGGAACGCGACGTGAAAGTGCGAACTCAGAGAGCTTGAGAGGGTTTGAACGGTAGCTTGAAGTCTCACCTGAAGGGATGAGCTCGTCAGTCGTGGTAACAGGGTCGTGGATAACCGCAGCGAGTTCGACAAGCATGTTCTCCTCCATCTGATACATCTTAGGCCAATCCTTGATGTTCGGTCCGTAGCGGAGCTCGACTGTAGGGTCTGCCTTTCCGAATCCGTTGTAGATACGGCTCTTGTAGATGCGGTCGTCGAACGAGTATGACTTGTGTGTATCCTCGTACTCCACGTCAGTCGCAGCCGTGATGATACCGCCGTTGGCAGCTGTAGCCGCGATAGAACGTGCATCCATAAGGCATACGAGTGAAATCTGTCCCTGGCCAGGCTTTGAGCCCTCTCGGTTAGGGAAGTTACGTGTCGTATGACGGATTGAGAGACCGTTGTTTGCAGGAACGTCACCGGCTCCGAAGCAAGGTCCGCAGAATGCCGGTTTGATTACTACACCGGCCTCGAGCAACTCTTCAGCGATATGGTTGCGTGTTGTTGCGAGGTAAACAGGTGTTGACTGAGGGTAAGCGGACATTGTAAAGTAGTCGTTTCCGATAGTCTTGCCCTTCATGATGGAAGCAGCCTCACTGAGGTTGTCATATGTACCGCCTGAGCAGCCTGCGATGATGGCCTGATCAGCATAAGCCTTTCCGTTCTTCACCTTGCTCTCAAGGTCGATGGAAATCTTGTCGCCGAAGCGGTTCTTTGCATCTTCCTCGACCTTCTTCAGGATTCCCTCAGGGTCAGCCTGAAGCTCATGGATTGTGTAAGCGTTTGAAGGATGGAAAGGAAGGGCTATCATTGACTCCTGCTTTGAAAGGTCAATGCGGATCATTGAATCGTAGTATGCGACTTCACCCGGCTGAAGCTCTTTGTAAGCCTCCGGGCGCTCGTGCATCTTATAGTATTCCTCGACTTTCTCGTCAGTAATCCAGATGGAGCTGAGGCAGGTGGTCTCAGTTGTCATCACGTCGATACCGTTACGGAAATCAGTAGGGAGTGACGCTACGCCAGGACCTGCGAACTCGAGCACTTTGTTCTTCACGAAACCGTTCTCGAACACGGCCTTCACGAGAGAAATTGCCACGTCATGAGGACCGATACCCTTCTTAGGCTTGCCTTCGAGCCAGACGAGGACCACCTCCGGAGCATTGATGTCCCAAGTGTTGTTGAGAAGCTGTTTTACGAGCTCTCCACCACCTTCACCGACACCCATGCAGCCGAGTGAACCGTAACGAGTGTGGCTGTCAGAACCGAGAATCATGCGGCCGCAGCCTGCGAGTGCCTCGCGCACGTACTGGTGAATGACTGCCTGGTTTGCAGGAACATAGATTCCGCCATATTTCTTTGCAGCGGAAAGTCCGAAGATATGGTCATCCTCATTGATGGTACCGCCCACCGCACAAAGCGAGTTGTGGCAGTTGGTCATCGCGTAAGGGATAGGGAACTTCTCAAGTCCGCTTGCACGGGCTGTCTGGATAATTCCGACATATGTAATGTCGTGCGAAGCCATAGCGTCGAATTTGACGCGCAACTTCTTGCCTTTGCTTCCGTCCTTGTCATGGGCACGGAGAATTCTGTAGGCGATAGTATTTTCGCGAGCCTCATCGGCAGTTGGCATACCTGTGGCATCATTGACGATAGTCTTGCCGTTTTTCAAGTAAACGCCATGTGGAATCAATTCAACCATAAAATGATGATTTTTGTAGTATTAGTATTAGTTGTTAATTATTATACTCTTTATAAACATCGTCAAGGACAACATGTCGGCGCTTCCGCCGGGCGAGATGTTTTCCCTGATGAAATCCCTGTTCAATGATGACAGCCCTTCCGGACTGAAGTCCCCAAGCAGTCTCGCCGCCTCGGACTTGGTATGGGCCAGCCCCTCCGCACCCCTTCTGTGGAGAACATTGGTGTCATCAAGAATCGTCATAATATACAACAGTGTCTTGTGGCAGCGGTAGGGGTCGCCTTCCAATGACCTGTAGTAAGGTAACCAGGCGGTGAAGAGCTCCGAATAAGCCTCACGGGCATTCTCCAATGCTCCTCCGACCTTGAAATTTCTCTTTGCCTCGGCCCCGTGTGTGCTCCGGGCCGAAGGTATGCGGGATGCAGTGCGAGAAACGAGTTCCCTGAATGAATCCGCATCCACAGTCCCTGTGCCGCAAGCCAGAAAAGAGGCTGCCGCAACTGACAGGCCAATGCAGAAAAGTGCTCCCTTGTGGGTATTCACCCCTCTAGTAGCCTTCAGCATGGCCGCTTCTGCTTCGATGCCTATCGACATTATTCCGGCAGCATTGACCTCAGCCGTGGACTCCACTGCGATTCTCGTCAGATAAGGTCTTAATGCAGAGATACTTGCAGACATCAATGCATAGTCCATATCCTTGTGGGCACCATTGTCCTGCTTATCTACAAGACCAGGCTTGGGAGTGGTGTCCAGCTCCTGTCTCAACGACCTTTCGGCCAAATCCGCTATGAGGTAAGGCACTGTGGAAACCGGAACTAATTCCATCGCTGCCTTCAGGTCTCCCCTGTCAAGTGCACTTCTGAGCGCTGTCGCACTTACCGGTCTGCCGTTCTGTTCGAGACGCGGAATCTCGACAAAACTGATCGGCTGTCCGGAAGGATTTTCTTTGGAGCCGTATCCGCCTGCCGGAAGTATTTCCGACATCATTTCATTGTAGCATCGTGTCAGTTTGTCCTCAGGCTCACTGCCTGCGAAACGTACTGTGACTCCGAGCGGCCGGGCGATATGCTTTACGAACAAGTCCAGGTCCAATGCAATCTGGGTAGGCGTAGCGTCATCCAGCTGCTTCAGGAAGTATGTCGGGAAGGTCGCTGCCGAGATGGCGTAATCGCTTCCTTCACAGACAGTTACATTGGAAAGTCCGGCGCATCCGGCCTCTATCATTGACTTCCTCTCGGCATAAGGGAATCTAGAACGGTCCTCCTTTACGACGATTACATAGAGGTTGTCAACCTGAGAGGCTGCCTGCTCTATGAGATAACGGTGGCCCTTGGTGAACGGATTGGCATTCATCACGATAGCCCCGTTTCTTCCAGGACGGGCGAGAGATTCCAGATACTTTCTGTACTCGGGAAGTCCTCCCCTGCCGTTCTCCATCAGAATCGCGTTCCTGGATGAAGCCAGAAGTTTGAACCCGAGACTTCTGAAGATATCCTCGTTTGCCGGCTTGGTAAATGCCTTGACCGATTCATGTCCCTCTTCATGTGCAATGGCTATGAGACGTGACACCAGAATGTTCATAAGTCCCTCGCTGCGGGCCGCTTCCGATACCGCCACGCACTTGATGACATTGCCGTCGAGACCGCCTCCCGCAATAATCTCGTCACCGTCCTCATCCCTGGAGGTGACCACATAGCGCTCCAACGCAGCAAGCCTCAATCCGTTCGACGAGAGGAATGCCTCCACCCGTTTGCGGACCGAGTTCAATGATAGCGGAACCTCGCTTATGTAGTGACGGTTATCGCACATAGGCCTCAATCATTTCATCTATTTTTGCGGACAGTTCGTTCAAGGTATGGGTGCGGTTACGCATGCAATAGCGGGCTTCATTGTCACATATGAGACACTTGCGCGGGCTCTGCCCGATCGATTCTCTGGACACGGGAACACCGTCAGCGTCAATGACATCCAGGTCGAAAAGGCGACCGAGAGGATGGGTATCCTCGATGCTGCATGTCTTCTGTTTCGCTTCCTCATTGGAAAGCGTCGTCTCCATGTAGGCCTCGTAGCCTGTCTGCCTGTCACGGAGCACAAGTTTCTGTATCGAGTCTCCGAAAGCTGAAACCATGGCAGTGACCGCAGCCTGGGCAACTACAAGGGATTGCAGATTACGCTTGACCTTGCCAGGCATTATGACGGTAAGGCAAACCAAGGTCTTTCCAGGGTAACTTTTCAAAAGTTCCTTCTGGAAAGACGCCCGTTCCTCACGACTTGCCAACAATTGATCAAGCGTAATCTCCATAGTATAAGAATATTAGTCTTCGATATTCATTATGACATCCATGACGGACCCGTCACGGTTCATTACGACACCTACGACCTTGTCTCCGAATGGAAGCGGATCAGGAGTTCCGATGTTCTTCAGAGCCAGATTCTTGAGATCATTGATATCTACAATCTTCAATCCTGCAGCCCTCAAGCGCTCTGCAATCTCAGGACGACGAGGGTTGACAGCGATACCGTATTCAGTTACGACCACATCGACTGTCGAGCCCGGGGTGATAAGTGTGGTAACCTCATCCACAACGCAAGGGATACGGCCACGCATCAATGGGCAGACAATAATAGAGAGTGCTGAATCTGCAGCTGTATCAGGATGTCCTCCGATAGCTCCTCTGATGACACCATCACTTCCGACAAGTACATTGATATTGAAGTTCACATCCACCTCGAGAGCGGAAAGGATAACTATATCAAGATAGTGGACTGCTGAACCAGGCTCATCTGCACTGGCATACTCATTGGCAGAAACACCCTTGTGGAACGGGTCATTCTTGATGGACTCGGCTGCAACCTTGTCGAATGACTGAACGTCGATCAGGCGACCGATGAGGCCTTCCTCATGCATCTTTACCATGTGGGCTGTGATTCCGCCAAGTGCAAAGCTTGCATGGATGCCACGTTTGAGCATTTCCTCACGGATATATTTCACGGCTGCGAGTGATGCTCCGCCGGAACCTGTCTGGATAGAAAACCCTTCCTTGAAATAACCGCTGTTGATAATCACCTTCGCGGCATTCATTGCGAGCAGGATATCACGAGGGTTCTTGGTGTCACGGATGGCACCTGAAGATATCTTGGATGAATCACCTACTGAATCTACGAGGACAACGTAATCCACGTCGTGCTCCGAGATAGAGTTAGGAGTATTCGGATAGTCAACGAGGTCGTCAGTGATAATCACGACCTTATCCGCGTTCTGGGCGTCAGGTTTTGCGTAACCGAGTGAACCACAGATAGATTTTGCATTTGGAGAGCGTGAGTAACCGCTGGCATTACCAGCAGGGTCACAGGCTGATGCTGCGAGGAACGCCACATCAATGTGCAGATCGCCATTGGCAATGGCACTGCCTCGTCCTCCGTGGCTGCGGAAGATTACAGGCTCCTTCATCAGGCCGTGAGAAATCTCTTTTGCGAGTTCGCCGCGGAGACCTGAAGTGGAAATCTTGGTAATCACGCCGTTCTTGATATGGTCGATAAGCGGTGCGTGGACGTCTGAAAGGCTGGAAGCCGCGAGGTGGAGGTTCTTGAATCCCATCTCGGCGAGTTTGCCGACAACCATGTTCACAACCTTGTCACCTCCTCTGAAGTGGTGGTGGAAAGAGATTGTCATTCCATCCTTAAGCCCGCTGAGCTTAATGGATTCTTCCAAGGTAACTACCTTAGAGTGAACCTTCTGAAGGTCCTTGCGGAAAGTAGTGTTCTTCGGTGTCTCACCTGCATACACTGACTTGCCCATTACTGCGGCTTCCTTACGTACAAGCGCAGCTCTATCTTTTATGCTACTCATAAACATCCTCCTTTGTTAAAATGCCTGATGCGATGGCAAGGTCAATGGTACGCTGTGCCCTGATTACGACAGGACGGTCGACCATCTTGCCGTTTACGGCAATTACGCCTGAGCCGCGTTTCTCGGCTTCCTTGATGGCTGCAATGATCTTCTTTGCCTTCTCGATAGCCTTCTCGGTCGGCGCAAATACCTCATTCACAATCTGAATCTGACGAGGGTTGATGATGGATTTGCCGTCGAATCCGAGGGTCTTGATGAGTTCAACCTCCTTGCGGAATGTCTCCATGTCATCAAGGTTTGAATATACGGTATCGAGTGCATCGATGCCGGCAGCTCTGGCAGCCACTACGATTGTCTCGCGGGCGTAAAGGAGCTCGGCTCCGCCCGGAGTACGCTGTGTCTTGAGGTTTGCGCAATAGTCCTCAGCTCCAAGTGCGATACCCATCATCCTCTTGGAAGCCTTGGCGATAGCGAATGCATTGCAGATTCCCTCGGCGCTTTCGATAGCTGCCATCATGCGGGTTCTGCCTACGCATCCGAGTTCTCTTTCCACTTTCTCTATCTCAGCCTCGAGTTCACGGACTTCGTCAGCCGTCTCGGTCTTAGGCATACGGATTACATGCACACCGGCCTTTACGACAGCCTCGACATCCTTGCGTCCGTAAGGAGTGCTGAGCGGATTTATACGTACGACCATTTCGGTGTCGCCGTAATCAATGGATTTCAATGCATTATAGACGAGCAGACGGGCTGCGTCCTTTTCTGCCATGGTAACGGAATCCTCGAGGTCGAGCATAATGGAGTCAGGACCGTAAATAAAGGCATCCTGCATCATTCCAGGGTTATTGCCCGGAACGAACATCATCGTTCTTCTTAATCTTTCCATAACCGTAACTGATTAAGCCCAAACATCTTTTCCTGTAGCACGTACAGCTGCTGCTGTAACTCTCGCGCGAATTGTGCAGTCGCGGGCACCTTTGTCCACTGCTTTGATGTCAGCATCTTCAAGACCGAAATCCTTAAGGGTCTCCTCAATGACCAGGCGAATCTGACGACCGAACTGAGCGGCTACAGAGCTGTCAAGGTCAATGTGCAAACCTTTTGTTTCCGCCGGTGCAATCTGAATCATAATGTCTCCAGATTCCAGTGTTCCGGCTACAGCATTTTTAACTTCCATAGCGAAATATGCAATAATAAGTCATTAGTATCCCTGAATAAACAGGAACGTGTTAATAATTATGTATCAATCTCAAACAAAACCCACCCTATGAGGCTACAATTTATAATATTTTCAGAAATAATCCAAAAAATCTTTAACCTTTCTGCGAGTAGTCCAAAGTTTTGCCAAAGTTAAGATACTTTTTTCAGTTGAGCAAATTTCCGGCACTTTTTGGAGCAATAAAACACGTGAACCACAATTGATTATAAATCACGCAAAAAGTCCGTTCCAGAGTTGTCATGTTCGCAACTCCGGAACGGACTATATCATTAAGTATCAGCATATCGGACCCCGCGGTCCTGCAAGGCATTTTTCAGGACAATCAGAAGCAGCGGAAACCGAATGCGGCAGCCGTGTTCATATAGAACTTCCTTGCGAGGTATGGAATTATTCCAAAATTGTAGCCGACTCCGGGCACCGTAAGATTGTGCTCCTTGGAAAAGTCGCTTATGATGCTCTTGGAATGGGCCAGATCTCTCTTGCAGCGCTGCCTCCATGCCGGATCCGGTGTCGTGAGAATCGAATTGGCATTGACACGATAGGTATAGGCAGTGTTCGGTACGGTGACGACCTTGTCGGCATAGTAGAGCGCCTTGAATGAGAACGGCAGGTCCTCGATCAGGCGTCCGGCTTCGAAATAGAGGCGGTTCTCCACCAGCATTGACTTCCTGAAAAGATATCTCCAGACATAGCCCCATTTTCCGACCCAAGTGACTTTCATCTTGTCGCGGGCAGATGAGACGACTTTCTCCTCATCGAAAATCTGGCACTTGTATGCTTTCTTCTCATTGATGATTCCCGAGCATGCAACATCCGCTCCAGTGTTACGCACCGCAGCAGCCATATTGATATAAAAATCCCGGCTGATGGCGTCATCTACATCCATGAAGTGGATATAGTCGCCGGTAGATTCTCTGATGCCGATATTTCTGGCTACGGAAAGTCCACGATTCTCGTCCAGAACTATCATTTTGACGGGATACTGAGACGCAATCTCTGCAGATCTGTCACAGTTGCCGTCAATAACAACGATGATTTCCAGATTCTTATAACTCTGTGAAAGCAGATTCTCGAGACATCCGGAAATGTATTTCTCCCCTTTGTAACAAGGGACAATAACAGATATTTTCATTAGCCTTGAAATGATTAGCACCTATATTCATTCAAGGTCAGGTTCAAGTACAGCGCAAAATTACAAAAAATTGCGACATTCCAACAATATTTTTCTATAATCGTTTAGTAAGCATGAAAAAATAAGTTGGTAAAGATTTGTGAAGGATTTTCGAGGATAGATTTCTTTTCGAAGAAGGAGTGTACTGGACGTACACGACTGATGAGAAAAGGAATATAGACCGAAAAGACGAGCAAAGATTACCAAGTTATTTTTTAAGGATTACTTACTTTGCAACCAAATCTTCAAATAATTTCTTCCACTGCTCCATAGTCCTGTCAATGCTGTATTGCGCAGCAGTTTCCTTAGCCTTGGCGCCGAACTTCTTGCGCCTGTCAGCATCTGAAATCACATCGCACACCCTCCGGGCCAGCCCCTTGACATCGCCGGGTTTCACGAGATATCCGCTTTTTCCGTCAATGATAATCTCGGCCGGCCCCTTCGGGCAATCATAACTGACCATAGGCAAACCAGTCTCTACAGCCTCCAGAAGCACCATCGGGAATCCTTCGTATGCAGAACTCATAACAAGACATGAACTGTCAAGCATCTTCGAACGGATGTCACTGCTGCTGCCCATGAGCCTTACCTGACGGTCCAGTCCCAGACTTGTAATCTGTTTCTGCAATGATTCCTTCTGACTTCCATTGCCATAAATCTCCACAACCCAGTCCGGATATTCTTCAGCCACATATTTCCATGCGGCAACCAAGTCCCTGAAGTTCTTCTGAGATTCAAGTCTGCCGATTGCAATGCACTTCTCATTATCCAGAGCAGCAACCTCTTCAGACTTGAAAGTCAACGGATTATAGATACTGGTCACATTCGGCACAAATGGTTCCCAGTCTTTCTTGTCCGACTTGGTAAGCACGATGAACTTGTCCAGTTTCGCGGCCACCTTCTCAATTTGCCCTATACGGAAACGCGCATAAAGATTCCCGAAGAAAGACCCTCCGTATTTGACGGCATACTTTTCATGTGAGAAATGGAATTCGGATACCTTTATGCTTCCGTCCGTACACGAAGGCAGACAGAAGATGTCCCTTCCGCCTACGGAAACGCAGATGTCAGGCCGGATTTCGCAAAGAATCCTGTTCAGTCTCCTGCCATAGACATGCAGCATGAATTTCTCGCTAACCCCGACATCATGCAGTTTAATCTTTTCACTCAGAGCGAAATGCGGGGCTCTCCCCTTCAAATCCGCAGTGATGATATGTATGTCATAGCCATAGACATCAGCAAGATAGTTGGCCTTGATGCTCAGAACTCTTTCGATGCCTCCGAAAAGATGAAGTGAATGGATGCAGTATGCTATTCTCATGGGTCAGTGTCATTAATTACCATCCCCAACTATCAGATTATCTGGTCAGTGAGTCGGGACGGGATGTTTCACTCTATATGAATATAGTTTCTTATTCCACCACAAATTTAGTAAATTTGTCAACAAAACAAGGCGTCAGGGAAACTTTTGACCAGACCACGGCCGCATACAACAATCAACCGATAACATTCAAGACTATATATGAGAGCTCTCAGCCAGGATGAAATCCACTCATACCTTCTGAATATATTAAGAATTGTCGCTGACTTCTGCGACCGGAACGGACTGCGATACTCCATCGCCTACGGGACGCTTCTCGGCGCTGTCAGGCACAAAGGTTTCATTCCGTGGGACGATGACATTGACATAATGATGCCGAGACCCGACTTCACCAAGTTCGTCGCGACCTTCGGAAAAGAGCCGGACGCCAGATACAGATGCCTTTATCATACTGTCAATGACAAAGAATCTTTCTATCATTGTTTTGCCAAGGTCCATGATTCCCACACTCTCAGCCAGCAGAACAGATTCGTGAAGTTCAAATTCGGCCTCAACATTGACATTTTCCCTATCGACGGCAAGCCTGACGACAAGAAGACTCAGGACAAGATCAGGAAGAATCTCACTTCATGGGCACATCGTCTGAACATCTGCGGCACAAGGTTCGACATTTTCAATTTCCACCAGCCGATAACGTCGAAGTTGGCGGCCCATATTCTCGGACGTGAATACTGGGGCAGGAAATGTGACAGCGTGCTGCTCTGCTATGATTTCGACAAATGCAAGATTGCGGGATGCGGCTGGCGTGACGTGTTCGAGAAAAGCGTGTTCGAGAATTACATTGACATGGAATTCGAGGGGCAGCAGTTCAAGGCCATTGCCGCGTGGGACAGGTTTCTGAAAAACCAGTACGGGGATTATATGAAACTTCCGCCTGAGAACAAGCGGAAGAGTCATCATATACAAGCTTATTTGCTGAAATAGGCGCGTTTTATCTTGAAATTGAAGATTGCGGAAAATTTCATTGACCTGATGAATTTGTACGGGTCGCCAATCAATTTTTCCAGACGGCATCTGTGCTTGCGTCTCATGAGTTTCTTGTCTGCAGGCAGGAACGGCACCAGCATATCCCTGATTTTCAGCACATAACGTTCTATTCTTTCTGCCTCGACTCCGCTCCGGCTGACTTCCTTTGCCATCTGGGCACCGATTCTCAGCACGCGGTTCCTGAAGAATTCCTGACGCTGCGGAAGAAGATTTTGCGCAACGATATACTGATATCTTTCAATTTCCGATGTGAGAAAGTCAATGCTGCGCTGGGGATTCACATGATGGTCAATGCTGCCCTCCCTCTGCCTGTAGTGGTACAGCGGTTTGCCGATTGCAACAATCTTGTCGGCATTGATGAACCATTTATAGACTGTAGCATGGTCCTCATACATTCTGGATGGCATTTTTTCCTTGAGGACTTCCTTCCTGTAGAGCTTGTTCCACACATAGCTGTGGATCTTGCGGTCTTCGAGGATAATGTCCAAAGCTTCATCACGTGTGTAGGTCACGATTCCGTGGCACGGCAGTTTCACTTTAGAACTGTTCCTGTATGCCTTGTAGATGCCGCATACTGCAATGTCCGCTCCTGAATCAATCAGGGTATGGTACAATGTTCCGAACATGTCCGGTTCTATCCAGTCATCACTGTCGATAAAACCGATGATGTCGGCTTTTGCCATTCCGATTCCAAGGTTTCTGCTGTCTGAAAGACCGGTATTGGCCTTATGTACGACTCTGATACGGCTGTCTCTTGCCGCGTATTCATCGCAGATTGCCGGGCTATCGTCTGTCGAACCATCGTCAATGACAATGAGTTCCCACTCATGGAATGTCTGTGCCAGCATTGAATCAAGGCATTGACCCAGATACTTTCCTATATTATATACGGCTGTGATTACACTGATTTCAGGTTTTTCCATATTCGCATTTTAGTGTTGTAAATGTCACTTCGCTTCGAAAATTGCAAACTTACGAAGAAATTTCCGGATTTTAAGTATCTTTGCAAACTCAAAAATAATGAAACCAGTATTTTAATCATGGATAAGAACAGTTACGCATTGGGTATGAGCATTGCCCACAATATGCTCCAGTCAGGTGTCAAGGAAGTCTCTTTCGACGATTTCGTAGCAGGTCTCAAGGCAACATTGACAAGAACAAAGCCTGCAATTTCTTACGAAGAGGCAAGTGATCTCCTCGACAAGTATTTCCAGCAGCTTCAGGAGAAGCAGGCTGCGGAACAGGCTGAGATTGCGGACGTTATGAAGAAAGAAGGCGAGGAGTTCCTTGCTGCCAATGCGAAGAAGGAAGGCGTTATCGTATTGCCTAGCGGATTGCAGTATAAGGTCATCAAAGAGGGTGAGGGCCGCATGCCTGAGCTTACTGACAAGGTCAAGTGCCATTACGAGGGAACATTCGTGGACGGCGAGAAGTTCGACAGTTCTTATGACCGTCATCAGCCTGCCGTTTTCGGTGTGAATCAGGTTATCCCGGGATGGACTGAGGCTCTCCAGCTTATGAGTGAGGGTTCTGTTTGGGAACTCTATATCCCTTACAAGCTCGGTTATGGCGAGGCAGGTGCACAGGGTGCAATTCCTCCATACGCTGCTCTTGTATTCAAGGTAGAGCTTATCGAAGTTCTCTAGGAATACGTCAAACATAATTTATCGGGGATCCGTTCTTGCGGGTCTCCGTTTTTTATTTGTTCCCAAGTCCACCGCCGCAAGCAAGGAAATGCAGGTGAGATCCTGTGATGGATTCCGAAACGAAACGAGGCCCGGAAGTCAGTGCTTCCAGGCCTCGTCACCTATTTATGAACGCTCTGATTATTCAGCTTTTCCGTCTGAACCGAGAACGTCTTTGATCTTGTGCTCATAGAGCTTCTTCATCTCGTCACGTGCAGGTCCGAGGTACTTGCGTGGATCGAACTCGCCTGGTTTCTCAACGAATACCCTACGAATGGCAGCGGTCATGGCAAGACGTGAATCTGAGTCGATGTTGATCTTGCAAACTGCTGACTTGGAAGCTTCGCGAAGCTGCTCCTCAGGAATACCTACTGCATCTGGAAGTTTTCCGCCATTGGCATTGATGATGTCAACATACTCCTGTGGAACTGATGATGAACCGTGGAGAACGATTGGGAATCCAGGGAGTTTCTTCTCGATTTCGTGAAGAACGTCGAATGCGAGTGGTGGTGGAACGAGACGGCCTGTCTTAGGGTCACGTGTGCACTGCTCAGGTTTGAACTTGTATGCACCGTGTGATGTTCCGATGGAGATAGCGAGTGAATCGCAGCCTGTACGGGTAGCGAAGTCGATAACCTCCTCAGGCTTTGTATAGTGAGATTCCTCAGCGGCAACCTCATCCTCAACACCTGCGAGAACGCCGAGCTCAGCCTCTACGGTAACGTCGTACTGGTGAGCGTACTCTACAACCTTCTTTGTAAGAGCGATGTTGTCCTCATATGGAAGTGAAGAACCATCGATCATAACTGATGAGAAGCCCATATCAACGCAGCTCTTGCAGAGCTCGAATGAATCACCGTGGTCAAGGTGAAGAACGATCTGTGGATGTTCCCAGCCGAGTTCCTTAGCATACTCTACAGCACCCTCTGCCATGTAACGGAGAAGTGTCTGGTTTGCGTAGTTACGTGCGCCCTTTGATACCTGAAGGATAACTGGTGACTTCAGCTCGGCAGCAGCCTGGATGATAGCCTGGAGCTGCTCCATGTTGTTGAAGTTGAAGGCTGGAATAGCATAGCCGCCTTTAACTGCCTTTGCAAACATCTCTCTGGTGTTTACAAGGCCCAAATCTTTATAAGAAACCATATTCTATAAAATTTAGAAATTATTTGTCCGTCCTATAATTCAGTCCGTTTTACGTGCAATAATTCTGCCAATTGGGGAAATTAAGCCAATTTGACATGATTTTTCCTAAAAGCACCGCAAAATTAACTATTTTTGCGAAAATAATGAAAACAGATGAGCAATAAAGTTGTCATTTTTTCCGCCCCTTCAGGTTCCGGAAAAAGCACCATAGTAAATCATATCCTCAAGCTTCACCCTGAAATGGAGTTTTCCGTTTCGGCCACTTCGCGCGCGCCGCGCGGGCAGGAGAGAGACGGAATCGAGTATCATTTCTTCACGGCCGACGAGTTCAGGAAGATGATTGGCGAGGACAAGTTCGTCGAATATGAAGAGGTCTATGCCGGTTCATTCTATGGCACTCTCAAGTCGGAAGTCGAAAGGATCTGGGACAAGGGCCACGTGATAATATTCGATGTGGATGTCAAGGGCGGCGTGAATCTCAAGAAGTATTTCGGAGACAAGGCCTTGTCCGTATTCATCCAGGCCCCGTCAGTGGAGGAGTTGCGCAAAAGGCTTGTCGCCCGCGGAACTGACAGTGCCGAGGCTATCGAAAAGAGGGTCGCCAAAGCCGCAGAGGAAATGACCTATGCCGACAAGTTCGACCACATTCTTGTCAATGATAATTTGCAGAAAGCTTACGAGGAAGCAGAACTAATCGTAAATCAATTCCTTTCAAAATAAGTCATGCGGATTGCCGTCTATTCCGGTTCGTTCAATCCATTGCATATCGGCCACAAGGCCATAATGGAATATCTCACCAGCGAAAAGAAATTCGACTGGGTATATCTCATTGTTTCCCCGAAGAACCCTCTGAAGAGCAACATCAGTGCGGATTCTGGGGAGGCCAGGTTCAATGCTGCCGTAGAGGCTCTTGGGCGGCATCCGGAACTCAATGTCAAGGTGGATGACATTGAACTGAGGATGCCTCCTCCACATTATACGATCAAGACTCTGGATGCATTGAAACAGCGTGAACCAGACAACGAGTTCACATTGATAATAGGCGCTGACAATCTTTCTTCCATCCACAGGTGGCGTGATTTCCCGAGGATTCTCGCCGAGTACGGTGTGGCTGTCTATCCGCGCACCGGTTTCGATATCGTCAGTCTCCGCAGGGAGCTGATTGAAGAGTGCAAGCGTTTTCCTGCCCCCTATGTCCTGAACGAAGCCGAGTCAGGTGCTGACAGATTGACACTTGAGGATGCTGACAGTCATTTCTATGACATCGAGATTCTGGACGCCCCTTTGGTAGATATCTCGTCCACCGAAATCCGTGACGGACTCATGCAGGGACATGACATGTCCGACTATTTAATGTAGGCGGCCGGCAGCCGGATGCGGCGGAACTCACTCCGCTGCGCTCCGTTCGGCCCTCCTACCGTTTCCTGCGTCCTCGCTCCCGCGAGAACTTGTCTCCGGCAGGCACCTCCCACTTCCCGAGGCCGTGGGCCGGCCACGTCCGCCGCCTCCGGCTGCCTGACCATGACGCATCATACCCCGCCTGGCCAGAAAGTGTCGGCCTCAATACCTACAAGCAGGCGGGACGACGCCACAGCCACCCTCGTAACACATTGATAATCAGATACCATTTATTTCCAACGTGGATTTTCGGCAATTTCTTGGCCAGTAATCCACACCAAATTATATAACTATCTGTAAACCAACCTGTTCCAAAATCAGATGTGGCACCGTCCCGACACCGCAGAGCAAAACCTCAAAACATCCAACCACCTCGCGTGACACCGGCTGATAAGCAAAGCAAGAGAACTGCGCAATTTTACCTGACTTTAGGTAATTGAACTTTAGGTAATTGAAGTTCAGGTAATTTATCCGACAGACCATGAAACGACAGAGCCCCCGGAGTTCTGTTATGAACTTCGGGGGCTTTGTTATCGTTTCCTCACTTGAGGATTATCGCCGTCTGATTACTGCTCATCAGGACCCTGATTGTCAGGACCGTTCTGTGGGCCGTTCTGCGGACCATAGTTGTTAGGATTCTGAGGACCGCCCTGAGCTCCGCCCATGCCGGCCATGGCAGCCTGCCATGCATCCTCGAGAGTCTTGGTATGTGTCTCGATATCAGCGATATTCTGATTCTTGACAGCTTCCTTCAAGCTTGTGAGAGCAGCATTGATAGCATCCCTCTTGTCAGCAGGAATCTTGTCGCCATAGTCCTTGAGATTCTTCTCGGACTGGAAGCAGAGCGCATCAGCGCTGTTGATCTTGTCAACTCTCTCCTTCTCGGCCTTATCGGCAGCCTCGTTGGCCTTGGCCTCATCACGCATCCTCTGGATTTCATCCTCGCTGAGTCCTGAAGAAGCCTCGATACGGATGTTCTGCTCCTTGCCTGTAGCCTTGTCTTTTGCAGATACATTCAAGATACCGTTGGCATCGATATCGAAAGTAACCTCGATCTGAGGAACTCCTCTTGGAGCAGGGGTGATGCCATCGAGATGGAACACACCGATCTGCTTGTTGTCCTTAGCCATAGGACGCTCACCCTGGAGAACCCTGATCTCTACTGAAGGCTGGTTGTCAACAGCAGTAGAGAAGACCTCCGACTTGCGTGTAGGAATAGTGGTGTTGGAAGCGATGAGCTTTGTCATCACGCCGCCAAGTGTCTCGATACCAAGTGAAAGCGGAGTGACATCAAGAAGAAGCACATCCTTTACATCACCTGCAAGCACACCACCCTGGATAGCCGCACCGATAGCAACAACCTCATCAGGGTTTACGCTCTTGTTAGGCTCCTTGCCGAAGAACTCCTTGACGATTTCCTGAACCTTAGGGATACGGCTTGAACCACCGACGAGAAGAACCTCGTCAATCTGAGATGCGCTCAGATGTGCATCCTCCAACGCCTTGCGGCAAGGAACGATGGTTCTCTGGAAGAGGTCATCGCAAAGCTGCTCGAACTTAGCCCTTGTCAATGTCTTTACGAGGTGCTTTGGAACACCGTCAACAGGCATGATGTAAGGCAAGTTGATTTCTGTAGAAGTCTGGTTTGAAAGCTCGATCTTGGCCTTCTCGGCAGCATCCTTAAGTCTCTGGAGAGCCATAGGATCCTTCTTCAGGTCAGCGCCGCCATTCTCTGCAGCAAACTCCTGTGCAAGCCAGTCGATTACGTTCTGGTCGAAGTCATCACCACCAAGGTGTGTATCACCGTTGGTAGATTTAACCTCAAATACGCCGTCACCGAGTTCCATGATAGAAATATCGAATGTACCGCCACCAAGGTCGAATACGGCAACCTTCATATTCTGGTTCTTCTTGTCAAGCCCATAAGCGAGGGCAGCTGCAGTAGGCTCGTTGATGATACGCTTTACATCGAGACCGGCAATCTTACCTGCCTCCTTGGTAGCCTGACGCTGTGAATCAGAGAAGTATGCAGGAACAGTGATGACTGCTTCCGTTACAGGCTGTCTGAGGTAATCCTCAGCGGTCTTCTTCATCTTCTGAAGAATCATAGCTGAAATCTCCTGTGGAGAATACTGACGTCCTTCAATATCTACACGTGGAGTATTGTTGTCGCCCCTTACCACACTGTAAGGAACTCTCTCTACCTCTTTAGTTACCTGATCGTAAGTCTCACCCATGAATCTCTTGATGGAGAACACGGTGTTCTTAGGGTTGGTGATGGCCTGACGTTTTGCAGGGCTACCTACCTTTCTCTCACCGCCCTCGGTGAATGCGACTACTGATGGAGTAGTCCTCTGACCTTCGTTGTTGATTATGACTGTAGGCTGGTTACCTTCCATTACTGCAACGCAGCTGTTGGTTGTACCCAAGTCGATTCCAATGATTTTTCCCATAATATTTATCTCCTATTTTTTATTATCAATCTTACTTAGCCGTTCCGGAGGAACATCCTCCGATCCGCTCTGTCAGCCTTCCGGCCGGCAGCACCATGACATTATCCAATGCCGTGCCAATTACCCGGACGAAATTATTTTCTGACAAATTGTCATATTTTGCTTATCTTTGACCCCGTAAACTAGCATTCTGGCATATCGGGGCCAAAATCGCAGAAGCATCAATTTCAGACATGATATACAGACAACTGCCTGACTCTGAATACAAAGACTTGGAGTCAAGAATATTATACGAAGACAATCACCTGCTGATTGTCAACAAGAAAGTCGGAGAAATCGTTCAGGGTGACAAGACAGGAGACGAGCCCCTGAGCGAGAAGTACAAGGCTTTCATAGCCATGCGCGACTCCAAGCCGGGACAGGTTTTCATGGGTCTGCCACATCGTCTTGACAGGCCGGTCAGCGGAATTACGGTCCTCGCAAAAACATCAAAGGCCCTCGAAAGGATGAATTCAATGTTCCGCGACGGAGATGTGCACAAGACCTACTGGGCACTGGTATGCGCAAAGCCGGAACCGGAGGAAGCTGACCTGGAAAACTGGATGGGCAGGAACGAGAAAATAAACAAGAGCTTCATATGCAGGGACAACAAGGGCCACAACAAGGAAGCCAAGCTGGCCAAACTGCACTACAAACTCATCCAGACCACTGACAGGTACTTCCTCCTGGAAGTCAGGCTCTATACCGGAAGACATCACCAGATACGCTGCCAGCTCGCAGGCATAGGCTGCTGCATCAAAGGCGACCTCAAATACGGCGCGCCACGTTCCAATAAAGACGGAGGCATATCATTGATGGCCAGACACATAGAATTCATCCATCCTGTAAGCAAGAAAGAAATCTCCGTGACCGCTCCGGTCCCGTCCGACTGGAAAGGAATCATCTAGCCTCCAGCGCAGGAACGCTTTCCGCCTCTTTTCCTGCATGAGCAGTGTGCATGTCCTTGTACTCCTTGCACCATGCTCCCGGAGTAATGTCATAGAAAAGACGGAACGCCATATTGAACGAAACCTGCGAATGGAAGCCTGACATGTCTGACAGGTCCTTGACTTTCAGGTCCATGTCATTGGCATAGAGCTCACGTGCATAATTCACCCTATACCTGTTCATGAACTGGCTGAAATTCAGTCCGGTCGTGGAATTTATCATCTTGGAAATATAGGCTTTGTTGGAGAACAAGGCTTTCGCGAGTTCCTCCAGCGCATATGCCGGGTCCAGGAACGGTTTCTTGTCCTCAATGTAACGGCACATGCGGTTATACATTGTCCTGTTGTCTGTCATTGACACTTCCGGTACGAACGCACCGATTTCAGCATCTTTTCCACTCGACGGCGCTCCGGATACCGAAAAACCGATTACCGGTCCCGAAACCATGTTGCGCAAGTAAATCAGTGCATATAGGGCGGAAGCCAGGAACAGTATGGTCCGCGGAATCCACGCCGCCATTTCCTCACCGAATGCCGAACAAAATACGGAGAACACCTCGGCAACCATAAAGAAAGCAAGGAAACTGTACTTTATAAGGCAGAGAAGAATCTCCCACCCGGAAATCCTGATGGTAAGGAAGCCGATGTCCTTCATCACCCTTATAGTCCTCATCGTCAGGCTGAGCGCCAGAGGGAACGAAGCCACGATGACATACCCCAGCGAGACCAATATGGCATTGAATCCCATACTGAATGCAACCGAAAGGGCAACGGAAACAACTAAAGTAAGAGATGCCAATGTCAATGATGTCTGCCAGTCATTATAGACATCAGAAATCATCAGGACTATCGAAATGGATATGCAGACATTATATAGCATCATATGGACAAGATTGCCCGAGCCGAGAAAGAAACAAATCAGAGGCGGGATTGTCAAGTTCGCCAGAGAAAGGCACCTTATAGTTCTTCTCGGCATTCTGGAAATAATTTGCAGAATTTTCATACTAAATAGTGATCATCAGGTTCGGTGTCGGTGGTATTGATAACATATCGGTCAACAATCAGCCCAGAGGCATCTTCGGGGCGCAAAATTATATAAAAAATGCCGCCCCGGAAATAAATCCGTGAGCGGCATATTGAAATTTTTACGTTTCTTAAATTTAAGAAATATTGTTTTCAGGTGGTTTTTGAGCCGTATTTTTCGGTTTCGTATTTTTTATGGTATCGAAACCCTTTCCGTAAACCCCTGTAACAGAAGACACTGACAAAAATGCATCTTCATCGATACTCTTGATATACTTTAAAAGCACATTAAGGTCAGTTTTTCTCGTCACAACCAGCAGGACATGGCTCTCGGTCTGTGAATACCACCCCACAGCAGGCATGACAGTCACACCGCGATGCAGTTCTTTGGTTATTCCGTCAGCTATCTTCTCGTATTCCCGGGACATGACCATAAGCTGGACTGACTGCTTCGAACCGGCCAGATAAAGGTCAATGACATATCCGTTGATGGTCACAAGCAGGAGACCGTAAACCACGGTGGTTATCTTCTCCGCAAAAGGGACAAGCACTCCGGATGCGGTATATGAAGGCACCAGAAGTGATGAAAGGATAATCACCACGTCCATGGACAGAATCATACGTCCAGGAGAGACATTCCTGTATTTGCTTACTATCAATGCTATGATGTCGGTACCGCCGGTACTTCCTCCCTGCGAGATGGACATTCCGATTCCAAGACCGATCATGATACCGCCCATGATCGTCGACATGAGCTTTCCGTTCTGTATCGCAAGAGTGTCAATGATAGTCATCGGTATCACTTCCTGAAGGACATTGAGTCCCACAGAGGCAAGCACGATGGCATATATGGTCTTTCCGCCGAAACTCGTACCCAACACGAAGAACGAAGTAACGAGAAGGATGGCATTGATGACAAAATATGAGTATCCCATCTTGATGCCCACGGCATACTGGATAATCGAGCTGATACCTGTAACGCCGTTACCGATAAGGTTGTTGGGCGTGAGGAAAATCACCCACCCGAGCACGTAGATGGTTATACCGATGGTAAGGATGAGATATTCTTTGAATACCTCCCAAGGGTTCCTTCTACTGAGCATTTCCGGCAGGAGTATTTTGCTGTTCAGGCTGGTTCAACTTCGCCTTTTTAGGGATTCCTGTCTTAAGTTCATCGAAACCCTCTCCATAGACACTGCTTGCAGGAGATACGCTCACGAAGGCCTTGTCGTCAATTGCCTTTATGACTTTGGACAATTCAGGCATCTGGGACTTTCTCACAAGGATAAGGAGGACATTCTTCTCTGTACGGGTGTACCAGCCGACAGCCTTAAGGACTGTCACTCCCCTGCGCATGTTCTTCATGATGTAGTCAGCCATCTGCTCATACTTCTGGGTGAACACCAGAACCTGGACGGTCGATTTGCTTCCGAGAAGCACGAAATCGAGCATGAAAGAGAAGGTGATCATGGCAATATATCCGTAAATCATGTCCTCGAAGGTCTTGCCTGGGATAAGGAGCACAGACGCAATGATGAACACGTCCGAATACAGGTAAACCTTACCAGGAGAAAGAGGCCAGAACTTGTTCAACACCAATGCGATAATATCCGTTCCGCCTGTACTTCCGCCCCGCCGGAAAATCATACCCACGCCGACCGCTTCGATGAGACCGCCGACAATAGGTATAAGTGCCTTATTGTCAATGAAGAAGAAGTTTCCCGGTGTCGCAAGCATAAAGTCGAAGTTCGGGAGGATCTTGAAGAATATCGACGACAGGACCACCACATAGACAGTCTTGATGCCGAACGCATTGCCGAGCACGATCACACCTACGATGAGAAGGAGGGCATTGGCAATGAAAGTCGAATACGCGACAGGAATGAGTCCATGGGTCGCGAACTGGAGAACCGTACATGCACCGGTAAGTCCTCCGGCAGCTATTCCGTTAGGAATGAGGAAGGTCTCCCATCCCATACAGAACAACAGAGTGCCTAAAGAGACTACAACATAGTCCCAAATGACAGACAGAATTTTTTTGGTTGGTATCATAATTATTTGACTACAATATTCACAATCTTGCCAGGAACCACGATGACCTTGACAATGTTCTTTCCTGCGAGATACTTGTCCGTAGAAGGATTGTTCCTCACGCTGTTTTCAACATCTTCCTTGCCCATTTCCTTCGGAAGTTCCATGGTGAAACGTGTCTTGCCGTTGAAAGAAACCGCATAGGTGCAGTTGCTTTCCACCGTATATGCCTCGACATACTCAGGGAAAGTTGCCTTCGAGATGCTTTCCCCGTGTCCGAGAGCTTCCCAGAGTTCCTCACAGATGTGAGGTGCGAAAGATGAAAGCAGCACTGCAAGAGGCTCCAGAATCTCTTTCTTCGAGCACTTCTTCTCTGAAAGGTCATTGACCGCAATCATGAACGCACTTATGCATGTGTTGTATGAGAATGTCTCAATGTCCGCCTGTACCTTGCCGATGAGTTTGTGAAGGGTCTTGAGTTCCTCGGCATCAGCCTTCTCGTCATTGACAAGGAACTTCTCTCCGTCATAATACAGTTTCCAGAACTTTCTGAGGAATCTGTTCACGCCGTCGATACCCTTCGTATCCCATGGCTTGGACTGCTCGATAGGGCCGAGGAACATCTCATAAAGCCTCAGAGTATCAGCACCATACGAATTGCAGATATCATCAGGATTGACGACATTGTACATTGACTTGCTCATCTTCTCGACAGCCCATCCGCAGATGTACTCGCCGTTTTCGAGCACGAACTCGGCATCGGCAAACTCCGGTCTCCACTTTCTGAATGCGTCAATGTCAAGACGGTCGTTCCTTACGATATTGATGTCCACATGGATTTCCGTAGTCTCATACTGGTCCTTGAGGCCTGCGGAAACGAACTTGTTGGTTCCCACGATACGATATACGAAATTCGAACGTCCCTGGATCATACCCTGGTTCACAAGCTTTCTGAACGGCTCGTCCTCACATACATAGCCCATGTCATAGAGGAACTTGTCCCAGAAGCGGGAATAGATGAGATGACCTGTAGCATGCTCAGTACCACCGATATAGAGGTCAACATCCCTCCAGTACTTGTCAGCATCGACACCTACGAGATCCTCATCGTTGTGAGGGTCCATGTATCTGAGATAGTACGCGCTGGAACCAGCGAAGCCTGGCATTGTGCTGGTCTCGAGAGGACAGCCCTTGTATGTCCAGTTCTTGGCACGTGCAAGAGGCGGCTCGCCGCTTTCCGTCGGCTTGAACTGGTCGATTTCAGGAAGTCTGAGCGGAAGCTCCTCGTAAGGAAGCGGTGTAGGAATACCGTCCTTGTAATATATAGGGAACGGTTCGCCCCAATATCTCTGGCGTGAGAAAATGGCATCACGCAGCCTGTAGTTCACTTTACGGTGACCGATTCCCTTAGCCTCAACATATTCCATGGCTGCAGGAATAGCCTCCTTCACATCCATTCCGTCGAGGAATCCGGAGTTGCACATCTTGCCCTCTTTGGCGTCGAAGCTGTGCTCACTCACGTCGCAGCCCCCAATGATAGGAACTATAGGAAGGTCGAATTTCTTCGCGAATGCATAGTCGCGGCTGTCATGTGCAGGAACTGCCATGATGGCACCTGTGCCGTAGCCGGCAAGGACATATTCTGAAATCCAGATAGGAACACGCTTTCCGGTAAGCGGATTTTCCGCATAAGAGCCTGAGAATACACCTGTTACAGTCTTGGTCTCAGAAATTCTCTCACGCTCCGTCTTCTTTCTCACGTATGCGAGATACTCCTCGACATCAGCTTTCCTGTCCTCTGTGGTAAGGTCATTGACAAGTTCGCTCTCAGGAGCAAGTACCATGAAGGTCACACCGAAAATGGTATCGACGCGGGTTGTGAAAATGGTCACGTCCTTGCGCTTCTCCCCATTGAAAGTCTTGAACACCACTTCGGTTCCGAATGAACGACCGATCCAGTTCCTCTGCATTTCCTTGAGGGAATCTGTCCAGTCGAGTTTGTCAAGGCCGCCCAGAAGTCGTCCTGCATAAGCTGAGACACGGAGCTGCCACTGGAGCATCTTCTTCTGCTCTACAGGGAAACCGCCACGGACTGAAAGGCCTTCCTTGACCTCGTCATTTGCGAGAACGGTTCCAAGTCCTGGACACCAGTTGACTGATGTTTCTCCCTGATATGCAATACGATAGTTCATGAGGACATCGGACTTTTTCTTGGCGCTCCAAGATTTCCACTCGCCTGCCGTGAAACTGAGTTCCGTGGTGCATGCCGCATGAACGTCTCTTGTTCCGCTTTCTGCGAACTGAGCCTCAAGCTCCGCAATAGGACGGGCCTTGTCAAGCTCGGTGTTGTAGTAGCTCTTGAACATCTTGATGAATGCCCACTGGGTCCACTTGTAGAATGACGGATCACATGTGCGGACTTCCCTATCCCAGTCGTATGAGAAGCCGATTCTGTCCAGCTGCTCACGATAACGGCTGATATTCTTCACCGTAGTCACCTCAGGATGCTGACCTGTCTGGATGGCATACTGCTCTGCAGGCAGTCCGAAAGCATCATAGCCCATAGGATGAAGGACATTGAAGCCCTTCAGTCTTTTGTACCTCGCGTAAATGTCGCTGGCAATGTATCCCAGCGGATGGCCGACATGAAGTCCTGCTCCTGACGGGTAAGGGAACATGTCGAGTACATAATATTTTGGTTTTGATGAATCTTCTGTCGCGTGAAAAGTCTTTTCGGCTGCCCATCTGGCCTGCCACTTCTGCTCAATTCTTCTGAAATCGTATTCCATATCTTTCTAAAAAATCTATTCTATTTCTTGATTGCAAATTTTCCTTTCTTTGTCAGGCGGAAATCCACTGCCACGGACATTACCGAATTGACATTGACCCCTTTCACCTGTGCCGGCTTCCATTTAGGCGAAGCCTTGATTACCCTCAATGCCTCATCGTCCAATGCTTCGCTCGCGCTCCTGACCACGTGGACATCATAGAGTTTGCCGTCCTTGCCGATGGTGAATTCCACGATTACACGCCCCTGGACACCATTGTCCAAAGCCGCCTTCGGATATTTGAGGTATTGGTAAACCCACCTTGTGAGGAAACTCTTAGGATCCGGACTTCCCATGAAGGTAGGACGCCTGTCACAATCCGCAAAGTTATACAATTTATCATTGACCTTGATTGTCACGTCCGACTGCTCGAAGCGCGGAGGATTTTCTGTGTTGCAGAGGAAGCGGGTGAAATTGTAGATATACTCCAGTTCACGTTCCATCTGCTCGTACTCGATTATGGACTCCGTGTCTTTCAACGTGTTATGCTCCGGATACCGTCCGGTAGTGAACAGGACTGAAGGTATTTTCTTCGAATAGAATGACCTGTGGTCTGATGCGAAAGGCTCCTCCGCGGTTACCTTCGGTGTTATCGGCTGGAGATCGGAAGAGACCTGTGAGACAATCATGTTCATATCCGCATTGGAGGAGGTGTAGGCGTAGAATCCGCCGCTGCCGGTACCGAGTGCGTCCAGGTCAATCATAGCGTCAATCTTTCCGTAATCCGAGAAGGACCTGTTCAGGAAATACCATGAGCCCGCAAATGACTGCTCCGAAGCGCCGAACGCTATGAATATCACCGATCTGCGGAACATAATCTCCTGGGTCTTGACCATTCTGGCCAGTTCCAGCATCATCGCCACGCCCGAAGCGTTTCCGTTCGCCCCGTTGTAAATCTGACGGACAGGCTTCCCGTCCACATCGACAACATTGACTCCGAGATTGTCCATTCTGGCCCCGACGACAATGTATCTGTCAAATTTCGTATGGTCATATCCCTGGACGAAACCGACGACATTCCTGGAAGTCAAAGTATCGCCTGCCGGCATTGATATGCCGAAAACATCGCCTTCGCTTCCGCTGAGAAGGTCAATGCCATATTCCTTGAACATGTCACGCACATACTCCGCAGCCGCATACTCGCCTTCGCTGCCGGCTTTCCTGCCTTCCAACGCGTCGGAGGCAAGATAAGATATGTGATTTTTCATGTCTCTGGTAACATCACTGTCACTCAAGTCCGCATATCCTGAAATATACTGCGCCCTGCAAGGCACATAGGCAGCCGCACACACAAACAAAGCGGCCAGCAGTACTAGTATCTTCTTCATTTCCAATCAATTGACAAGCACCCAGACATCATCCGGGCAAAATTTCTCCTCTTTTATCTTCTTCAGCGACTCGAATGCCGGGACAATGCTGTCCGACGGGCAGACTCCGACTACGGTATATCCGTTTCTGAAATTGATCAATGTCGGGGTGTATCCGTATTTTTCGACTTTCTCGCACAATCCGCTGGCATTGGCCTTGTCCATGAAGGAACCGAGCACGACGTAGTACTTGTGCTCCAGCACGGATGTAATCAGCCCTCCCTTGTCTGAAGACTTGGTGAGATTGACCTTCATGGTCTTCAGAGAATCCAAGACTGCCAGAGAATCGGCCATCTGCTTTTCCACCTTGTGCAGCGAGTCCAGACGTGCCTGGTGCAGTGCTTCGCGGGCAGCGATGATCGCTTCTTTTTTAGCCTCAATCTCCGCTGATGTAGGACGTCCTGCGAGGCGTCTGAAGGTGTCGCAGCCCGTTGCGAGGACCGCGATGCACAACATCAATGTCAGGAAAGAGTGCTTCATATCTAAAATTTACCTAAATTCGTACAAATTTAACAAATATAATTATTTTTGTAAGCGCCAAAGAGATTAAAAACTAAAATTACTGATATGCAACTGATACAGGAACTTAAATCATTCTTGAGAGGAGTCATAGACGTCCGCACAAGTACAGATACGGTCAAGGCTGCAGAAAGCATCAAGAACAACATTTATTTCCGTGGTCCGAACGTCTGGATTCTCGTATGCGCGATTGTCCTGGCATCTGTCGGACTCAATGTCAATTCCACTGCTGTCATCATCGGTGCCATGTTGGTATCGCCTCTCATGGGACCTATCTTCGGAGTGGGACTCGGACTCGGTACGGAAGACACCGGCCTCATCAAATCCGCAGTCAAGAACTTGCTGATAATGGTCGTGATAAGTCTCACGGCAGCAACTATTTACTTCCTCATCACACCACTTAAGCTGGCAAACCCGACAGAGCTCATGTCGCGTACAAACCCGACAATATATGACGTGATGATCGCGCTGTTCGGCGGTCTTGCGGGCATCTTCGAACAGTCCAGAAAAGAGAAAGGTACGGTCATCTCCGGAGTGGCTATCGCGACAGCCCTCATGCCTCCTCTTTGTACAGCCGGATACGGTCTCGCTTCAGGCCACATCACATATTTCTTCGGAGCTCTCTATCTGTTCTCCATAAACTGCGTATTCATCATCCTCGCGACCTACATTATGGTCAAGTACCTGAAATTCGAGGAAATGCAGTTCAGTGACGGCGGCACTGCAAGGAAGACCAAGACCATCATGTCCATCGTCATCATCCTCATGATTGTGCCAAGTATCTGGTCCGCATTCGTGATGATCCGTGAGAACAGTTTCAGCATCAATGTCGAATCGTTCATCAAGGAGAACAAGAACCTGGACAACGGCTATATCTACGACTACAAATTGTCTTACCGCAAGGGCGGCTCCATCAACGTTTTCATTGCAGGTGAACCGCTTACGGCTTCGGAGAAGAACAGGCTCATCGAATCTGCCGAGAGACACGGCATCAAGGAAAGCCAGATCAAGTTCTCCGAAAGGGCGATGTATGAGGCCAATGACAATGTTTCAGAGAAGCTCGTGAAAGGCATCTACGAAAGGACCGATTCCGAGATTTCGAGACGTGAAAGCCGTATCCGTGAACTGGAGAAGGAACTCGAGCAGTACCGTCGTGAGGAGATTCCTTACACCCAGATTGCCAAAGAAATCAACAGCCAGTATCCTGAAATCGGAAAGCTGATTCTCGCCAGAGGTGCCGAGGTGAAATGCGACAGCCTTAATACATCCAAGGGACTTGTTCTCGTAACTGAGTCAGGCAAGCCTCTCAACGAGCAGACCAGAGGCAAACTTGAGAACTGGCTGAAGATCAGACTCGGTGATTCTACCGCAGTCGTAATCAGCCGATAATGTCAGCGGCGCGGAGGATAGCCAGGGCAGTTTTTGCCGGCATTTGCCTGGTCGTTCCGGCCTGGGCATTTTCTCTACGTGCCCCGAATCACAGAAAACCAGCTGACTCAGAAAAAGTTACAATCCGCATAGACTCTTCGGAAGCATTGAAGACAGTGTCTTCCGCCGAGAGGCTGGTTCCGGCGGTTCCGCTTTACGGACCTGCCGATACGGTGACGATGTTCATCATCGGGGACGTGATGCTCCATTCGCGACAGATGGAGTACAGTTACGATTCTTTCCTCGAGCATATCAGCGGAAGGATGAAGGCTGCGGACATCTCTGTCGCCAATATGGAGTTCCCTTTAGGAGGCAAGCCATACACCGGTTACCCGGCGTTTTCCGCCCCTGACGAATATGCCCGATATGTAAACAGATGCGGGGCCAATGTCTTTCTGGCGGCCAACAACCACATCCTGGACAAAGGCTACACCGGCATTGACAGGACCCTACACGTTTACGACAGTCTGGAGGCCGCGGGAGCCATCAGATACACCGGCATAAGCGCTGATTCTCAGGACAATGCGGGCAGATATCCGCTCATTGTCAATGTCAGAGGGGTGCGGATTGCCCTGCTGAATTTCACCTACGGAACCAACAATCCGGCGAAGCCAGGCGTCTGGCCGAAAGTGAATCTGGCGGACACTACCGACATCGCGGAGGCGATGTCTCGGGCAAAAGAGCGCAAACCGGATTTCATCATCGCACTTCCGCATTGGGGAATCGAGTATGAGCTGCGCCATTCGGCCAGACAGGAAAGGCTCGCCCGCTGGCTGGTTTCGAAGGGGGTCAATGCCATTGTAGGTACCCATCCGCATGTCATCCAGGATTCCTGCTCGATAAATGGTGTCCCTGTATTCTACTCGCTCGGCAATGCGGTTTCCAACATGAGCGCCGCCAACACCCAGCTTGAGCTCGCGGTAGAACTGCAGTTTGCCCGTTCGCCACAGGGAGACGTCACCATGCTACGCCCTTCCGTCACGTTCCTATGGTGTTCTCTACCAGGCAGATTCACAGATAGTTACGCGACATTGGAAGTCCGCAGGTTCCTCGGCAGGCGCAGTCTCTGGGAATCTCCATATGACTACGACAAGATGATTTCGACATATCACCGCGTCAAGTCGGAAACAGGAATCAGAGATTAATCACAGCCAAGTTCAGCAACATGAAACTCGGGGCAAAGTTATTTTGCGTAACGGGATTATAGGTGTAAATTTGCAGATTGAAATATTCTGAAGAGGCCGGGAAGGTCGGCATTGACAAAGACATGAGAAAAGACATTACATTGGAAGCAATGGACCCGATAGAAATATACGGGGCCGGAAATAAGATATTGGCTGAATTCTGTTCCTATTTTCCTGGACTGAAGGTAGTTGCAAGAGGCAATCTGATAATGCTGGACGGAAACGAAGAGCAGATAGAGCAGTTCAGTTCGAAACTTGACGAACTCGTGGAGAGGAGAAAGCATAAGATGAATCTCACCAAGTTCGACGTGGAGGACATATTCGACGGCGAGACATCACCTGACAGTTTCGTGCTGAACGGGGACGCGACCATAGTTCACGGAACGGACGGCAAGCCGATAAGAGCCAGAAACAAGACCCAGCAGGAAATGGTCAAGGCGTATTTTGCCAATGACCTCGTCTTCGCAGTGGGCCCTGCAGGTACAGGAAAGACCTATATCGCTATAGCATTGGCAGTCAGAGCATTGAAGAACAGGGAAATCAAAAGGATCATCCTGACCAGACCGGCAGTGGAGGCAGGTGAAAGGCTTGGATTCCTCCCTGGTGACCTGAAAGACAAGCTGGACCCGTATCTCCAGCCGCTCTATGACGCTTTGGGAGACATGATTCCGTCCAAGAAACTTCAGGAGTTCATTGCGGAGGGCACCATCCAGATCGCTCCGCTGGCATATATGCGAGGCAGGACATTGGACCGCGCATGCGTGATTCTGGACGAGGCGCAGAACACAAATCTCGGCCAGCTGAAAATGTTCCTGACACGTATGGGCGCCAATGCCAAGTTCATAGTGACAGGTGACGCCAGCCAGGTGGACCTTCCGAGAAAAGAGGACTCAGGTCTTCTCAAGGGCATAAATCTCCTCAAGAACATAAAGGGCGTCGCCACAATTTTCTTCAGCAACGAAGACATTGTGAGACACCCTCTTGTATCGAAAATCGTCAAGGCCTTCGACAAGGAAGAGGCCAATGACAATCGTTGACAATACGGACAAATTATTTGATTTGCATTATTTGAATCAAATAATTATATTCGCAATAAAACCGTATATGCAATGATAAGGGCAAAGAATCCGTTCATAGTCACAGGACTAATCGAAAAAGAATACTTCTGCGACAGGATCAATGAATCCGCGAAATTGGTCAAGTCAGTCACCAATGGCAACAATCTCGTACTGATATCTCCAAGAAGGATGGGCAAGACAGGATTGATCAGATTCTGCTATGACATGCCCGAAATAAAAAATGACTATTACACGTTCTTCATTGATATTCTTCACACGTCCAGTCTGAGGGAATTCACATATTCGCTTGGAAAAGAGATATTTGAGTCATTACAGCCACGAAGCCGCAAGATGGCTTCCTCTTTCCTGCAGACATTGAAATCAATCAACGGCAAGTTCGGTTTTGACGTCATGACAGGTATGCCGTCATTCAGTATAGAACTGGGTGACATTGAACAGCCTTCACATACGTTGGAAGAGATTTTCGGTTATCTGGGAATGGCTGACAAACCATGTATCGTGGCGATTGACGAATTCCAGCAGATTGGAAAATATGCAGAAAAGAACGTGGAATCGTTGCTTCGCGGACATATCCAGAAATTATCGAACTGCAACTTCATTTACGCCGGCAGTGAACGCCACATGATGCAAGAGATGTTTCTGTCTTCTGCCAGACCCTTCTTCCGCAGCGCTGACATGCTTGAACTCGGAGCAATTCCGGAAGATATCTACGTGACATTCGTCGTGGACCTCTTCCATAAAGCGGGAAAGGAGATCTCTCCGGAAAGTGTCGCCAAGGTCTATTCTTTCTTCAAGGGACACACTTTCTACATGCAGAAGACTTTCAATGAATCATTTGCCGATACCGCAGAGGGGGCAGAATGCACGAATGAAGTGATTTGCACAGCAATAACAGCACTTGTGGATTCCTATGACACGGTTTTCCGCGAGATTCTTTCAAATATGGCAGAAAAGCAGAAGGAATTGCTGTATTCAATCGCCCTGGACGGCGAGGCTACAGCCATAACGTCTTCCGCATTTATCCGCAGACACAGCCTGTCTTCAGCCAGTTCCGTGCAGGCTGCCGTCAAGAAACTCATTGAGAATGAACTGGTAACAAAGACGGACAATGTCTACTCCATCACTGACAGGTTCTTAGCAATCTGGTTGACAAGACAGATGGGCTCCGGAAATCCGCTTCGGGCATTGATGTAAGTAATCTTCACAAAAGGAGTCTCACAATATCTTCATTGCTGAAGAGTATTGTGAGACTCCTTCGGGTATCGGAAATCATCAGTTATACAGGAATGCAATGTGCGCAGGGACATCGCCTGTGCGGACACTCCATTTTAGCTTGCCTTCTTTTGAATAGCAGTGGAGGGTACCGCTGGATACGAAGTCCTTGGCATCTGTTACATAGATGTCACCGTTCTCAGGATTGACGGAAAGTCCGTAAGGATAAGTTATGCCGGACTCGGTGCCGTCAGTTATGAACTTCTCCGACTCGATAGAACGGGTATTGACATTGACCTTATAATAAGAGGTCGTAGGGGCCCAATTTACCGGGTCATATTCAGTTCCCATAACGTAGATATAGTCACCGCTGACAGCCATGTTCGCAACAGGCTTGTCAATGCTGGTGGCCACAGCATACTTGCCGTCCTTCTTTTCGAGGCAGTAGAGCTTGGATTTGACGTCAGTATAGTTGCCGAGTGATGAAACCCAGATCGCACCATTCTTGTCCGCAGCCATACGGCACAGATTGATAGCGACTTCGATGCTATATTCCACTTTCATTGACTTCAAATCCACTACAGAAACGGTATTGTCATAGTCATGGCCGTTCATGGAACGGTAGCCGCCGGAGTTTGCGACATAAGCCTTGCCGTCCAGAATCACAAGCTGTTCAGGCTGATAGCCTACCTCCACTTCGCCGGTAACCGTATATGTGTCAAGGTCAATGCGGTAGAGCGCACCCTTCTGGTCCGGAAGGTTCTTCTTGTCAGTAGCGACATAAGAGGTCACATAGGCGCAGTTGCCGGAAAATGCAATATAACGGCAGTTAGGGATATCCACCTTTGCGATACGCTTTACGGTATTGGCATTCATGATCTCCACCTTGTGCGAGCCATTGACTACTGTGAAAACTCTGCCTTTGTAAACCTGGACATCATTGCCCGTATCTCCAAGTCCCTTTACGACCTCAGGATTGTACCCGGTAAACACATCCCTGATATAGAACGCGTTACGGAAGTTGAAGAAATCCAGCTGAGCCTTATTGCTGCCGCTGTTTCCTTCATTGAGGACATACATTCCTACAGGATTGGCATTGACATCCGCAGGCGTATTCACCTGTTCATAATCAGACGGAACGTCACCGCTTCCGGGGAAAACGGGGATTTCATCCTTGCGGCAACCTGCCGCCATCGCAACCACGGCTGCAAAAACTAGAGCCGTCTTTCCAAAATTCATGAAAATCTTACGCATAAATATGATAATTGATTAAAGTTCAATGCTGAGCGACACCTTGAAATTAGTCTTCGGCATAGGATAATTCAGAACCACTTCATAATCCTGCCCCAGAAGATTATTCACCTCAAGCGAAGCCTTCAGGACCTTATCTCTAAGAGTGAACGACTTCTGGACCGACAAATCGCTCGTATAATACGGCTGGACAAGATTACGCCTGACATTCTCTTTCTGGCTATACCTCTCCCCCGCATAAAGGAAGGTATATCCAAGACACCATCCTTTCCAATATAGAGACACGACAGCGGTTCCGCTATGCTCCGGGACATAGGGTATCTGATTTTTATAATATGATGAGGCAGAATCGGTTATGTCAACAGCCCTCTGCCAGGTATATTGAAGTTTTGTTACAAGTTCGATGCTGCCTGCACGGAATCCGAACGATGCCGATGCGTCAACTCCCCTGATATCGACTTTGCCGAGATTCAGCATTGTCCAGCGGAACTGCTGCCCCTTGGGATAGGCTATAATTTTGTCATTGACCTTGTTCCAATACCCGTCGGCGACAATGTCAAAGTTTCTGAAGAATCCGCAATCAAATGATTCAGAATATTTTACACCAATGTCAGTCTGAAGTGTCCGTTCAGGTTTCAGCCAAACATTGGCGGAATTCGTATAATAAAGGTCATTGAAAGTAGGCATCCGGAACGACCGCTTGCAGAAGCCTCTGAGATACAGATCCTTGCCGTCAATCAAGCGGTAGGACAAGGTCAATGCCGGTGAGGCCTCGTTCCTCGACGAATCATAGAGATCAGACTTGCGGGCCCTGTCCTGGATGAAGTAGCCCAATATGCTCGCCTGCATCTTGAATCTTCCAAGGTCAAGGGCAGTGGCCAGTGACAGCATTTCGGTGAAGCGGACCGGCTGCGGGAAAACGACATTGACAGACAGGAACTTGTCAGCATCGAGCCAGTTCCACTGGAAATCGAATGACATTGACACATCCCAGAAATCATTGATACTGAAAAGATTCGCCGAAGACACATACATCTCTTTCTGGCGGTATCTGTTCGATGTGAAGAGGGTCCGGGGGTCCTTGTCCTCATAGAACGTGTAGTCAGACGCGAATTTGGCATTGACCATGGAACGGAACTGGCGGGTCCATCCGTTCTCGAAGTGTCCCTGGACGAAGAAGTTGTTGTCTCTCATGCGCTCCCCGTTGCTGAACACATTGCTCACCACAGCTCCTGGAATTCCCCTGTTGGAGTTATAATTATAGACGCGCATGTTCCATTTGCCGTGGGAGACGGTCCCGTTTACCGACGCCTCGACCCTGGTGGCGCAGATGTCTCCGTTCTGGCGCACAGCAGTAGTGTCATAGGCAAGGTGCCCTCTGGAATCGTAGCCACGGCATCTGAATTTATAACGTCCTGTAGCATTGGTCCAGCCGGCGGATATCCCGGCAGAAACCTTGTCGGATATTTTATAAGCGGTTCTGAACGAAGGGTTTACAAGACCGAACGAGCCTGTCTTCACTGAAGCCTTGAGTGAGTATCTCCGTCCGGGAGCAAAATGGGGTTCCGATGTAGTGATATATATGGATGATGATGAGCCGAAGTCTCTGGCAGACTGGAAGATATCGCTTTTCTGTCCATTGTAGAGGCATATCTCGCCGATGTCATCCAGAGAGAACCTTCCGAGATCCGTCTGTCCGTTCTGTGCATTTCCGAGCTGGATTCCGTCATAAAAGACAGCCACATGATTGGTTCCCAATGAACGGACATTGACGGTTTTCAGGCCTGCAACTCCGCCATAGTCCTTAAGCTGGACTCCTGAAAAATATCTCAACGCATCTGCAACGGAGAGGCTGTTCAGACGTTCCAAATCTTTGCCTCCCAAGACCTGAGCCGGAATCGTTTCTTTGTATCTTCCTGACTGTGAATGGCCTACAATAACTGATTCTTCGAGATAGCGCACAGTGGAGTCTGACGGCACCACATTCCCCTGCTGCGCCGATAAAGGCACAACCCAAAGAAGAATAAATGTCAATGCAAATACTTGCTGCAGAATCCGTTTCAATGGTATCCGTATTACGTAAATCCGGCACAAGGCCACAACGATACCATCCCTGTCAATGCAGCAGAGACAATGAACACGCAGTCAATTGTCCGAAACCGCAGTTCCGTCCAATGCCGTCATGCACCAGCGCTCCCCGTCCTCCGCAGGGCAGACCGATGGTATCAGCCGCAACAAGCATTCTGACTTGTGCATTGACAGAACATATCCGTCTTCTGCATATACAGTAGCGGGAACTGCTCAGGATTCCGACCTGATTCCCCCATTACGACCGCTGCAAAGATAGGACAAGGCCAGTTAAAAACGAAATTTTTGTCAACTTGAAATGACAACACAACAAAACCGTCCCGCGGAAACCCACGGGACGGCATCAATGTTATAATAATACAGACGGATTATTTGCCGTATGTAGAATATTTCTCGTAACCTGCCTTGTAATCGGCGCCTTCGTCACGGAAACGGTAGTAAGCGTTCTTGAGGTACTCAGCCACTCCGGCCTTTACCTGCTCTGACTTGGTAACTTCGAATGCTTTCTCGAATGCAGGGATACAAGCCTTGAGGTCTTCCTCGAACTCTTTTACGAGTGCCATGTACTTGGTGTCATCAAGCTCGTCCTGAGCCTTTGTCTGAACCTCGATAGCCTTGTTGTAGTACATTGTTCCCTCACCGATGAAGCCATACTCATACTCAGGGTTGATCTCTGCGCATTTTCTGTACGCCTTTACAGCGTTCTCGGTATCGCCGAGCTGTGAACGGATGTTACCCTCAACATAGTAGAGAGAAGCGTTGTTAGGCTCGTTTGCCTTAGCCTTGTCGAGAAGTTCGAAAAGTCTGTCAGTGCTCTCGTTGCTCTTCAGATAGTAGTTGATGAGACCGATGAGAATGCTCTGGCTCTGAGGGAATTTCTCGAAACCTTCCTCAAGATATTTCTTTGTGTTGAGTGTATCTACGTCAGCGAGTTTTGCGAAAACCTCACCACCCTCATAGTAGTAGCCGAGGTTGTAGCATTTCTCGAACAGTTCCTTCGCCTTGGACATGTCCTTTGTTGCCCATGCGGTGAAACCTGCATTGTAGATAGAAGTCGTGTCAATCCTTGAAAGCGGTGCAAGAGACTCTACCTCAGCAGCTTTCTCGAAGTATTTGCTTGCAGAAGCGAGGTCACCGAGAGTGTACTTGTTATAGGCCTCTGTATTGTACTTCTGTCCGATGAGATCGAAAGCAGCTGCAATATCTTTGTTCTTTGCATGGCTTGCGTCGAGCTCGTATGCCTTCTGGTAAGCTGCAATAGCCTTCTCGAGAGCGTCAGCATAAACCGGCTTTGTAACCTCGATGACAGCGAGCTGTCCGTTGGCATTGAAATAGAGGTTCTTGTCAGCATATACCTCTTTTGTATAAGGAGTACCCTGAATTTCGACAGCCTCTGTAGAAACAGGTTTCTCTGAACCCATCATGAGAGCGAGCTCAGTCTTGCTGGAACCAGGAATGATATTTCCTGTAGGAGCATCATAAGCCTTCACATACTCCTGACCAAGTTTGAGCCAGGTAGCAGTTTTGACCGCTTTCTTTTCGTTGCTTGCAGCAGCCTCGGCAGCCTCAACAGCCTTCTTTGCATCCGCTGCAGACTTTACTTGTGCATTAGCCACCTGCATAGAGGCGAGAACTGCCAATGCGAGAAGAATCTTTTTCATACGCAATAGTTATGTTTAATATTTGTTATTCCTGTACTTCGGGAGTCTGTCCGTCCTGTCCTTCTACAGGAGTTTCAGACTGGGTACCCTCGGCTGTCCCGTTCTCCGGTGCCGCAGGCTGCTCGTCTTCCTCGCTCTTCGCCACGACTGAAACTGAAGCGATGGAGTCGTTGTCCCTGATGTTGATAAGTTTAACGCCCTGGGTGTTACGTCCTGACTGTGCGATATCTGATACAGCCATTCTGATAATCAGTCCTGACTGTGTGATGATAAGCAGGTCGTTGTCCTCAGTAACGTTCTTCATGGCCACCAACTTGCCTGTCTTGTCAGTGATGTTCATGGTGCGGACACCCTTGCTGCCACGGCTGGTCTTGCGGTATTCCTCAAAGTCGGTACGTTTTCCGAGACCCTTCTCACCGATAACGAGCAATGTGTGTTCTGCAGCATCTTCTGCCTCAGGCTCATAGCATACCATACCGATGGCAGAGTCATCTTCATCAAGATTGATGCCACGTACTCCGGTAGCCGTTCTTCCGAGAGGTCTTGCGTCAGTCTCGTCGAACCTTACGCAGCGGCCGTTGCGGCTGGCGATAAGCACTTCCGACTTGCCGTCTGTAAGGATTGCCTCAAGGAGTTCGTCACCTTCACGGACATTGACAGCATTGACACCCTTCGCACGCGGTCTCGAGTAAGCTTCGAGGGAGGTCTTCTTGATGATTCCCTCCTTGGTGCTGAGGATGATGTAGTGATTGTTTATATAGTCCTCATCGGTCAATGTAGGAACATTGATGATAGCCTTGATCTTGTCGTCAGGGATGCTGAGCACGTTCTGGATTGCCCTTCCCTTCGTAGAGCGGGAGCCTTCCGGAACCTCATATACCTTGAGCCAGAAGCACTTACCCTGTTCCGTGAAGAACAGCATCGTGCTGTGCATGTTGGCAACATAGAGATGCTCGATGAAGTCGTCATCCCTGGTGGCGCTGCCCTTCATGCCTACGCCGCCCCTGTTCTGGGTCTTGTACTCTGCAAGAGGGGTTCTCTTTATATATCCGAAGTGTGACAGTGTGATGACCATGTCGTCATCAGCATAGAAATCTTCTACTCTGAACTCTCCGGCTGAAGGTACTATCATTGACCTTCTCGGGTCTCCGTACTTCGCCTTGAGTTCCATTGTCTCCTGTTTGATGATATCCATCTGCATTGAAACATTGGCAAGGACATCGTTGCAGTAAGCGATGAACTTCTCGATTTCGTCGAACTCGGCCTGGAGCTTTTCCCTTTCGAGTCCGGTGAGCTGGCGGAGTCTCATCTCGACAATCGCACTGGCCTGGGCCTCTGAGAATCCGAATGTGCTCATGAGGGTTGCCCTGGCCTCATCCACATTCTTGGAAGCTCTGATGATTCTGATGATTTCGTCAATGACATCGATCGCCTTCAGCAAGCCTTCCAATATGTGGGCTCTCTTCTTCGCCTTCTCAAGTTCAAACTTGGTCCTGCGGACAATGACGTCGTGCCTGAAATCCACGAACACCCTGATTATGTCCTTGAGAGTCATTGTTCTAGGACGTCCCTTCACGAGCGCCACATTGTTTATGGCAAAACTTGACTGGAGAGGGGTGTATTTGAACAATGTGTTCAGTACGACATTCGAGTTCGCGCCCTGCTTTACTCTGAAAATCACACGGATACCTTCACGTGAACTTTCATCATTCATATAGGTGATGCCCTCGATTTTCTTGTCATCGACCATCTGGCCGATCTTCTCGAGCATTTCCTTCTTGTTCACCATGTAAGGAATCTCGGTCACTACGATGGTCTCACGGCCGTTGTTGTCGACTTCGATTTCCGTCTTGGCACGGACCACGACTCTGCCTCGTCCTGTTTCATAAGCGTCCTTGATGCCCTGAATGCCCTGGATAAGACCTCCGGTAGGGAAATCCGGTCCCTTGATATACTTCATGAGACCGTCAGTGTCAATGTCAGGGTTGTCGATATATGCGCAGATCGCATCGCAGCACTCGCCGAGGTTATGAGGTGCCATGTTTGTGGCCATACCTACGGCAATACCTGCGGAGCCGTTCAGCAAAAGCAGCGGTGCCTTGGTCGGAAGGACCGTAGGCTCCGGTATCGTGTCGTCGAAGTTCAGCTGGAAATCGACCGTATCCTTGTCCATGTCTGCGAGGACATCGTTGGCAAGCTTCTCCAGCTTTGCCTCAGTGTATCGCATGGCAGCCACAGGGTCACCGTCCATGGAACCGAAGTTACCCTGGCCGTAAACCAGAGGATATCTCTGATTCCACCACTGGGCCAGTCTGGCCATGGCGTCATACACGCTGGAGTCTCCATGCGGATGGAACTTACCGAGCACCTCACCGACGATTCTGGCTGATTTCTTCGTCTGGCCGGAATAGTCAAGGCCAAGACCTTCCATTCCGAAAAGCACACGTCTCTGTACCGGTTTCAATCCGTCTCTGGCATCCGGAAGCGCACGTGACACAATGACAGACATCGAATAGTCGATGTATGCTGACCTCATTTCCTGGTCAATGTTCACTTCTTCGATGATCCCCTTCATTCCTGTCCCCTCTTCCTGCACTTCAGACCCGTTCTTATTCTCCTCCATTTTATCCATCTTTCAAATTTTAACGTTTTCTGTTCTAAATTCCGCTTCTATATAAGCATACAAAGTTAATAAATTTTTAATTCCGGACAAAATACAAGGTGTTTTTCAGCCCCTCTGACAGACTTTGCCATTTGCGCATTATCTGCAAAGGTGTTATTTTTGTAATATTGGACCATCAGGCCTTGTGGCGTCACGCCTGCAAGGCACAAAACAGGAAAATATGGAATTGAAGATATCGGAAGAACTTGACATAATCATCAAATACTCCAGGGAGGAAGCGCTGAGGACGGGAAGCTACGGCATTGGCCCGGACCATCTTTTTCTGGGGCTGCTGCGCCATGGGGACAACGATGCGTGCCGCACCTTGGAGGCATTGGGGACCAACTTCGAGTCAATGAAAAAATTCATTGACAACAGGATCAATACCAATGAGGTTTTGTCCTTTTCCCAGCTTGAGCAGGTGACTTTTTCCAAAATCACACAGAATCTGCTCGGCATAACTCTGATGGAGGCCACGAAACTTAAGGACCGTCTGGCCAGGCCGACGCATCTCCTGCTGGCATTGTGCAGAGTTTCAGGAAGTTACGGCACAGCCTATCTGAGAAACATAGATATTGACTATGCCAAGGTTCTGGCATATATGGAGCAGAACGGAATGCTTGTTCCGAAAGATCCGATCGAGGATGACAAGGAGGAGGCTGCACCGGATGACGGGGCGTCAGCCACGGCAGAAAAGACTCAGGATATCACGGAATTCGGCATTGACCTTACCAAGGCTGCGCTCGAAGGGAAACTGGATCCTGTCATCGGCAGGGAGCGGGAGATTTCCCGCATCATCGAGATTCTCGGCAGGAGGAAAAAGAACAATCCTATGATTATCGGCGAGCCGGGCGTCGGAAAGTCGGCAATCGTGGAAGGAATCGCGTTGCAGATAGCCCAGGGCAAGATTTCTCCGGCATTGGCAAAGAAACGCATCATATCGCTGGACATCGCTTCCGTAGTCGCGGGGACAAAGTACCGCGGAGATTTCGAAAAGAGGATAAAATCCATCATCAATGCTGCAAGCAAGAATCCCGACATCATTCTTTTCATTGATGAATTCCATACTATCGTGGGTGCCGGCGGCGGTCAGGGCAGTCTGGACGCGGCGAACATGCTCAAACCGGCATTGGCCCGCGGCGAGATCCAATGTATCGGCGCGACCACGCTGGACGAGTTCACGAAAATCGTGGAGAAGAACGGGGCTCTGGACAGGCGTTTCCAGAAAATCACGGTGGAGCCGACTGACGTTCCGCAGACTCTGGCCATCCTGAAAAACCTCAGGTCAAGTTACGAGAGTTATCACAACGTCAAGTATGACGATGCTGCACTCGAAGCCTGTGTGAGGCTGACTGACAGATACTTGCCGGACCAGTTCCTTCCCGACAAGGCAATCGACGCGATGGATGAGGCCGGTTCGATGGTCCGGATAAAGGCCGGAGCGAAAAAGGGCATCGTCAATGCTGAAGACATCGCTACTGTGGTGTCCAAAATAACCGGAATTCCTGTAAACAAGGTGGCGGAATCCGAAGGCGTGAGGCTGTTCCGCATGAGGGAGAGGCTCAAGGAACGCATCATCGGGCAGGACGAGGCCATTGACACTATAGTCAGTGCCATCCAGAGGAGCCGCGCCGGACTGAAAGATCCGGACAGGCCGATAGGGTCTTTCCTGTTTTTCGGACCGACAGGAGTGGGCAAGACGGAACTGGCCAAGTGCCTTGCCGAGTATCTGTTTGATTCCAAGGACAATATGGTCAGAATCGACATGAGTGAGTACATGGAGAAGTTCTCCGTATCAAGGCTGATCGGAGCGCCTCCGGGATATGTCGGATATGAGGAGGGAGGACAACTCAGCGAGAAGGTGCGCAGGAAGCCGTACTGTGTCGTATTGCTGGACGAGATAGAGAAGGCGCATCCGGACATTTTCAACATTCTGCTTCAGGTAATGGATGACGGACGTCTCACGGACAGCGAGGGACGCACTGTAAGTTTCAAGAACACTATCATCATAATGACCTCCAATGTGGGAAGCCGCGACATCCAGGAATACGGAAGGGGCGTCGGTTTCAGTACTGCGGGGCGCAAGGTGGAGACCAACAGGCAGATGGTACTAGAAAAGGCGGTCCGCAAGGTCTTTCCTCCTGAGTTCATGAACAGGGTGGACGAAAAGATATTCTTCCACGAACTCGGAAAGGAAGACATGACAAGGATTGTGGACATCGAGCTGAAGGATCTGAAAAAAAGGTCGGCAGAGGCGGGTTATCCTATCACCGTTCCGGCTTCCGTAAAGAACTTCGTGGCGGAGGCGGGATTTGACCCGGCCTATGGAGCAAGACCTCTCAAGCGTGCTATCGTAAAGTATATCGAAGCCCCTGTGTCAGAGTTCATTATCGGATGCAAGGCCACCTCGGGAGAGGCTCCTGAAATGGGCGGATGTCCGATAAAACTGGTTCTGAACAAGGAGAAGACGGATACGATAGTTATGGTGAACGTAAGCAAAAAGACAGCGGCAGAGCCTGCTGAAAAATTCATATAGAAATGACAAAACTTGTAATTTTCGACCTTGACGGAACCCTTCTGGATACGGTCAAGGACCTGGGGCACGCGACGAATTTCGCCTTGAGAGAGTGCGGTTTTCCTGAAAGGCCCATCAATGACTATTATAAATTGTGCGGAAGGGGCATCTACAATCTTTTCAGAGGTGCCGTCCCTGATGGAAAGGCGACTGAAGATACAGTCAAGAGGATGGCTGAACTCTTCTTGGGATACTATGACGCACACATGTGTGACGATACACTCCCCTATCCGGGAATCATTGACATGCTCCATAAGATAACAGGGGCGGGCGTCATCCCGGCATTGGCCTCAAACAAATATCAGGAGGGAGCCGAGAAACTTATCCGCCATTTCTTCGGCGATGTCAAGTTCCTCAAAATTCTCGGACAGCGTGAGGGACAGCCTATCAAACCGGATCCGGCAATCGTCCGTCAGATTATGGCGGAAAGGCCTGACATCAAGATTGACGAGGTGATGTATGTCGGTGATTCTGACGTGGATATGCAGACCGGGGCCAATGCTGCCGTGCGCACAGTAGGTGTCACATGGGGCTTCCGTTCCAGAGAGGAGCTTGAGGCCGGGAAGCCGTGGAAAATCGCTGACAATGCCGAGGAACTGACGAGTTTCATTTTGCAAAACGATTAAAAAAGTTTTAAATTAGCGCTTTCATACTTTTTTAGGCCGCCATGTGACAGCACTCTTCGGATTGCCGGGGCGACCCCAAAGCGGCCAGGCGCGTTGAAACCCTTTAAAATAACAGCAAGGACCTGGAGTCTCCTCGCAAATGATATTTATTATGGCTAGAATACCTGAATCAGAATTGATTATCAATGATGACGGATCAGTTTTCCACATTCATCTGAAACCAGAAGAACTTGCGGACAAGGTCATCCTTGTAGGAGATCCGGGCCGTGTCGATATGGTAGGCGAATTCCTCGAGGAAAAGGAATTCAGACATGCTTCCAGAGAGTTCGTTTCCATCACCGGAAAGTATCATGGAGAGCGCATTACTGTCCTTTCCACAGGTATAGGAACAGATAACATTGACATTGTCCTTACCGAGCTTGATGCTCTTGCCAATGTCGATTTCAAAACCAGGGAGGTCAAGCCTGAGCACAGGACATTAACAATTCTCCGTATAGGTACGAGCGGTGCGATCCAGCCTGACATTCCTATCGGTTCTTTCATCTTCTCAGAGGTTTCTGTCGGCTGCGACGGTCTTCTCAACTGGTATGCGGACCGCGACAAGATCAACATCTCTGCCATGGAGGATGCGTTCAAGGTGCATACCCGCTGGAACTGCAATCTCGGCTCGCCTTATTTCGTGAAGGCCGGCGACAAACTTATCGAGGCTTTCAAAGACTGCACAGTAAGAGGCGTAACCATTTCAGCACAGGGATTTTATGGCCCTCAGGGACGTGTCGTGAGAGTTCCTCTCGCAATGCCTGACATGCTCGATTCTTTCGAGTCCTTCAGATTCGGTGATTATCGCATTACCAATTTCGAGATGGAGAGTTCGGCTGTCGCCGGTCTGTCCGCACATCTGGGACATCAGGCAGGTACCGTCTGCTGCGCCATAGCCAACAGATACCTCCAGAACAGCAATCCTGACTACAAGCCGATGGTCCGCCAGCTGGTAGAGCTCGCTCTTGACAGGATGGCTGCCATAAAGTAAGTCCATTTCCAGGCAGACAAGCCTTGGAAACAGAATCGAACAAGTCCCGGTCACGTGAAGAACATGGCCGGGACTTATTGCATTTCCGACTTCTGACAGCCGGCTGTCATTGACAGAATCCTACTTGTACAGGTCGCCCAAGGTGCGGAGGGTATTGTCCACAGGGAGGGCAGGGTCATCGAGAATGATGTCGGAACTGCGTCCGGTTTTCTTTATAACTGACTCCTCCAGGAAACGAAGTTGCTCAGGGACTGTGTAATACATGAGATCCGCGATATCATGGGTATGGTCCACGTAGCGGACTATGGTATAAGGATAGCCTTTCTTGTCCAGGCGATGGGCTATCTTGGATGAGCCGAAGAGACCGAGATTGAATACGCGGATGGACTTGTAAGTCACGACGCGGTCGGCGGTGCCGTGAAGAAGGAGCTGAGGTGCAGGGGCAGAGGCATATTTAACCTTGCCGTGAGTAGAGAAAATGGCTCCTGAGAACGAGATGACTCCTGCATATCTGAAATCAGAAGGCAGCATTGACGAAGGCGCATAACCGTTACACAAGTTATACTCGGCCTGGAGGGCGATGATGGCACCGGCGGAAGACCCTGAAATCACGATGTTGTCCGGCTGGACACCGAATTCATCGGCGTGCTTGAGAATGTAACCGGTAGCGGAGTACAGGTCCTCGACACCGATATAAATGGAATGCTTTATGGCACCTATCATCTTGACTCCCTTGACGCTTTGGCCCTTGAGACCGAGGCGGTAGTCAATGGAGAAAACAGGATATCCATTATCATTGAGCTGCTTTATCCACTGCTGGTAATGAGGCTTGTCCCTGTTTCCGCTCACGAATCCGCCGCCGAAGGAGAAGATTATGGCAGGTTTCTTCTTGCCGTCAATTTCAGTCGCACTGCCTGGGGTTGCCTTGTAATAATCCAGAAACAGGTCACAGGTGTCCCTGTGGGCAAACATGTAAGTCGCAGTCGGCTCAGCCAGAGGGACATCCTTTGCTGTCCATTTGTTCTTTTTGGCAGCATACACCGGCATTGACATTAACGCCAGCACTACCGCCGCCAATATTGAAGCAAAATACTTTTTCATATGTATAAAATTTAAGACCGGCAGTTGGCGCGCCGCCGGATATTGTTAATTATCTTCTACAAACCGCTCACTGTCAGGAATCAGACGTCGGATTGCCTTGATGTCTCCGAAGAAATGGCCGGCAACGACCCTGATAACGGTATAGGCAGGAATGGCGACAAGCATTCCGATGACTCCCGCTGTATTGCCGGCTATGAGCAGGACAATGAAAATCTCGAGAGGACTGGCCTTGATGCTGGTCGAGTAAATCAGAGGCTGGAACAGGAAATTGTCCACAAGCTGGGTAACCATGAACAGGGCCAGGAGCACGAGGACGAAACCCCAGAAATGGATTGTCAATCCGGCAGCGCTGAACTTCAGGACGGTAGCGAGAATAGTACCGATAACAGTGCCGACAAGAGGTCCCACATACGGGATAATGTTGAGAATACCGGTGATGAACGCGATACCTATGGCAGCATTGAAACCGATACGGGCGATGAGCCACAGGAACAGGAAGTTCAGGACCGCCACCCCGATGACCTCCACGAGGAGTCCTACGAAATATCTTGAGAGGAGATGTTCAATGTCACCGATGGCGTCAATCACCCGGCTTTCGATGCGGTCAGGGACGAGAGCCCCGACAATCTTGCGGAAAAGCATAGGGTCCTTGATGAAAAAGAAAGAAATGAACACCACCGAAAAGATTCCGACTCCGAAAGATACGAAGAAGGAGGCGATGTATTCTATCAATGATGAAAGAGATGTCAGGTCGAATGTCTTGCGGAGGAAAGAACCGATGGCGCTTTCAATCCTGAAGTCAGGTCCGAACTGAGGGAAATGCGATATCATCCAGGCATTTACGGCATTGACAGAGGCCGTATAGGTATCCACCGGAAGTGAGTAGTCGGATGCCGAAAGATTGTCGAAAATCTTCTGGACGATGCCGACCACGACAGGGATGACCTGGGTGAAGATGACAAGGAAGATGCTCAGGATGAAGACTATGACGAGGACGGCCTGGAGCCAGTCCGGCATTGACTTTTTCCTGATTTTGACATGGCGGAGCAGGTTCATGACCGGTTTTCCGAGCAGTGAGACCACCGCCGCGAGAATGACATAGATTATGACATTGCGGAAATACCAGCCCGCCGCCAATGCTATGGCAGCGGCAACTCCGTAAATTATGTATCTGGACAGCCTGTCCACGCCTCTTTCCTTTTCCATAACTGATTTTCAATATCCAATAACCGACATAGAATCCGTCAAAGTTAGTTTTTTAGAGTCGTATTTCCTATATTTGCAGCCGCTAAACAAAAATTGGAACAATTATGTGGCAGAGAATACAGACATTATATCTTGCAATTTCTACAATTCTGATGGCGGTAATGCTGTTCAGCGTCAAGGCTTATGTTCCCGGACCTGACGGCGAGGTGCTTGAGACATTCAAATACCTTACATATATCCCTTATGCCATCCTCTTAATTATCATATTGGTACTCAACATTCTGGCATTGACGACATACAAGATCAGGGTGTTCCAGTACAGGACTGCCGTATTCGCGGCTCTTGTGACCCTCGGTTTCCAGATCTGGCTCGCCGTCGAGTTCTTCGTTAATCTCCACGCCGGCGCGGAGGGAACAAGACTCATCTATAAGGTCAATGCAATTTTCCCTCTCGTTTCCGTCATTCTCGACTGCATGGCGGCAAGGGGCATTCTCGCGGACGAGCTCCTCGTGGAAAGCACCTACCGTCTCAGGACAGACAGGAAAAACCGCAAGCACAGGAAATAAGATTTACTATTATTACTACTGAGTTTTCAACGGAATGTCCTTCAGATATGCGAGGACATTTTCGGCGTATGTCTTCGTAATGGAAATCGGCGGAATCGTATCATTTTCGAGATTCAATTGATAACCGTCCTTTTCCTTGCGGAGCACTTTGACTTTGTCCATATTGACGACATACTGCCTGTGACAACGGACAAGACTGCTGCCCTTGAAGCTCTCTTCCACGGTCTTCAGCCTGCAGCGCAACATGTATTTCTTCAGGTCCTTGTTGCTGTCTTCGTACCATACTATTATGTAATTGTCGTCAGACTCAATGTAATACAGGCTTGTAAGGCTCACTGACATCTTAAGCACGCCGCTGTTGTCGAACAGGGTTATCTTCTTCTCGTCTTTCGGAGAAATCGGCTCGTCCGAAACAACATTGGAATAGTTCATCAGGCGGATGATGTTGTTCTTGTCAATGATGGCGAAGTACATTCCCGCAATTAGATATGGAAACATCAATGAAATGAAAGCATACAGGAAAGAGTTCAGGAAAATGTGCACAACTGACCTTTCATGCAGTTCTATGATTCCCAGGCTGTCCCCCTTCAATGAAAAAGACGTATAAAGAATACATATCACGACAACCTCGGAAATATTCCAGAGCACATACTGGGAATAGCTCATGTCGCGCAGTCTTGTCGCGTACATGATACGCTTGCTAAAGATGATTACGAGAAGTCCTATTATAAAAAATGCCGCAGTATAGCCAAAAGCCTCGGAAGCACCGAGTTCAAACCACGCATTGTGGGAGAAAGGGATGCTGACGAGCATGAATACCAATGAGAAAAACGCTGTAAATGTGACAGTTGCAATCAATTGGTACTTCTGTCTGAAATAATTTGGCAACTTATATTTATCTGACATATTCTCCATTTTTAATCTGACAAATATACGTATTATTAATGAATTTCGCCACTTATAGGGCAATCTCACCAAATATCGGCGTTCTTCCGGCGCATTTCACCACATTCTTTTTAACGCCCATTATAATGGGGCTATATTTGCCGGACTAAAGCACCGGAGCGGTCTGCGCTCCCCAGGTGCAAGACGTAAAATCTAAACCGAAAAAGTATAATTTTATGAGACTAATAGGAACCGGAAGTGCCCTCCCGAAGAAAGTTGTCACGAACGACATGCTTTCTGAGTTTCTGGACACAAGTGACGAATGGATCATACCCCGCACCGGAATCAGGACCAGACATGTCATCAGTGACGAGAATCTGGAAGACCTGGGAGCCCAGGCCGCATTGAACGCACTGGAAATGTCAGGGCTGAAGCCATCCGACATCGACTATTTCATTTGCTCGAACGTAATCAACGAATACATAACTCCAGGACTGAGCTGCATCATATCTTCAAAGATAGGATTGACCTGTCCTTGCATTGACATAAACTGCGCATGCCCGGGCTTCATCTATGCGATGGATATCGCCGAGTGCCGCTTCCTCGCGGGGAAGGCGAAGAATGTGCTGATCGTCTGTGCGGAGGAGCCGACAAGGATGACGGACTGGAAAGACAGGGCCACCTGCGTCCTCTTCGGGGACGGAGCCGGCGCCGCAGTGTTCACAGAGGGTGACAACATGAAGGGAATCCAGCTTCATTCACTGCCTTCACCGGACAAGATTTGGGAGAAGCGCCGTCTTGAGCCGACACCGTACATCACGAAAGGAGAAATCGACGTGCCGCTCCAAATGAAGGGAAAAGAAGTGTTCAAATTCGCTGTCAATGCCTCCACGACTGATGTCGAGTCGCTTCTGAAAGAGCTCAACATGACTAAGGAACAGGTGGATTTCTATCTGGTACACCAGGCAAACCAGAGAATCATCGACGCGATCAAATATTATCTCCAGGAGCCGGAAGAGAAGTTCCCGGCAAACATTTCCGACCACGGAAACTCGTCTTCCGCATCTTGTGCAATTCTTCTGGACGAGTGCAACCGCAAAGGTATGTTCAAAAAGGGTGATATTCTGGTCTTCAGCGCGTTTGGTGCCGGCCTGTTGTCCGGAGTCGCTGTACTGGAATGGTAAAATTTATTATATTTGCAGATTGATAATACTATATTAATATGATTAAAAGTCCTATTTGCGATATCCTCGGAATCAAGTATCCTTTATTCCAGGGAGGTATGGCTTGGATTGCAGATGCAAAACTTGCTGCTGCAGTTTCAAATGCCGGTGGCCTCGGCCTCATTTCTTCAATCAATTACGGAACAGAGGCCGTCAGGGCTGAAATCAGGAAATGTCGTGAACTTACCGACAAACCTTTCGGCGTAAACATCATGCTTGCAGCTCCGAATGCTGCTGAGGTTGCTGATATGGTAATCGAAGAAGGCGTGAAAATCCTCACAACAGGTGCAGGTTCTCCTGCCGCCTATATGGAAAAATGGAAAGCCGCAGGAATCAAGGTCATCCCTGTAGTCGCATCCGTTGCCTATGCATTGAAAATGCAGGAACTCGGCGCTACTGCCGTAGTTGCAGAAGGTGCAGAATCAGGCGGTCACGTGGGTGACAACCATACTATGGCTCTCGTTCCTCAGGTCATTGACGCTCTGGACATTCCTGTAATGGCAGCCGGCGGTATCTTCGACGGAAGAGGCGCAGCTGCAGCCTTCATGCTCGGCGCTGTAGGTGTTCAGGTGGGAACCAGGTTCCTCATCGCTGACGAGTGCATCGTACACGAAAACTATAAGGAGAAGCTCATCAAGGCTTCAGATGTCAGCACAATCGTAACAGGAAAGTCTCTCGGCGATGCAGTGCGCTGCCTCAAGACTCCGTTCTCCAAGAAGTTCTTCAAGATGGAGTATGACCCTGCAGTTCCTAAGGAGGAAGTCCTCGACTTCGGAAAGGGTGCAATGCGCAAGGCCGTATTCGAAGGCGACAACATGGGCAGCTACCTCGCAGGTGAAGTTGCCGGCATGATCCACAAGAGAGAAAGCGCAAAAGATATCGTGGAAGATATCATGGGCGGAGCTGAGAGGTTGCTCAAGAACGCCCCGTCACTTATTATATAACAGTTCAGGTTTCGCGGGGTGCGAAAGACTGAACACCAAAGCAAGCGGTGGCCAGGCACCAGCAATAACATCAGGGCAAGAGCTTGGAAGGCTTGCCGAGAACAGAATACAATATGACAAAAAGAGTAGTAATAACAGGTATGGGCGTCATTTCTCCAGTCGGAAATGATGTAAAGACATTCTGGAACAGCCTTATCAACGGCGTTTGCGGTATCGACTATATCAAGGAATTCCCTACCGACAACCTCCCGGTTAGAATCGCAGGAAAAATCAAGGATTTCCATCCGGAAGAATACGGAATGGACAAGGCTTTCAGCAGAAAACAGGATCTCTTCACACAGTATGGCGTAGCTGCAGCATACGAAGCCATGCAGCAGGCCGGTCTCGTTTCTGAAGGCGAAGGACAGAACATCGACCCGTTCAGACTCGGCGTATATGTAGGTTCCGGCATCGGCGGATTTGAAATCCAGTACCGCGAGACTGCAAAGATGATCGAGGACCCTTCAGGCCAGTGGATTTCTCCTCTCTTCATCCCTACCATGATTTCCAATATCGCGGCAGGACATATTGCAATCAAGCATCATGCACAGGGCCCTTGCATCGACGTTGTAACAGCATGTGCAACCTCTACGAACAATATCGGTGAGGCATTCCGCGCAATCCGCAACGGCTATGCCGACGCAATCATCGCCGGAGGCTGCGAAAATGCGACAATTCCTCTCGGAATCGCCGGTTTTGCCAATGCCAAAGCACTCTCCCGTGCAGAGGATCCGAAATACGCATCTCTCCCATTCAATGCAAACCGCGCAGGTTTCGTAATGGGTGACGGAGCAGGTATTCTCGTCCTCGAGGAACTCGAGCACGCAAAAGCACGCGGTGCCAAGATCATAGCCGAGATTGTAGGTTACGGCAACACCTGTGACGCTTACCACGCAACTGCACCTAGGCCTGAAGGAACGACCCAGGCAAAGTGTATCGAACTCGCACTCGAAGAGGCAGGTTTCAACAAGGAAACTGACAAGATGTATATCAATGCACACGGAACAGGTACCAGACTGAACGACGTGGCAGAGACCAAGGCTTACAAGCTTGCGCTCGGCGACTACGCCTACAAGGCTCATATCAGCTCCATCAAGTGTATGACCGGACATATGTTCGGTGCTGCCGGAGCTGCTGAGGCTATCGCTACAATTCTTGCACTCAACAACAGCCTCGTTCCTCCTACCATCAATCTTGACACACCGGATCCTGAATGCGATCTCGACTATACACCTAACACCGCAGTCAAGACTGATCTTACAATCGGTATTTCCGATTCACTCGGATTCGGCGGACACAATGCCTGCGTAGCATTCCGCAAATACGAGGACTAAACCAAACCGAACGTACTAAAACCCGAACATATATGAACAAGGAAGATATCAAACAGTTCCTCCCTCACAGAGAGCCGATGCTTCTGGTGGACGAGGCCGAAATTGATGAGAACGGTATTGCACATTGCAAATACACCATCAAGGAAGATGAGTTCTTCACAAGGGGACATTTCCCTGGCAACCCTATCGTTCCTGGTGTAATCCAGTGCGAGATTATGGCACAGAGCTGTGCTATTCTTGTAAAGGAGGACATCCCAGGGCATCTCACACTCTACGCAGGACTTGACAAGGTCCGTTTCAAGAACCCTGTAAAGCCAGGCGACGTCTGCGAGATTACGGCCAAGCTGAACGAGAAGAGAGGTTCCCTCTATTTCTGCTCAGCAAAACTCGAGGTAGGCGGCAAGCTCTGCTGCAAGGGTGAACTGACTTTCGCTCTGATTCCTAAAGAGTAACATATACATCTGCAGGACTGCAGATTAGACTATAAAGAAAGCGGCTCCGGGATTCCGGAACCGCTTTCTTCATATTGTTTCCAGTGGAAGACTACAGGTCAGATAGACCGGAAAGCCTATACCACATATAGCCGAATCTTTCAGCTGCTGCGCGCTCGAGTTCCTCCCTGTCATCAGGATGTGCAATGGAAATCAAAGCCTTGGCACGCTCGACGAGGTTCTTGTTTCTCAGATATACACAGCCGTATTCAGTAACGACGTACTGGGTCTGGAAGCGTGTAGTTACCACGCCGGCACCCGGAGCAAGGTGGGCCACAATCTTGGACTTGCCCTTCATTGTCCTTGCAGGCAGAGCGATGAATGTCTTGCCGCCCTCAGAAAGAGCAGCGCCATACATGAAGTCATGCTGTCCGCCGACACTTGAGAAAATCATATCTCCGATACTGTCCGCACATACCTGTCCGGTAATATCGACCTCGATAGCGGAATTGACAGCCATAGCCTTAGGGTTCTGGCGGATTCTCTGAGGATCATTGGTCCAGCTCACGTCACGGAACCAGGCATCCTTGTTGTGGTCCAGATACTCGTACATGTGACGGGAACCGAGAGCGAGACAAGCCACGCTGCGACCGGTCTCCACCTTCTTGCAGGAGTTGTCAATGACACCTGACTGCATGAGTCTGAACACTCCGTCTGTCATGGCCTCAGTGTGCAGTCCGAGATGCTTGTGGTCCTTCAGGCCATTGAGAATGGCATTAGGAATACCGCCGACGCCAATCTGAAGAGTAGCCCCGTCAGGAATCTCCTGGGCGATATATGAACCGATGGCAGCCTCTATAGGCGTAGGAGCACCGAACTGCATATCTACCGGCGGATCATCACATTCTACAGCCGCGTCAATTTCAGACACATGGATCATGGCTGAGCCGTAAAGATACGGAATGCTCTTGTTTATCTGAGCGATTACCACTCTGGCAGCCTCCACGGCGGATTCGGCAAGGTCTGCAGAAATGTTATAGCTGCAATAGCCGTTCTCGTCCGGAAGAGAGCAGTTTATACATGCCACATCAATAGGAATTTCCCTGCGGCGGAACAGACCCGGAATTTCACCGAGGAAACCCGGTATCAGGCTGCCGTATCCGTCAGCCACGTATTTGCGCTGGTCTGCACAGAGGAACACGGAGTTCACTATGAATGAATCCTTGAATTCCGGACGGCAGAACGGGGCAACGCCCTTGGTGACATTGAAGCCGGACACGATCTTGACATCGCGCAGCTCATCTGCACGACGAGCCAGAGCTTCCTGCAATATAATAGGAACTGCGGTACTTCCCTGGAAATAAACCGAGTCACCCGAGTTGACGAGTTTCATCGCCTCGTCAGCACTTACATATTTCATACTTTCTAAAATTATTTTGTGAAAAATCTCGAAAGGATTCCGTATTGACATTGACCTTGTCCCCTGACAGTCAGGGCTTCAGGTCAGGCTGTCCCGAAAAGCTCACGGAATCTTTCCAATCCGCGCTCAAGGCGGACAAAATCATCTTCAGACTTCATCAGCGATACGCACACGCGGATTCCCTCCCTTGTGCTTCTCGTCGAAGTCAATGTTATCGCGCATACTCCGCAGCGGAGAAGGCCAAGCAGCAGTTCGCTTCCGGTCTTTCCCGGATAACCTACCGTGAAGAAGAAACCGTCGCTGACTTCCTCATCCAGGTCCTTGTCATAGACAAGATGGAATCCGTTGGCACGGAACGCATCCTTCACCCTGGCTGCACGGCGGGCGTATTCCCTCATGTTGTCGACAAAATCATACATTCCGTCTGCAGCGGCACCGAGCATTGCTGCAAAGGCGCACTGTGCTGTATGTGATGTTCCTGACGAATTGACATAGATGAATGTCAGAGAGAAGTTGTCACCGAAGTGTCCGATACCGTATCTTGCACGCAGCTGCGGGTATTCCCTCTTGTACAGTTTGTCCGAAATGGCAACCATGGCGATACGCTCTCCGGCATAGCTGAAAATCTTGGATGCGGAAATCATCATCACCCAGTTGTCGGTATAGTTGGCAACTGACGGCTGGTAAGGTGCGGCAAACGGCACTGAGCGGTCCTTACGGAAATCCATGCACATATATGCCATGTCCTCAAGGGCTATGACGTCATACTTTGTACACATCTCACCGAGAATCTTGAGCTCCGCTTCCGTCAGACATACCCATGACGGGTTGTTTGGGTTCGAATATACTATCGCGCAAACCTTGCCGTCTGAGAACAACGACTCCAGTTTGTCACGGAGCAGCTCTCCCCTGCAGTCATAGATGTCGAACATGCGGGTCTTGAGACCGATGACCTTGGCCTGGACATAATGTGACGGAAAACCAGGATTCAGATATACGACAGTATCCTTGTCAGGATTCAGCTGAGAACATTCCAAAAGAAGGTTGTAGCATCCTTGCATTGACCCCGTCGTCGGAACGATTCCCTCAGGGTTTATGTCAATGCCGGTGAACGCCTTCACGAAGCGGGCTCCGTTGTCCTTCAGTTCCTGGATTCCGCAGGCAGGAGGATAGACAGAGGCATAGCCTGAGTCCAGAGCCTTCTTCTGGGCATCGATGCCTACCTGACAGGCAGCAATACCCGGAATACCGAACTCGAGATGGACGAACTTCTCACCTGAGATATGCTCAAGTTCATGGGCAACATTGACACATTGTCTAATCGTAGCATTATTTATATCAGAGATATCCAATTTTTTCAGGACATCCTGCAAAACATTTTCTGAAACCGGTAACATCCTGCAACTAAATAAATTTCTTGGAAACCTCGAGACCTGCATTGAAAGCGGCGATGTTCATCTCGACAATCTTGTCGCCCTTACGTCTGAACACCTCGGTAATGCCTTCGCGAAGCTTATCCTCATCAATGATTTTCATCACGGAAGCAGATGCTCCGAGCAGAACCATATTGGCGCTCTTTGGAGAACCTACATCCTTGGCGATGCTGTCGCAGTCAAGCGAAATGACTCTTCCGACTGAATCGAGTTCATGCTGAACCTTTTCCATCTCAGGATAGTTGGGAATATTCAGGAACGGAGTAGTATTGGTGACGATCCATCCTTCCTTGGAGAGCCAAGGAAGATATCTCAATGCCTCCATCGGCTCCAGAGAAAGAATCAGGTCACACTCTCCCTTCGGAATAAGGTCACTCCATATATGCGAATCGCTGAGGCGCAGATTACTCTGGACATCACCTCCACGCTGGCTCATGCCATGCACTTCCGCCTGTTTCAGATGAAGGTTCTGGTCCAATGCGGCCCAACCGATTACTGTAGCGATAGAGAGGATACCCTGTCCTCCTACGCCGGCCAAGATTATATCTTTCTTTTCCATACTATTATCTGTTGATTCAAGCGTTTTTCTTTGCGGCTGCTGCAGCATGACGTCTGGCTGTCTGGATACACTCCCTACGGCAGATTATGACTGACACGCCATGATAATTGATTTCTTCGTCAATGACTTTCTCCATGTCCGGATAGTTCTTAGGAAGCGGAACAATGGTTCTGACATGCTCAGGCTCGACGCCGAGGCCGATGCAGATCTGCTCCAGTTTCCCGGTACCTGCAGAATCCTGTCCGCCGGTCATTCCTGTAGTGAGGTTGTCGGAGATGCAGACAACGATGTCGGCATGAGTATTCACGGCATCCAGAAGTCCGGTCATACCGCTGTGGGTGAATGTAGAGTCACCGATTACGGCTACGGCCGGCCAGACACCTGAATCGGCGGCACCGACGGACATGGTGATGGATGCACCCATCTCGACGCAAGTGTGGAATGCCTTGAACGGAGGAAGGTAACCCAATGTATAGCAGCCGATATCGCTGAATACCCTTGCGGATGGTTCATATTTTTCGAGAACGACATTGAGGGCGGTATAGAAATCCCTGTGGCCGCAACCCTGACAGAGTGCCGGTGGTCTAGGAACAGGGACCTCAGACTTGCCGCATGCATTCAAAGGCTCCATGCCCAATGCCTTGCGGACTGAATCCGGATCAAGTTCGCCGGTACGAGGGAGAGTGCCGTCAAGTCGGCCCTTGATCTCGACTTTGCAGTTCTTTTCGTCATAAAGGAGTCCGCGCATCTTCTCTTCGATGAGAGGCTGGCCTTCCTCGATGACCAATATTTTGCTGCATCTCTCAGCCATTTCCATAACCTGTTTCTTTGGGAACGGATATCTGGTGACCTTGAGGACAGGGAACGGGCATCCCTCCGGATAATTCTCCATGAGATAGTTGTAGCCGATACCGCAGGCAACGATTCCGAGACTTGTGTCGGTTCCCGGAGCATATGAATTGTCAGATGAATTTTCAGAATCTTCTCTGAAGCGGAGAATCTCGTCTGCAAGTTCACGGACACGTTTCTTGGCATTGGCAGGAAGAGTCACCCATGCAGACGCCCTTTCAGGAGCCGGGTATCTGATCTCATTCTGCCCAAGGATGTCGTCTGTAGTGACAACGGCCCTTGAATGTGCCATTCTGGTGGTGAGTCTCATCAGAACCGGAATATGGTTTTTCTCTGAATACTCGAAAGCCTCACGGACCATGTGGTAAGCCTCTTCCTGGTCAGAAGGCTCGAAGCATGGAACCATCGCAAAGTCAGCGTAGAACCTGGAATCCTGCTCGTTCTGGGATGAATGCTGTGACGGGTCATCGCAAGCAACCACTACCAGACCGCCGTTGGCACCGGTAATGGCAGAGTTCACGAATGCGTCTGCGCACACATTCATTCCCACATGTTTCATGCAGACAAGAACGCGCTTTCCGGAATATGACATTCCGAGTGCGGACTCCATTGCGGTTTTTTCATTAGTACTCCAAGTGCAGTGAATACCTCTCTCGCGTGCAAGAGGGTGACCCTGGATATACTCAGTAATTTCAGTGGAAGGCGTGCCGGGATAAGCATATACACCGGAGATTCCGGCATGCAGAGCACCCAGCGCGAGAGCCTCATCGCCAAGTAAAAGATATTTTTCAGCCATATTGTAAACTTTTTACAGTTTTTATCATGTTACGCTCCCCTAAGTTACGAATAATCTGAAAAAATCAAAAATTTCTTTAAGTTATTAATCACTTTTTACGATAAGACTTACACTTTTTACATAGAAAAAGCCTCCGTTTACACTTCTGTAACGGAGGCCCTGATATGGTTCACCCTAAGTTAATCATTTATCAAGTGCCGTGTCTGGCGGCTGTTGTGGAGTTCAATAACCTGCCTTGCAGCATTGATGGTCATATGTGTGAAATCATTGATGCACATGTCGGACATTTCCCGCACGACTTCTTCCGGATTCGAGGTAGTCAATCCGATTACGGCTGCTCCGGTCGCACGCGCGGCCTTCAGACCGTTGACAGAGTCCTCGAAAATGACGGTATCGGTCTCAGTGCCGCCCAATTCTTTCATTGCCAGCAGGAAACACTCCGGATCCGGCTTTGACTTGGTGAAAAACTCGCTGGTATAGATATGGCCGACCAGCGGCTTGAGTTCCGGATAATGACGATAGACATTTGCCATCTTCTCGGCATTGGAACTGGTGACTATGGCCATCGGCACACCGGCAGACTTCAGTACGTTCATGAAATCAAGGACTCCGGGCACAAGCTCATAAGGCATTTCCTTTTCGAAGGCATTGAGATTTGCAGTTATCTCTTCCTTTTCCTTCTCCATGCCGCTGAAGTGCATTGAATAGATCTGCACCAGGGTCTGCCCCTTTATTTCGTCACTTAAGTTCTTGACTCCCAGATATTTCTCACCAATATTGTTCCAAAAGGACGTATATTGTTTTTCGGTATCCATCACGACACCGTCAAAGTCGAATAATGCTATCACTTTCCTAAAAATTTACTGTCCAGATAAGCCTGGAATGCTTCTTTATACATGTCTCCCACAGGTATCAGAGTCCCGTCCTCCATAAGAACCCGTCCGCGCGCCACCTCACGGATCTTCCTCAGATTAATTATATAGGACTTGTGGACCCTCATGAAATATGACGGAAGGCGTCCTTCCAATTTCTTCATGCTCAACAGGATGACAAGCGGATCCACGTTCCCGTCCATGTGCAGTTTAAGATACTCGCTCATGCCCTCGATACATGAAATCGAGGAGACATTGACACGGACAATCTTATAATCGGTCTTGAAGAACAGGGAATCGTCCTCATCTGCCACGGCAGTTGAATTGCCCTCCCGCTGTTCATACTGCACCCGTACCTTTTCTGCAGCGCGGCGGAACTCGTCCAGACTGAACGGCTTCAGAAGATAATCGGCAGCATTGACCTTGAACCCCTCCACGGCGTAATCGGCGTATGCGGTAGTAAACACTATTATCGGAGGCGTCACGAGGGTCTTGACAAAGTCAATTCCATTGATGTCAGGCATGTTGATATCCAGAAAAATCGCGTCCACGATGTCTTCCCGAATATATTTCATGGCTTCGGCCGCACACCTGCACCCGCCTTTGAAATCAAAGAAAGGCACCTGCGAGATGTAGTTTTCCAGTTGTTTCAATGCCAATGGCTCGTCATCGACTGCGATACAATTAATCATATTCAGTTCTTAATAATGGGATTTCGACGGAAACGTCATAAATGTCATCCTTTTCGACGACTTTCATAGAATACTTGTCTCCATACAGCAAAGATAGTCTTTTTCTTACGTTTTCCAGCCCTATTCCGCTGGAATTGTCGGCAGGACGGCTCGGATGCCTGCTGTTCACGCAACTGAATTTCAAAGTCTTGCCTTCCATCTCCATACGGATCTTCACGAACGAGCGCCCCTCGTAACTGATGCCGTGCTTGAACGCATTCTCCACGAAGGTGACGAAGACCAGCGGAGGCACATCGCCTTCGGGATGCCCCTCAGGAAGGGAAAGGTCAATGTCAATGTCATCGGCATATCTGATTTTCATCAATGCCACATACTGCGAAATGAACTGCGCTTCCTTGGACAGCGGAATCGTCGGCTTGTTCCCGTCGTAAAGGATGTAACGCATCAGACGGGAAAGTTCCACGATACTGGATTTCGCCATTTCAGGGTCAATGTCCACAAGTGCGTGGATATTGTTCAGCGTATTCATGAAAAAGTGAGGATTGATCTGATATCTGAGATACTGGAGCTGCTGCCCGAGATTCTCGGTCTTCATGGTCTGCACCTTCTCGTTGTTCGCGGCAGTGAAGCACACAAATTTCACTCCCAGATTCGCACAGGCAAGAATAAAGGCGAATATGTTCATCGCCATCTCGGGAGTGAACAGTCCGTGCGGAATATCCCTGTATCTTATCGGCCGGTTGCGGGGCATATCATGAGGGATGTCAGCCCTGTCGATCCTGCTCTCGGGAATCAGCTCATGAAATATCAGTGTCTGTACGGCCTTGTTCCTTGCAGCCGTCTGATATGCGACAAATCCCGAAAGCAACATTACTGCCAATGTGCAATAAAGCCATGTCTTCTTCTTATAGACCAGAAGCGGCGCAATCAGGAAATTATGAATCAGAAAGAACACGAAGAGAGGCAGCAGGAACATGCATACCGACCCCAAAATCTTCTTCATCATCAGAAGTGTATGGTTCTGGACCATAGCCCAGCTGCTTATGACCGAAAAAGCCACAAGCAGAATCCAGCAGGACATATAGACGAGATATTCAGCTCTCTTGTAACCGTTCATAGACAAATGTGTTATGTCAGATATCAGGGTAACGGACACCCACAAAAAAAGTTCCGCGCGCTAAATTAAGATTTACGCACGAAACTTCAAATACACCTTGCCCAAATATGAGCCTACGCCAATTAGAAGCTGTATCTTACGCTGATCGTCGGGATGAAACCATATTTGATACCGTTGGTCCAGAACTCGCCGTCGCAGATTCCGATGGTAGGACGCAAGTCTGCTGAAAGCTGGAGAGGGAACCAGAAGGTGTATTCAAGTCCCACCTGGCCTACGAGGCCGAAGAAGAAATTGTTGTCATCATTGTAATGGGTTGTACCGAGTGTGGCACCAGGACCTGCATACCATGCCCAGTTTCCTCTCGGAGTCCAATTAGGCTGAGCGAAGGTGAAGTTGTAAGTACCGGTAGCACGGAAACCAGGCTCACCTCCGAACAAGTCGAGACCGAGGTTTACTTCCAGGAAGTTAGGATTTCCGAGGAAGTGCTGATAACTTGCCTCAAGACCATAACCAAGTCTGCCTCCGATTGCCTTAGGCTGGGCGGAAGCAACCAATGCGAAGCCGAAAACGGCAGCAATGACGATAAGTGCTTTTTTCATATTATTCAAATTTTATGGGCAGCCGACCGACGGTCAGCTGCCCTGGTTCAGATTTTTCACTGCAAAAATCGCGGCAACACGACCCTGTAGTGACAAATATATGAATTATTCCGCAATTTAACACATTCCTGAGAATCCCATGAACGCCATAGCCAAAATGCTGACGGTGATGAGCGCGATAGGAATTCCGCGGAAAGACTTCGGAACACTGCTCAATGCAAGCTGCTCACGCATACCGGCGAAAAGCACCATCGCAAGGCCATAACCCACTGAAGTGGCGAAGGCATAAAGGACAGCCTCACCGAGATTCAGCATGTGGGCAGCCTGACCGAATGTGAATTCCTTGGTAACGACATTGATAGCGACACCGAGAACGGTACAGTTCGTTGTAATAAGAGGCAGGAAGATTCCAAGTGCCTGATACAGAGACGGGCTGACCTTCTTCAAGACGATTTCCACCATCTGCACGAGAGCCGCGATGACCAGGATGAATGAAATGGTCTGGAGGAACTCGAGCTGAAGAGGAACAAGCACGAAGTTATTCAGCAGGTAAGTCACAAGTGTCGCAAGCGTGATGACGAAGCATACTGCCGCAGACATTCCGGTCGCCGTGGAGAGTTTGTTGGAAACTCCGAGGAACGGACAGATTCCGAGGAACTGCGCGAGAACGACATTGTTGACAAATACCGCAGATATTATAATAAGTAAAATTTCCATAATCAGAGCACGTTATTATTTCTTGAGGAATTTGTTGAACAGAACCATGAGGTAGCCGAGGACAAGGAATGCACCCGGAGCCATCACGAAAGCGAGGATACCGTCACCAGGCATGAACTTCCAGCCGAATGCGGAGCCGCTTCCGAGGATTTCCCTCACGAGGCCTATCACTGTCAATGACAATGTGAATCCGAGACCTACGCCGAGTCCATCAAGAGCAGAATCGAAAATGCCGTTCTTGTTGGCGAATGCCTCAGCACGTCCGAGGACGATACAGTTCACCACGATAAGAGGGATGAACAGACCGAGGGTGGCATAGATATCCGGCACAAACGCCTGCATAAGGAACTGAAGAACAGTCACGAATGTGGCGATCACCACGATATAGACAGGGATATGAACCTTGTCAGGAACAGCAGGAGCGATGGCAGAGATAGCCATGTTCGAAAGAATCAGCACGAAAAGTGTCGCAAGTCCCATGCTGAGACCGTTGACGGCTGATGTTGTAGTGGCCAATGTAGGACACATACCAAGGATAAGCACGAATGTAGGGTTATCCTTGACAAGACCTTTTGTTATGAGTTGAAATTTTGTCATTGTTCAGTCCTCCTTATTCTACTTCAACAGGGGTTGACTCACCTTCGGCCGGAGTTTCGTCCTGCACAGGATCACCGCCCTCAAGAGGGAGTGTCGTCAATGCGTTCAGGGCATTCTGGATGGCCAAAGTATAAGCTCTGGAGGTAATCGTAGAAGCCGTAATGGCATCCACATCACCACCGTCTTTCTTCACGAGAAGTTTCTTCTGCTCAGGATTCCAGCCCTTGAACTGGGTCATGAAATGCTCATCGGAAGTACATTTCGCGCCAAGTCCAGGAGTCTCGGAGTGAGAAAGCACAGATGTATTGTAAACTGTTCCGTCAGGAAGGATACCTACCATCAGAGTGAGGGGACCGCCGAAACCTACTACTGTAGATTTGACTGCCGTACCCATAACCTCACCGTCTTTGGTGCTGAACCAGCACTCTGACGGCTGGCCGCCTACCTCACAGGTCTGGGCGTCTGAAATTTCACCGCCTTCAGGAAGAACCTTGGCGATAGAGGCCTTGAGAATGGCCTTGTTGGTCTCGTCAATCGGCTCCTTGGTCACGGCATATACACCGGCAAGAACTGCAGAGCATATAAGTGTGGTGCAGAAGAGACAGAGCGCCATATTAAGAAGATTTGATTTTGCCGCCATTGTTATTTCCTCCCATATTTTTTCTGATGGAACCACATGTTGATAAGCGGAACTGTAGAGTTCATGATAAGGATTGCGAATGACATTCCTTCAGGATATGAACCGAAGTATCTGATCATCAATGTAATGAATCCGATACCGATACCATAGACGATACCGCCCTTCACTGACATAGGTGATGTGACATAGTCAGTCGCCATGAAGCAGGAACCGAGAATCATACCTCCGGAAAGAAGGTTGAACAGAGGATCCGTGAATCTGTCAGGAGCCGCAAGCCAGAACACAAGTGAAACAAGCGCAACGGTAGCCCAGATAGAAAGGGTGATATGAGGTCTGATCACCTTGCGGACAAGAAGATACACGAAACCTGCGAGCAATGCCAATGCAGAGATTTCACCTACTGAACCGCCGATATTGGCGAACAGCATCTGTGAATATGAAAGGCCGTTTGCCGACATGATTTCAGGGACTGTCTGTCCGTTCATGATACCTTCATTGATAAGACCGAGAGGTGTGGCACCTGAAACGGCATCGACACCGAAAAGTCCGCCAGGCATCTGCCAGTTGGTCATATATGCAGGGAAAGAAACGAGAAGGAACACACGCCCGGCGATGGCAGGATTGAAAATATTCTGTCCCAGACCGCCGAATGTCATCTTCACGACACCCACTGCAAACAGGGCACCGATGAACACAACCCACCAAGGTGTGGTGTAAGGAAGGTTCAATGCCAGAAGAATACCTGTCAAAACTGCCGAGTAGTCACACACAGTGGAAGGCTTCTTCAGAAGGAACTTTGTTATCAGATACTCGACAAGGATGCAGGATACTACACTTGTGCCGAGGACAACGATTTCGCCAAGGCCATAGAAAACGACCGAGACTATTACTGCCGGCAGCAATGCTATCACCACGTCACGCATAAGCGATTTGGTGGAAACAGCAGCATGGATATGCGGTGCCGGAGAAACGAGAAGTCTATTCATCGTATATTAATTGGTTATATTCGTTCAACTTATTTCTGTGGAGCGGCGGCCTGTGCAGCGGCTTTGGCAGCAGCGGCACGCGCTCTGATAATGCCCATAACCTGTCCTTTGGCAATCCTGATGATATCCAGAAGAGGAATATATGCAGGGCAGCTGTAGAGACAGCATCCGCACTCGATACAATCCTGGACGGCATTGGCCTCGAGCTCCTCTGTCATGCCATGGCGGGCAAGTCTCTGGAGAAGGAACGGCTCAAGTCCCATAGGACAAGCCTCGGCACATTTGCCGCAACGGATACAGTTGGACTCAGGCTTGCGCTCAGTCTGCTCAGCAGTAAGGAAGAGCAGCGCAGATGTTCCCTTCAATGTCGCAGCATCGAGGTTGGCAATTGCTTTACCCATCATAGGGCCGCCGCTGATAACCTTGACGGCATCATCAGGAGCACCGCCCATCTTCTCAATGATATAAGAAAGCGGAGTACCCACACGTACAAGATAGTTGTGCTGTCTGTCCGCAGGAACACAAGTACCGGTCACCGTTATGGAATTGTCAATGATAGGCTTGTTCTTCTGGACAGCATCGTAGATGGCCAATGCAGTAGCCACGTTCTGAACGACCGCACCGACATCGATAGGAAGCGCTCCTGACGGAACCTGACGATGCATTACAGCGTCAATGAGCTGTTTCTCACCGCCCTCAGGGTATTTCTTGAGGAGGCTCATGACCTTGATGCCGTTGTACTTAGGAGATTTCTTGCGGAACTCCTCGAGTACGCTCTCGATATGGGCGATTGCCTCAGGCTTGTTGTCCTCAATGGCAATTGTCGCCTCTGCCACACCGAGAACCTGCTTGATGATGGCTGTTCCCACAACGACCTGCTCACCTTTCTCGAGAAGGGTACGGAAGTCGGAAGTAAGATAAGGCTCGCACTCGCAACCATTGATAATCAGCATGTCGCACTTCTTTCCCGGAGGAGGGGTAAGTTTCACGTGAGTAGGGAATGTGGCACCGCCGAGACCTACGACACCGCCCAACTTGATTTTGTCCATAATGACTTTGTTGTCATCGGTAAAATCAGTAACAAGAGTATCGGTACGGTCAATGCCTTCAGCCCACTCATCGCCTTCCACCTGAATTTCAATGCATGTCTGCATGTTGCCTGCCAGATCCTTGCGGGGTCCGATGGACTTCACTGTTCCGGAAACAGACGAATGGATATATGCGGAAACGAATCCGCCCGGTTCGGCAACCGGCTGTCCTGTAAGGACCTTGTCGCCAACTGCAACTATTGGCTTGGCGGGAGCGCCGATATGCTGCGATACTGATATGAATACTGTCGGTGGAGTAGGCAGCACCTCGATGGCGCATCCGCGCGAAATCTTGTTGTCTGCCGGATGGACACCGCCAATTGAAAATGTTCTTTTCATACTATCTATTTATTATTGTAAAAGTAGGATAGCTGTCAGCTACCGTTCTCCCTTATTCTTTAACTTCCGGTTTTGCAGGAGCTTCAGCCTTGGCAGGTTCTGCCTTGACCTCAGCAGCGGGCTTTGCAGCAGGCGCCTGGGCAGGAGCCGCAGCAGGTTTCGCTGCCGGTGCAGGTTTCTTGGTACGGTCCACCGGAATAGGGAAATTCACGTCGTGAATTGCTCCAGTAGGACATACGACCACGCACTTCCTGCACAATTTGCACTTGGTATAGTCGATATATGCGACATTTCCCTCTACGGTAATCGCATCGTGAGGACAAGTCTTGGCGCAGAGTCCGCAACCGATGCAGGCTGCCTTGCAGGCCTTACGCGCAACAGGGCCCTTATCCTTGTTCACACAAGAGACATATACGCGCATTCCGCGAGGTCCCTTGTTGCGGAGTTCGATGATTGACTTCGGACACGCCTTTACACAGGCACCGCAGGCAACGCACTTCTCTTCATCCACTACAGGCAGGCCTGTCTTTTCATCCATTGACAGTGCACCGAACTGGCAGGCCTCCACGCAGTCGCCACATCCGAGACAGCCGAATGAACAAGCGGTATCGCCGCTGTACAGAGAAGCCTTGACTTTGCAGGACTTGTATCCTCCGTATTCATTGGTCTTAGGTCTGTTCTCACAGGTTCCGTTGCAACGCACAACGGCTACCATAGGAGCTTTTTCCTTTACCTCGTAACCGAGGATGGCAGCAACTTTCTGCATGACTGCATTACCGCCTACCGGACAGAAATTATTGTCCAGGTTCGGAGCCTTCACTGCCGCCTCGGCAAAGGCATGGCAGCCGGCGAATCCACATCCGCCGCAATTGGCACCAGGCATCACTTTCTCGACCTGTTCGATTCTCGGGTCTTCCTCGACCTTGAACTTTTCAGCCACAAGGTAAAGTACAACTGCCAGAACAAGTCCGAGCAAAGAGATAACCACAATTGTCCAAATAATTATTGAAGTCATCATTTTAATAGATTGAGATTGTTTTATTTCCTGATCCTAAACACATAATCACCGGATATCCTGTTCCTTACCAAGTACAGTACGAGGTAATAAACCAGAACTCCGGCTAGACCGGCAAGGCCGGCATATAATTCATTCATGTTTACGTACGACAAAGATACGCATAAAATAAGCAATATGAGCAATGGAATGACATAAGCCAGCAAAACTGCCTTCATTCCGGTCGCCTCCTGAAGCACCAGTTCCACCTCTTCACCGACATAGCATTTCGGGTTCGAAGCCACCGGCACCTCCACTATTTTCTTCACTGCCTCGGACATGGTACACAGCCCGGCGGCATGGCATGAAGAACATGCGGAACTGGATATTATCTCCACTTGGATGACATCCTGCCCCACCTCCACGACACGACCTTTATGAGATACTTCCTTTTTCATGATTATTTGATTCTCGAATCAAACGGATATTTCAGGTTAGACCACCCCGTAAGTCTTCCGGAAGCGACACCTACACGTATCGGCGCCTCGAAATATACCGGCAGACGGTTTTCATCATCACTGATCCATATGTACATGTCCTCACCGCTGCCGAAGACGTCCCCCGCAATGAGTTTTGCGGCAAACTTCACGGTCTTCACCGTTCCAAGTCCCTTTATGGTCTTCTTCTCACGCCCCAGCCAGATGAAATAGACATTGTATATGTCATCGTCTATGGCAAAAGTCATAGGATATTTCACATCGGGCTTCACCTTGCTGAAATTCATGTTCCTGGCCATGTAGAACAGAGAAGGAAGGTCATATGTGCAGCCGGAAAGAGGCAGGTCCTCAGTCCTGAACGGCCTTCTGGAGGTCTCGATTTCCGCGTCTATATGCATTGTTTCCGCCGGATCCCATACATAGGTGTATCTGTTCGTCGAGAAATAGCCTCCTTCACGGGAATCCCTGAAGAACTTGACGGGAACGACACCGTCACGGGTGAACCATGACTGGAAATCCTCCCTCACCCTGAAGAACATATCGTAGAACTTCGCCGTCTTTCCGAACACTGAGCAATGGAAGACAGGAACTCCGTTCAGAGTGGTGGTGTCAAGCTTGACGGTAGCCTTCGCCACGTCGGAATTGATGGCGCCCCACTTGTAATGGATGGAAAATGTAAGCTTCTCCCCTGCCTTGTATGCCAGTTTATTCTCCTCCAGACTCTTGACAGGAATGCAGTTGGGACCCTTCAGAGGCTCCACTGCCCTGTTCTCGCCCTGAAACATGAGACCAGCCAGAAGAACAGCAAATATGTATCTTGCCCTTGTCATGCTACATGAATGATGAATTGTCAAACTCACCCGGTCCCGGGAAACCGCCTGACGGCATTCCGCCGCCGAAATCATCGGCAGGATTATATCCTCCGTCAAAGCCCTGTGATCCGGAATCTCCACCGGTCACCGGACCGTTCATGGCCGAGCCGAATGTCGCCGCAAGATTGTCATTGGCCTCAACGAACTTGAGCTGTCCGCCCTTGTATCTCATGGCGATGGTTCCGATCTGTCCGTTACGGTTCTTTGCAAAGATGATTTCCGTATATTCCTTGTCTTCGACAGTTTCACCGAGACCGATGGCATCAGGCCTGTGGACAAACATTACGATATCCGCATCCTGCTCGATGGAACCGGACTCACGGAGGTCACTCAGCATAGGACGGTTGTTGCTGTTTCCGCGCTGGACCGCATTACGGGAAAGCTGGGAAAGCGCCATGATAGGAATCTCAAGTTCCTTCGCAGTTCCTTTCAACGTCCTGGAAATGGCCGCGACCTCCTGTTCACGCATGCCTCTAAGCTCGCTCGGGCCCTGCATGAGCTGAAGATAATCGACGATTATGAATCTCACGCCCTTGGACTTGACCAGTCTCTTGGCCTTCGTCCTGAACTCCATGACTGAAAGTCCCGGAGTATCATCAATGTAGATAGGCGCCTTGGCCAATGCCTTTACACTGTACTGAAGCTGGTCCCAATCCTTCTGGGTAAGTTCCTGCGCACCCTTGATCTTCTCACTTTCAAGCCCGGACTCCGTCGTCATGAGACGGTTCACAAGCTCGATGGAAGACATCTCAAGCGAGAAAATGGCTACCGGCATATTGTTGTCCACTGCCGCATTCCTCGCAAGGTTGAGCGCAAATGCTGTCTTTCCCACAGACGGACGCGCACCCAATATTATGAGGTTGGATTTCTGCCAGCCGAGAGTATATTTGTCAATGGTAGGAAAACCTGACGGGACTCCGCTCACTCCGGACTTTCCCTGCTTTTCCTCAAGTTCGTCCATCGCCGCCTTGAGCACCGACCCGACATCCTGGACATCCTTCTTGACATTGTTCTGGATGGCAGCGAAAATCTTCGACTGTGACTGGTCTATAAGGTCATCGACCTTTACGGAGTCGTCATAAGCCTCCTTCAGAATGTCATAGGACGCAGTGATGAGATCCCTCTGGATACATTTCTGCTTCAGAATCTTGATATAGTACTCTACGTGAGCGGCAGCACCGATCTTCTGGGACATTGCCGTCAACGTGACGGCACCTCCCACAGTCTGAAGGTTTTTCTTCTGCAGAAGTTTCTGGGATACGGAAAGAAGGTCTATGGCGACATGTTCATTGACAAGTTCGACCATAGCCTCATATATCATTCTGTGTTTCGGCTCGTAGAAGCAGCTCGGAGTAAGTTCCTCCATAGCTTCATCCACGCAGCTCGGTTCAATCAGCAGAGCGCCCAGTACAGCTTCCTCGAAATCAACGGCTTGAGGTGGTTTGTTACCCATCTCGAGGCCAAGAGTATCCAGATTGACTTTCTTTTCCTTCGATCTGGAACTTTTCTTAGGCTCAGGCATGATACCCTCTCCCCGTCATTTACGCCTTGCCGGCGATTTCGTCACTGACAATGATTCTTCCGCAATGCTCGCAAATCACGAGTTTCTTGTTGGAGTAGATATCGAGAAGTCTCTGGAGAATGATTGTGTTGAAACATCCGCCGCATGCTCCGCGGACTTTTCCGTCGCTGATGCCTTTCTTGATTCCGTCGAGATCGACATTGCCCTCATCATCAGTCCTGTTGGCGCCGTAATAAACGCGGACTACTGCGAGGTGGTTGTTCTCACTCGCACGGATACGCTCATAAGCGCTCATAGTCCTGGCGTCAATCTTAGCAGCGCAGGCATCTCTTTTCGCACGGAGAGTCTTCTCTTCCTTGGATGTAGCCTCAACGATGTGGGCAAGTTCCTCTTTCTTGGCCTTGAGGTCCTCGGTTCTGACTGCAATCTCATCCTTGAGTTCCACGAGCTCAGCCTTCTTCTGGAGAATCTCGTCCTTCGTGTCAGCAACTTCCTTCTGTGCGATCTTCTTCAGAAGGTCCTGGTTCTCAACCTCTTTGGAAAGAGAGTCAAACTCGCGGCTGTTGGCCACGCTCTCCATCTGGATCTTATATCTTTCGATTGCGGTGTCGCACTCTACGATCTTGTGCTTGCTGTCAGTGATTTTAGCGTTTGCATCATCAATGTCAGTATTGATCTGGGCAGCCTTAGCCTTGAGGTCAGCGACCTCGTTCTCGAGTTTCTCTACCTCTACAGGGAGTTCACCTCTCTGCTGGAGAATCTTGTCGATAGCTGAATCTGCCTCCTGGAGCGCATAGAGAGTCTTGAGCTTCTCCTCAACACTCATGTCAGAATCCGCAAAGTTTTTCTGAATTGATACGAAAGTTTCCCTCTGGTCAATAGGAGTTTCTACTTTCTTGATTTTCTTGGCCATATCTAATTATACATAATTTACTTTATCTTGTGAAAACGCCGCAACTACAGGTAGAGGACAGGGTTGCTCTCCATCAGCCTGCAACTTTTGCGAACTGCAAAGTTAGGAAAATTTTTCTTTATCAGAGAAAATAATATTTCCACTATATCGCATTCACTCTCGAAATGCCCTATGTCCATTATCATGAACCCTTTGGAAGTAAAGAAGTTATGATAAGAAATATCCCCGCTGACATATAACTGGGCTCCTGCAGAAACCGCATTCCCGATAAGCGATGAGCCGCTGCCTCCGCACATGGCAATCCTGGATATCACCAGTCCCTCGTCAGGATGCGAGCACCTCACGACCTTGAGGCCGAATTTTTCTTTCACGAGGCTTACCGCTTCCTGAGCGCTGAGCGGCTCGGGAAGGTCTCCGACGGCACCGAGTCCGGTCCCATCCCCGTCAGAATCGAGCACGGCAACATTGACAAGACCCAGACGCGAAGCCATTGCGCCGCTGACGCCGGCGAGAACTTTGTCGGCAGTCGTATGGGCCGCATAGACGGAGATTCCTGCAGCGACAGCCTTGATGATGGTGAGACCGACAGGGTCATCAGGAGATATTTTCTTCACTCCCCCGAAAATGAGGGGATGATGAGTGATTATCATGTCCGCCCCGCATTCCACTGCCTCATCCACCAGTTCAGGCGTGCAGTCAAAGCCGACCAGAACACTGTGGACGGGAGTTTCAGGCGAGCCTATCAGCAGTCCGCTGTTATCCCATTTTTCCTGGATGCCAAGAGGCGCAAAGTCCTCTATCACCCTCGTTATATCATTGACAATCATAGTAATATCTATTTGTGAACATTAAACTTCAATGCCCCGGACGCTCCGCCGGACAGGCTATAGAGACTTCCTGATTTCCACGAGCTGAGTGCGGATAGCCTTCAGACTCTCCACCGCCTTGACACGGCTCTCCACGCTCCTGCGGTCCTCCGTCATCTTCTTCTTCGCTCCGGCCAGCGTCATGCCGCCGACTTTCACGAGATGATAAATCTGTTTCAGGACATCAATGTCTTCCTGAGTATAGAGCCTGTTTCCCTTCGCGTTCCTGTGAGGTTTCAGGAAACGGCTGAAATTGTCGGACCAGTAACGCACCAGAGAGACATTGACCTCCAGCATATCAGCTACTTCCCCGATAGTGTAAAACAATCTTTCCATATCCTAATCCAAACTTTGTCCCGTCGTAGCGGCCATGTAGGCGGCCTTCATGTAATCTTCAGGGCTGAATGACGCGAAAAAGAAATTCACGGGATCCAGCACGAGACTGTCCCTGTGGACCTCATAATGCAGGTGCGGAGCGAAAGAATTGCCCGACATGCCGACATTGGCAATCTTCCTCCCGGCCTTGACACGCTCCCCTTTCCTGACCACAATATCCTGAAGATGAGCATATAACGTGCGGTACCCGCCATCGTGACCTATCTCTACGATATTGCCGGACCCCTTGCCGGAGCGTTTCACTTCCAGCACCACGCCGTCCGCTGTCGCGAGCACCGGAGTTCCCTGACCGGCGATAAGGTCAATGCCATTGTGCATGGTCAATACCTTGTAGAAAGGGTCCATCTTCTTGCCGACCGAAGCGCCGACCTGCGCGAATTTCAGGTCCGGAACCGGCACCAGCATAGGCGGAAGGGTACGGGAAGACGCCGCATCGGAAAATACCTCCTTGAAGTTGGAGTCAATGCGGGATGTCATGTCCAGCAAGGCCAATGACCTGCGTTCCGTATATTCGACAATGTCCTTGTCTGCCGTGGAATCGGTCGCAAAGAAAAACAGGGCCGAATTCTGAGGATCGACCGATGGAGCCTGCGACTTGAAGATCTGCTTGTATATGGCATTGTCCCTGGCCTGCAGGTCTTTCACGACATCCGATATGAGTTTCTCCTTCTGCTCCATCTCAGGATAAAGTTTCTCGTAGAGACGGTTTTCCATCTTCAGACGCTTCTCCTCATCGGTATTGATTACCAGGGAGAATATAAGATAATAGAAAGCGGCAAGGGAGGCCGTGGCGATAACCCATTTCGCGCATGTCCAGAGCACGCCGGAAACGGACCTTGTCACCTTGAGGAGATTGAAGTCTTTGTCTAAAATATAGCGAGCCATAACATTCCCTCCTATCTTCTTCTGGTCTTGCGGATGTGTCCGGTCATCACATTGTCCGACTCGTCAGCCACCTTCGTTATCATTGACCTGTACTCATTCAGAGGCATGTCAATGTCAAAGTAATTCACAGGATTCACATATCTGCCCTTGTATATCACCTCGTAGTGTAGATGCGGTCCGGTAGATTTTCCGGTATTTCCGCTCTCGCCGAGACATTCGCCACGCTTAAGTTTCATTCCCTCAACGACATACGCTGTCTTCAGATGTGCATATCTCGTCTTGTATCCGAAGCCGTGGTCAATGACAACGGAAGTTCCGTAGTTAAAAAGGTCGAAATTCACGGATTCCACGGTGCCGTCACCGGAAGCATAGACCGGATTTCCGGGCTTGCAGGCAAAATCAAAGCCCGTATGCATCTTCGTATGGCCCGAAATAGGGTCGGAACGATATCCGAAAGTGCTGGAAATGCGGAACTTGGACCTGTCCGGAAGAATCGGAGGGACGGCAGGGATACATGACGCCATGTCGCCGGCCTTTCTGGAAAGGAGTTCCACGTCATCGAAAGACTTGCTCTGGACATATGATTTCTTGGTGAGGATATCCAGACGTATGGTCGTCTTCTTCAATGCCGAGTTGTTCTGGATATTGTCCAGATATGCGTATCTGTTCACTCCGCCGAAACCTGCGTTGCGGACCTCGGGCGAGATTTCATTCATACCGAAGATGTTCCTGTAGATCTCGTCGTCGCGCATGCCAAGTCCCTCAAGGGTAGCGTCATACATGTCCAGCTGCCTGTTCATGAGCTCCACTTTGGAAATCCATCTGGCATTGGCCTTGCGGAGCATTATCGTCTTCGGAAGTTCCATGCCGAGGACAGAAGTGAAAAACCATATATATACGACGGAAAGGGCCATGCTTGCAATGGTGAGCATCGCCATTTTCGTGAATCGGGACTTTGCGGACGATTTCTCGATCTCGTAAAGCAGAGTCTCCGGATTAAGTTTATACTTCTTATTATAGGCCGACATATTTTGCAAAGATAATGAAAAAGTTATAATTTTGTCGTTTGTTCCGTTTTTCAGCAGCATGAAACGATATGCAATATCGTGCCGGACGGACTTGACATGATGAAAATTTTTAAGTCACTATGACATCTAACGAAATAAGACAGAAATTTCTGGATTTCTTCGCATCCAAGGGACATACGATTGTTCCTTCTGCGCCGATGGTCGTAAAGAACGACCCAACTCTCATGTTTACCAATGCCGGAATGAACCAGTTCAAGGACATCTTCCTCGGCAACGTCACTCCTAAGACACACAGGGCGACCGACTCTCAGAAGTGTCTCAGAGTCAGCGGAAAGCACAATGACCTCGAAGAAGTGGGACATGACTCATACCATCATACCATGTTCGAAATGCTCGGAAACTGGAGTTTCGGAGACTATTTCAAGACAGAGGCCATCTCATGGGCATGGGAGCTTCTCACCGAAGTTTACAAGATAGACAAGACTAAACTCTATGCCACCGTATTCGAGGGTTCCAAGGAAGACGGGACATCCCTCGACGAGGAGGCCCGACAGACATGGCTGAAATATCTCCCGGAAGACCACGTTCTTCTCGGAGACAAACACGACAACTTCTGGGAAATGGGTGACACAGGCCCGTGCGGACCATGCAGTGAAATCCACATTGACCTCAGAAGCGACGAGGAAATCGCAAAGGTACCGGGACGCGAGCTCGTGAACAAGAGCAATCCTCTCGTAATCGAAATCTGGAACCTCGTGTTCATGCAGTTCAATAGGAAGGCAAACGGGGAACTCGAACTTCTCCCGAACCACAACATTGACACCGGCATGGGCTTCGAGCGTCTCTGCATGGTGCTTCAGGGAAAGAAGAGCAACTACGATACGGACGTGTTTACCGGCATGATCAGCAAGATCGAGGAACTTTCAGGACATCAGTATCATGAGTCCGGAGACACCGAGGTCGCAATGCGTGTCATCGCTGACCATATCCGCGCCATCAGCTTCTCAATCGCCGACGGCCAGCTTCCTTCCAACGTGAAGGCAGGTTATGTCATCCGCCGAATCCTCAGAAGGGCAGTCCGTTACGGATACACCTTCCTCGGATTCAACGAGCCTTTCCTCTGCCGTCTCGTGCAGCAGCTTGCAGACGATATGGGAAGCGCTTATCCGGAACTTCGCAACCAGCAGAAACTTATCGAAAGCGTTATCCGTGAAGAGGAGTTCGCATTCCTCCGCACCCTCGACAGAGGTATCAGACTCATGGATGATTATCTCGAGAAGTCTGCCGACACCAAGGTCATCAACGGCAAGGATGCCTTTGTCCTCTATGACACTTACGGCTTCCCTATCGACTTGACCGAGCTCATCGCTTCAGAAAAAGGCTATACAGTCGATCTGGAAGAGTTCAATGCCGAGCTCCAGAAGCAGAAGGAAAGGGCAAGACAGGCCACTTCCAACGAATTCGGCGACTGGATCCAGTACAACAATGGCGAAGAAGAGGAATTCCTCGGCTACGACTACACTGACATTGACGGTGTCAGCCTCATCAAGCAGCGCACCGTAAAGCAGAAGAACAAGACGATGTTCCAGCTCGTGTTCGACCGCACTCCGTTCTATGCGGAGATGGGAGGACAGGTCGGTGATACCGGATATATCGAGTCTGAAAGCGGCGAGAGAATCAACATCCTCAACACCGTGAAGGAGAACAACCTCACCATCCACATCGCTGAGCGCATCCCTTCAGACTGCACAGAGTCATTCTCCCTCCACGTAGATGCTGAAAGAAGGCTCAAAATCACGAACAACCATACCACCACCCACCTTCTCGACCAGGCGCTCCGCGAAGTTCTCGGACCACATGTCGAGCAGAAAGGTTCATACGTATGCCCTGACTACCTCAGATTCGACTTCTCTCATTTCTCAAAGATGACTGACGAAGAAATCGAAAAAGTGGAGAAGAGGGTCAATGAACTTATCCGCGCCAACTATCCTCTCGAAGAGAAGAGAGACGCGACAATGGAGGAGGCTACCGCAATGGGAGCAATCGCACTGTTCGGAGAGAAGTACGGCGACAGGGTGAGAGTCGTGAAGTTCGGCAAGTCAGTCGAGCTCTGCGGCGGTACACATGCACAGGCGACCGGTCAGATCGGTATGTTCATGCTCCTTTCAGAGGGCGCAGTTGCAGCCGGCGTGAGACGTATCGAAGCCGTTACTGGTGAGGCCGCATGGATGCACACCCGCGCAATGAGCGAGACATTGAAAAATGCAAAGGCATTCTTCAACAACACACCGGACCTCGGAGAGGCTATCCGCAAGGTAATCGACGAGAATGCCGGCTACAAGAAAGAAATCGAAAGCTTCGTCCAGGAAAAGGTCGCAAGACTCGCTGAAAAGATTTCCAAGGAGGCCAAGGAGATCAATGGCATAAAGGTTGTCGAGTTCTCACAGTCCATGGATCCTGCCATGGCCAAGGGTGTCGCAGGACTTCTCCAGAAGCAGATGGAGAATTTCGTATTGGCTGCCGCATTCGAATATGCGGAGAAGCCGAACCTTGTACTAATGTACTCCCAGGACCTCGTGGCCAAAGGAAAGAATGCCGGCAAGGACATCCGCGAAGCCGCCAAGTTCATCCTCGGCGGAGGAGGCGGACAGCCTGGTCTCGCTACAGCAGGCGGAAAGAATGTCGCCGGGCTTAAGGAGGCCCTCGCCAAACTCGTCGAGCTGGCTACAGCCTAGTATACGAACACAGAGAGTGTGGCTGACATACATTCCGGTCACACTCTCTATTTATAATACAGCAGCAGATGAAGAAACTCGATCAGTTCATACTGAAATCATTTCTGGGGCCGTTCTTCGGCATCCTTATGGTCGTCATATTCATTCTGATGCTCCAGTTCCTGTGGCTTTACATTGATGAACTCGTAGGTAAAGGTCTGGGATTCAAGATTATTCTGGAATTCCTCGGCTGGGGAAGCGCGACCATGCTTCCTCTGTCGCTGCCTTTGGCCACCCTGCTGGCGTCAGTGATGACTGTTGGCCAGATGGCTGAGAACAACGAACTCATTGCCATGAAGTCTGCGGGAATATCCCTCGTAAGAGTCCTGACACCGCTTATCATTTCCGCCGGAGTCATCAGTATTCTCGCGTTCTTTGCGGTGAACAACCTGGTTCCTGTCTCATACAACAAGATTTACACACTCCGCGACGACATCGGAAAGACAAAGGAGGAAATCAACATTCCTACCGGAACTTTCTACGACGGAATCGACGGATATGTCCTGAGAATCGACTCGAAAGATGACAAGACCGGCTACATGCATGGGGTCATGGTCTATGACCATACTGCAAACAAGGGTAACGTAAGTGTCACCCTGGCGGACTCGGCAATGATAAAGATGTCCAAGTCGAAGGATTATCTGACGTTCCAGCTCTTCAGCGGAACCAATTACCAGGAAACCAACAAGATGTCCTACCGTGACACCTCGCTGCAGCTCCAGAGAATCAATTTCCGTCAGCAGGACATGATCATCCCGTTGCAGAACTACGCCTTCCAGAAATCAGACAAATCCAAGTTCGGAGACCAGGTGAAGGCCATGAGCCTCTCGCAGCTGAGACATGGAAAAGATTCATTGACGAACCTCAACGATTCCACCAGGACAGTCAATCTTACAGCGTTCATGTCCAAGAAGCTGCTGAGATATTCCAACCAGCTGGATACGGCCGTCCATTATCAGAGCCGGACTCCTCTGGAACTGGATGACATGTCATGGAAGAACCGCGACCAGGAGGTCAGGGCATACGAAAACGCCGCCCGAATCGCAGAGGATTTCAAGATGGCTGCCAGCGGGTATGAGAACGACGTATATAGTTACCTATATATATTAAGGAGGACAGACGTGGAGCTGCTGAAGAAATTCGCAGAGGCATTGGCCTGCTTCCTGCTCTTCTTCATCGGCGCGCCGCTCGGAGCATTCATCCGAAAAGGCGGTCTTGGAGTCTCAGCCATCATCGCGGTCATGTTCTTCGTGCTCTACTGGGTTGTGGACATCACGGGTACGAAACTGGCACGCGACGGAGAGGTCACCGCAGCGGCAGGAGCATTCATCTCTTCAGTCGTCCTGGCACCTCTGGGCGTCTATTTCACATGGAAAGCGGCACATGACTCCGCAATATTCAACACTGAGAACTTCGGTTCATGGTGGAGAAAAATAAAGAGCAAATTTATGAATACATTCAGAAAGACCAGAATAGTATATATGGGAACGCCTGAGTTCGCAGTCGCTCCTCTGAAGGCCCTCATTGAAGCCGGATACAACGTCGTCGGAGTAGTCACAGTCGCCGACAAGCCGAGCGGAAGAGGACTTAAAGTCAATGAAAGTGCAGTCAAGAAGTTTGCGGTGGAGCAGGGCATCCCGGTTCTGCAGCCTGTCAAGCTGAAAGACCCCGAGTTTCAGAAGCAACTCGCTGATTTCAAGGCAGATCTCTTCGTAGTAGTGGCATTCAGAATGCTTCCGGAATCGGTATGGTCAATGCCGAAACTCGGCACTTTCAATCTCCATGCCGCCCTCCTGCCTCAGTACAGGGGCGCAGCTCCTATCAACTGGGCTGTCATCAATGGCGAGAGACTCACCGGAGTGACTACCTTCATGATCGACAAGGACATTGACACCGGCGGAATCATGCTCAGACAGGAATGCCGAATCGAACCAGACGACACTGCCGGCGACATCCATGACAAACTCATGCCGATCGGAGCACAGCTCGTGGTAGAGACAGTCCAGGGTATCATTGAAAGGAATATCGAGACCAGAGTACAGAGAAGCTTCATCCAGGGTTCCGAGGTGCTGAAACCGGCACCGAAGCTCACTCGCGAGCTCTGTCACATCGACTGGAACGACACGACCAAGAATGTTTACAACCTCATCAGAGGTCTGAGCCCGTACCCTACCGCCTTCACGGAACTCGTACCGGAAGGAGACGAGACAAAGGCACCTGCACAGCTCAAGGTTTTCGCCACGGAAAAAGTGGAGGGAGAAGAGTTCAGGTCAATGCTGGAGCACATTGGAAAAGACAATGTTACACCTGGAACCATCCTCAGCGACGGCAAGGGATTCTTTGCAATAGCCACAGCGGACGGCGCGATTTCCATCAAGGATATGCAGCTTGCTGGCAAGAAGCGAATGGAAGTCAAGGCTTTCCTCGCAGGTTTCAGAAATCCTATGTCCTGGACCACTACGGCAGGCACTTCCAAGGCTGAAATGGAGAAGGCCAGACCGGTTTCAAACCCTGAAGCATAACCGGTTCTGTAGCGGGCAGGTCTAAAACGAAACAAACGCAAATTGGAACAAGAATAGCGACTTTTGTTCCAATTTGCGTTTTTTGCACATTTGGAAAACGAATAAAAATGACATACATTTGTGGATTATGTTTTTTATTTAACAAATACATGAAGTACCCTAAATTATTGACACTGTGTGCAATAACAGCGGCAATGACTTCTTGCTCGACTTCAGGCCCGGAAGAGACAACCGGAATGGCAGAAGTTACGCTGGCATTGACCACAGACGGGTCTCACAATTTTAATGTGAAGTCCCAGGCAGAGGAGACTCTCCCTGAAATTGATGACTTTACCGTTGAAATTTTCAAGAAAGCCAATGGTAAACGTCTCTACAGAGACACTTATGCAAATTCGACTGAAAAGAAAATTCGCCTGAACGGCGGAGACTACAATCTTTATGCTTTTTATGGTGATTCTCTGAAAGCCGGCTTCGACGCCGCGTACTACCAGGCCAAGGTGCCTTTCTCCATTACCCCGAAAGACAGATCTGTCACAGTAAAGGGAACAGCCAAGCTTGCGAACGTGAAAGTTGCTGTGAATTATGGAGACAATCTCAAGGAATTCTACAAGGACTATGTTGGTTCAGTATCCACGGACAAGAAGAACGTCACGGATACATTGACCTTCAAACAGGATGAAACCCGCGCCGCATTCATTCCGGCAGGCAACCTCAGTTTCCGCCTCTATGCCAAGATCGACGGCAAGTGGAAGGTATATAAACCGGAGGCAATCAAGTGCGAGCCGAACGATTTCATCACTTTCAATGTCAATACTTCAGCATTCACCGGAAAGCTGACCATCGGCATCAAGATCGACAACAGCACTTCTCTTGTCGAGAAAGAGTGGACGGTTTCCGCGACTGATGTAGCTGCCGGGGCTCCTGAAATCAAACTCGGAAGCAGTCTCAGCGAGACAGGAGAAAACACTGTCTATGAGGGTGAGGAAATGGAGAACGGACTTGTCAGCGTGATTTCACGCGCAGGTTTCAAGACCGCTGTCCTCAAGGTAAATTCCGAATATCTCTCTGCAGCAGGAGTTCCTGCCGAGGTGGATCTGGTGAACATTGACGCCGAGGTGAAGAAGACATTGGAAAAGGCCGGCATTCATTGCCTTGCAATGGACGGAACGACAGTTTTCTCCGGCATTGACTTTTCTGAACTCGGAAGGAAACTCGCGTTCAGCGCAGAAAATCCTTTCCAGGGAACATTTACATTGACAGTGACCGACAAGAACGGCAAACAGGTGACCAGCCCGGAGGTTTCATTCGTCCTCAAGGGTACAGACGCCTCATTGTCATTGAATGAATCCGATGTCTATTCTCACAGAATCACGAAGTTCAGTGCTACTGTCATCAGCGGAGATATAAACAAGTTCCGTGTCGAGTACAAGGAAGGCGACGGTTCAGTCTGGAAGACAGCCGAGGGTGGCGTAATCAGCGGGAACACAATTTCTTACACCAACTTCGGAGGCCTCACTGCCAATACTGAGTATCAGTTCAGGATTAACCACAACGGACGTCTTGAGAGTTATTCCTCTCCGATTTCCGTAAGGACTGAGGGAGCAGAGCAGGTGGAGAATGCCGGTTTCGAGAACTGGTACAGCAAGGAAGTCTATAAGAAGACGACCTGGTCTTTCGGCACCACCGGACTTGGCATTGATGAATGGTTCCCCAAGTCTTCTGAGACTGAGGCCAATTATTGGGCTACCCGCAATGACCTGACGACATCTCAGCGCAGTGGCGTATCTTGCTATTACACATCATATTCAGGCACGCTCAAGACTTCTGATGCCCATTCAGGCTCAGGCGCGGCTGAGATCAGCACTGTCGGATGGGGCGAGGGAAATACCTTCGTGGACGGTTCCGGATATGTACTGAAGAACAAGACAGCCGGTATGCTTTATATCGGAGAATATACATTGAACGGAGAGTCTCCTGAGACTTATGGCCGCGCGTTCACATCAAGGCCTGACAGATTCCGTTTCTATTACAAGTTCAACCCTGTCAAAACTGAGGAATTCAAGGCTTATATCGTAGTCGAGAACAGGGACAATAATGTAGTCACTGAACTTGGCAGAGCAGAACTCGTCAGCGGTGAAAAGGTCGATGCCTATAAGGAGGCAACTCTCAGCATCGATTATTCCAATACTGAACTGAAAGCAACACACATGTACGTTGTCTTTATATCAAGTACTGCAGAAAATCCTGAGGTCCAGAAACTTAAAGGCAGCAAGGGTGCGTTCGACGGATATAGCGACAGCCGTTTCGTCGGCAGCGTACTGAAAGTGGATGACATTGAACTTATTTATGAATAAAAGAAAGACAAACATCAATATGAAACGTAGTATCATTACAATATTGGCAGTTGCCGCAGTGCTTGCCGGCTGCAAGAAGGGCAGCGAAATCAACGGAGGTACAGGAACATTGACAATCAAGTCTCTTACCGCTGAAAGCAATCTGAACGACAAGAATATCAGCACCGGAGGCACCAAGTCCCTTCCTTCAGAACTTGCAGATCCTTCAGATTTCGATATCACTATTTCCAGCAATCTCCAGGGCGGAAATTCCCAGTCCTACAAGTTTGCTGACATTGCAGACAAGACTCTGGAGCTGCCTGCAGGCTCATATACCATCAAGGCCGAGTCTCATGACAAGGCTACTGCAGCTTGGAACCAGCCGATTTTCGAAGGCTCAAAGGAGTTTTCTATCGTTGCCGGTGCCGTTACTCCTGTCGAGGTAAAATGCTACCTTACAAATGCCATGGTATCCGTGAAGTATTCTGATCTCTTCCTTACCGAGCTTTCTGAATATGAGGTGAAGGTAACCGGAGCTGACGGAAACTTCCTGACATGGGACAAGAATACTGCAGCTGACCAGGACGGCTATTTCGCAGCAGGTGACCTCGAGGTCCGCATTGACGGTATCCGTTCTCTTGACAACTCTCAGGCAAGTATTTCCGGTACAATCAAGAATGTAAAGGCCAAGGACCATGTCATTCTCAACATTGACGCGAAACTTACCGGCGAGACAAGCAGCATCACCGTCAGCATTGATGGTACTGTAAATGACAGAGAGTCAGATCTTTTCGTGGACGGTTTCGAGGAAATCGAGATTCCGGACACTGAAAAGCCGACACCTGATCCGGAGAAACCGGATCCTGGCAAACCGGATCCTTCACAGCCTGAGAAACCGGCTGCACCAACCCTTACATGGGCCGAGAATCCGAACTTCGACACTATGGAGCTCGCTTCAGAGATGAGCGTGAAGATAAACATCAATGCTCCGGGCAAGATCAAGGATTTCATTGTCAATGTCAAGTCTGAGGCTCTCAGCACTATCCTTCCTGCGATGGTCAGCCCTGAGAACGTGAAGTCTGACGGTTCCATTGACCTTGACCTTATCAATGATGCTGTTGCCATCGAGAACCTCAGTTCTCTCCTCCCTACCGGAGACAAGCTTAAGGGCCAGACTGAAGTTCTTTTCGAGCTTTCCAGCCTTGTTCCGCTTATTTACCAGCTAGCTATCGTCGATCCTGACAAATATGACAACACAAATCATGTATTTACCCTCAAGCTTACTGATGAAGCAGGACAGTCTCTTTCTAAAGAGATTACTTTCCATTATTCAAAATAAGCGCGTTAAAAATACATGACTATGAATTATAAATCATTGATATTGACCCTGTCAGCTTCCGCCTTGGCCCTTGCGTCATGCAATCGGGAGGAGGCCTGGAATGGTGACACAGGGTATTTGACAGCGGAAATCAGTCAGGATTTCTCTGTCGATATTGTGAAGACGAAGGGGCTTGCCGAAACGGATGAGCCTTTCCGTCTGAAGATTTACAGAGGCAATGAACTTGTAAATGAGGTTGCAGACCATAGGACTCTTGTGGAGAATCCTCTGACTCTGAAGACTTATACTTACAAGGTCGTTGCGGACAACAGGGACGAGGTTCCTGCCGTTTTCGACTCTCCACGATATGCAGGGACTAATGCTTCCGTAAAAATCGTAAAGGATGAGGTGAAAATCATTGACATCAATTGTTCTCTGACGGATGTGATTGTCGAGCCTTCTTTCGCGGATGACATTGACGCTGATTTCTCGGACTGGTCGCTGACCGTTTCGAATGGCGAGGGTTCGCTTGTCTGGAGCAAGACGAACGGCAATGTCGGCAAGACCGGTTATTTCCAGGTGGCTGCCTCAAAGACATTGACCTGGACCTTTACGGGTACTAATCTTGCCGGTACGGACTACACGGCTTCTGACAAGTATGAGAATGTTCAGGCTAAGCAGAAATATGCGTTGGCTTTCAAGGTCGAGAAGGTGGACGGGACTGTCGGCGCAGGTGCTTTCAGGCTTGTTCTGGATGACACGATGTCCGAGCGTTCTTTCGATTTCGTGCTTGATCTTGCGGGCAAGAGGTCTATCATCAACGGTTCTTCTCCTTGGGCGAAGTTTGCTGATGTGACCGGTTCGTGGAGCTTCTCCGAGACTCCTGAAAGCATTGAAATCCAGTACAGAAAGGCCGGTGAGGCGGAGTGGACCAAGTTCAATGGCGAGGTTTCCGTCAATGCCGCCAAGAAGTCTTTCTCTGCGAGACTGACAGGTCTGGAGCCGGCTACCACTTATGAGGTGCGTTCCGCAACGTCTCTTGACAAGACGGATACTACTCCTCTCAAGTTTACTACCGAGACTGCCGAAATTCTTCCTTATATGGGATTTGATGACTGGTACATGAATGGCAGCGCGCCTATGCCTGGTGTTCAGGGTGCGACACAGTTCTGGGATACTGCAAACCCTGGTTCTGCAAGTACGGGTACTGTTCCTACGAATCCCGAGTCTTCTCACGTGGCTGTGGCCGGTGAGGGCAAGAAGGCTGCCAAGCTTGAGAGTATGACTGCCATGATGGGTATTTTCGCTGCGGGAAACATTTACACCGGCAAGTTCGAGAAGGCTATCATCAGTCTTTCCAATCCTGGCGCGAAACTTGACTGGGGAGTTCCTTTCTCATCCAGACCGCTGGCTCTCAAGGGTTATTTCGATTACAATCCGGTAGCGATTTCGAATGCGAATGCTCCTTATACTCATCTAAAGGGTGTGACGGATACCTGCCAGATCCAGATTTTCCTTACTGACTGGACTGAGGCTTTCCACATCAATACCCAGGAGAAGAAGTTTGTGGATGTGAACGGCAGTGATGTAATCGCCTATGGTAAGCTGGAGTCTGGTGTGACTACCAGCACGAAGGAGGGCCTTGTCAATGGTTATGAGCCGTTTACCATCAAACTGCAGTATCGTGACACTACCCGCAAGCCTAGCATGATTGTGATTGTCGCGGCTGCCAGCAAGTATGGTGACTACTTCACAGGCGGTAAGGGCAGCGTCCTGTATCTGGACGAGTTCTCATTCGTCTATGACCCTGATGAACTGTAATTTATGATGCGAAAATCATTCAAACATTTGTTTTTCATAGCTGCAGCCGGTCTTTTGGCCTCCTGCAGCATTGAAAATGATATCAGGTTCCCTGAGATTCATGCGGATATAACTGCTTTTGAGGTCGAGGGACAGGTATCGTCCAAGATTGATATCAAGACCAATTCGGTTTCTGTCGTCCTCGGCGAGGATGTCAAGATGAACGATTTGATTATCAAGAACTTGAAATATACTGACAAGGCGAAGTGTTCTGATGTCAATTTTGCCATGGGCAAAAAAATCGATTTGTCGTCTCCGTATCAGGTGACGCTTTCGACTTTCAAGTCCTATATTTGGACGATTTCCGCGACTCAGCCTATCGAGAGGTATTTCCGTTGCAAGGGTCAGCAGGGCGAGGCGAGTATCCATGTCGATACAAGGCGCATTTCGGTTAAGGTCAATGTCAATAAGAATTCTGCCATTGACAGCCGTTCTTCTCTTGAAATCACTGAGGCAAAGTTGGGCATCAAGGGCTCTGAGATTGTTTCGACTACTGATTCTCAGGGTAATGTGACCGCCATTTCCGGTTTTCCGGTAGTGCTTGACTGTTTTTACGAGCGCACGTTCACGGTCCGCGAGCCTGACGGCACGACCACCGACTGGAAAATGATTGCGTTACCTGCCGAATAATTTTTGGCCACTGTCTGTGGTCTGGACATAAACAAACAGCCCTCGTGGATGATGCCTGATTATGTGACATTTTCCACGAGGGTTTTATTTGATCTTGGCTGGCGCCGGGGTTACATCCGGGAGGACCAGGCCCTCCAGGGCGCGACTCCGGCGCATGTACAGGGAGAAACTTGTGATGACTGATAACTGCTTATAACAAAAGTTCTTTACTTATTTTTAGACATAAATGATGTGGTTCAATTTCAGTCCACATCTTTTGGAAATGGTCTTTCGAATTGCTTTCTAGAACGATTCCTGAAGAAGTGCTGAATATAACATGGTCAGACATAAACACGGGAATCTTATCAGATGCAACAAAGCCACTTCCAAGATCCTGCTGATACGTATAACTTTGTCCCTTAGGCACATTGATAACATACTCATGAGAGTTGATTGAACACGTGACAGATACGTCCTCATCTAATATGTTCATTACGGAAAATGTACAATAATCCGGTTCATCAACTACTTTTGTCTGTTTAGAACATGCTATAAAGAGCACGATACTCACTATGGAAAAGAATCTAAATAACTTCATAAGTTGTAATTCAGTAAGTGTTAGAAACAAGTTGATAAAGAACCTCACATCAGAATCATGTTACGAACTGCCGAGGCCTGCCGCAAAAGTAATGAATTGAATCCATTTTGCATAAGCATTTTTGAGAAACAGTCAAAAAAATCATTAAGGCGTTCTGTATCCACATATCTCACAGTCGGGACGGTGCCACGGACGTATTCGTAACTCATTGATAATCAGACATCGTTTATTTTAAGCGTGGATTATCGGACTTTTTTTAGCCGTTAATCCACGCTTAAAATTATAACATACTGAATTTCAATCAATTTCAGAAACAATTGTGGCATCGTCCCGACATCGGGAAACCATGAACACTTATATGCAAAGCAACATCTTGTTGCGCGCCAAAAGTTATGATTTGGGAACAGACTGCCTTATACATGGAAAGCCCTCGTGGATGATGCCTGATTATGTGTCATTTTCCACGAGGGTTTTATTTGATCTGGCTGGCGCCGGGGTTACACCCGGAAGGACCAGGCCCTCCCACTGCGTGGGTCCTTCCCTCTCGTGCCGAGGGCGGCAAGTCCTCCCGGACGCAACCCCGGCGTCTGTACAGAACATATTAAATGTCATCTGACGCATGAAAATATCACGATACGCACCAAGGCATTTAATCGGTGATCAATTCTTCAGGTTTTCTGGCTAGAAATATTGAAAACTATGAAATAGTAATATAGATTTTGATTATTGCCGGTCGTTTCTTTTCAGAAGCGGCCGATTCGTCGTGAATTTATGCTACTTTTGCACAGGAAAACGCAAATTATGGATAGAAAGACAATTCAGGATGCGACCTTTCCCAAATGTCCCATCCGCAACATACTCGCCCGCATTGGCGACAAATGGGCAATGTTAGTTCTATATACTCTTGAACAACATGGTACGCTACGGTTTAATGACATGTACCGTTGCATCCCTGACGTTTCCCAAAAAATGCTGACTGCCACGCTCAAGACGCTCACAGAAGACGGTCTCATTTCCAGGAAATTATACCCGGCGGTCCCACCAAAAGTCGAGTATTCATTGACAGATCGCGGGCGCAGCCTCCTCCCTCACCTTGATTCCCTGATTTCATGGGCAATCGAGAATTTCGATGGCATAATTTCAGATAGGGTCAATTCCAATTAACGCCTTGACTGGGTTCCTGCATTTGACGGAGTGCCCGGTTATCAATAATGTTAAATTTAAGAATGGATTATTTTGCAATATGATAGACAAAACCACAATCAAGGACTTATGCCAGAAAATGGCTGGGACCTTCAAGAAATTTACGACTTCGGCTTGCTTTATGATAGCGGCAGCCATCATGTCGGTCGTGTTGATTCATTTTGGAGATAAAATAGATAGAAAAGACTCTTTTTTCCTGATGTTCTGGACGATAACCGCCGGTCTGCTGAATCTGGTGGTAAAGCTCGTGCTCACGGATTGGAGAAATGACGAGAGACACACCGTAAAACCGCTTTGGATTATAGCCGTCAATGCCTTATGGCTAGGGGTCTGCCTCGCGTTCCGCCAGGCATGGCCGCTGGATTTGAGTTGGACCAATGCAGCTGTCACACTCGTGGGGATAATAGTTTCAGGAATATTCATTGCTCCTGTCTTTCAAGAATCCAACAATGACATGAGGCTATGGAACTATATCATCGACTGCACATCAGCATTCGCGACTGCTTTTGCTGTCGGGGTGCTCCTGGCTGGAGGACTGGAGTTGCTCGTTCTTGCATTCAATGTACTCTTCGGAGTTGAAATCGGATGGAAGGTGTTCGCTGACGTGTTCCTGGTATGCATGATATTCGTCGCGCCGATGGTGTTCATGCAATTGATTCCAGAAAAAGAGAGACATGACACTGAACGTCCCGGGACAACTGGACTCGGACTGATTAACTATTTGATATTTCCTCTTTTCGGCACTTATGTAGTAACGCTCTATGTATATGCCGTAAAGATCCTTTTTGAATGGAAGCTTCCCTGCGGATGGGTATCAACACTTGTAATGGTATCAATGATATGCCTGATACTGATGATGTTTCTGCTCTATCCGGTACAATTTCGAAAAGAAGACAACAAGTGGAGATTCGACCGCAAGGCGCTCAAACTCTTGCCTGCCATTTTCCTTCCGCTTCTTATATTGATGACGGTAGGAATCGCCAAAAGGATAACGGACTACGGAATCACCGCGCCACGCCTATACGTAGTCCTCTTCAACGTTTGGGGCTATGCTGTCTGCATAGGTTTGACGGTCAGCAAATGCAAAAGATTCCGATGGATTCCGCTGTCCTTTCTAGCGCTTGCAGCACTTTCGTCTGTTGGCCCGCAGAATTTCTCAGCCATGTCCCGAAGAGTCCTAGTCAGCGAAGTAAAGAAAGCACTATCCTCTAACTGTCCCGGCATCAATTTTCCTTTGGACTCGGCAAAATATTCAGAGATAATGAAATCCGGGGATATCGCAACTATGATTGAGACAGACGAGAAGATGGAATACCTCTACATCATGTACCCGGAAAGAGTCGTGCGTGAGATTGTTGACACAACTGTGGGATTCTGGAACTTTGGACTTATGCAGATGGACACCGTAGAGGTAGACGAATGCGGTTCCCACTGGATTGAAATCAACACCAAAGGGGCATCCATAATTCCTAAGGGATTCACACGCTTCGAAAACATCAACTTCAATTGCTCTGTACCATTGGCCGACACGGCCTTCGTAACCGTCTCATCAGATTCTGTCACGCTGACGATTCCTGTGAGCGAGATTGACACGGCGCAGAAAGAGAACGGATGCAAGCCACTATACTTCTACGGAGATGGCGGAGTGTTCTTTACCAACAATATTTCCATCGACAGCGAAGGCAAAAATGATATGAATGTACAACTCAGCGGAATAATATTCTTGAAATAAATCTTGAAGTAGTGACGAGGTAAGAGGTTTTTCTAATTGGGAGAATGTGCCAAGTATTTTATTTTCAGACTATAGGCTCTAATTGTCTAAAACGTTTATTGTCATGAAATATATATATCACTGTATTATACCTTTTTTAGTGTTTTGCGTGGATCTACATGCGCAACAGATTATTTCTAATTCATTGGTGGAGACGGAGAATCAGAAGAATCCAGATATTGTCAAAATCAATCAGCTGTGGACCGATTATCTTATGAGTTCTCCGGACAGTTTATATAATAATCCATATTGGAATTGTAGAGATAAAGAGAAGTATAAAAGTTATGATTTGCTCCGTTCTGAAGGGTATCTGGAATTATATGGATTGGCGAAATATGGTGAACTAAAGAACCTGGTGTTATCTATCAAGCCTTTGAATGACGATTATTATGATATACATTCAATGTATTATTGGGGGCATTTCTCGGAGTATCCTTATGTGCTGTGCACTACACATGTACTTTCCTTTAAGGACGAGAATAACAATTTCGTTCTTGGCAACTGGCTAGATTATTATTCAAAGAACTGGAAAAGTGTAACAAAAGGTGACATCACTTTTCATTACCAGACATATAAGCCAAACAGAGGCAAGATAAATAAAGCCCTTAAATTTCGCTCTTTTTTACTCGATAATTTTGGCATTAAGCTGCCTCATCTGGATGTGTATATTTCAGATGGGTTCCGAGAGTCGCAGAGGTTGAAAGGCTTTGGTTATGATTTTGGTGAGACTGCAGTATTTGACACCAATGATTTGGGAGGTACGACAGATATTGACAATTACATTATTTACTCAAATGCCACGCAGGGAGAATTCTATCCGCATGAGATGATGCGGTTCGTGTTAGTAAAATACAGGGGGACACATCACTTGCTCACAGATGGTTTATCTGAATATTATTCCGAGAATCCGAAGATAATCGGAATTCCGATACAGACCCATTTTCGAGACCTAGACTATTATTTGGATGCTCATCCTGAAATAGACCTTAGAATATTGGATAGGTTTGATTCCGGGAACATGACGCAGAAAAATTATCTAATTGGTTTGGTAATAGTTAATCTCATACAGAAAAGATGCGGTCATCACAAACTATTGGAAGCACTTGGAACCGTGCATACAGATGATGAGTTGTTGAAGTTCATTAAAAATAATTTGGCCATCGAAGAAAAAGACATTAACAGTCTAATTAGAGCAGAAGTTAAGCACTACGCAAACTTCGGGTATTCAGGTAAATGGTGACATTTGTTTATTCAACTATGCAGAATAACCAGTCAACAGTCAAGTGCAAGCAGAGCCATGAGAAGTTGCACATAATCTGTACAGGGACAGCAAACAGTTCGCGGGAATTACGAACTGTCAGTCTACTGACTTTAGAAAACTGGCCTTCTACTTCAACGCGTCGCTTACGTCAATCAATCTTGCCAGAGCCGCTTGGGACCTGAAAAAATTAACGAATTATTGAAGATAGTACTAAATATGAATAAATATATCGGATTCATCCTTTGTCTAGCAAGTTCCATTTCCTGCAGTAACAGGACTAATATAAGTTCTTTTGAATTCAAAGACTTAGAGAAAGCTCCCGTGCTATCATTGGCAGATGTCCTTGAGCCTATAAGATTCATTCCTCTTAAGACAAGGGAAACTTATAATCTTTCAAATATTCTTAAGGTATGTATGTCGGAAGATTCCTTTTATATTCTGACAGTCAATCCTTTTGGAGTATTCCGTTTCTCATTTGACGGGTCGTTGATTTCTACAATATCAGTTGAGGGGCGAGCTGAGGGCGAATATCTGATTCCGACCGACATCGCTTACAGCAGGAAAGACAATGTCTTGTACATTGCGGACATTGCCAAGGGCATCATGAAATTTTCAAGTGATGGTGCATATCTTTCAACTGTCTCTTCAACAACGAACTATAAAAACAGGCAATTCGTAATTTCCGATTCAGGAACAATAATAGAGAATGTATTGAATGTAACTGGGCGTGAACAGGATGCCATAGTAGAGCTAAGCCAGGAAGGCGACACGCTTAACTATGTTCCGAACAAATTCATGTTTGACTGCGTGACTCCTGTTGCCATTCCAAACCATCATTCTCTTCGAAAGTATGCCGATGAGGTGTTATATAATCCGGCATGCTGCGACACAATATACTCCTACCATTCTGGACAGCTGACTCCAAAATATTCATTCTCTTTTCCTCACCATGTCACAAAGGAAGATTTGAGGGATTTTTACAGCAATATCTCCGACACACAGTTTTTAATGGAATATGCTGAAGATGGCAAGAACCTCTATCTCAGCATCTTTGATGGAAATTGGGCTTACAAGCACTATGTCCTGAGAAAGTCTGATGGGAATATTTTCAGGGGGGATTTCAGACTGTCTGATAGTTTTAATACAGAGTTCAGCCCGAGATGGCAGAGTGAAGGATGGCTGATTGATGTTTTTGACCCTTCAACTATAAACTACGCCTACTCAAAGGACATCACTGAAGATGCTCGCCAGAAAGCTTACTCATACCTGCACTCTGTCGGCGTTGAAGGCATCACGATGGAGTCTGACCCTATCATTATGCTTACAAGAGCGAAATAGTACTGGCTTACGTACTTTAAGCTAGCAAGTCATAATAAGGCGATGTCAAATGGTCCCCATTTAAAGTACATAGTTCCGAAATAGTATTAAAAATAAACGAAAATTATTTTGAAAAAATTTATTCTAATCAGAACAAAGCATGGAAATACATACTATTATAATGTTCCCATGCAGGTAGTGTTTCATCGAGTGTGTCCGGAGCCGGTCCCTCGGACTCTTTAGATATGCAAATATAATCAGTTTTCTTTTGGTTCGTCATCTTCGGCAACGGCCGAAGCGGAGCGAGCCATTTCAGCGAGCTCGCGCAGCTTCGGATCGTAGCAGCCGGAGGTCGTATATTCCGGCTGCGGTGCCGCCTTCTCTGGAGGGAACAGCGTCTCATCCAGATCAATTCTAGGCACCTGTCTTAGGTACGATTTCTTATCCATGGCCGTCTTTCCCATCAGCAGAAGTACAGATTCTTCGTTAGGCATCGCACCCCGCATCCTGGTGACCCGTCGGAAGTCCTTCTGGAGCCTCTCTATCCAGTTTGTCGTGTAGATCATGGCCTGGATGCGATGGTCATAGTTCAGGTATGTGAAGTACAGCTTGTAGGAGCAGTCGTCACGCCTGCGCTTGATTGCCCTGTAATAACGGCCCCATTTGTCGCAGAATGACTGCCACTCCGTCCAGGCATTCTCAACGGTGTGGTTCCTGTCACCGGTCCGGAACACCTGCTTGAGATTCTCCGCCACCTCACGCTTGTCCCCGATGCGTACATCGCTGATAATATTGCGCTTGAGATGCGTCGTGCAGCGCTGCAGTGGCGTTTTGGGGAAGACCTCGGCAATCACGTCCTCCAAGCCTCTCGACGCCTCTCTCGTATATGTCATTGAGCATCTCGCCCCAGCCGTGAGCACTCTCCGTGGGCTTGTTGTAGATGCCTATCACCTCCCTCGTCTTGTCCGCCTTCACGGCCAGCAGGACATAGAACGCTTCAGTATCGACGCTGCGCTTGCGGTGAATCTTGATATGCACGCAGTCAATGAACAGGACTGGATAGTATTCTTCCAGACTGCGGTTCAGCCACTCCTGGACATCCTTTTTCAAGTACTGTTAGTCAAAGACTCATCAAACCTCTTGATCCGGATACCGCACCACGGTATATGAAGTACATCCCGACGTGGGCATAATTTAACATGCTGGTAACTTGATTTAGCTTGCGACGTCAAGCGTCTTCGGCAACAGTTTGGCATAGGTCTTTTCGGTGGCGATTACATATGAATGACCAAGGAGATTGCCGAGAACGCCATTCTGGGAGCGCGTCTTGGATATATGTTGCATTTGCTACTTTCCATTAGCTTATGCTTAATAACGTCATCAAAGCTTACTCTGACTCGGATAGCGCAACAATAGTGTGTCCCGATTCCGAACAATTGTAAACGAGTGATTTGTTCCTTGCACGGTTTCATCAAAATAGGATCGTGGAAGATCAAACAAACGGTGACCATCTACATCAAGAATCATATCACCCTCTTTCACTCCGAAATCTTGCCAAAATGATCCTTCTTTCACGAAATCGACTACGGCGTGCCCTTCTATGCTCCTAAAAGCACGAAAACGAAATTCTGTGCAACCCTTCTGCCTACTTTGATCCTCTTGTAACAAGATATGTGCAATGGGAATCAGTTCGATACGATGTCCAGCAGGATAGAGTCGCAGATTAAATGACTTTAAAAAGTCCATTCCTGCCACAATCATTTCATGCTCTCCTGAAATACGCCATTGACGTGATAATTCGCGGTGTTCAATCCATATTTTTCGGCCTAATAATCCATATTCATGCAATAGATAAAGAGTTGGGGTAACACCGTTTTTGGAAGGACAAACGTATTTCTGGGTTACTTCGTCACTTAGTACCGAACGCATCGTACTGTCGGGTTCGGCATACAGATAAACAAGTGATTCAGGACTTCCTGTATCCAATACCAAATCTGCTTGTGGGTGCACATAAGCGTTCAGATGGCGGAACCTAAACGGAAATTCTCTAATAACGAACTGGTTTTCAACGAGATCCAATCGTAAAGAGACGCCTTGACAGGGGAAAATGGTGTAATCATATACAGAGAGAAGTTTATTCTCGCAGTCTATCTCCCACATGCGAGTCTCATCATTTGGAATGGAGAAAATTCCATCGGCAGCAAGGAAGTTCAGAGCCCGTCCATCTACGATTCTACATTCAGAATAGCAGACCCTGCTATTTCCAATTAAAAGCGAGACAGTACCCTTCAAAGTCATGTATGGGATGTCACGCTCGAAATTCCATCCCGACTTCAGAGACTCGGTCGGGCAGAACCGATTGATTAAACCATTTTTTTTCGCAAAGTTCTTGTCCAAAATAAGCATTCCGGCACATCCTGTGTCAAAAATCAATCTACAAGGATATACGGAGTCCAACTTCGTTTCAATTACAGGATGACCAAGCATGTCGTACTCGAATCTCTCCGTTGCAGATTCAAGATGAAAGAGTCCGTTTCCCGACCATATTCTAAACGGATAATCAAGTCTCTCCGTTGCAGGCTCAAATATACATACGGGAACGTGCGACTGCGTCCCTCCTTCTTGATTAATGCAACCGGAGACAAGGAAAAGAATGAAAAAAAGGAGTCTTTGATACATGATGGTCAATAACTTACGTCTATCATAAGGGCAGCATCTGCTGTTTTTTCAACAGAATTCTTATTTTCTGTCCAATTGGCATGTCCATTGTCTTCAATGGAGGAACCACCAACATTTCGATAATAGCAAGAACAGTTGCAGACATTTCCCTCTTTGGTGTGAGCCATTTCGGCTTTTGAAAGACTAGCCGATTCGAAATGATTTATCTTTATCGATTTCATAATAATTGTTCTTTAGTTTTGCTTCTTAGTATATGACAATTTTCTTAAAATTAAGTAGATAATTCATTTATTATCAGGTAATTATATTTACAAAAGACCTTAAAAATACTTAAGTTTAAGGTGGTTAACTCCCACATTAACACCATGTTACGAAGTCCTAAGGTTCACTACAAAAGTAGTGATTTGTTCTCAATATTGAGAGAGCATTTTGGAAAAGATATGAATTTGGCAAGGATAAAGGCAATGAGCATGATGATATGCGCTCTATGCAAAGTGCAGCGGATCGCATATACGAAACTTGCATCGGCATTCGATAATGAAGCCGAGGCGGGTTCATCATTGCGCAGAATCCAGAGACTCATTGCCGAGTGTGTCATCAATACAGATCTCATAGCCAAACTAATTCTAAAGCTCATACCTGTAAAAAGACCTTATTCTCTGTCTCTTGACAGGACAAACTGGAAGTTCAGCGACACGAACATCAACATACTCGCTTGAGATGTACAAGCAAAGATGGCAGAAGAGCCAAAGGCCTCTTCAAATACGGACTGGAGTATATCGCACAGTACCTCCTGAACCACATGAACCGTTATCGGATCGATATTTTCAAATTATTGTCATATACGTAGGTTTTAAAATAACGTTTTATATATTTGCAACAGAAACTGATAACTGCACATACCGTGCATATCATTTCATATGGTGAATTGACACAACTATAGAACGTGTTGTTTTTATATTGAATATTTGCTTTCAATATATTTTTGTTAAATTTAAAACAAACGCACGATTTATGTATGGATAACTCAAGATGGGCAAGATCGTTGGTAACATATTGCTGTTCATAATCCTTATACATAGTGTATCTTGTGTGAACAATCAGCCGGAGGTATCTTCTACACTTCCGGCAAATGTATTTATTACTGATAATTCGCATATTGCCATATCTGTCCTGATAGATTCTTTAAATTTTAATTTTTTGTTTGATACCGGGGGCAGTGGCAAATTGATTGTCTCGGATACTGTTGCATCATTATTGGGGATAACAGATTCATTGAGTGTCAATTCAAAAATGGGATACGGATTTTCTCCAATCCACCCATTGAAAGTAAAAGAGGTGACAAAATCACCTCTTGATGTGACTATTGGAGGTATGCTCTTACGCTATGACGAAATCATCATTGACAATTCGACAGCTGCCTTGAATGCTGACGGTATAATATCAATTCCTAAAGGAGATTGTCACATATGGCATTTAGATTTCGACAGAATGAGATTGGAACTTTCTGATTCGTTATCAGCGTCACAGACAGCAGAATATGAAGATGGGACTTTCGATTTGTATGAGCATAGAGGAAATTATTTCGTGAAGGATATTCCGTTGGCGTTTGTCTCCGGACATTCTGGAAATACATATCATTACATCGAAGACTATATGATTGACACTGGAAGTCCATACGAGATTGTATTGATGGGAAAAGGCGGACACAAAGGGAACTATGAACAGCTGATTGCCTACCTCGCTGACAATTCACTCAATTTTGAATATCTAATGCGCACAGGAAGTGAGGTGATCCATAATAAAATGTACTATATCGCCGAAAGCGGAATGGCCTGTGATACTGTGCAGATAATAAACCAAAATAAGTCACAATCTGGCTTTTCCATGAATATTTTGGGTGTTGGTTTTATGTACCGGTACAATCTTATTTTCGATTTGCACTCTAAAAAACTGCAGTTAAAGAAAAGGAACTGTTCAAAAGATTTCAATGAGACAGTTCTGTCTATCTGTGGATCTAATATGGATACGTATGCAACTGCCGCGCACACAAATATTGTAACGAGCATCAATCATAACTCCTTATTATATAAAGCCGGTATACGTAGATTTGATGAGATTACTGGGGTAACCAACAGGTCAATGGAAGGTAACACCTCGAAAATATTTAAAATGGCGGAAAAAGGCGACACCCTGTACTTTTCAATTGTCCGGAACGGCCATAAACTGAACATCCCTATTGTCAAGTAGCTTATTTCAATATTGCATTACACCCCAAGGTTGGATCTTATCTTGAACGTGACTGTAACCGGGCGCAGGAGGTAATTGTAGTGGTAATTGGTGATCTCTGACCATTAACGTTGGTTGTAAAAGCTGTTGTCCAGCAAGTTGCGTCATTCGAGGACATACTCAAATTTCCAAAAGAACTCGATATCCTTTTTTTCTCCGAATCGCTTTATTTCAAGTCGCATCAAACTGTCTTTATATTCATAGAAATATCTACTGGCATATGAATCCGTGAATTGATTGTCACCTAGGTGTGTCACGATATCATAATTGCGCAGACCCGCTTTGTAAGTTGGCATATTGCGACCGACATCAATGGCAACTGCTGCCGAGTCGTTTTTGAAAGGTATCATAATTATGCCGGAATAAGATGCACCATGGTTCTGAACGTATTCATAAAAATCCTCCTCTACAGTGTTTTTTTTCAAATATGCCTTACGTTCATTTAAATCAAAGATGATGTTGAATTTAGATAATAATCCTAGACCAGCAACAACTTCATCAAACCCATAATCTGATGTTATAAAAGAGATTATAAGTGTGTCTTTGACTATTCCGGAATCTGTAATATGATATGTTTTAGTGGAAGTGATTTCTTCATAATGAAGAATCGAATTATCTTCAAAAAATGATTTTTCCTCCTTGTAGTTTTCTGGATTTCCTATCATTGCCAGAGAAATACCATATGTCCCCGTATCTACTAGTACATTAAAACATTGTGACAAAGTGACATCATTATTTCCACGAAAAACAAAAGGAAAACCTTTAAGACATAAATAGCCATCATTGTAATAGACATCTGTTGTCAGGTCAAAGTTTTCAGCGCATATACGTTCTTTATATCCGTCTTTTATATCAAGACGGCAATTCTCAAAATCGAAATACCATATATGAGTGTCCGAATCCGGAATATTAATAATTACATCAACACCATATTCTTTTTGCAAATCTGCCACAAAAAACTTATCATATCTAATGGTATCTCCAGCGAAACAAACATCAATACTATCGTGAAACAGTTTCCATCTGACTTTTCTTTTTGAGTATGAATAAAACACATCTTCTACTGTCATGCCACCAGAAAGACGTATTGAGTCAAGTTTCGGGAACTTTGACGCTATTCTTTTATCAACCACCAATCCGGGACAACCTGTGTCAAGCAAAGCATTTAAGCAAATACTGTCAATCTCAGCATTCAACTGAATATGTGTCACTCCACTATTTTTGTCGTATCGATAAGAAAAATTAGCATGCAATTCCGTTCCAGTTTTTATATCCGGTCTAGAACTACATGAGCATATTAACGCTATTGATAATATTACCCCAATAATTTTCATAAAAAAATACTCAAGTTTCGCAAATGAATATTTTATGAAATAAAAAGGGCTAAAGTATCTGATAATTTACCGATTGTCAGCATATTGCAAAAGCAAAACAACAAAAAATAGAACACTTTAGCTATGAACAAAAATAGACAAATAATCGGTGAACTGCAAGTATACCTATGTACAATTGGACAGGTTGATCATTCTGTTTCCGTTCTTTTCAATA
>CAKUXR010000002.1 GCA_934700615.1 uncultured Bacteroidales bacterium
AGTACCCCTTGACGGGCTATTGTATACGTAAGTGACTGTGTGTCACTGTGTTTTAAGATTTCTTAACGTAGTATTGAATCAGTAAATTGCAAAAAAATATGGAAAACAAAGATTTATCTTCAACCGATTCTAAGAACTGGGGTGGTGCCCGCTCAGGTGCAGGACGCAAGGCAGTTCCTCATGGCAAGGCCTATAACTTCCGATCCACGCCAGAAGTTGACGAGATTCTTTCAGCACTAGGCAGCAACAAATGCAAATACATCAACGACGCCATCCTCTACTATTCGAAACTTCAGAAATAACTCTTTAAAAGCCCGCTCCGCCCATCTCCACTAAAGACAGCGCCTTCCGTGAATTCCGGGAGGCGCTGCTTTCAATTACAATCCGTTCGGGAACCGTTATCTCGGCATTTCCAGGACACGCACGCTGGCTGGTGCCTGGGCTGCATTGAGGGTGATTTCGAATTTGTATTTGTAGCCGGACTTCAATTCAAGGTCGTTGTCGAGGAAATAGTGGAACTTGCGCTCCTTGATGGAGATTTCGAACAGTTCCGCGCCCTTCTTGACATTGGTAGGGACAGAAATGAACGACATCTGGGACACCTTGTCGCCCTGGATGGAAACCCTGTTTCCGTATGGCGTAATGTTGCCGCTGATCATACCGCGGCTGACCGCACCGGTAACAAGATTAACCTTACATGAAAGAGGCACCTTCTTCACCAGCAGAGTCGCGAACTTGAGGTCGGTCACTATCATTCCGGTTCCCGGGAGGAGCTGGACCTCGCAAAGAGCCATCATGTGAGAGAACTCGAGCTTCACAGGCTGGTCAGACGCAACCACCTCTTTGACCGAAGCCTTCATGAAATCACATTTGTCAAAATAAACCTTCTCGTTCTGCTCCGAACTGATGTTATGCGAAATGCACTCAGGAGCACTGTAAACAGTACCGTTGTCAGAATAAGGATAGTACGCATAGAAATCAAGTTTATTCTCAGAATAATATGTCCTGACCATGTCAATGCCGCTTTCAGTCTTGGTACACATCAGATTTTCAGCGTAATACTCGCCACCGAAAGAAGGAGCCGACGTGCCCTTCCTTTCCAGGATATAAAGACCGAAAACATCACCGACATTGAAATCCAGTCCTGACGCCTTGGTGTACTCGCCCACAGAAGTCCTGAGACTGATGACGCCCGGTTCCTCCGAAGGAAGAGATTCTACTTTATCGCATCCGGCCAATGACATTGAGGCAAGAGCCAATGCCAATACGTATTTGTTCATTTTCATAATTGCCACGAAATTTAGTCTTTAATACATCTGACAGCATGTCCGGTCTCCTTAAGGTGATAGAGAGTCCTGATATCCGTATATCTTGCATAAACGTAGAACATATATGCAGATGTCGTGTAGCTCTCCTGGACCTCGGAAGTCCACCATTCACCGTACATTCCGATTCTCATGAAACCTTCCTGATACTTTCTGTTTCCGCCAGGCAAGGCATTGAAACCGAACTCGTCAGTACCCTGATACTCAGGCTTGGTAACGTAGTCCACGTCCTGCCAGCCCTCCTTGGCCTTGATCTTGGTACCAGGCTTCTCGCCCAGGTAGAGAATCAGGTTCTTGAAGTCATTGACCGTAGGAACATGCCATCCCTCAGGACAGAGTTTTCCAGGCATGACTGAATACCAGTTGTAGAGAGCACCGTATTTCTTGCCGTTCTCAGGGTCATTGTCATAATAGCAGTAACCTGCGACCTCACCCTGCTCTGTCGAATCCCACTCAGTCTGGTCAACAATATTCTTGATAGGCGTACCGTCATTGAATCTGGTAACCTTCAGGTTCTCGCCCATCCATCTCTGTGCACCCAGGGTAAGGATTCGGTATTCATTACCGTCAATGTCAGTGACGTAATTGGCATCATTGCCCGGATCCACCTCGACTACACCGCCGTCTGCGACAATTCCTTCGTTCCACTCGGTAATCTCAGGAGCAATGGCGATCTCGTCACCATTTATCACCCTGTTGACAGTCATCGTGAACGTATATTGTTTTCCCGGCTGGAACTCAATCTCCTTGTCCATGACACCGTTGAACTTGCGGTCACCCACACTTACCACGAACAATACACTTCCCTTATAAGCCTTCTGAGGGATGATGAGAGCATCCACGCCCTCAGCGACATTGGCAGTATAATTTCTTTTGAAGGAGCCGTGAGGAACAATGTCGTCCGGAGCGAACGGATTGGCAATCAAGCCTTTCACGAAATCAATTCCGCCCGAGTTCTTGACGTTCTTGAGAAGCACTTCGGCAGAAAGGATTTCATTGAAATCGCCAAAACCCTTTCCAGGCTTCAGCCTGAACGAGATGCGGCTCATGAGCCTTTTCATCTGGAAATGGACAGGAGCAGGTGATTTCTCGACATTGAGAGTAACTCCCAGCATCTTGTCAGAAAGGCTGTAATTCACATCGCTGCTCTGGTCCTTATAGAAGACCGAAGTCGTAACAGTGCTCGATGATTCTATAACATCCTCACCATAAGGATAGTACATATAGAAATCCGTCTTGTCGTCATATTTCGGGAAATATATAGGCATATCCGCCTGGGCTTTTCCGCCGTAAATGACCAACGGGAGATTTTCCATATGTCTCACACCCATGAAGGCCTCTTCCTGATTGTTCTTATGCCTGAAAGCATACAGGCCAATCTTATCCCCGTCTGAAAGACCGGCATCATCAGACCGGGTCTTGGTATCGACGGAAACGACCATATTTATAGGAATATCTTCATTCTGGCCTTTCTGATTTATAGCCTCCCCCTCACAGCTGGCCAAAAGTGCCGCCAGAATCAAATAACCGAATATCTTTTTCATACATTCAATATTAATTTATCCGATTCAAAATTCTAAAAATCGTGTACGCATCTCACTGAGAATCCGCAGTCAAGAGCGCCCAGGAAGCGGTTGAACTCATCTGGATATGAAGAATCCAGAGAACGTACGAACGGCTCGCCGAAGAATGTAGTGTAACTCCAGAACCTGGCAGTATCACCCTTCTTGAAATAGTTTGTCTTGCCCTTTCCGTTCTCATCCTCCAAATAGTAGATGTAACCGGCCGGATAGGCATTGAACCCGCTCTCATTGGTTCCGTTCTTCTTGTTCCATCCCTCTGTGGACATCATTGAGAAACCGATTCCCTTCCAGCTTCCCACGGCAGTGTTTTCTCCGCCGAGAGCCTTTCCCAATGCATCCCAGTCAGTGGCAGTAGGGATATGCCAACCCTCCGGACAAAGTCTGTTGCTCTCCACCGCATTTCTATTGTAGAGGTAGCCCATCTTCGCAATAGTTTCCGGAGTAAAGTCATCATTATAAGCCGAATACGCAGCCTCACCGATATTCTTTATCCACTCTGACTTGTCCTCATTCTTATGAATGGAATTACCGTCATTGAGGTGAGAAGTCCTCAGGTTGGCAGCCATCCAGAACTGTTTTCCGATACGGACAACAGGATACTCGTTGCCGTCGAAGTCCTTCACGGTCTTTTCCTCCGGAGGCAGGATCTCGTCTCTGTCCATGTCGATATCCTCGCCCGGTGTCCACTTGTCCACAACTATGTCGGTATTCAGAATCACACCGGCAAAGTCAGCATTCAGTTTGATGGTTATCGTGCTCTCAGTACCTGCAGCAAACTCCAGAGGCTGGGACGGTTTGAGAATGAACACATCATCACCAGCAACCACCTCGATGAAGACCTCATCAGCAGGTACTGTCTGCGCAGGCATTATGAAGGAGACGCCTGAGAGGTAAGAACCCGTAGCCTTGAATCTTCCGGAAGGGACAACCTCGGATTTCTTGGAATCACAGATAAAGGTCTGGTTTTCCATATCGAAGGCACCTGAAAGGCACACTCCCTTTATCACGATCTTCCTCTTGGCAGGTATTTCCTCAAGGTTTTCGTAATATCCTCCCGGAGTAAGTCTGATGTTCACCTTCGAGAACGCATGCTCCATTTCGAATTTAGGCTGACCTTCCGTAGGCTTGAAATCCATCACGGTAGCATATCTGAGGTCCATCACCTGTTCAGTGGACTGGTCCTCCGGCAATGAAATCTCTCCCGCAGTCTTGCCCGGAGCTATAAACCCGTCGATATAAGGGGCATACACATAGATGTTATTGTACGAATTCTCATCCTTAGGGAAGAAAGTCTGAGGATTGGACAAGAAACTGCTGCCCACCAATGTGAATTTCACGTTGTCGCAGTACCTTTCCCCTGCAAGCCCCTTGGTCCCCTGCACGGAAGAAGTCGTCATATAAAGGCCAATGTTATCGCCTTCGGCAAACGCACCAACTCTTGCCGGCACGCTCAGAGGTGTCCTGTCAATGGTGCCAGGCATATCCTTTTCGTTATTGCATGCACCTGCCAATACAACCAGAGGCAATATCGCTATTTTAAGAACTCTGTTCATAATTTCAACATTTACATTAATACTTGATACACCTTACGGAATAACCTGTACGGAAAAGTGCAGAAGTCTTGAATACGCCAGGACTGTTGAAGTACACATAGATCGCATCTCCGCTTGCACCATTCTGAGTAGATGAGCACCACCAGTAACCATACTTGGTAACATTGAAGAATGCTCCTGCATCATTACGGTATCCTCCCGGTCTCGCATCGAATCCGGAACCGTTTGTACCCTGATAGTCAGGAAGTTCATCCTTTCTGTATCCCATCCAGCCTGAAGTGGACTTCATCTGGTTGCCGGCAAGTCCTTCACCGCCAAGTTCATTGACAAACATCATGAACTCTGAAAGCGTAGGAACCTTCCATCCCTCAGGACAGAGTTTGTCAGTATTCACCGCATGCCAGTTATACAGGAAGCCATAATCAGCCTCATTGTTGATGTCATCATTATACAGACAATATGCACCCTTCTTGGTCTCGGCAACCTGTCCCCACTTGTCTTTTGCGGAAATAAGGTCAATCGGAGTACCGTCGTTGTATCTCGTAACATGAAGATTGGATGTAGTCCAGTACTGGGCACCCACCTTCACTACCTGATAGACGTTTCCGTCAATGTCAGTAACCGGCTTGATCTCATCAATTTCCTGATTCACATCGAAATTAAGGTCGAGACCTGATTTCCAAGGCTTTTCAGAAATGACGACTTCAAGGGCATACTTGTTACCTATCTTGTTGACAACCAGCGAGAAGGTATATTCCATACCTGATTCGAGGGTCTTGTCTTCTCCAAGAGCATAATCAGATGTCTGACCGTTCACGGTAAGATGCAGGCATCTGTCCTCCGCCGATATCTGCTGAGGCACAGTGATGAACGTCAATCCTGAACATACGCCGTCCTTGTTCACCAGTCTGCCTTTCGGAATGATATTTCCCCGATTCGAAGCAGACGACACAGTCTCAGCCGTGAGATCCGAAACAGCTGTCGTATTCAATGTCATCTCGGCAAATGAATTCACAAGGTCATCAGCAGAAATGTTGGTCGAAGTGAACTCAAGATTGATTTTGGAGAACATCCTCTTCATTGTCAATGAAGCAGGTCCGACTGTTCCCTTCTTCACGAAATCATAAGAGGTCATGAAGTCGGAAGCGACATAATCAGTAACATTGGACTGGTCCTTCTTCACGGACACCTCCGCAGTGGTCTTTCCTGCAGGCAAATTCAGGATACCATAAGGGATATAGGCAATGACCTTGCAGCTTGCATCCGGATACATCACAGGCACGCGGCCATAGAATTTGTCCCCTTTCTTCACAAACTCGGCATTGTCCACATACCTCTCGTCAGTAAGAGTTCCGGTCACAGGCACGGCAAACACACCGGCATTCAGATATGCGCCAATCTCAGACTGGGAACTATCCCAAGACAAGCCATTGATTTTCAGGCTCATCTCATCTCCTTCCGGTCTCGCAGGAGAATCCGTAGAAGAGTTTTGCTTCTGGCATCCTGTCAATGCCACCGCCCCGAACATTGCGGCGATTGCTATATATAAAGTCTTTTTCATACTTTCAAACAGATTTTCAAATTGCCATATTCTACTTGTCCTTGACGCATCTAACAGCCATACCAACCTGAGGCATATGGAAGTCTGTCCAAGGGTACTCGGAAAGGTAGAGATATCCGCATTTCATGTTGTTGGTAGCGGTTTCATCTACAGTAGAAGACCACAGATAGCACTCATTCATCATCCAGTCCTCCATGGCCATACCGCCAGGCATAGCGGAGAAACCAGTCTCATTGGTCGATTTCATTCCGGTCCACTCAGGAGAAATGAGGGTCGGAACATCTACTGTTCCATATCCGCCTTCCTCATCTACGAGAGCTGCCAACTCGGCCTTGGTAGGAACTCTCCATCCCTCAGGACAGAGCTTGCCGGTCTCCACCACCTTGTAGTTATACAGGGCGCCCAGTTTTGTGAGGTTTTCAGGAATATTCTTGAAATATGTATAAGCAGGGGTCTCCAGTTTCATCCAGTCCGCATTGCCGCCCTCGCGGAATTCAATGGCTGTACCATCGTTGAGTTTAGTAGTATAAAGGTTCTTTGCAAGCCAGTAGATTCCGTCGATTTCAACGTAAGGATAGGTATGACCCTCAATGTCATTGACAGTACCCTTGAATTTGCTTTCCTCATCCGCCATTCCGGTAATAGTGCCGCCGTCAGCCCAATCCTTGATTTCCGAAGAAACGCTTACGGAAGGGCCCATATTGGTGATGGTCACGGTAACATTGAACACATTGTCCTTGCCGGATTCGAAAACCAGTTCGCCGGAAGGCTTGTATGCCAATGTCTTGTCATAAATTCCGAGATAGAACAGGGACTCGCCTGCCCTGAATGTCTGAGGAAGGACAATAGCTGAGATGCCGCCGATTCCATTCGATATGGAATGCGAGCTGATAGTATTGGCAATGATGTCAGACTTGACGGAGAGATCGGAAAAGCTCTTCTTCTCGACATCGTAAACAGCCTTCGAGTAGAGAGATTTGAGAGCAACAGACATCTTCTTGAGTTCCGGAACAGTACATCCCTCACCGGCTATCAGATTGATAGTCACGCGGCTCAGAATATGGGAGAACTTCATAGGCACAGGCGCCGTAGAAGGGGTGATGTTCCTTTCGACTGCAACCATATAGTCAGAACCCTTATAGTCATAATAGGAATTCTGGTCACTTTTCACTTCCACAGGGAGATTGTTCGAGTCCTTCTCGAATCCTTTGCTCTTGTGCGGATAATAAGAATAGAAGGTACACTTTGTAGTTCTGTCCGGATAATATGCAGGAGAAGAATCCGGGATAAAAGAACCGCTTGAGCACATATAGCAGACATTGTCCTCATTTCTGATTCCGGTCAGGTCCTGCTCTTTTCCATCGAGCCAGCCGACCACGGAAAGACCTATCATGTCCCACTCGTCAAAAGAAGTCCCCGCTTTTGTCAATGCCAGTGAGGAAGGCTCAAGGCTGATGGCCAGTTTCCCCTCCGGTATTTCATCTCTATCAGAATTGCCCGTACAAGACAATACTGTAAGAAAAGCTGCAAATGTGGCAGCACAATACAGGGATATTGATTTGCCACGTTTATTTTCTTGTTTTGTTTTAGCGTACATTGCAGTAAACGTTTGTCATAATAAAAACCCTAGCAGCAAGTTCCGACAAATGTTATCAGCCTTTGTTTTTTTATTAATAATTTTCAATCCGTTTCCGGATTCCGGTCAGTTGCAAATATATGTGAAATAAAACAGAAAATAGGGCTTTCACGCCCTATTTCCATCTAATACCCTAATTTATAACCTATTGATTTTCAATGCTTACTGAAAAAATTTTCTAATACCTCCCATATCAGGGCACTGCAATGGTCAAAACGTTTAAGATTATTGGCCTGAACGTACAATTCCACGGCTTTCCATGAGTTCCTTGAAGTAGTTGTCCAGACTCTTTCCACTACTGTTGATGCCAAGTTTCGACCTGATTCTGGTGCGCAGGGAATAGATGCTGTTCATGTTGGTATGATCATAAAGCATACGGATAGACTGCTGGGAGAAGCCCAGACATATCAGGCTGCAATAGCACATTTCATGCCTGGAAAGATCAGGATGCTCATTATGAAGATCGCTGATGAGATTGTGGGTGAAAAGGTCTGTGATGGATATTATGTCCTCCTCCCATTTGATATTGGTAACAGGGCTGACCTTGACATACTCCTTGAACTTCTCGTAGAATTGACTTGGGCGGCCTTCATACAGCGATGCCAGTTCAATCAGGTCCTTGAGTCCGTCCATTCGCTTGCCGAGGAGTCTGGACATCTCACCGCTCATTCCTGCCTTCTGTCCGAGTTCCGCCTTGAGAGATTCGTACTTTTCGCTCATCTCCGAATATCCCTCACGCACGGTATCCACATACTTCATGGCCTCTTCCTGCCTTCTGACCTGGTCCTTGAGCCTCTTTCTGAATATGACATATCCCAAGCCCGCCAGAAGGACAAAAATCATGACGACGACAAGGAAAACAAGTCTCTGGTTCTGATGCCTGATCGCCAGAATATCATAGGAGTCCTGAAGATATTCGTTTTTGTACTTCATCTCAGCCGCCTGGATGAGGGAACTCTTGGTTTCAATGAAAAGAGAATCCTCCAGAGCGGAGAATTTTCTTTCATTGACAAGTGCATCCGCATATTTGCCGTTCCGTTCATATAGACGGGAAAGTGTGTAGTACACTCCTAGACGGATTTTAAGAGGAGGATGACTCTGGATGGACTTGTTCAGCCAGTAGGCAGCCTTGTCATCATTTCCGCACCTGTAGTAAGCGACCCCCAATATATTATAGTGTGAAATAGGGACGTTGCCGCCACAGTATTTGTCATATATCTGCTTCAACCGGTCAAGAGCCTCTTGGCTTCGGGTCGAATCAACTTCGTAAAGCAGCATTGCCTCCGAACTTGACAGTTTCAATACTGATGCAGTATCATTCACCTGCTTTGCGACAGGCATCGCCTCATATATTGCAGAAAGCGCCTCCTCATTGCGGCCGAGCTGCATCAACATATTGATTTGTTGGTATTTGGGTATCAGATACTGAGCTGATTCCCCACTTCCTTTCAGCAAATCCACAGCTATGGTAAACCTCTCAAGTGCATCTTCGAAATCCTGCTGGAAAGCATAGCAGTAACCCAAAGCATTGTTGATGGCAGCCACCAGATGGTCGTCACCAAGATTCTTGGCGTATATTTCCGCCTTGGAATAATATTCCGCAGCCATAGGGAAACTGTCCTGGGTGCTGTAACTGTTTCCTACATTATATAATATCTGGAACTTTTCCCGGTCAGAGCCATTCTTTTCATAGTACTTCTCTGCGAACCTCATCAGGGAGTCGCCATAATACATTCCCATATTGTGTTTCGCTCTCGTGACAAGCAAGGCATAATAGGCGCGGTCCCGCTCTTTGGAAAAACTTCTGATAGGTCTAGTCTTCAAAATGGTCAATGCACTGTCAGGATCCACAGTAATGATTTCATTGGCCTCCTGCAGAAAAGAATCATACTCCTTCCCGCAACTGCATAGGGCAAGGGCGGAAAGAATACAAAATACATATATAATATAGGACTCGAGGAGTCTCTTGAATCGGATCATAAACAATTCAAAACCTCAGATTCTGCAGCTTGGTCCTCTGCTCCAAGGTTACCGTTAACAAAAATAATAAATTTCCGTCAAAAAGATTAAGGGTGATATAGCATTTTTAAGAAAAACGTTCTATATTTGCGTAAGCAGCAGTTCTGATATTGTTATACGGTCAATAAACAGTATCGGAAATGAAGAAATCTATATTGAAGGCAGCCGCAGCTTTGCTGATGGCAGCTACGATGCAAATCTCCGCATACGCGGTGCCTGCACTCCCTAGACTGATTACTGTCAAGCAGTCAGATGGGAGTACTATTACTATCCAAATACACGGAGACGAGAAATTCCATTATACCACCACCAGCGACGGCTACCTGGTCGTACAGAAGAATGGTGTGTATTATCATGCCACTGCTGATGCCTCCGGATTACGAGTTACAGATATAAAAGCAAATGACCCGTCGAAAAGAAGCGGAGCGGAATCTGACCTTCTGTTCTTCAAATCCAAAGGAATACCACAGCAGTTCAAGGAATCGGCGATTGCCCGCCTCTCCAGCAGCTACAAGCCATTGCCGCTCGGACAGGGACTGAACACAGGCTTCCCTACCAAAGGAGAGATACGCACACTTGTATTGCTGGTAAATTTCAAGGACCAGTCTTTCGAGAGTGAGACCGCACAGCAGGACTTCCACAACCTGCTGAACGAGGAAGGGTACTCCCAAAACGGAGCAACCGGCAGCGCCAAGGACTATTACCTCCAGAATTCAAACTATCAGTTCAATCCTACATTTGACGTATATGGTCCTGTGACACTCTCACATGACACCAAATACTATGGAGAGAATGACAAATACGGCATTGACAGCAGGGCTGAAGAAATGATAGCTGAGGCATGCCGACTTGCCCACGACAACCTGGGCGTCAATTTCGCGAACTACGACCTCAACAATGACGGCATAGTCGATAACGTATTCGTATTCTATGCCGGCAACAACGAAGCCGAAGGCGGCGGAGCCGACAAGATTTGGCCTCACAGGTCCGAGATTTCAGAAGAACTCGTACTGGATGGCAAAAGAGTATGCGTCTATGCCTGCTCTTCCGAAATCAACCTCGCGGGATACTCCCCCAAAATGGCCGGCATCGGAACATTCTGCCACGAATTCGGCCACGTTCTCGGATGGGCCGACGTATATGACACCGATGGAGCCGCAAACGGAAACTGCGAAGGCGTATGGGACTGGTCAATCATGTGCAGCGGTTCCTACAACAACCAGGGAAGAACCCCTCCGGCAGTCAGCGCCACTGCAAGATATATGGTAGGCTGGCTGGAGCCGGAAGAACTATATTACACAGGAAATTATACATTGGAATCTCTGGAGAAATCCAACAAGGCATATATCATCAGGACTGACACTGAAGGTGAATACTTCATGCTGGAAAACAGACAGAACACCTCAGGCTGGGACAAATACCTGAAAGGTCATGGCCTCATGATTTTTCACGTGGACCGTTCTGAGAGACTTGTCGCAGGAGTTCCCGCCATCGACAGATGGGACTGGAACACCCCAAACTGCGTAGCCAGCCACCAGTGTTACAGAATCATCACAGCAAGACCCAATTCCGGGGATGGCTATCAGGCATACATGCCCTTTCCGGGAGCGAGTAACAACAGGGAATTCACAGCATTGAGCAACCCTGAGAACTCGTCATGGAGCGGTGCCCACGTAGATGCGGAGCTGTTCAACATCACTGAAGAGAACGGAAAAATCACCTTTCGCGTAATCACGTCCAACGAGGAGCGCATAAATGTAGAGTCTGTCGAAATCAACGGCAGAAACAGCATGATTGTAAACGATACTATCCAGTTCCGCGCAATCATTACTCCTGACAAGGCATACAACAAGAATGTCAAGTGGGAATCTTCAAATCCTTCAGTCGCAACCATCGATGAGAACGGATTGGCAAAAGCGGTCAAGGAAGGTACTACCACCATCAAAGTCACCACTGAAGACGGTGGCCACACCGATGAAAAGCAGCTGAAAGTCATTGACGGACAGATATTCAGAGCCAGAACCGTCAACACTTCCAAGTTCCCTGTTTCCGGAATAAAAGTGACTGTCTCCAACGGCAAGCAGAACTACACTGCCGAGTCGAACAGCAAGGGCATAATCGAAATCTCCGGCCTTGCCGAGGGATTGTACAGTCTCAAGACTGCCCAGTCTGAATACCCTGCACAGGACAAGGGCCTCAACATCATGAAGGGTGCATCTCTCTGCGACATCGTCCTGTTCAACAAGGATGAAATGGAGACAGGCACAGGTGCGTTTAACCTCTCCCTCAACGAATATGAGACTTCAGCATTCCTGACATGGCCAGGTTCCAAGGCCACACAGTGGATTGTCAAATACTATCCTACCGACAAGCCGGGCGAGGTCAAGACTCTGATGACAACGGTTCCGAAGATCAATATCGAGGGACTCAAGAGGGGGACTTCCTATACTGTGAGCGTGGCTGAGATGGACGGTGTCATTGAAAACAACTTCAGGAAAGTCTCATTCAAGACTGCCAAACAGACATCTGTTTACCCTGCAATCCTCGTACATTCAATGTACGAAAAGGGTGACGTCATTCTGCTCAAGGCCGGCAATGTTCCTGACGGCGCAACTATCCGCTGGGAGGTCGACGGCAACAAAGTCGAGGACATCGAATTCCCTGTTTCCGGACCTGAACACAAAATAGAATTGTTCATCAAGGGCGGAGAAGGCGAAGAAATCATAACCAAATATGTCACTGTCATAGAATAACATCCAATCATGAAAAAGAATATCATACTACTCATATCCGGTATCCTGCTGACGTTTTTCGTTGCAGGATGTACCAAGACCGAAGAGAAGGCTGAAGGACAACAGACACTGTTTTCCGCGCAGACGGAAATCGGCATATACAAGGACGGAAAGGCTGTCATAACATTCGACAAGTACAGCCAGCAGATTTCCAGAAACGCTGCGGGAACCCTGTTCAGAATCCAGAGCGACAATCTGGCCAAGGTTGCAGAGTGCAGATTCTCTGCAGCGCCTTCTGACGGGAAAGACATCGAGACTACGGTTTCATTCACAGGTATAGACTCAGGCAACGTCAGTGATGTATTCAAATGCATCAAGACAGAGAACTCCAAATGCTACCTCTGGAATGAAAACATCAAATGTGGAATAATAATACCAACTAACTCTAACTAATTCAAGTTTCACAACCAAATGACTTACAATTGCCCATACGGGCTCACAATAAAAGGTACTTAACTTTAGTTTATCAATAAGGAAACTTGAATAACTGGCGACCAAATAATAGCCACGGGCAGTTCCGATGTTCGGCGGAACTGCCCTTTTAGTTTTGCAGAAATGATATTTCGGCGTAATTTCGCACTGACAAAATACAAAAGTGAGTATGATTACACATTATATTGGCATGCCCGACAGCAACGAGGGAAGGAGTGAGGTGGAAATCAGGACTTATGATTTTCTGGATTCACTTGGTATTCAATACGAAACGGTATGTCACGAGGCGGCATTCACTATGGAGCAGTGCCAGGAAATCGAGAAGACGCTCGGGGTTCCGATCTGCAAGAACCTGTTCCTCTGCAACCGCCAGCAGACTCAGTTCTATCTTCTGATGCTCCCGGGAGACAAGCACTTCAAGACAAAATTCCTGTCTTCGGAACTCGGCTGCGCCAGGCTGTCATTCGCGGACGAAAGCAAAATGACCGAACTGCTCGGAATCCATCCGGGTTCGGTGTCGGTGATGGGACTTATCAATGACAAAGAACTGAAAGTCATGCTTGTCATTGACAATGACCTGATGAAATCAGAATATCTGGGGTGCCACCCGTGCATCAATACGGCAACATTGAAAATAAAGATGACGGACCTGCTGGAGAAGATAATTCCGGCAACGGGACATACATGTAAGATAGTGACACTCAGGACTGAAGAGTAATTCCACAGCTACAAGGACACGGAGTCTGAAGCCTTCACGTCCATTGACTTCAATGCTGCTATCGAAAGAGGCAAGGCCAATGCGAATGAGATCACATCTGATATCGGCTGTGCGACAAGGAGTCCGTCAATGCCGGCCAGGCTTTCCAAAATGAAGAGCAGCGGAATGAAGAAGATGCCTTGGCGGGACATCGCCACGACTACTGCCGGGATGACGCGGCGGATGTTCTGCAGGTACATATTGGAAAGGACAATGATGCCGACCAGCGGGAACGCGGCACATTGCCACCTCAATGCCATTGACCCGTATCTTATGACTTCGACGTCATCGGCACGGAATATCGACACGATTTCAGGTGCGAACAGCATTCCTGTCACGGCAAACACTACGCAGTATGCGGTCATCACTGAAGCGCTGAACCAGAATGCCTTACGGACCCTGTCATATTTTTCCGCACCGAAATTGAAGCCGCATACCGGCTGGAATCCCTGTCCGAAGCCGATGAGGGCGGATGACACGAAAATGATGACGCGGTTCACGATGGAGAAGGCTGCAATGGCGGAGTCACCATAATTTCCGGCCATCTGGTTCAGACAGATGGCAGCTATACAGCCCAGGCCCTGTCTTGCAAGCGATGGCAATCCGCCTGCCACGATTTCACGGTACTGTGGCATTGACGGTCTGAAATTCCTCAAACGGATTTTGATTCCGCCCCGCATTCCGGTCATACTCAGCATGATAAAGAAACTGACCGCTTCCGAAATGGCGGTCGCAAGACCGGCTCCGGCAACACCCATATCCAGCGCAAAAATGAAAATCGGGTCGAGAATGACATTGAGGACGGCTCCTATCGAAATCCCTATCATTGACATGAACGCATTGCCCTGGAGCCTCATCTGGTTGTTCAGAACAAAAGTTCCGACGATGAACGGGGTTCCGAGAAGAATGTAGCGGAAGTAGCCGACTGCGGCAGGCATGATGGTTTCGGTGGCTCCGAGAAAGCGCAATATCGGGCGTGTGAACAGGAAGCCAAGAACCGCAAAGGCGCATCCTGTCAATATTGACGTATAGAATCCGCAGGCTGCCATTGTGCCGGCCCCTTTTGTGTTGCGCGAGCCCAATGCCCTGGAGATATAGTTCCCCGACCCGTGTCCAAAAAAGAATGAAACAGCCTGAACCAGAGCCATATATGAAAACACGATTCCAAGCGCAGCTGTGGATTGCGTGTCAATGTTACCCACGAAATAGGTATCGACCAGGCTGTAAATGCTTGTGATGAGCATGCTGACGATGGAGGGTATCGCGAACTCCCCTACCAGGTGCCCCACCGGCTTTGTCGTCATCTTTATATATTTTTCTTCTGTCTCGTTTTTCATACGGCAAAGTTACAACAAGTTCAAGCTTCTGTTCAAAAATTTCAGTTTCTTTCCAGTTTTTATTTGTATTTTCGCCATGGTGTACAAGATAGTCATTGACAAGACAATGAAAATATTGGTTATTGAAGATGAGAATTCCCTGCGGGAACTGATTGCCCGGGCATTGCTGAAGGAGCAATATGTCGTAGAGGTTGCTTCGACGTATAACGAGGCTTGGGAGAAGCTGAACATGTTTTCCTACGATTGCGTCCTGCTGGACATAATGCTTCCTGACGGAAACGGACTGGATCTTCTCAAGACTTTCAAGGAAGAAGGAAAGGTATTGAACGTCATCATCATTTCTGCGCGCAACTCATTGGAAGACAAGGTCGCAGGACTTGAAGAAGGGGCTGACGACTATCTTCCGAAGCCATTCCACACGGCAGAACTTCTGGCGAGAATCAAAAGCGTGACGAGAAGGAGCAGCGGGAACGGACGGAACGGGATTGCGTTCGGCAATGTCAGGCTGAATCCGGACAGCAGGGTCGTGGAAATCAACGGAAAGACATTGACCTTGGTGAAGAAAGAATACGATATCCTGCAGTATTTTCTGCTGCGGCCAGGACATATGGTAGATAAGGCGGTCTTGGCTGAAGCCGTGTGGGGTGACGACATCTATCTGGCAGACAATTTCGATTTCATATACTCACAGGTAAAGAATCTACGCAAGAAACTTGAAGAAGCTGGCGCAAATATCGAAATCAAGTCGGTTTACGGATTCGGATACAAACTCATTTCTAAGGAAGGTCAATGAAACTGATTCACAATATTGCCGTACGGCTGTCCGTAGCATTGCTCCCGGTCATCGGACTCTGGGCCATGGTCTTCTATTTCGTCATTGTAGATGAAATCAATGATGAGGCTGACGACCTGCTGGAGAGTTATGCTGAGCAGCTGATGGTGAGGAAGTTGTCGGGGAAGGAATTGCCTGTTACCAACATCATGACGGACGGGCATTACAGTATTTCCCAGGTCACGGAGTCTTATGCGGATTCCCAGGCCGGGATGGTATATTATGACGCAGATTTCTATATCAGCGAAACCGATGAGAATGAACCGGCAAGATTCCTGAAAACCATTTTCAAGGACCGCGAAGGACGCTGTTTCGAACTCATTGTAGCAACTCCGACGTTCGAGAAAAACGACTTAATAGGCACCATTCTCTGGTGGATACTGGCATTGTATCTAATTCTGCTTCTGACAGTTATCTTAATTACACTTGTCGTGCTCCAGAAGAGCATGCGTCCTCTTTACAAGATTCTTGACTGGCTGAACGCCTATACTCCGGGCAAATTCCACAGCCGCCTGTCCATAGATACAGACATCCATGAATTTCGCCAGCTGGAGAAAGTCACTACAGAGGCGACAGACCGTTCCGACAAGGCTTTTGAAAAGCAGAAACAGTTCATCGGGAATGCGTCGCATGAGTTGCAGACACCGCTTGCCGTACTCGGAGGACGGATTGACTGGATGCTGGACAATGATTCTCTGGGAGAGGAAAGTGTGGGTGAACTTGTCCAGATGAAGCGTGAACTCGGCCATATCGTGAGACTCAACAAGACTCTCCTTCTGCTTACCAAGATTGACAATGACCAGTTCCCTGACCAGACTGATGTAAACCTTTCCTCTATGGTTCTGTCCCAGAAGGAGTTGTGTGAGGAGATTTTCAGCAGCAAGAGAATCAGCTGTTCGGTACAGGTTCCGGATGAGCCGGTCATTATCAGGATGAATGAGACTCTTGCCTCGATTCTGGTCACTAACATCATCAAGAACGCGTTCGTGCACAGCCCTGAGGGCGGTACAGTGGCATTGACATTGACAGAAAACGAACTGGTCGTCGCGAACAGCGGGGATTCTCCTTTGGATCAGAGCCGCATTTTCGACAGGTTCTATCAGGGCGCGAAGAAAGACGGTTCCACCGGGCTCGGACTGGCTCTTGCCAAGACTATTGCCGACAGAAACGGGCTCCGCCTTACCTATTCTTACGAGAATGGCATGCATCTTTTCCGCATCGGATTCTGATTTTTTCAGTTTTTGCCGTCCATTACAGATTCACTCCAGAATTGTACTATAACTTCGCAATACAAACAAAAGCTTATCATGTTGAAGAAGATTATTTTAGTTGTCATTTCGCTCTTAGCCGCCGGTGCGCTGGGCTATTACCTTGCGAATCTTGTACGTGACAGGGCCACCAGTCCCGAAGCGTTACCGGAGAAGGTATTGACTTTTATCACGGAGCATTTTCAGAATGAGAAAATTGCTTTCGCCAAGGAGGACAGGGATTTGTTCAAGGTCACATACGAAATTGTGCTCACTGACGGAACCAAACTGGAATTCCGCCGCAACGGGGACTGGAAGGAGATAAAAAGGCACAGAATCAGTATTCCGGAAGGGATTGTCCCTCAGGAGGCTGCGGCCAAGGTCAAAGAACTCTATCCCAATGCTGTCATTACCAAGGCCGAGTATGACGACAACGATCTGGAATTGGAACTGGACAATGGTCTGGAGCTGAAATTCGGAAAGGAATATGAGCTGATAGGCCTTGAGCACTAGAGGCTGTGACAATCACGGGATAACACAGGTTTTGCAAGAAACCTCCAATTTGCGAACCTCCAAATAAGTCCGAATAATTTCAAAACTCAAATAAACTATATTACAATGAAACATTTGTTTATTACAGCAATGTGCATCTGCCTGATAGCACTTGCAGGCTGCAATAAAGCCTCGGCAGACAATTATACTGAAAATGCTAAAGCAAAAGCTGAACTGGCGGCACGCTACCCTGATGCAGTAAATGTAAACTGGGTGTCAAAGAATGGTTATTCCATCGCCAAGTTCAACAGACTCGCAACTCGCACCCACAAGTCCGAATATGATTTTTCCGTATGGTTCACCCGCTCCGGAGATTGGTGCATGACTGAGAGTGAGGTCACCTATGATGCGCTTCCTCTGGCAGTGAGGACAGCATTTGAGGCAAGCGAGTATGCAGGATGGGAAATCGATGACATTGACAAGATCGAGAGAATCGGCATGGAGACCTTCTATGTCATTGAAGTTGAGACCAAAGCCGGCAACATTGAAAAGGAGGCTGAACTTTATTATTCGGCTGACGGCGTGCTCATCAAGGTAACCGCAGGCTATGATTCCGACTATGATTATGAAGATTATCTTCCTTCTGACATCCAGTCCGCCATCGAGAGTTTCATCAATGCCAGATATCCTGGTGCGGTAATCGTGGATTCAGAATATGATGACGGAGAGATCGAGGTGGAGATTATCCACAATGGACGTGGCAAGGACGTGTATTTCAGCAGGAACAATGAGTGGCTGCGTACCGAGTGGGATGTCCGCAAGAGCGAACTTCCGGCTGCCGTCCTGACTCAGGTCAATGCTGCCTATCCGTCCTGGAAAATCGATGATGCCGAGTACATGGAGACTCCTTCCGGCGAGTGGTTCGTAATCGAACTGGAGAAGGGTGAGTCTGAGGTGAAAATCAGGATTACTGCCGACGGCGTCATCCTGTAGCGTGGCCAGACAGACGTCAAGTATGGTCGGAGTCCGGCGAGGCTCGAGTGTGGCACATCGTGGTCAGGCGGTGCCGGACGGAGCCACAGCAGGTCATGTAAGTTATTAATAATCAAGTACATTTTTAGCGAGGCGTGGAATCTCGGCCATTTTTTAGCCGGTGTTCCACGCTCAATCGTATAAACACCTGACAATCAACCAATTTCCAAAACAGATGTGGCACCGTCCCGACGAAACGGGCAAGCGTCTGCATAGCAGCCATGTCTTGAAAGACGTGTCAATAAGAAATATCAAAGATGAAAACAAAGGTGTCACGAGAGAATCGCTGGCAGTTTCCTCAATTCAGGTGGCATTTGGCGACAAAAACCTGACCCTCTTGGCAGGCCGGTATTTCCGGAAGACAGCTATAACTCACTAAAGGACAGACTCTTACGGTTATCTTCAGAAAAATAAAGGCTGTCAAGACCCCGTTTCAAAGGCACCTCTTGGCAGGGGCTAAGAATCATAACACACAGTGTATCAATAATATAAACACTTGCATCACTGTCAAGAGGGTTGATTTGAAGAGCATTTATTATCTTTGCATATGGGAATGCTGGCCAGGAGCGACGCTTACCATCGTCCCGACGAAAAAAATATCCGGCCACGGAAACAACCCGCGACCGGACTATATTTTAATCCAGAACTAGTCTGACAGAATAAGCTTCCCGGTAAGGAGCATAACCCCAGACCGTGAAGAAATCTATCTCATCATAAGTATCCTCATCGAAAGTGACACCCAACATGGCATGATTGGCATGATTTGGATATTGGCCAGCGTCCTCTCCGGAATATTTGCTGGCACTCCACCAATAACCATACTCTGAACGGTCACAGAACTTGCCCTTGAGATCACGAGTCCCAGGATAAAGGGCAATCATACCTGAACGCTTAAGATAAGAGGAACCTGCCGCGCCAAAAGTCTTCTGGCCACCTACAAACTCATAGTATGTACCCCATTCATCAACAGACGGGACATGACTTCCCTCAGGAGCAAGACCACGGGCATCAGTTACCGCATACCAATTGTAGAGAACACCATACTTCTTAATATACTTCAATGCAGTCTCACTGGCATCATTGGCATCAGCATAATCCGAAATACAGCATGCACCAGCAGTCGTCGCAGCCCAATCCGCAGCCGAAAGATTGGTTGGAATAGGAGTACCGTCGACGTAGGACTTAGTGGAAAGATTACCTCGCATCCAATATTGTGTTCCTACCTTAACTAACGGATATTTTGTTCCGGCATTGTCAGACAGCACAAATTGATCAAGTTCAGCATCATTGACGACAGAATAAGCTGCCGCTTCAGGAAAAATATGATTATCAATGATAAAGAGTTCTTTCAACGCATCCTTGGTCCCCGCGGAATAGGTGTAAGACTCACCATTCCAAACTAGAGTTCCACCATTATCGGCAACAAATCCGGAAGCATAATCAATTACGCCTCCGTTCACCGGATAAACTACTGTTGCACGAGTCTTGTTCGAATAGTCAGGCACATACTCATTGCAAATGCGTGCTACCGTCTTGTCTCCAACCTTCACATCATAAACAAGGCTATTAGCCTGGCCTTCAGCGGAATCAGAGTTTGAAAAATCTGGAACAGACAAACGGATAGCCTGAGGAGCAGCCGACTGCGTCACAGAGACAGACCTGGAAAGTTCACCCGAAATGACATTGACAATGAAACTACGGGACTCGATTGTATTGTTTGGAGAAACTGCAAGTTCCAGAGCGGTCTCTTTTTTCTGGGCCACACACCACTCTGACACAGAAGGATTTGAGAATGAAAAATCCCACTCTCCCTGATTAGTCATGACATTGACAATGACAGTTTCACCCGCAAAACCGACTTCAAATGATTCCGGAGATACGTTCAATTCAGGATCAGGGTCATTTTCTTTGCATGATGACAATGGCAACATCATGCCGGCACACGCAAGTAGCGTGCAGAACTTTTGGAAATTATTCATATGTTTAAAGGATTAAAGTTAGTTTCGTAAGATATGTTGGATGGTTGCGTTTATAATAATCAGTGTAACTCCTCTGCAATTTAGATAATTTCACAATGAAAACAAAGGTGTCACGAGAGAATCGGTGTCAGTTTCTGCGATTCAGGTGACATTTGGCTACAAAAACTCGACCCTCTTGGCAGACTGGTATTTCTGGAAGACAGCCGTAAGTCACTAGATGACAGGACATTACAGCTGATACTGGAAAAATGGAGGCTGTCAAGACCCCGTTTCAAAGGCACCTCTTGGCAGGAACAGAGGACCATAACACGCAGTGTATCAATGATATAACCACTTGCATCAATGTCAAGAGGGTTGATTTGAAGAGCATTTATTATCTTTGCAATATGGTAACGTCGGACAGGAGCGGTGTCGCGTGACACTTTCTTGGGAGTGGCGATAATTCCTGCGACAAGTCGCAATAAATACAATTAACAACATGCAGAAGATACTTTTCGTATGCCTGGGGAACATATGCAGGAGCCCGATGGCAGAGTACATAATGAAGAAGATGGTCAATGATGCCGGTCGTGAGGGAGAATTCGAGATTTCGTCGGCGGCAACGTCTGACGAGGTCGTGGGATATGACATATATCCGCCGGCAAAGGATTGCCTGAGGCTGCACGACATACCATTTGAAAAGAGAGGTGCAAGACAGGTTTCGCAGGCGGACTACGATTACTATGACCTGATATTCACCATGGACAGGGACAATCAGCAGTGCATGAAACGGATGTTCAGGGATGACAAAGGCAAGATCCGGATGCTGATGTCACTGGCAGGAAAGGACCAGGCGATACCTGACCCGTGGTACACAGGTGATTTCGAAAGCACTTACAAGGACATCTGCGAGGCACTGGGCCATTTCCTGAAAGAGAAAAGCAAGTAACGGCCGGACAAAACGGACTTCTCCATGAAACGCGTCATCTTCCACATTGACGTGAACTCAGCATTTCTCAGCTGGAGCGCCGTCAAGTTATTGACAGAAGGCGGGCCTGACATCAGGCTCGTCCCGTCTGCCGTATCGGGAGACCCGTCAGACAGGAGAAGCATAATAACGGCAGCATCCATCCCCGCCAAGAAACTTGGAATCAAGACGGCCATCCCCGTCAGCATGGCATTGAGGAAATGCCCGAACCTGGTAATCGTCCACAGCGACTGGGAATGGTACCGGCATTGTTCGACCTCTTTCATTGACATTTGCCGCTCGTATTCGCCTGTCCTTCAGCAGTTTTCCATCGACGAATGCTTCATCGACATGACATTCAGGCTCTACCGGAAAGACCCTGCGGAAGTGGCGCGGGCGCTGAAAGATGAAATCAAGGAGAAGCTCGGGTTTACTGTCAATGTCGGTGTCGGGTCCAACAAACTGCTGGCCAAGATGGCCTCGGACTTCGAGAAACCGGACAAGGTACACACGCTTTGGCAAGACGAAGTGCAGGAAAAAATGTGGCCGCTGCCGGCCGGAGACCTGCTCTGGGTAGGCAAAAAGACCAGGGAAAGGCTGTCAGCATACGGGATTTACACGATCGGCGACATCGCAGGGCTGCCTGAAAATTCATTGGCAAGAATAGTCGGAAAAAAGTTCGCGGCACAGATGCACGACAACGCCAACGGCATTGACAATGAACCGATTATTACCGAGTTTCAGGAGGCGAAAAGCATCAGCGTGGAGCGCACTTTCGCAAAGGACATTGTCAATCCGGAAGAATTGGACAGGGAAATGTTCAAGGTTGCATGCACCGTCGCGCACAGGCTGAGACGCCAGGGATTCAGATGCTCATGCGTGTCAATGTTCATAAAGTTCACTGACTTCAGCGTGGCCCAGAAACAATGCCAGATATCAGGACCGACTGACGTCACGGCATTGATACTCAATGAAGCAAGACGAATGCTCGGCGACATGTGGGACGGAACGGCACCCATCAGGCAGGTCGGCATCGGCCTGTCCAAATTCACCAAGGAAGAAACTGAGCAGCTGATGCTGTTCGAAGACCCGAAACTCAGCTTCTACCGCGAATGGGACAGGAAATATGACGAACAGAAGGCCCGCTCAGAAGACGTCAAATTTCTTGCGTATGAAAGAAAAAGCCCCGAGAAGACTCAGGGCTGAACAATTCTATTTCACGACTTTGAATCCGCATTTCAGGTCTGCATGGGAATCGTGTCCGGCAAACACCTCGAAATCTCCGGGTTCCTCTCCCCACGTGTTGTCCGCACGGAAGAACGAACGGCTTTCAGGGGTTATCTCGAATGAGACCACAGTGGACTCCCCTGCCTTCAAATTCACTTTTCTGAAGCCCTTGAGTTCACGGACAGGACGGGTACGGCTTCCGACTACATCTTTCAGATAGAGCTGCACCACTTCCTCTCCGTCACGAGAGCCCACATTGGTAACCTTCACACTGACATTGACATTACCCCCGAGCTTGACTTCCGGAGCCGAAACTTCGAGGTCGGAATAACTGAATTCGGTATAGCTCAAGCCCTCGCCGAAGGCAAAGAGAGGCTCGTTTGGAGTCTTCAGATAGCGTGAGACGAATTTCTCATCGCTGTCAGGCGACTTGCGCGGACGGCCCGTACTCTTATAATTGTAATGGATCGGAACCTGTCCGAGACAGAGCGGGAATGTCATGGTAAGACGGCCTGAAGGATTGTAGTCTCCGGAAACGACATCGGCAAGAGCAGCGCCTCCCATCGAGCCCGGATGCCATGTAACCAAAAGTCCGTCAGCGGCTTCCGTCTCCAGGGCAATCGTCATCGGACGACCTGTGACAAGGAGGATGACAACCGGCTTGCCGACAGACTTCACGGCATTGAAAAGGCTCTTCTGTGCAGCAGGAATGTCAATGTCGGTCAATGATGCCGCCTCGCCGCTGCATGAGTTCGGCAGGCCCAATGTAATCAGGACGACATCAGAATTGCGGGCCGCTGCAACCGCCCTGGAAATGCCGCCGTCGATAGGCTCGAAGAAATCGCAGCCACGTTCGCAGACCACATTGCTGAAACGCGCCTTGAGACCTTCGAAGAAACTTACCGCATTTTTCGAGCTGACAAAAGCGCTCCACGTGCCAATCATTTCTCTGTGTGAATCGGCTGCGGGTCCTATCAATGCTATCCTGGCATTCTCTTTAAGCGGAAGTACGTCATTCTGATTTTTGAGCAGAACCATCGAACTTCTGGCAACTTCACGGGATGCTTCCATATATTCCGGCAGGCAAGTTTCCTTGTCCCATCTGCCTTCTCCGCCATAGCGGAACGGGTCATCGAACAGACCGAGTTTGAACTTGATATTCAGGACTTCGCGGCAAAGCTTGTCTATCTGCTTTTCGCTGACACGACCCTCCTTGACAAGTTCTTCCGCGAATTTATAATAGTCCCCGTCGACCATGTCCATATTCAGACCTGCGTTCAATGCCAGTTCTGCCGCTTCCTTTCCGTCTGCAACAACCCTGTGGTTGGTCATCTCATTGATGGCGTTATAGTCAGATACCACGAATCCCTTGAATCCCAATTCATTACGCAGGACGTCCGTAAGCAGCCACTTGTTTCCGCTGGAAGGGATTCCCTCAAAATCATTGAAAGAAGACATTACGCTCAATGCACCGGCTTCGATGGCGGCTTTATATGAAGGAAGGTAACGGTCGCGGAACATCATCTCCGACATGTCCACCGTATTGTAATCCCTTCCGGCCTCAGGTCCGCCATAAGCGGCAAAGTGTTTCACGCAAGAAAGTATGGTATTGCCGGCAGAAAGGTCGTCACCCTGATAACCGCGGACCATGGCGGCAGACATCTGCCCTGAAAGATACGGATCCTCTCCGGAACCTTCTGAAACACGTCCCCAGCGAGGTTCCGCGGAGACGTCGCACATAGGTGAGAATGTCCATGCTATACCGAATGCGGATGCCTCGGCAGCGGAGATTCTTGCCACTGTTTCTGCGGCTTTCGGGTCCCAGGAACATGATATTCCGAGATTCTCAGGGAAACCTGTCCTTGCCCCATGTATGATGTCATGCCCGAAAAGAATAGGAATTCCCAGACGCGAACTGTCAACGGCAAGTTTCTGTAATTCAATGATATCTTCAGGCTTCCAGACATTCAGAAGCGAACCGCATTGTCCTTCTTTTATCACACGGTTCACATCCACCGGACTGCCGTCAGGTCCCGTTACGACAGAATTTGTCGGCACGAACTGGTTCAATTGTCCGATTTTTTCAGCGAGAGTCATCTTGGACATGAGCTCGTCCACCCTTGCATCATTGACATTTTTCTCTTTGCATCCTGCACACAGCGTCAGCGCCAGCGCAGTTGTCATTATCAGCGACTTTTTCATATAGTTGTTTTTTGTATCTTACAAAGTTAGCAATCTGCGGCGAGCGATGCAAGAATCTGCAATCATATCTAAATCATGTTATTCTCCACAAAACTTCTCCTCCATATATTCATATTTCCATCGGTTATGATTAATTTTGTAGGATGGAAATGTGCGAATATCTATAACGTCATCGTAAAATAACACAACACGAACGGCTTAACAGAATCTCGAAACGTTTTCGAATCTTATAATAATAACTATAGTATGAACAAAACTGTATTTACAATCCTGTCACTCGGATTGCTGGCGGTTGCATCATGTTCGGTAAATTCAGGAAAGCAGACTGTTCCTGTGTATCTGGACGAGAGCAAAGACATTGACGCAAGAGTCTCTGACGCGCTTGCAAGAATGACAATGGAAGAGAAGGTGGCTATTCTCCATGCTCAGAGCAAATTCTCATCTCATGGAGTACCGCGCCTCGGAATTCCTGAACTCTGGACCTCAGACGGTCCTCACGGCATCCGTCCTGAAGTGAAATGGGACGAGTGGGACCAGGCCGGATGGACCAACGACTCCTGCACCGCCTTCCCTGCATTGACCTGTCTCGCAGCAACTTGGGACAAGGAAGCTTCGGCCCTTTACGGCAAGAGCATCGGCGAGGAAGCCCGCTACCGTGAAAAGGATGTCCTTCTGGGACCTGGCGTCAATATCTACAGGACTCCTTACAACGGACGTAACTTCGAATACATGGGAGAGGATCCGTTCCTTGCCGGTGAGATGTGCGTGCCTTACATCCAGGAAGTCCAGAAGAACGGCGTGGCTGTCTGCCTCAAGCATTTCGCTCTGAACAACCAGGAGTGCAACCGTCACATCGCTGATGTAGATGTCGATGACAGAACACTTTACGAGATTTATCTGCCTGCATTCAAGAAAGGCGTAGAGAAAGGTAACGCATGGTCAGTAATGGCCTCATACAACCTTTACAAGGGCCAGCACCTCTGCCATAACAAATACCTTCTGGATGATGTCCTCAAGGGTGAGTGGAAATTCGACGGAGCTGTCATCAGCGACTGGGGCGGCGCCTGCGACCCTGACCAGGCTGCCTCATATGGCCTTGACCTCGAATACGGAACATGGACAGACGGCCTTTCAAGCAAAGGCAAGACCAGCTACGACAGCTACATGCTTGCTGACCCATACCTTGAGCGCCTCCGCGACGGACGTGCATCACTCGAGAAACTGGACGACAAGGCAGGACGCGTGCTGAAGCTCATCTTCCGCACAGCCATGAACACCAAGAAGCCTTTCGGTTCCATCAATTCACCTGAGCACCTGGCAGCCGCACGCCAGATCGGCGCAGACGGTATCGTACTTCTGAAAAACGACGCTGCCGGTGACGGTTCCAAGGTTCTCCCTGTAGATCTCGCATCTGCAAAGAAGATTCTCGTCGTCGGAGAAAATGCCATCAAGATGATGACAGTCGGCGGAGGTTCTTCATCATTGAAAGTAAAACATGAGGTTTCTCCTCTCGAAGGCATCCAGGCCGCTGTCGGAAACAATGCGGAAGTCATCTATGAGAGAGGTTACGTAGGAAGTACTTCCAACTCATACAATGGCGTAACTTCAGGACAGGACCTTTCCGAGTCACGTACAGAGGAGCAGCTTATTGCTGATGCTGCCAGAGCTGCCGCAGACGCTGACGTAGTCCTCTTCTTCGGCGGTCTCAACAAGGACAACCATCAGGACAGCGAAGGTGCCGACAGAATCGCATACGGCCTCCCATACAACCAGGATGCTGTAATCGAGGCTCTTGCCGCAGCAAACCCTAATCTCGCAGTATGTCTCGTCAGCGGAAATGCCGTTGCCATGCCATGGATAGGACAGGTAAGGTCCATCGCCCAGTGCTGGTTCTGCGGTTCCGAGGCCGGCAACTCCATCGCCGATGTAATCTTCGGTAAGGTCAATCCTAGCGGAAAGCTTCCGTTCACATTCCCTGTAAGAATCGAAGACTCCCCTGCCCACGCGGTCGGCGCATACACCTGCGGAAAGGACGTCCACTATAAAGAAGGAATCTACGTCGGCTACCGCTGGTTCGACACCAAGGAAATCAAGCCTCTGTTCGCGTTCGGCCACGGCCTCAGCTACACCGAGTTCGAGTACAGTGATTTCAATGCCAGCCCATCGGTTTCTGCCAATGGCACTCTGAAGGCTTCTGTCAATGTCAAGAATATCGGCAGCCGTGAGGGCAAGGAAATCGTCCAGCTCTACATCGGTGAAGAGAATCCTGTTCTCGACCGTCCGACAAAAGAGCTCAAGGCATTCGAGAAAGTGAGCCTCGCTCCAGGCGAGACCAAGACCGTCAAGTTCGAAATTCCGGCTTCAGACCTCGCTTATTTCAATGCAGAGTCACACAGCTGGGTTCTCGATCCGGCCCACACATTCAAGGCATATTTCGCTGCCGCTTCCGATGATATCCGCGGCACAGTGGAATTCAAGACGAAGTAATTGCTACGACAATAAATTTTTACGCCACGTTATGCGAAAACATAACGTGGCGTAATTATTATCTGGATTTATGCTGTCTGCTAGAGAACTGTCATAATTGCACCTACGAGAGCAAGGATGGCGTAGAACTCAGGAAGAGCAGCGTAGATAAGAGTATTGGTCATAACGCTGTGGCCCTGGCTCTCACCAACGATACCATTGGCGCAGACCTGACCCTGACGGATAGCAGAGAAAAGGCATACGAGACCGACTGCAAGACCGACACCGAAAAGCTTCGGACCCATAACGGCGAAGTCAGGCTTGAAGACAACGAGCCAAAGGAGGAATCCTACGAAACCGTAAAGACCCTGTGTTGCAGGAAGAGCTGAGAGAATCATATAAGTAGATGACTTCTCAGGATTCTTTTTGAGTGCACCCTCAGCCGCATTGGCAGCGATGGTTGTTCCGTAGCTGGAACCGATACCGGCGAGGCCGAGCATGAGGCCAAGACCGAGATAACCAAGAATTTCGTTCATAGTTCTTAATTTTTATTTGTCATTATTTTGTTTTCACCAAAGGGTTATATTTAGCACCGGTACCCTCATAACCGGAATTCTTGAAGTACTCCACAAAAGTAAGACGAAGCGGATGTACAAACGCACCGAGGCAGGACATCGCAAGATTCAGCACATGGCCGAAAATCAATATTACAATGCAGAACACCCAATTCACCACAGGCACAGGAATGTCAAGAATCATAGTACCCATGATATTGAAAGCATTTCCGAGCATACCGCCGGCAAGGCCGAGCGCATACAGACGGATGTAACTCAGGACATCACCCAGCAGACCGGTAACCATGTTATAGGTATCCCAGAGGCCTGAACCGATATTCACCAGAGGATTACGTCCAGGAGTATTGAACACGAAAATCGCAAGACCGCTGACTGCTGCCAATGCAATAATCACCCACTTGAAGACTTCTGCAGAAAGGACCTCCATCATGCCGAGCGAAATCACGACGATACCGCCGACAATAAGAGTAGTCCAGCCCCATGTGGAGACAGTCTTGCTGAAACCGAAACGCTTCGTGAAATTCACGGTCTTGATAATCATCGCAAGACAGATGTGAAGCACACCGATAGCGACAGCCAGAACCATCTGGACAGGGAAACCTGCAATCTTTCCGTCAGGGAACCATCCGTCGATACACAAAGCCTTAAGCCATGACGGAGCCCAAGACGCACTCAGAATACTCATTCCGAAGAACGTACCCAGGAACAGTCCCACGAAGAAAGTCATTCCTCCGAGGAATCCGATAAGCCTGTACATCTTGCCCAGGCCGGAATCCTGCATCTTCTGCTTCATGTACAATGCGATAAGCATAAGGACAATTCCGTAACCGGCATCACCCATACACATCGCAAAGAACAGCATGAAGAACGGTCCGAGGACAGGAGTCGGGTCGAACTCGTCATATACAGGCATACCGTACATGCCGGTCAACACCTCGAAATTCCTTGCGAACCAGTTGTTGTGCAACTTGATAGGAGGATTGTCCTCCTTGGTCGCAGCCTCAGCAGTATAATATACGCCAAGTTCATCAAATGCTTTCTTGAGCCTGTCGTCATCCTCAACAGGAGCAAAACCGGTCAGGACCGTAACATAATTGTCCACAGCCTTCTCGGTCGCAGCCTCAGCGAAATAAAGGTCAAGTTCCCCGAGTCTGTCGGCATAAGTCTTTTCCAAGTTTCCTATGCAAGACTTCAAGTTCGCAAGCTTGCGGTTCTCGCCATCAAGCCTGGACTGGATTTCCGCCAAAGTCTTCTCCGCCTCATTCACAGAACCCGCAGGAGCCGCAATAGGCTCAATCGGGAAACTGTATTCATCGCCGGCAGGTGCGACAGTCACGAAAAATACGGTGCTCTCAGTCTCGCTGATAACCTGAAGCGGCTGAATGTCACCCCATGAAGCATCGAATTTCTTCTTGGGACAACTATAGAACCTCACAAGAAGTCCCTTGGCCTCAAGCTTCTGGAGATCAGCACTGCTGAACTCACCCCAAGGCTTGCGGGCAACCAGTTCTTTCTTTGCAGAAGTCAGTTCCCCACGAAGTTCAGCGATACGCTCGTCAGTATCAAGGACATCCTTTGCGGAGCATCCCGAAACAGACGACTTGTCAGGCTCGCCCTTGCAGCTTTTCAGCACTGACAGAGCCTTCTTCACCTCATCGGCATCCGCAAGAAGCTTCTCCGACTTTTCATCGATCGGCTTAAGCGAACGTGTGATGTCAATGACTCCAAGTTCCTGAATCTTCGACAGGAATTCCTCCGTCTGCCCGCAAAGCAGGACAAAGGAGTATTTTGTCATCGGGCTAATCATGCTGCAGCTCCTCCATAGCTTCTTCCTCCTCGTGGCGGCTCTTGACAATCTTGGACGAGGCCTTGCTCAAGTTCTCCTCATCCTCCATATATCTCTTGATTTTCCTGATAGCCTCCTGATAACCAGGAATCTGCACCTTCTCGTAGAGGTTCACCTTCTGAGTGGTCTTCTTCCTCTGCCAGTCAAGGATGCGGCTCTTTTCCTGATATACTTCAGACTCGATGCCAAGACGCGTAAGTTCCTTAAGGATAGTCACGCCGTCAGCATACCATGCCGGCTTCACAAACGCATTGAACGGACGGATTTCATAATGAATCTCCTTCAGTTCAGGCGTCTTCACTCCGGCGAGCTTGGCTGTAACCAGTTCCACATCCGTAATGGCTATGAGACCCGGTTCAAACTCATTCCAGAGCGCGGCAAGATAGTCGTACTTCTTCATGGAGGCATTCAGTTCCACAATAAGCTTTTCCGAACGTTCCTTGGCCTTACGCACCTCAAGACGCAGGGCAGACTCCTTGTTCTGAAGCGTAGGGAGTGCCTTCTGACGCATCTTCAGCTGCTTGCCGAGATTGTTCAGAGAAGTCTTATTGTATTGGAATTTTATTGCCATAATTAATTGCTATTCAGTTATTTTTTTAAGGGTTACTTAGTCCTGATTTCCCTTCCAGTACTTGTCGATGAGCACCTGCTTGATACCAGTCTCTGCCTTAGAGAAGTACTTGCCGAACAGCTCCCATGCAGTGTCGAGCATCTCCTCAATGGTAATGTTGACATCGATGGAAAGAAGTCTTGTAGCATACTCCTTGGCATATTTGAGACAGCGGTGGTCATAGTCGCTCAAGTCGAAACCGTTCTCAAGTTTCGTCTTCGCATTCTGGGCATCCGCATAAAGACGCACACTGGCATTCATCACCTGACTGTGGTCCTCGCGGGTCTTCTTGCCCTGGACAAGCTGTTTCAGACGGGAAAGTGAACGGAACGGGTCAATGATAACCTTTCCGGAATCAGCGTCGGCACGAAGGTAAAGCTGTCCCTCGGTAATATAACCGGTGTTGTCCGGAATAGCGTGTGTAATATCACCGTCATTCAATGTAGTCACTGCAATGATAGTGATAGAACCGCCTGAAGGGAGCTGAACGGCCTTCTCGTATATCTTCGCAAGGTCAGAGTAAAGTGAACCTGGCATGGAGTCCTTCGAAGGAATCTGGTCCATACGGTTGGACACGATACTGAGCGCATCGGCATACAATGTCATATCGGTCAGCAGGACAAGTACTTTCTCATTCTTGTCCACAGCGAAATACTCAGCTGCAGCAAGAGTCATGTCCGGAATAAGCAGACGCTCTACAGGAGGTTCCTCAGTAGTATTGATAAAACTGATAATCTTGTCAAGCGCACCGGCAGACTCGAAAGCATGACGGAAGAAAAGATAGTCATCATTTGAAAGACCCATTCCGCCGAGGATAATCTTGTCAACATCCGCACGGAGAGCCACATCCGCCATCACCTGGTTATAAGGCTGGTCAGCATCGGCGAAGAAAGGAATCTTCTGACCTGACACGATGGTATTGTTAAGGTCAATGCCGGCAATACCAGTAGGGATAAGCTCGGAAGGCTGACGTCTCTTGTAAGGGTTCACAGAAGGACCGCCAATCTCGCGCTCCTCGCCCTCAACCTCAGGACCACCGTCAATAGGCTGTCCATAAGCATTGAAAAATCTTCCTGAAAGCTGCTCACTCACCTTCAATGTAGGAGGAGCTCCGAGGAATGACACCTCCGCATTTGTAGGAATACCCTCAGTTCCGGCGAAAACCTGGAGAGTGACAGCATCACCCTTGGTCTTCACAACCTGGGCAAGCCTGCCGGCAACAGTGGCAAGTTCATCATTGGCTACTCCCGTGGCCTTCAATGATACTGTGGCCTTGGTAATAGCATCCAGCTGTGTATATGTTCTTTGAAAAGCTTTATTTGCCATTTTCTTCCAGAAGTTTTGAAAGTTGTGAGTTATATTTCTCGAAATCCTCGCTGTGGAACTCCGTATAGTTCATCTGACGGAGATCATTGATCATCTCCTTGAAGAAGTTGCGGCACTCCTCGAAGTTTTCGAATTCGAACTGCCTTCCGCAGATGTCCAGAATCAGGTTCAGCATGAATTTCTGACGCTCCAGACTGCAAAGGCTATCGACAGCATCGAACGCATCCTGCTGAAGGAACACGAAGTCCAGAAGCTCTGACTTCCAGAAGGTCTCATGGTAACTCATAGGAACACCGTCATCTCCGAGGATATTGATCTGCTCGGCAGCGTCACGGCCCTGACGGATGATATTCTTCGCCTTGGAAACCTTGTCAGCCCAGCCGGCCTCAATCTTTTCGTCGAGGAACTCGCGGATTTCAGGATACTCGAGATACTTCGAATAAGAATCGATAGGGTTCACGGCAGGATATCTCTTCTGGTCAGCACGGTTCTGTTCGAGAGCATAGAAGCAACGTGCCGCCTTCTTGGTGGACTCCGTAACAGGCTCCTTCAGGTTACCGCCGGCAGGAGACACTGTTCCGATAAATGTGACCGCACCCGTCTTGCCATTGTTCAGCACAACCATACCTGAACGTGCATAGAAGCTGGAAATGATGGCAGAAAGATCGACAGGGAACGCATCCGCACCAGGAAGTTCCTCCATACGGTTACTCATCTCCCTCAACGCCTGGGCCCAACGTGATGTAGAGTCGGCAAGAAGCAGACACTTGAGTCCCATCGCACGGTAATACTCGCAGATCGTCATCGCGGTATAGACTGAAGCCTCACGGGCAGCAACCGGCATGTTGGAAGTGTTGCAGATGATGGTCGTACGCTCCATAAGATGACGGCCTGTATGAGGGTCAATGAGTTCCGGGAACTCAGTGAAGATTTCCACGACCTCGTTCGCACGCTCTCCGCAGGCAGCCATCACGATGACGTCGGCATCACCCTGCTTTGCAATCGCGTGCTGAAGCACAGTCTTTCCGCAACCGAAAGGCCCAGGGATAAAGCCTGTACCGCCCTCGGCGATAGGATTGAGAGTGTCAATGACCCTGACACCTGTCTCCATGATTCTATTCGGCCTCGGTTTCTCCTTGTAGCACTTGATAGCCACTTTCACAGGCCATTTCTGAACCATTGTAACAGGAACCTCCTCGCCGTTCTCGTCAACAAGCACAGCAACAGTATGGTCAATGTTATACTGTCCGGCCTTCTCAATGCTCTTTACGGTATAAGTTCCCTTGAATGAGAACGGAACCATGATCTTGTGAGGAAGCCATCCTTCCTTTACCTCACCGAGCCAGTCAGCCGCAACGACCTTGTCGCCCGGTTTGGCCATAGGAGTGAAATCCCAAAGTTTGTCGTGGTCAAGCGGAGCTGTATATTCACCCCTCTTGAGGAACACGCCATCCATAGTGGCCAGGTTATTCTGAAGTCCGTCATAGACACTGGACAGAAGACCAGGACCAAGTGATATCTCAAGCATCTTGCCTTCGAACTCGACAGCATCTCCGTTCTTAAGTCCTCGAGTACTCTCAAAGACCTGGACGGAAGCATTTCTGCCCTTCACCTTGATGACCTCGGCCATGAGCCTGGTACCGCCCAAAGTGATGTAGCAGAGTTCGTTCTCAGCTACCGGGCCATCAACCTCGACAGTGACAAGGTTTGAAACGATGCCCGTTACCTTTCCTTTTGTTTTCATTTATTCAATTACTGTTTTAATTTCACTAATCAGCTGACCGCCTTGTCAGCAGCATCACGGATTCCGGTATAAGAACCGCGCACTTCATCCACGAGACGTGCAAACATCTGTCTGCCGGTCCCGTCATCAAGTTTAAGCCATCTTGCCACGATATGAAGTTTCGCGATGAAGCCGAGAACGGCGTCAATGTCGAAATAGTCAAACGTGGTGAGTTCATCGATTTTCGCCCACATGAGATCGTCAATGCCTCTTTCTCTGGCCAGGATATCATCGGTCGCGAGAACCGAATCCAGTTTCTGGGCCTCCTCGAACTCTCCCGGCGCGGACATGAAGATGTCAGTCCCGGCAGGTCTGCCGAGAGCCTTGTTCAGATAAGCGACCTTGGCATTCCTGACATTGAGGTCGAACCTGAAATACTCTCTGAGGAAATGATCTTTGAGCGACAATGCATTCTGATAGAACTCCAGATTCAGCTTCTCATCCTGATAGCCGTCCATGAGCATATCAATGAGACGGTTATCTCCAGTGGAGCTCATCTCCCTGATTTCCTGCACAAGAGCGTCGGCAGTGGCCGCATCAGCCCCTTTCCAGTCAGGAGTGATGTCAGGAAGACTTGCTATCAGATATTCGTAATTAGCCATAATTATTCTCCGAAAAGAAGCTTTCTGGTTGCAGGACGGAGATACTCGCTGATGAGTTCCTTGAATGTCTCGTCTGTAAGACTGATGAAATAACTTCCGTCCTTAGGACCGATAGTGAACCCGCCGGCAATCTTCTTGGAGAAAGAAGCGTTCACCTGTCCCTTGAGAATGGTGGAAAGTTCATTCTTGACGAATGGTTCGAGGGAAGATTTCAATGTTTCAGGAAGGACCAGATTCAGGTCCATTGCGGTCTCGGCATTGAACTTTTCAGCAACAGCCTTGATCACCTCTTTTACGAAAGCCTCATCTGAAAGCGCTTTCTCGGTAGCGGCACCTGTCATCTTGAACACTACAAGATCCTCGATGTCCTTTCTTGTGGCCTGGACACTCTGGGAAGCCGCCATCTTAAGGTCACCTGCTACCTTGACCTTGTAGGCCTCAGCTTCCTTCTCTGCCTTGGTCATGATTTCAGCAGCCTTCTTTTCTGCTTCCGCTACGATATCTGCAGCCTGAGATTTGGCTTTGGCAAGAAGTGCCTCGCCTTCTTCCCTTCCTTTTGACAGGCCCTCGTTATAGAGCTTGTCTGTCAGTTCTTGCAATTTGTTCTGCATATATAAAAATCTTAATTTTAATCGTTTTTATTGTTAAATCAAGCAAATTTACACATTTTGCCTTTCTTTACAAATTAAGTTCCGTACTTTGTAGAAATTTTGTTCCAAAAGTCGAAACTTTCGTTTTGAAAGTGCATTCCGCAACCAAAACGGAACATAAAAACCAGGTGACAGAAGTCCGGAAACTTCAGTCACCTGCGTTACTAAATCCCGTAGCCCCACTGGTCCACCGCCTTGCGCCAATGCGTATTGACAGTATTTACAGTGCGCTCATCGTATTGGTATTTATTCTTCTTGAAGCCGCGTTTTTCTCCGACATAAGCCGCCATGAGAGGCTTCACTGCCTGGAAATCACCGAGCTGCAGCTTTTCGTAAATCTCCTCGGCCTTCGCCAGAGGATCCTGCTCGAAATCTTCGAAACGGACCTCCATGAGATGTCCTTCCGGGATGAGGGCCTTGTCCGCCTCATATCTGTCGTAAAGCTCCGAATATGTCTTGACAATCTCGTTTTCAAGTTCCTCTTCACTGATGTCCTGAAGCTGGAGAGTCTTGATGGTGTTCTTTATGAAACTCATCGTGGACTTATAGACAGTGAACGGATTGCGCACCATATAGATGAACTTCGCATTCGGATAAAGTTCCAGAAGTGCCTTCACATGACCGGTATGAGGAGGATTCTTGCTGAGGAACTGCTTCTTTCCGCTCACGTGCAATGCAGTATCTATCATTGACTTCTGACAGCGCTTGATTTCGGATAGTTCTTCTTCCGTCAAATCCTGCATCAGCAGATATTTGCGTCTGTACTCGGCGATGTGGCGCGGGAACATCCAGAAATGGTAATAGGAATACGGAGTCATGTTGGTAAATGCGAACTCTTCCTCCTGCGGCTGGTCCGGATTGAGCTCCAGAGAATCGGTCGGCCTGCTGTCCGGCATCACCGTCTTCATGCACCAGCGGAAGAAAGGTCTGCCGCAGAGCATCAGATGAGGGAAAACCGTCTGATATGTAGAGCAATAGCCGAACTGAGGATCCTGGGAAAGCACATTGTGGATGAATGTAGTTCCGCTGCGCCAATGCCCGATGATGAAGACAGGGTCCTTGACACCCTCAATGGGAGGGAGATTTTCCGCCATCCTGTCATTGATCTTATACATTGGTGTAAGTATCGCCGACACGAACTTGGAAAGACGATATTTCGACTTGTATTTCTTATCGACTTCCTTTCCGCCGTAAGTCACTTTGTTGAATGTCCCGAGACTGGTTCCCACAAGGGTGTTGACCGGTAGATCTTCGAATTTGAAAAGTCCCATCTGCTAGTATTTCAGTTTAACATTGTCAATATGCAACATGGCTCCAGGCGAGCCGACATAAGCTCCTCCATGTCCGGAAGAGAATCTCAATATGATATGAGTAGGTTTTTCGCCGGGAACAGCCCAGCCGACTTCATGGATAGGAACAGCCTCACCCTTGCTGTTCTTGCAGTGAGGTGCATCCTCACCCGCCTCTATCAAGCCCATATACGGCTGGAAATCAGGGGATTTCGTAATGTCGCCATACATAATGGGGACATCATTGGCATTGACCCAGCTCTTGGTGTCCTTGTCGTAACGTACCCATGCGGTGCCTACGCGCTTCGCATAGACCTTGCCGTCAGCACCTTCCCACCTTTTCTGAAGCAGGAGACACATTTCGGCGCAGTTGACTCCGGGGATATCCTGGACACGGCTGAAGCCCGTCATTTTCATGCGCTTGCCGTTCTCCGCACCCTGCTCGAACTTATAGTCATATATGATACTTTTAGGGCGTTCCGTGAACGGGATTCCCATCATGAGTTTCGCCTGGGGATTCTTGGTATCGCGCACCGGCTCCGCGATTTCGCCGAGGAAGATGGTGCCTGTCGCAAGAACGGATATATTGATGAGTCCCAGCACCTTGACCCTTTCTATACGGGTCTCGAGCCTGGCGGCCCTGCCCTTTCCATGATATTCCGGGAACACCGTACAGCTGCTCTTGGTGACGCCTTTGACCACGGCAAGCACGCTCGACGTAGCCCACGGAGACACCTTGAGATTTGGCACATAAGGTGTATTGTTCCTCAACGTATCGCCAGACGCCACCTCATAGAGGAACTTGGTCTTTCCTCCGATAATGCCGGACTCATCGATCTGACGGACCATCCAGTGCTCCATGTTTCCGAAGGGAATCGGCTTGATCTGTGCCGCGGCATTGAAAGAAACCAGAAACGCCGTCAATGCCGAAATGACGTACAAGACCCGCTTCATGCTCCGAACGCAATTTTGGAAGAAATCCTGGCGAAAATCTCGCGCGCAGTCTCCTCCGGAGTAGCATTGGTAGTGTCAATGCTGATGTCCGCGTGCTCAGGCACGTCGAAAGGCGCTGAAATTCCGGTGAACTGCTTCACCTCTCCCCTTCTGGCCTTGGCATACAGCCCCTTCACGTCACGTCTCTCACACTCCTCCAGCGGGGTGGACATGTAAACCTCGAAGAAATCGTCTGCCCCGACTATGTCACGGGCCATCCTGCGAAGGTCCGCCGTCGGTGACACGAACGAGGCAATCGTTATTATTCCCGTATCAGTGAACAACTTGCAGACCTCTGCAATTCTCCTGATATTCTCATTTCTGTCTTCCTCTGAAAATCCAAGGTTAGAATTAAGTCCGGTCCTGATGTTGTCACCATCCAGAATCCTGCACACATAGCCCTCGGAAGCGAGCAACTGCTCCAATGCGATGGCTGATGTGGATTTTCCTGATCCGGAGAGACCTGTGAACCAAATGGTGATTCCATGCTGTCCAAGCATCTTTTCTTTGTCGATACGCTTCTGTATCTTGTTGAAAATCGGATAGATATTATTCATCTTGCTATCTTTCTATATATACAAACGACAAAAATAACATAATTTTTTCTAGAATCAGAAGAAGTGTCGACCTTTGGAACAACTATTGGCCAATTTGGAAACAAATTGCCGGCAGCATACACATCAGTCCGGACAAGAAAGCAGCTCAGGCCGCTCCACGCTTGCCATTATCGGGAATTATTCGTAAATTTCCAAGTTAGAAAAATCCACATACTATGACAGATACAAAAACAACCGGTATCAAGGAATACATCGAGAACAACAAGGAAAGGTTTTTCGATGAGCTTTTCTCCCTCATGAGAATTCCGTCAGTCAGTGCGAAACCGGAGCACAAAGAAGACATGCAGAAATGCGCGGAACGCTACGCGGAACTCCTCCTGGAAGCAGGAGCAGACGAGGCTGGAGTCTTCCCTACAGAGGGAAATCCCGTAGTATTCGGCAGCAAGACATTGGACCCGTCATACAAGACCGTCCTCGTCTATGGCCACTACGACGTACAGCCTGCTGAACCGCTCGAGAAATGGAACTCCGACCCGTTCGAGCCTGAAATCCACGACGGCGCAATCTGGGGAAGAGGCGCCAATGACGACAAGGGACAGACATTCATGCATGTCAAGGCCTTCGAGTATCTCGTCAGGAACGGCCTCCTGAAACACAACGTAAAATTCATCTTCGAAGGTGAAGAGGAAGTCGGAAGCAAGCACCTCCCGGCATGGGTAGAGGCGAACAAGGAGAGACTCGCATGTGACGTAATCCTCGTTTCCGACACCACGATGATCTCAGACAAAGTGCCTTCGATCAACTGCGGAATGCGCGGAGTGACCTATCTTCAGGTCAATGTCAAAGGGCCGGACAAGGACCTCCACAGCGGACACTACGGCGGTGCCGTCGCCAACCCTATCAATACCCTGTGTGAGATGATCGCCACCCTCATTGACAAGGACGGCAGAGTAACCATCCCGGGATTCTACGACGATGTCGCAGTAGTCTCAGACGCTGACAGACAGGAACTTGCGAGAGCACCGTTCGACATGGAAGAATATAAGGAAAGCATCGGCATACGGGAAGTCAAGGGCGAAAAAGGATTCACCACACTTGAGCGCACTGCCATCAGACCATGCCTCGACGTCTGCGGAATCTGGGGCGGATATACAGGAGTCGGCAGCAAGACGGTCCTCCCTTCAGAAGCACATGCAAAGATTTCCATGCGCATCGTTCCTGACCAGAAAGCAGACAAGATTCTGGACATGGCCGCAAAACACATCCTCGCAATCGCACCGCCTTACGCAAGCGTAACTGTAGATAAGATGGAAGCAGGAAACGGATTCCTCATTCCTATAACCTCTTCAGCATACAAGGCTGCATCCAGGGCAATGGCGGAAGTCTATGGCATTGAACCGGTTCCGAGCAGAGGAGGCGGCAGCATCTGCGTTCTCGCAGACATGAGGAACATCCTCGGCGCAGACCCTCTCCTCATGGGATTCGGTCTGGAAAGAGACACCATCCACTCCCCTAACGAGAGCTACCTGCTTAGACAGTTCTATGCCGGAATCGAGTCCATCGCACTGTTCTACAAATATTGGGAATAAAAATGGAAAACCTTACAGACATCATCAACGGCTTCGACATCTCCGCCGAAGTCAATGACATCCAGCCTCTCGGAAAGGGGCTCATCAATGACACCTATCTGGTCAAGACCGCGGGAGACTCTCCCGACTACGTCCTCCAGAGAATCAATGACAGCATCTTCAAGGACCCTGAGCTCCTCCAGAGGAACATCGACGCCGTGACCGGCCACATCAGGAAAAAGCTCGAAGCCGCAGGAGAGGATGACATTGACCGTAAAGTGCTGAGATTCATCAATGCCAAAGATTCGGACAAGTCCTTCCTGGAAAAAGACGGCAAGTTCTGGAGACTGAGCGTCTTCATCCCGGACACCAGGACGCTCGATGTCATTGACGAAGAAACCTCTTACTGCACAGGCAAGGCCTTCGGAAATTTCGAGTCAATGCTCGCTGACATTGATGTGGAGCTCGGCGAGACCATTCCGGATTTCCACAATATGGAACTCCGTATGAGCCAGCTCATTGAGGCCATAGACAGCGATACGTTCTGCAGGCTTGACCCGCCGGAGGAGGGTGACGGACGAATCATGAGAGTCGGCGACCCTGACCACAGCGAGGAAATCTATGACATGCTGGAGAACGAAATCGACGAATACGGTGCAGAGATGTGCAAGGCCGAGCAGATGTTCCGTGACGGCCTCCTCCCAAAGAGGATATGCCATTGCGACCCTAAAGTAAACAACATCCTGTTCGACAAGGACGGCAAGATACTGTGTGTCATTGATTTGGATACAGTCATGCCGAGCTTCGTCTTCTCCGATTTCGGCGATTTTCTAAGGACTGCGGCAAACACGGCTGCGGAGGATGAGCCGGACACATCCAAGGTAAGTTTCAGAATGGATATCTTCAAGGCCTTCGCACGGGGCTATGTGGAATCCGCAAAGGGCTTCCTCACTGACATTGAAAAAGAAAATCTGCCATTCGCCGCGTGCATGTTTCCGTTCATGCAGGCCGTGCGTTTCCTGACAGATTATCTCAACGGTGACGGATATTACAAGATTTCATATCCGGACCATAATTTCGTTAGGGCAAAATCCCAGATGGCATTGTTCAGAAGCGCGATTTCGCACCTCGGAGAAATGTCAGACTTCATCAAATCGCTGTAGAAATTCCTGAATGATTTCGGCAGCCTGGACTCTGAGATTGCGGGAAAACAGGTGGTCGCCACGCGGAATCAGATGCAGCTCGGCCTGAGGCAATGCCTCTGCGATGCGTTCTGCAAGATCCGGTGCAACGAGCCTGTCACGTTCTCCCATGATAACGCATACGGGACCTCCATACTTCGAAATGACATCGTAAGTGTGGAGGTTCTGTGCTGCATGGAAGTATCCGCGGCCGAGTTCGGAGCCCCAGACCTCGACCAGGTCCGGGATATTGTCCGGGTCGAAAGTCTCGAGACCGACCTTGCCGGCACAGGAATCCGCTTCTACATTTACCGCCGGTGCCAGAAGAGCCAGCCCCGCAATCCTCGATTTCAATGCTTCCCTTTCGGTTTGTGTCAATGCTGCCGCAGGCCCTCCTCCGGCTCCGTAAAGTCCGGCTGCCGTAAGCAGGGAAACCAGCCCTCCGAGGGAATGGCCGCAGAGAACTATCTTCCTGTCGGCATTGACAATGCAGCACGCATATCTTATAATATCCAGCAGGTCAGCGGATTCGGTAAGCGGGGTCATCTTCGTGATATCTCCCCTGCTCCGGCCGCTTCCGCGGAAGTCAAAACGGATCGTGTCATATCCCGCCATGGACAGGCATTCCGCCACCCCGCATATCGGATTCAGGGCGCAGTTCATCATAAGTCCGTGACACAGAATGACCAACGGTCTATGTTCCGCTCCGGGGACGACAGTATGGACAGCATACATGTCGCCTCCGGACATCGGAATTATCATTTCGGTAATTGTCATGACAAAAGCTATTTCAGACCCACATTGACAATGACTCCGGCCTTGGCCATAATTCCCGGCTGAGGGATATTGCCATAGTCATAGTATTCCTTGTCCAGGATATTGTTCACTTCGACATAGAAACTGTAACCGGTGCGGCGCGGAGAGGATTTGCCGTAGCCTGAGGTCCATGAAAGTCTTGCGTCAAGCAGGGAGTAAGGCTTGTATGAGACCATGTTGCCAGTGGAAACCTTGTTCTCGAACAGTTCGTAATTGCCGACACGGTCCTGCCAGCGCCATGACGCATTGGCGCACAGGCCGTTCCAGATATGGAAATCAGCCTTCACCACGAACTTCTGCCTGAGATATTCCAATGCATATCTGGACTGGATGTTTTCCTCAAGTTTCTTGTCCTGATTTATGTGGCTGTAGGAAAGTTCGATGTTCCTGATGAAGAAATCATCGCGCACCAGCATTGACACGAAATCTATACGCGTGGACAATTCCTGACCGAAGGTGTTGATTTTCGTATAGTTACGTGATCTCCACGGAGCGTCGGCTCCTTCTGAAAGGTCCTTGGTCCAGTCGATCATGTCGCTGCCGTGGTTGTAGAACAATGTCACGACGGCATTGACCCAAGGTCTTGAGAAACGGAGGCCGCCCTCCACTGACTGCATCTTCTCGGCCTTGAGATTCTTGTCAGCCGCATGGCCTCCTACGGAATAGTAAAGTTCCGTGAAGGTAGGCATCCTGAGGGATGAGTTGTATGCAGCGTACAGTTTCCAGTTGCCGAGGAAACGCCAGCTGGCATTGACACCGGGATAGAACTTGAACCCGTCAGAGTTTCCGGTATTTTTCACGGCGGCTACGCCCGCGGAAGCGGTAATGTTCCTGTCCTCGTAGGTATGCTCCAGGAAAACGCTGTAATTGGTACGGTTAAGCCCCTTCTTGTACTCGGCATCGTGACATGGAATCTTCTTGGGATTGTCCCTGGTCTCGCCAAGGTTGGTACTGAGAAGATCCTCGTTGCGGACATCCGCTCCGAGCACCGTCTTTCCGGCAATGGTTTCGACCCACACATCGACATTGGCACCGGTGACGCTGGTCCTGTGGTAGTTGAACGGAACCGCTGCAGGATTGTCGCGGACGAGCTCGAACCTGTCCTGTCCCCTGTTCCAATATATTGACGGCTTGACCTTTACGAATCCGTGGGTGCGGGCGCTGAATGCCGCATAAGTCTTGAACGTGTGCTCGAACTGGTTGTCGAACTTGGCACTATAGAAAGTATTCGAACCGAAGTCACGGGAACTTAGTCCGGCGTACCAGTCCATATCGAGTTTTCGACTTTTGTAAGCTCCTCTATAAAAAGCCTTTACAGTTTCGTAATCACTGTTCAGCCCTCCCGCGGAATTCCTGCTGAACCCGTCGGAACGGAGATACGCTGCGGAAATGCTGTTGGTCACTTTTCCGGTGACTGCACTGACACGCACACCACCATTGAAAAAACCGAAAGAGCCTCCCTCCGCATGGGCGGAGACCTCCGAGCGGGCAGATTTTTTGGTGATGATGTTGATGGCTCCTGTCAATGATGATGAGCCGTAGGCTACTCCGGCGGGGCCGGAAAGAATTTCAACTCTCTCGATTTCAGAAATATCCACAGGCAGGTCCACCGTGTTGTGTCCGGTCTGCGGGTCACAGATATTGATGCCGTCCAGATATACGCCTATCTGGTCACTTGTACCACCGCGCATACTGATGTCGGTCTGGGCGCCCATATCGCCACGCTGTCTCACGTCAATGCCGGCCACATATTTCAGCAGGTCATTGACACTTTCGACAGGCAGCGACGCTATTGCGGTACTGTCCATGAGAGTTACTATTCGCGCACTCTTTCCCAGGGATATCGGGATACGGCTGCCCGTGACGGCAACTGCGTCAAGCCTTAGAGATGTTCCGAGTGTGTCTTTTTCTGATTTAGTTTCGGCTGAGAATGCCGGGAAGATGCCGCATTGAACTGCGGTAAGGATGGCTGCCAGACGGCAGATCCATGTTCGCTTCATAAAATTTTTAAAACTTTAAAGTGTAATACATGACAAAGATAAGAAATTATATTTATCTTTGGGTTTTACATAACAAATAATCACTAGAAGTGATAGCGCAACCCGCCCGGATCACCTAACCCGGCACCGTGAAAAATAGTATGAAAGTTTCGATAATTGTTCCAGTCTTCAATGCAGAAAAGTACCTGCGCGAATGCATTGAAAGCGTGATTGCCCAGACGTTGGGCGATTATGAGCTGATTCTTGTAAATGACGGAAGCACAGACAATTCTGCCGCCATATGCGATGAATACAGCAGTCTTGACAGCAGAATACGGGTTTTCCACAAACCCAATGACGGACCGGCTTCCGCGAAGAACTTCGGCTTGGAACGGGCTCAGGGCGAGTATATCATTTTTCTCAATGCCGATGACTTCTGGACAAATAAAGACAGCCTGGACACATTGGTCAATATCGCCGACAGCACCAAGGCGGACATCGTCAAGGGAGAATTCAAGGTAATCGGTTTTGACGGCAAGGAAATAAGGAAAGAGCGCCACAGAAAGATATTTGACAAGAAGATACTCTCCAGAAAACTGTTCTTCGGGAAATGTCTGGACGGAGAGTTCTCCTGTTTCCAGTTTCTTGTAAGGCGGGAGTCAATATCAGGACTTACATTTGACGAGAGTTTCACCTTCGACGAGGATGCCGAACTGGCTTCAAGATATTTCAGGAAGAAGGTAAAATGCGCATATTCCGCGAAGTATTTCTACGCCGTAAGACTGCACAGCCATTCATTGACGGCATCTTACAAGAATTCAAACCTCAACTGCGCGTTTTCTCTTCCTCTGTATTTCTTCAGATGTTCGCATGGTCTGCGTGCGGGACTGAGGAGGACATACCGCAGATATTCGGTAATGCTATATTACAGGGCCCTGGTGATGATGTCTGAAGGAAAGTACTATGATGACAGGAGCACTATCATCAAAGCCCTCAATCTGGATGCCGTGCACAGCAAGACTGTGTCAGTGATGTTCAAGTGCTGGATTTTCACCAGACATTTCATATGCATCCTGGCATCGCCGAAAGTAGGCGCCTCACTGATAAGATTCAAGAAGAATTTCCGTCCGCACAAGGGCAAGGACATCAGCAAGGTAAACTATACAGGCAGAGAGGCCTGAGCCTGAACGAGCATAAAAAACTCCGCCCGGGGATTCCGGACGGAGTTTTTATTTGTAAACAGTGACGGCAAGTGCCATCACTGTCATTTTTTTCAGACTAGAGCTGTGGACCAGCCTTTACGAGAGCCTTGCCAGCGCGGTTTCCTTCGTACTTGCCGAAGTTCTTGATGAACCTTGCAGCGAGGTCCTTAGCCTTAACTTCCCAGTCAGCAGCATTTGCGTAAGTATCGCGTGGGTCGAGGATGTTAGGATCAACACCTGAAAGCTGTGTAGGAACTACGAAGTTGAAGTAAGGGATAGTCTTGGTAGGAGCGCTGTCGATGCTGTGATCGAGGATAGCGTCGATGATACCACGTGTATCACGGATAGAGATACGTTTTCCGGTACCGTTCCAGCCGGTGTTTACGAGGTAAGCCTTTGCACCGCTCTTCTTCATGTGGCGAACGAGCTCCTCAGCATACTTTGTAGGGTGGAGTTCGAGGAATGCCTGTCCGAAGCAAGCTGAGAATGTAGGAGTAGGCTCGGTAATACCGCGCTCTGTACCTGCGAGCTTAGCTGTGAAACCTGAAAGGAAGTAGTACTTTGTCTGCTCAGGATCGAGGATAGATACTGGAGGAAGTACACCGAATGCGTCAGCTGAAAGGAAGATGACCTGCTTTGCAGCCGGAGCGTGAGATACAGGACGGACGATGTTGTGGATGTGGTAGATAGGGTAAGATACACGAGTGTTCTCGGTAACGCTCTTATCTGCGAAATCAATCTTGCCGTTTGCGTCAACTGTTACGTTCTCGAGGAGAGCGTCACGTGTGATAGCACCATAGATATCCGGTTCTGACTCTTTGTCAAGGTTGATAACCTTTGCATAGCAACCGCCTTCGAGGTTGAAGATACCGTTGTTGTCCCAGCCGTGCTCGTCATCACCGATGAGGAGACGCTTAGGGTCTGTAGAAAGGGTTGTCTTGCCGGTTCCTGAAAGACCGAAGAAGATAGCGGTATTCTCGCCGTTCTTGTCTGTGTTTGCAGAGCAGTGCATAGAAGCGATGCCCTTGAGAGGCAAGAAGTAGTTCATCATGGAGAACATACCCTTCTTCATCTCACCGCCGTACCATGTGTTGAGGATAACCTGCTCGTGTGAAGTAACGTTGAAGAGAACTGCAGTCTCTGAACGGAGACCGAGCTCCTCATAGTTCTCAACCTTTGCCTTGGCTGCGCAATATACAACGAAGTCAGGCTCCTGATCGAACTCTTTCTGGTTCTTAGGACGGATGAACATGTTGGTAACGAAGTGAGCCTGCCATGCAACTTCCATAATGAAACGAACCTTCATTCTGGTGTTCTCGTTTGCACCGCAGAAACCGTCAACTACGAAAAGTCTCTTGCCGGAAAGCTGTTTTACAGCGAGCTTCTTGCAGGCTTTCCAAGTCTTCTCTGAAGCAGGATGGTTGTCGTTAGGATACTCTGGAGTGTTCCACCATACGGTGTCCTTAGAGGTCTTGTCCATAACGATGTACTTGTCCTTAGGAGAACGTCCGGTGTAGATACCGGTCATAACGTTGATGGCACCGAGTTCGGTCTCCTGACCTTTCTCATAACCGGTAAGCTCCGGTCTTGTCTCTTCGTTGAAGAGAACTTCGTAAGATGGGTTGTAAAGGACTTCTTTTACACCTTTAATTCCATACTTGCTTAAATCCAATGTTGGCATAATAAAAATAATATTTTAAATATTATAACTAATTCGTCGTAATTGTGCGGTTTTTCCGCATTTTTGTGTCGTCTCTGTAAATCGGGTGCAAAATTAAGAAATTTTGTGATTACTGCCACTTTTACAGATTATATTTTTGCTATTTTTGCACAAAATCCGGTGTTTTTAACCTGCAAATATTCTGCCATGGAAGACACAACCGGAACTTAAATTGTTTTACCAGCCTTCTTTTGAAATGAAATTTTACAACTTTCGTTTCGAAATGCAAAATTAGCGCATTTTTTTCATTGACACAAGACCTTAATTTGCTTTTAGTTAGAAATTTATGGAGCCGATAGACATACTCGAACAATATTGGGGATATTCTTCCTTCAGGCCGATGCAGGAGAAAATCGTCCGCACCGCGCTGGAAGGCAAAGACGTGCTCGCCATCCTTCCGACGGGCGGAGGAAAGTCAGTCTGTTTTCAGGTACCGGCATTGATGAAAGAAGGCATCGCTCTGGTCATAACTCCTCTGATAGCATTGATGAAAGATCAGGTGCAGAACCTGAACGACAGAGGCATAAAGGCATTGGCGGTATATGCGGGAATGTCGCGCAGGGACGTGGACCTGGCATTGAACAATGCGGCTTACGGCAACGCGAAGTTCCTCTACCTCTCCCCCGAGAGGCTCGGCACGCAGCTCTTCAAGGCCTATCTCCAGGACATGAATGTCAGTTTCATTGTCATTGACGAAGCCCACTGCATTTCACAGTGGGGGTACGATTTCAGGCCTGACTACCTGAAAATCGGCGAATTGCGAAAGACAGTCGATGCGCCTGTGATAGCATTGACAGCGACCGCGACGCCGGAGGTGGCCGACGACATCATGGAGAAGCTCGGGTTCAAGGAGAAGACGCTGCTGAAAAGCGGGTTCGAGCGCAAGAATCTTTCCTACATCGTCAGAAAATGCGAGGACAAGACGGGACAGATGCTGAACATCTGCAACGGGGTGCCCGGAACCGGCATCGTCTATGTCAGGAGCAGGAAAAAGACAGAGGAAATCGCAGCGGCATTGACAGCGGCAGGCATTTCGGCATCTTTCTACAACGCGGGACTGGGGCACGAGCTGAGGATGAAGCGCCAGGCGGACTGGAAATCCGGCAAGACACGCGTCATGGTCTGCACCAATGCATTCGGCATGGGCATTGACAAGCCCGATGTGCGGTTTGTCGTCCACGCTGACATGCCGGATTCTCCGGAGGCGTATTTCCAGGAGGCGGGCCGCGCAGGTCGTGACGGCAAGGACTCTTTTGCTGTCCTCCTATGGAACTCCACGGATATCAGCAGGTTAAAGCAGCTGGAAACGGTATCCTTCCCAACATTGGACTACATCGAGGACATTTACCATAAGGTTTACGCGTATTTCAATATCGCTTACGGGCAGGGGCTGGGCAGGCAGCTTAAGTTCGACCTGATGGCGTTCTGCCGCAAGTTTTCCCTGAACCGCGCCTCGGCCTATTATGCCCTGAAATATCTCGAGCGCGAGGGCCACTGGACTTTTTCCGAGGACCTGGAAACGCCTACGAGGATACGCATCATCATCAGCCGCGATGACCTGTACGACGTGGATTTCAGCGACCGCAAGATGCTGGACATCATGGAGGTACTGATGCGCCGCTACACCGGAATCTTCTCTTTCCCGGTTCCGATAGAGGAGGATTATGTGGCGGAAAAATGCGGCATCACAGTCCCCCAGCTCCGCCAGCTTCTATACAACATCGCCCTCGAGCATACCATTATATATATACCGGGCGACCGCGCGGACGTTCTTTCGCTCCACAGCGAGCATCTGGCGGAGGGCAACGTGAAACTTTCCCCGGACAGGTATGCCATGCTGAAGGCAACCTGGCACAAGAGGATGCAGACGATGATAGAGTACGTGAGCGAGACGGACACGTGCCGGTCGCGGTTCCTGCTGGCTTATTTCGGCCAGACCGAATCCACCGACTGCGGCAGGTGCGACGTATGCCGGAAAAAACGCATCACGCCTGCCGGGCAGAAGACAATAATGACCGATGCCGAGACCGCTGCCGCGATTTGCAATTGGGTCAATGACAATATGAACGGCGTCTATAATCTGCGTCAGGCCAATGCCAGATTTTCGAACCCGGCCGCCAATTATTCGGCCAATTTCCTCGAGATTCTCAGAAACCTGATAGACGAGGGCAAAGTTCCGCCTTACAGGAATTAGGATCAGTCCGCGTCAGGCGTATATGTTTTCAATGCCAGTTTCTTGACCAGCATCACGAAACCGCCTGTGAGGATAAGGTTCAGCACAATCGTGAGTACCGAAATGAGCAGTGCCGGGCCGCCGAGATTATAGCCGATGGCAATGAAAATCACACCTGCACCGACTTCTCCGCGGGTGAACATGCCGATGGAAAGCGCGAGCCTCTCGCTGAATTTGCGGTCGCGGTAGAAAAACAGCGGCATGAGCTTGCCGACATTGGAAAGAGCCGAAACGATGACCACATGCAGCGCAATCATGCCCCACGACATCATCGGCTGGGAACCGGTAATCGAGTCCGCACCAGCACTGCCTGCAGAAAGGTCAATGCCAATGAACTGCGGCATGCTCATTCCCACGAGGAACATGAAGAAATAGGAAATTCCCGTAGAGAAATTCTCCTCCGTCTTGCTGTCGATATGGACATGCTTCATAACCATTCCGAGAACGAAAGCAGGCAGCAGTACCTCGATATGCACGCCCTCGTGCTTTCCGAAAATATGCTCTGAGAGGAAGTAAATCCCCTGAGTTACAGCAATTACGATGATGGAATAGAAAAGGATTGCCTTCCAGTCTTGCCTCATATTGTAGGTCCCCATGCGCTTCCAGCCGAAAATCAGAAGGAAAACGACTATGGTCAGGATCGCAGCCATCTGCCACTTCATTCCGATCATGAAAATCTGGAGAGGAATCATAAGCAGAATCGTGTCAAGGTCATCGAAAATCGCGAGCACCTGAATTTTCTTGTACATCCAGCTGGACTTCAACTTCAATGCAGCAAGCATCGTGAAAAGAATTCCGGCGGAGGTAGGAGCGGCGAAACGGCTCATCAGCAGAGTTTCCTTCCATGCCTCCCAATCAGACCAGTACTCATGCGGCAGGAGAGCCAACACATAATAGATACAGATCAGAATCCACGGCATCGCCGCCGTTATCATAGCGATAAAATAATCAAGAGCATAGGAACGCCATTTGGTTTTGTCTATTTCAAATTCGCGTCCGACATTGATCATGATAAAAGCCAGACAAATGTATAAAAGCATGTCGCTTGCGGTTTTGACGGTGTCCGCAGCTTCACCGATGACTTGTGGAAGAATCTGAGAGACAGCCAGTCCGACAAGAAGAAAGAGGGAAAAGGTAAGTACTTTTCTCATCAAATGACAGTATTAGGTATTTGTGAATAAACCGGCGTTTTAGCGCCGTCGGCATATTTATGCCTAATATATTTAGGGCTACAAAGTTACAAAAAATCGACCAAAATACCAATATGTCACATTTGATTTGCTTTGATTAAAGATATTTACTATTTTTGGCTGTCCGAGTTATCTTTTGTGAATTAATCGGCAAAATTAGTAAATAATTAAAAGAACCACGTTGTTATAAACTTATGATTAATCAAGAAGCAGGAAGATGCTTGCTCTGCAAGATTCCGCGCTGTTCTACGGCCTGCGCTGTCAGAACGGATGTGCCTACCGCGATGAAACTGTATCGCGAAGGAAAAAATGAAGAAGCCGCTGAAATGCTTTTCAGTAACAATCCGTTTTCAGCAATAACCAGCATCGTGTGTGACTGGAAAAAGAATTGTCTTGGACATTGCGTACTCAATGCCAAGAACGTACCTGTCAGATGGCATGAGATAGAGGAGGAACTTTCCTGCAGCTATCTTTTCAATGCCCACGTTACGGCAGGTCCTGATTGCGGAAAGAAAGTAGCCATCGTCGGCGGAGGCCCTGCAGGAATCACTGCGGCCCTCATGCTCAGGGAGGCCGGATGCGCAGTCACGATTTTCGACCGCAACGAAAAATCATGCGGAGTGCTCAGATACGGAATTCCCGAATTCCGCCTCGACCCGAAACTCGTGGAGCAGTACGACAGAATCTTGGCTGAAGCCGGAGTCGAGTTCAAGGGAGGAGTCAATGTTACTGCTTCCGGAGAGAAAGGTTCCGTAAGCCTGTCAAGCATCATGAAAGACTACGATGCCGTCCTCATGACAGCCGGAGCCTCCATTCCTAGAAAACTCGACGTTCCTGGAGAGGACTCCGACAGGATAATCTATGCTCTTGATTATCTGAAGGATCCGGACGCATTCAAGCTCGGGCACAAGGTTCTCGTCATCGGAGGCGGCAACGTCACCATGGATGCCTGCCGCACAGCACTGCGCCGCGGTCATGACACTTGGGTATATTACAGAAAGTCTTTCGAGAACATGCCTGCCAACTCAAGCGAGGTTCATGAGGCAATCGAGGAAGGCGTAAAGTTCGAGATTTTCGAGGTTCCTGTAGCAGTCAAGGACAATATCGCTGTCATGCGCAAGTGCGAAAACGTCACCAAAGAAGACGGACGACTCACCACCAGAATCATTGACGGAACCGACCATGACGTAGAGTTCGATTCAATGCTGGTAGCGATTAGCGCCAACGTGGATTACAGCGTATTCGAAGGATTGAATGTCGAGATGATGAAAGGCTGGCCTGTAACAGATGACAAACAGCAGACCAGTGTCAAGGGCCTGTTCGTAGCCGGCGACTTCATCCTCGGACCTGCCACCGTAGTCGAGGCTGTTCAGTCCGCAAAGGTTGCCGTATCAGGCATCCTCGAACATTTGGGAAAATAATGTTTATTTGATTGATAGTTACACCACGTTGTTCCGCAGTTCAGGTCTCTCTGAGCTGCGGAATTTTATGTTTGTCCTCGAGAAAACGTTTAATTACGGACAACTGGATATTCTGTTTCCTCAAAGTCGATTTGAATATTAACGAATAATTGTTTATTATTGCAACACAAAAAAACGTTTTTAAAAGAGCAATAGTAATTCACCTTATTATTCGTGTTTCATCGCTTATAAACTCATAAACTTATTAAATTTATGAAGAGAATTATCGTTATGGTATTATTGACATTGTCACTAATGTCATGCACTAAGAAAGAAGTAAGTAAAGCCAAGTATTCGGACTCTATTCCTTTAGAATTCAACTTTATGCAATCAAAAACACTTCAAGATTTGAGAAATTTTGACACACTGTATCTTTCCGCTAAGACAAACACAAAACTTTCTAATGATGGACGCAGGGCTCTAGTGGCTGTAGCCGATGTGGCAGGTCTTGTAAACGGATCAAGTGATGGGTCTTCCATTGGTTTTTGGGCCGGATGGTTTTTGGGGAATCCTGTAGCCGGAAAAGTCATCGGAGGCATCATAGGTGGACTAATGGTAGGTGTGGCATATTCTGTTGTAACTAGCAATATTTTACGGAATACAGCGAATGTTAGTGCTGAAGAAATGTACAACAATACAGTTATGTCATTAGTGTTATCCGGTCAGTTAGAATGTTTATCCGTTACAGAGGATAACAGTATAATTATAAATATTAAAGAATCAACGCCAAGACTTCCAATAGTCTTACCCGAAGAAGAAGATAAAGAAGCACTATTTATTGGCCAAACTCACAATATGGCGGTAGATGTGATGCTAAATGTAAATCAGGAGCCAATAGTAGAGACAAAATCATTTACTGTATCTGAAACAAAAATAGATGATAATATCCTAAAAGTTTTATACAGTGATGAACTTAAGCACGCTTTTATGGATAATTATAATTACTTCCTTGACATTTCAGACAATAAATCAAATGATGCATTAATCAATATAGAAAAGTCAGGTATAGGAGGAATTATTATTAAGAACTACCTTCAATTACATGAATCGTATGTGGAAACCACAAGCGAATCTATTGAGATTACTAATGGTTATATTCAAATTGTCAATTCTTCGCAAGAGCTGACACAAGAAGAGAAGCAAATTATAACATCCGCACTCACTCTTGCTTCCTATTCTACAGATCTCTGGACAAATTAGTAAATTTGGGCAAAAGACGCTGTTATGAAACGTTCGAGAGATAAAATGTTGTCCGATATTGAGTTGTTCAATGCTGCAAAAAATGATGCCGTATGTTTTGCAGCGAAAGAAATGGCTCTTTTCATGTGCATTATATCATTCATATTTCCGATGTCGCCTTGGCTGCAATGGACATGCATTATTTTTGGTGCACTCCTCGCCATATTTGCAATCATCTGGGATGCGCTTATTTCTTATCGCAAAGTAAAGGCTATCAAAGTTAAGTTTCTCTGGTGGATTCTCTCCAGCCAAGGAATAGGTATTACTCTCCTGCTTCTAGTGAAGACATCAACAGCCTCAATTGTGTTGTTGCTGTTGGCAATTCAAATCATCTCGCTGGTCGCGACATTAATTATAGGCCGCAAAACGGACTAAGACGCATCATTCTACGGAATTGTCAGCTGAGCCTTGACAGAGAAATCTGTCAGGGCTCATGCCATTATCATTGACAAGAATCCTGCTGCGAGGGCGAGAGCGGATTTCAGGAGCTTGGCCGTCAGCCAGCTTTTCGGGTTCTCGGCGATGAGCGGCAGGCAGGCGTGACCATCCTGCGCTATGCAATTGGCAAGGAGGACGGAGAACGGCAGGATGCCGGAGGCGTACATGGTGACGAAGATGAGGTGCGGTCCTGACTCAGGAATCAAGCCCATGAGGACGGCAAGAAGAATCATAATCCAGACATTGCCGCGGATCCAGGTTTCGACATCAATATATATGGACAGGATGCCGAACAGGGCCAACACGCCGAAAGTCCAGGCAAAAATCGTCGGAAGATGACGCTTGATGACATGCCTCCAGACATGCTCATGGACAAAATGGATAATCCTGGAATGGACGGCACCTTCCTCATGCCCGTCATGCTCATGATGGTCATGGTGATGCTCTTCACAGTCACACGCATGAAGCTCGTAATTGTCATCACATTGACGGTCCGAACCCACATTCAGAAGTTTTCCCCTCTTCTGCATTGACCTTATAAAAATGTCGGTCGCATAGCCGACGGCAATTCCTAGCACACACAGCCCCAGCATCATCTTGAGAGCGTCCCCGGGAAACGAAGCCAGCATGATGAACGCCTCGTCGCCTGTCGTCGCGACAAGGGTCGCCATCAGGGCGCCGAAACCCACCATCCTGTGCGAATAGAGGGACACACCCGCGAAGCCTCCGAGACAGCCGGGAATGAAACCGAGTGCAGAAGACGTGAAAATCTGCGCAAACCGGTGATTTTCAAGCCCCCGGAAAAGACGCCCCTTCGTCACGACATTGAAAATTTCTATCAATGTCATCATAAGGATGACGAGTGCGCAGATGCCTATGGATTCTGTCAATGCATCCAGAAGGGCATCAGGTATGCCGGTCGGGATGTGGTGTTCAGTATGTACGTGTAAAAAATAAGGAATCATGTCGAAAGTCAGTTATCACTTGGTGACAGTGCCTGATATGTAAAGACTTATCACAGGTCTTAAAGGTGAATTGGTGGTGAGGATGACGGCCACGTCGTTATCCCCGGCAGGAAGTCCGGTCGTGTCAAGCCGGCAGACGAACTCGCCGTTCTCGCCCGGCGCAGTATCATTGACAGAAGCGGGAACCGTCACGCGGCTGTTCTCAGGATCCATCTTATATATATGGAAAGGGCGGCCTCCCATGTTCTTGAACTTGAACTTGGCAGTCACAACGGTACCACTCTTCACCTTGCCGAAGTCGAAAGTGCTGTAATCAAATATCGGCTGAGCGCCGTTTTCCTGCTGCTCCGCCGACCATGTTGAAAAATCCTCTTTAGTGAACGCCCATATGTCGATAGGCTTGTATGACTGCCCGTTGACCACCGGAGTCGCATGGTAGCAGTTCTTTCCCCAACGGGACCTGTCAGCAGTCACGATATATGTCATCTTGGCAGTCTTGCCCGCCGGTATCGGATTCGGAGAAACCGAAATGGACAGACCGGGAGAAACCTTCTCAAAAGAGACTTTCAACGCACTGCTCCCGACATTGGCGACAGAGACCGCATCACTCCGCTGGCCTCCCTGGGAAAGGTTCCCCAGCTTCAGTTCAGTTTTTTTCAATGCCAGTGAGCCGCGGCGCTGAGGATACAATTCATTGAGACTCAATTTCTTCTCATGTACGATACCCCTCAGTCTCAGGACAACCGGCTTCTTCAGTCCAGACATATATACTGTCAATGTCTTGTCGAATGGATAGGGACCTTCATCATTGGAATATGTGGCGGTAATCTTTCCTGTCTTGCCGGGAAGCACCGGCTCGCGGGTCCATTTCACTCCAGTACAGCCACATGATGACACCACATTATATATAACTGCCGGCTTCTGAGAGATATTGGTGACAGTGAAAGAGCATGTCAATGCCCCCCGTCCCAACGTCACATCCCCGAAGTCGTAGATAATCCTGTCAAATCTCGCAATACCGTCAATGTCAACGGTTTTGCCATCCGTCTTCGTCTGTGCCCATGACGCAGACGAAACCACTACCGCAGACAGAATTGCGGCAATATATCTGAAAATCTTCAACATAACGGCCATTCTCTTGCAAAAATCTTTCCATGATTTGATTATTTGAGAGAATTCACATACATTTGTATTCCGGTTCTGCCGGTTTACCCTATACATTAAGGTGTAGCCATGCAGATGGTCCGGCAAAATAGACAACAACAAACAAAAGGAAGTATTATGGCTTACAAAATCTCAGAAACAGAGTGCGTAGCATGCGGCACATGTATCAGCGAGTGCCCTGCAGGTGCAATTTCAGAAGGTGATGTATATCACATTGACCCAAACATCTGTGTTGACTGCGGCACATGCGCCGGTGTCTGCCCTATGGGTGCAATTCACCCTGGTGACGAATAGTCATCTGAAGCGATCCAACAAGAGCCCGGATAATTCGAATATCCGGGCTCTGTTTGTCTGGGGCATCAATGCAGTTGCAGTGTTTTTCAGACACAAAAAATTAAGGAAAAGTGAAGAAAAGTCGCAAATTTGTCGCCTCGGATATCTTTTATCAGAAATAATTTTATAACTTACGACCATAAATAAATTAAAAATCAAGATATGAAGCGAAATTTACTCGATTCTCTCCGCTATGTCGCATTTGCTGTGGCAGCGGGCATTGCATCACTCGCAGCTGTAAGTTGCGATAAAGAAAATTCTAAGGAATCCCCAGCGGATGTCCTCAAGGTTACTCCTAGTAGTGTAAACTTCGACGGCAAACAGTCATCCCAGACTGTCGAGGTTAACACAAAAGGTCTCTCATGGACTGCTACACCGAAGGATTCATGGGTAACTGTATCTCCTGCTTCAGGAACAGGCGCAGCAACTGTAACAATTACTGTTGCCGAGAATCCTAATGAGGCCGACAGATTCTCCTCAGTAACATTCTCAAGTGAAAACACTGTAAATGTCGTTGTATTCCAGAGCGCAAAGGTTGTAGAACCTGAACCGGAACCTAAGCCGGAAGAGCCTGCAAAAGCACAGAACAAGACCATGAATTTTGCTTTGGCTACATATTTGGGTGATGCTTTCCAGTCAGGTGGTCAGTGCGATGTTGTTATCCTTACTCTGGTTGATAAAGCAGTTTCTGCCGAAGGTTCAGTCGAGTTGCCTTACGATGATGTATCATTCGTAATAGCATTACCTCCTGCCTCTGACGTAAACTCTGCAATAAACAACTTGATCGGAAAAACATATGAAGGTTGCAATAAGGGAAAGGTTGAACTCAACAAATACGTGTATGATTTCTCTTCATACAGTTTCATTTACGGAACAGCAGAAACAGACCGTTACGAATATGGTATGACCGGCGGTAAGGTTATTGTAGGCACAACTGAAGACAAACAGCTTAAAGTGGATTTCGAAGTTACACTTGCTGGAGACAGAACCTATAAGGGAACTTATACCGGACAGTTATCTGTTGCAGATCAGTCCCAGTCTGGCGGTGGAGAAGACGCTTCCAAATGGACCAGTCTTACAGCTGACTACAGCCCGACAGTTACTACTGCATCGGCACAAGTTAGCAAACTCATAAACAAAGAAGGAAACGTGGTTACTACAGATTGTGGTATTGCCTATGTTTCATTAGAGGGCAACAACTCAGCTGGCGAAAAAGATATATTGACACTCGCTCTCTACATTGACTATAGCGACGTCACAGGCAAAGACCTTTCAGGTACATATCCTTGCGCTCCTGCAGATGCAAAATCATATGCAGACTTGTTAAACACATTCGGGCCAGGTGAGGCTGAATTCCAAGGAAATAATGTAAAACTCTACCCTTCAATCCTATATTCTGTAAAGAATGGCAATTCTCTCACACGTTTTGCTGTTCCAGAAAAGGGACAGGTAACTCTCACAAAGGGAGAAGGCAACAATTACAAGATTGAACTCGCTCTTAAGGACAGACTGAATCACGCTATTTCAGGCACTTACAACCTCAGCATGCCTGTAACCGATTTAAGTACAGCATCAGTTTCATCTGCAAGAGCTCTTTACACTGTGAAAATGGCAAATTTCACAAAGCCGTTCAACTACGTTGTCTTGGATAACGCACCTATCGTAAAGACTCTTTTCTAAACCATAGAACAGAATATATTCGAAAAGCGACCGGAACATCCGGCCGCTTTTTTTATACTCTATAAAATACGATTGCTGAGGACTAACGACGCAATTTATCCAGTGTCTGCACGATCCTGTCAAGTCCCTCTGTCAGAAGAGATTTCGGACAGGCAAGATTGATACGGATAAAGCCGTCGCCGGACTCACCATACATCGAACCGGCATTGACATGCACCCCTGCATTGACAAGAATCCTCTCCAGTTCCTTTGAGCTCAGGCCGAGGCTGCGGCAGTCGCACCACTCAAGGTAGGTTCCCTCCAGGCGGGTGACTGGCATCCACGGCAGTTTCGAGGAGAACAAATCGCAGAGGATGCGATAATTGTCATTGACATAAGCGTTCATGGCGAGTAGCCACTGCTCCGCCTGAGGGTCGGTATAGGCCGAAATCAATGCCACGACTCCGAACGGGTTTACATCGCATATTTCATTGATATTGATAGCCTTGTCGATTGCTTCGCGCCAGTCTTCGCGGCTCGTCACGATGTTGGCAATCTGGAGTCCTGCGATATTGAATGACTTGCTCGGCGAGCAGAATGTGACGGTATTGTTCTGAATTTCAGGTGAAAGGCTCGCCATCGGGGTATATGTATAGCCCGGCATGACGATTTCGCAGTGAATCTCGTCGCTGATGACCGGGACATTATGCTTGAGGCAGATTTCTGCCATCCTGCGCAGTTCCTCAGGGGTCCAGACGCGGCCGGCAGGATTGTGAGGATTGCAGAGTACGAATACGGCAGACTCCTGCACTTTCGCCTCAAAATCTTCGAAATCAATGTGATAGGTAAATTCATTGGCAGTGTCTCCGGAGGCCTCGCCTATCACGAGACGGTTGTCCGACATGACGCAGCCGTTGTTCCGGATCGAGGAGAAGAAGCAGTTATATACCGGTGTCTGGATGAGGACTTTGTCGCCTGGTTTTGTCAACGCCTTGATCGTGGCGGAGAGGGCAGGAACGACGCCTGTGGTATAGATAATCCAGTCTTTGCTGATGTTCCAGCCGTGCCTGCGTCCGAACCAGCCGCATACGGCTTCATAGTAGGCGTCAGGGACACGGGTGTAGCCGAAGATGCCCTGGGCGGCACGTTTCTGCACCGCTTCAGTGATGCATGGTGCAGTCTGGAAGTCCATATCGGCTACCCACATTGGGATTACGCCTTCTTTTTCCACGTCCCACTTTACACAATTAGTACCGCGACGGACATTGATTTTATCGAAATCGAACATAGGTCAATTATTTTGTAATGATTTTACAATCAGCCGGTTGCTTGATATTTTCATCAATGATGAGCTCTCCGATACTGTCGGCCTGAATCTTTCCTGTACGAGGATTCTTGACAGAAGTTATATGACCGCGGACATCGGCATTGACAGAACTGTACTCGAAGGCGAGGTCAGCGTCAGGGGCCATTGTGCAGTCCTCCATGATGAGGTTTTCAGCGTAGCAGAGCGGCTGGGTGCCGGAGATTTTGCATCTCACGAGGCGGAGATTCTTTGCATACCATCCGAGATATTCGCCATTGATCTCTGAGTCATAGACAGTTACGTTTTCAGTCCCCCAGAAGGCGTCCTTGGTATTGAGAATGGACTCGTGAATCTCGACATTCTTGCAATACTGGAAGGAATAGTTGCCGTCCAAGCGGAAATTGCTGATCTTTATGTCGCTGCAGTGCATGAAAATATAATCAGCATGGTCGGCGCTCACGTTGTCCAGTTCAATGTTCTTGCAGTGCCAGAGGGTTTCAGCTGCTCCCGGAATCTGGACATTCTTCAGTCTGATACCGTCCATCTCGCGGAACATCTTCGGCGCATCCACGTATGTGTCAGTCATTTCCAGGTTCTTTGAGTACCAGAGCGCAGCCCTTGCGCCACCGGTGAAAAGACAGTTCTTCACTACGAAGTTCTCGCAGCACCAGAACGGATATTTTCCTTCGAAGACACAGTTTACAGCTGTGATATTGCTTGTTTCTTTCAGGGCTGACTCACCCCTGTGGATTTTCACGTTTTCAAGATAGAGGTCATGTTTGCAGTACAGCGGCCTTTCGCCGATGAATTCCTGCCCGATAATTTTTTCCATATGAATCTGTTTTGTAATTGTCAATGATAGACTGCGCGCACTGGCATTGACAAAAGCCTGCGCGCTCCACCTTCACTTCAATTATCATTCCTCTGCCGGTACCATTTTTACGGGAGTTTTTGCCCGGATTACTTCTCGGTCTGCAGTCTGACGCTCATCCACTTTCCGCTTTGCAGGCGCCACAGGAAAAGGACACCCCTGATATTCAGCTCGATACACATACTGATCCAGAATCCGGCGAGGCCCATGACCTTGGTAAGGAAGAAGGCCGGGATGATTCGAAAAATCCACATGGTAGAGAAATTGATGGTACTCGGGATAAGGGTGTCACCGGCTCCGACACAGACTCCATACCCGACGATGGATGCTCCGAACATGGCTTCGGCAAAACATTCAATGCGGAGGACATGGGCGCCGAGCGCAACGACTTGGGCATCATTGGACATAAGTCCGATGAATTGCGGGGCAAGCGCATACATAATCACGGCCATGAGACCCATCACGACCATGCCAAGTCCCACGGTAATACGGGCAAAACCCTTCGCAAGGTCCTGTCTCTTGGCTCCGAGGCTCTGTCCGACGAGGGATGTCGCGGCATCGGCAATTCCGTAGCCCGGCATATAGCAGAAACTCTCGGCGGTAATCGCAAATGCATTGGCCGCAATGGCTATGGTTCCCAGAGGTGCGACAATGATGGTGCTGAGCACGTGGGCGCCTCGCATGATGATGTTCTGCATGGTCATAGGGAGGCTGATTGTCAATGCGTTATTGATGCAGACTTTGGTAGGTCTGAAGCTTCCGTACTCTCCCCTCCTGAAGATTGACAGTTCCTTGGAACGGACAACGATGTAGTACATCAATACCCCGACGGTGCAGCATTCGGCCAGAACGGTTCCGAGCGCCGCGCCTTCCACACCGAGGCCGGCACCGGGAACGGTAAGGTCAATGCCACCTAATGTCAATGTTCTTGTCGGGTAGATGAGCATGAAGTTGAAGCAGACGTCCAGTACGCACATTATGATGCTCATGATGCTGGGGATCTTCATGTTGCCGCTGCTCTGGAGCATCCCGGCGCCGAAGAACTGGAACTGTACCGCCGGCAGTCCGGCCATGACTATCATGAAGTACATCCCTGCGTCGTGTCTGATTTCGTCTGCTCCTCCTAGCCAACCCGGGAGACTATGGCTGATGCAAATTCCTGTCAATGCCACGATTACGCTGAATGTGAGCAGTGCTGTGATTCCCTGCCGCAGGATCTTTCTTGCTCCGGCGAAGTCTTTTGCTCCGATGAGATGGGCGGCCTGTACTGAAAAGCCGGCTGCAGCGGCAGAACAGAAGCCTCCGAACAGCCAGGTACAGGTGGACATCAGGCCGACTGATGCGGCAGCATTGACCCCGAGGTTTCCGACCATCGCAGAGTCTATGAACTGCATCAGCACCGATGAGAGCTGCGCCAAGATTGCCGGCATACTCATTATGCCCGCCAGTTTCGCCTGCTGCCCGAAGGTCATCGGCTGGCCTCCCCGCAGCATCCCCAAAAGTATGTCTTTATTGATTTTTCCCATAAGCTACCGCAAAGGTACTCAATTTATGCATTTCGCGAAAGCCGGCGCCTCCTGTCGTCACATACTAAAACTTTCGGGAGGTCGATTTCATAAATACTTAGTTAAATAAACAGTGGCAAGTTGCCGAACTTGCTGAGCACAAGCGCTTATTTGAGGGTTATCACTCGTTCGAAGGCTGTAAGCCCCACGCACTTTTTGCGTGCACGTCACCCTCATCCTAAATCCCTCCCCTCGGGGAAGGGACTTGCTTTGTCATACAATTTTCCAGTCTTCGATTCTACGCGTGGCAGTCGAGAAGTTAACACCAATCTTGAAAAGTTTCCTCGAATCACCTTCAAATGGTCGGGCATAGCCCTTTTCATCTATCTGCCTCAGCGCAACGTCAGCATCAGCATTGACCTTCAACTCAAAGATATAGATAAACTCTTTAGTCTGGATGATCAGATCGATACGGCCATTGCTGGTAGTACGTTCGACCTGGACATATTCGCCAAGAAGAGCAGAGATTATGTACATGGCATACTGGAAGTCCTTCTCAGTCTCGCCTTGGATCTGGTAACTGGTATTGGCAAACAACGACGAGAGTATTTGCATAAACGATTTCAGGTTACCTTCGGTTATGCTATGCCATAGCTGATAAATCAACGTAGTTCCTGACATATCTGGCGACATCGGAACGTAATACTTCAGCAAGCAGTTTAGGAAACCATTCTTCACCTCTTGATTTGGAAATCCTAACTGATAAAGGCGGAACATATCGTTGTAGCCGGTTATGGTCAGATAACCGCTCTGGAAAAGGTACGGGACAGGATTCTCAAAAATGGCATCTGCGTTCGACATAAGGGTCGAGTCAACAGTCTGATTTTCAAGTGTAGTCACATCAAAACTTGTCTTACGCATTACTTCCACAAGAAATCCTGGAGTTCCGGTTTCGAACCAATATTCACGGAATTTTTTATTCTGGAATGTATTCAGCAGACTGAACGGGTTATAGATACCGATAGAATCTTCACAGAAGTGGTAGCCGTCATACATGGACTTGAGTTTTACATAACACTCCTCCTTGCTCATTTCATTTGCAGATGACAACTCCGATATGCTTTCATCGAAATATTCATGAAGTTCAGTTTCTGAAACACCGCAGATATCCACATAGTCTGGAATCATCGAAATATCATTCAGGTTGTTAAGCCCACTGAATACGCTCATTTTCCCAATCTTGGTTACACCTGTCAGGAAACCGAAACGAATTCTTGCATCCATCGATTTCATAACGCTATAAAAACCTTGGAGTGTAGATCTGAGATGTGACAGCGTCGGTTCATTTCCGAGATTATCAATAATGGGTTTATCGTATTCGTCAATGAGAATAGCTACCTGGTTACCGGTTTTATTATACGCAGCCTCGATCACTTCCTTAAAACGGAGCCCTAAAATATCACTCGTATTTACTGCTCCATATAATGTCTCCCATTTGGCAAGTTTATCAGAAAGGACTCTTTCCAGAACAGACTCATCAGTATATGACACACCGCTAAGATCCAAATGCAGTACCGGATGTTGTTTCCACTCGGTCTCCAGTTTCTCAATGGCAAGACCCGAAAAGAGCTCTTTTCTACCTGAGAAATAGGCTTCCATCGTGGAGACAAGAAGACTCTTGCCGAATCTACGAGGGCGGCTCAGGAAATAATAACGGCCTTCTTTGGCCAATTTATATATTTCCGCTGTCTTGTCCACATAAAGAAAATCCTCCGTTCTGATTTTCTCAAAATTTTGTATTCCTATCGGGTATATCATAATCTACTGAATTTTCCGGTCTACCTGTATTGCGAGCAATCCATTATACACAAATATACGCATAATATCATGAAAAGATTTCAGAGTGAGATATAAAAGTTACAGAGACTGACTTAGAACATGCTCGTGTCGCATTTATTAAAATGGGGCGCAGACCCTGTCAGTTTGCGCCCCAAAAAGTTATGTGTGTAAGTTAAGATTTATTTGGTAATCTTGACGTTGTCGATGAAGATACGACCGGCACCGCTGACATTGAAGTTGTACTTGTTGTTGAACTTATAAACTCCTTCTGAATCCTGGGACATGACAACACGGTACATAACTACGACGAGTCTTGTATCTGAAGTCATACCCTTGACCAAGGTTCCTGAATGAGTCCATCTGTAAGTACCCTTCTCCTGAATGACAGGGAGAATGTCACTGCACTTGGTGCCATTCTCGAACTCACCGTCACCTTCAATGACAACAACAATCTTGGCGTCATCGCAAGTTCCATCACTCTGACACATAGTCGCATGATCAAACTCTACAAACACATCAGATGGAGATGTCAGTGCGGTAACAGCCGGCAAACGGACTGCATTGTTATGACCACCGGTCCTACCAAGTTTCAAATACTGATCCTGCAGATACATTACCTTTTCGGACGGCTGAAGGTCTTCATATCCTTGTGCCTTGAAAGCAGCCGCGAAAGATGAGTTGATTGTAGCGTCAGAATACACATTCGGCGCCTCCGCAGAACTACCCGAAGAACCGACTGTGTCTCCTACCTTCTTTCCAGAGTTGGCATCATTCCAAGCTGAAACTATAGGAGCAACCCAAGAGAAATCATCTGAGAATACTACAGAACCACCAGCCTGATAAATTTCAAAAGTAGTCTTATAGTTATATTCAGCATTCTCGAATGTAACTGAAAGTTTTCTAGGAGCTCCTGTATTGGCAGGAACAGGGATATTCAAATCATAAGTACCGGCCTTCGCAGAAGATACAGGCAAAGTCATACCTGCAGCTGAAGCTGAAAAGTCAACGTTGGAAACAATGTGAACTGGAACAGACTTGCCTTCAGACGGTACAGCATTGTCAGTTGTAGTAACCTTGATAGAAGGCTCGAACTTATCCTGCTTTACAGTAAGAACTGACTCAATATCACCTTTCACAAAACGCACTGTACCAGTTCTGGCAACACCCGTAAGGTTGGCGGCAGCCTTGAATTTGAGAGGTGTCCACTCAACCTTGGCTGTTGTAGAAGGAACGAGCTGGATCCAATCCGCATCTATCTTTGTATCAAATGAAGTATTAGACTGAACAGTTACCGCAAATTCAGCACCCTGTCCAAGAACTTCTACAGAGTTACCCTCCTTGATACTGATGAACGGATCAAGTTCCTGACCTGCAGCAGACTGCACAACCTGAATCTTCTTGGTTGTCACACCTGATTTAATGGTAATCTCGCCCTTTCTCAAGACACTGAGGTCACTAGGGTCACAAGAAACACTTACAGTATTGGTAGCGCCTGCAAGTCCGGCACCATTCTCGATATGTATCCAGTTGGCACTTGCAGAAACATTGAAATCAACATCCGATGACACCTTGAATGTATAAGGAGCCTCAGGTGTACCCTCGAAAGTAATGAGGTCAGATTCAAGGCCTTCAACATTGATATTGGCTTCGACAGCGTCAGCTGCAAGCATAACCTCGATATCATCAACATAATATCTGTAGTAGCCTGCCTCCTGAGCTCCGTCATGTCCGAACACTGAAGGATGGAACGAGATTGCAGTTGCTGTCGTAGCACCCTTGATTGTGAACATGACATCTTGCCAGAACATCTTGCCGGCACCCTGAGAATGAGAAACAGGACTGCTAATCTTGGCATTTGAAGTGCTGGACGCAGGTTCAATTTCACCTGGTCCATCAATTTCCAGAACAAGCTGGGTCTTGTCGATAGCACCATCACCCTGCATCTGTGCGCACCATTTGAATGAAACGACGATATCCTGTTCGCCATCAATTCTGAAGAGAGGCAAAGTCAATCCTGACTGTTTCTTGTTTGCACCGAATTTGAAATATGCATCCTGAAGATAAATTGTCTTGAAAGCAGGATTCAAATCCGTATATCCTCTTGATCTGAGTTCACCAAGAACATCACAGCCATTATCGGCAAGAGTCGTATAGATGTTTGCACATCCGTCAGCCGAAGAAGTCACAGCGCCGACGCAGTCTGAAATCTGATTTGCTTCAGGCAACTTGGAATTGGCCATTTCTATATAAGGAGCCAACCAAGAGAAGTCATCTCGGTAAGGAAGAGCCTTACCTACGGTATTGTCCTGACCTTTATCCGTCAAGGAACATGCGACAAAACTGTACTGATTGTCAATGTTTCCGACATAATATCCCAGAATTTCGACCTTATGGATATTTACAGCGGAAAGGTCAATGTCTTTTACAGGGTCCAGAATGACACAGTTGTTGCCATCCGCAAGACGAAGCAAACTGCCGATCACAGTACCATTAGCTTTCACATATGATACCGCTGTAAAAGGAGCAGTTATACCAGTTTCAATCACAACCGGCTCCGGATAATCAACATCCCCGGAAGAGAGAACATTGACCTCATCAGCTTTGATTCCGACAAATTCACCGAGTTTTGCGACAGAACCGTTAAGGGTTATCTTGTCTCCGCATTTCAAATCATGGGCTCCCTCAGCATAAATGGTAGTAGTACCGTCAGAAAGTACGAAACCGACCTTGGATGCGGCCATGACGGTAGCTGATGGAATCTTTACTTTGGTCTCAGCGTCCAACTTGACGGCCTCGGTAATGGTATATTCATCCACACCAAGATAGGTATCACCTTTCTGATACACGACAGTAGTGACAGAATAGCCCCTCTTATTGGCGATTGTAATGACACCCTGTCTCGGAGCGTTCATCACACCATTGGTATAGTTATCCTCTACAGTGACATTGACAACCATTGTATTGGAACCGGACATCGGATCCACAGTAATCCATGGTTCATCCACATCTATCATCCACTCGGAATCCGAAGCAATTCTGAAAGACTGAGATTCTTCAGATTTAGCCTCAAATGTCACGCTGGACTCTGCAATCAACGCACTAGGCTTGACCAGTTCCTCTTCCTTACAACCTGTAAAAGGAGAAGCCAGAAGCATAATCGCACTGATTCTAAACAAGTTATTAATAATTCTCATAACAATCTAATTTAATGATCCAGATTTTTTTGTCACAATGGCACTAGAGGTCTAGACCATCAGCCCAACCTTTATTCTGAGCCAGATTAGGATTAAGTTGACGATCTCCACTAGGAATCGGGTAAAGATAATCCCTATTTTCATCAAAGGCACGTGTCTTCTTATAATGCATAGCAACATAGCCCTTGTCTCCCTCGCTCAAAATTATACCATTTGAGTATGGCACATACTTTCCGTCGATTTCGATTTCCTGAATCTGGAGATATGTAAAGTCATCACCATACAATTTCTTGACGTTTCCGTCCACAGTTGAAGTTGCGTAAAGGTAAACATCAGCAGTACCGTCACCTGTCAGGTCATAAGCGCCAGGGCCAGGGAAATACATACCATACAAAGGCTCTGTCCAAGTCTCACCCTCTTTCCATCTTACGATATCATTCCATCTTCTTCCTTCCAAAGCCATCTCAATCGTCCTTTCACGACGTACTTCAAGAATCTGGGCGAGATTAGAAGGATTAAGTTTTGTAAGATTCTTATATCCGTATGTTTCGGAAGTCAAGAATGGGTCAACTGTAAGACCGGCCAACTCAAGATGAGGCATTCCGACGCGGTCGCGAAGTTTATTGATAGAGTTGTCAACATCCTCCTGAGTGAGGATATTCAGCTCTGCCTTAGCCTCAGCAAACATGAGATACGCTTCAGCAAGACGGAATACAGGAATATCATTGAAGGACATACCTGCACGCTCAGCAGTTTCATACTGAGGGTCCATCACGAATTTCTCAAGCTGGAATCCAGTAGAAGTCATGGTAAGTTCAGGACCATAAATAGTCTTCTTGGAGTTCACACGGACACTCTGAGGAAGTCTGATGATCATTCCCAAACGAGGATCCCTGTCAGCTACTTCTTCTACGAACTGCTTGGTTTCCCAACCTTCCTGATCAGTATATCTGGAACCGTCTTTCATCAAGAAACTGTCAATGAATTTCTTTGAGAAACCAGGGTTGCCACCTGTGTTCATTGCAACATAGCTGGTAGCGCTATGGGTACATCCGATAGCCTGCTCCATTCTGATGGCTAGAATATACTCATTCTGGTCAGCATCCGGTTCTCTGAACAACTCATGATAATCTGAAGCCAAAGAATACACTCCGGAATTCATAACCTGCTCAGCAGCCTGATATGCAAGCTTCAAATAGTCTTCAGCAGAATGACCCTGCAAATTGACATCGTGATACTTTCTGTAAGTACCTTCATAGAGGCAGAACTGGGCCTTGAGCATAAGGGCAGCCCACTTGTTCACACGATAGACGCTCTTGCCTGAAGGAAGACTTTCAATGGCATCGTCAATATCATTCAACATGTTGCTCATAACCAGTTCGCGTGAATCTCTAGCCTTATACAGACTTGAGTCACGAGAGCCAATTTCCTTATCATACCATGGCACATCTCCGAACCTCATGACTTTCTGGAAATAGAACTGGGTTCTGAAGAATTTTGCCAATCCTGTATATTGTTTAGCCACTTCAGCGTCAGTACACTGATCCATGTGGCCCAACATTGTATTAATCTTACGCAACTGTCCCCATGACCATCCTCCTGAAGCAGCCGCCTGCGGAACTTCACGGGCAGTACCGCCGAGCAGTTCATCCGATATTGTTCCCTTCTCGAACATCACATCAGACTGCTCGTCATATGGGGTCTTATCCAAAAGATTATCATAGAAAGAGTTGGAAAACATCTTAAGATCATTTTCAGTCTTAAAATATGTTTCCGGAACAAGTCTGTCCTTAGGGGTCTTCTCCAAGAAGTTATCACAAGAAGAGCACCCGAGAACAATAGCAATTATTGGATATATATATTTTTTCATCAATTTGTCCTCCCGCATTAGAATGTAATGTCAACACCAAACATGATAGTCTTCTGCCAAGGATATGCAACTGCATCAGTGGCATCGCTATTTTTGTATGTTCCATCACTATTGGTAGATGTTACTCTACGATAAGCTGATTCAGGATCCAAATACTTTGTGTATTTCTTGATCGGAGACCAATAAGCCAGGTTCTCACCAGAGAAATAGAAACGTACTTTATCCACATGAATCTTCTGTGTAAGTTTCTGAGGAACAGTATAACCTACAGTCAAATTCTTGAATCTCAAATAGCGGACATTCTGGATGTAACGGCTATTGGCAGGAGCAAGTTCACCACCTGTAGAAGAATAGACACGTGCTCTAGGGAAATATGTATTAGGATTTTCCTCTGACCATACTGTCTTGATGAAATCACGAGGCATGAACGCTGTATAATAAGCGTAAGAATAAGAACCCCAGAACGCGATATTCATTCCTGAAGGATACCAATAGTGAGTTCCTGTTCCCTGGAAGAACGCGGACACATCAAATCCCATCCAGTCAAAAGCAAATGTAAAACCATACTGCATGCTTGGAAGTGAATTACCGAGAATCTTACGGTCACCCGGCTCATCAGCAGTATTCTTTCCGAGAGTAATCTTATTGATTCCACCCTCACCTGAATGGTCGTTGTCGAGATCGACATATCTCAGGTCACCTGCAAGGAATCCACCCTGCATACGGTTTGTTCCAATGTATGTCAATGCATCACAGACATTGGCCTGATAGTCCTTTGCCTCTTCATCTGTTGCAAAGAGCCCATCCACTACAAAGCCCCAGATGTCTCCGATACGCTGTCCTACGTAGTAATCATTCAGACGCTTGTCAGGATTGTTGGCATATCTTGTAATATGAGAATCATAATCACTCAAAGAAGCCCTGATGCTATAGTTGAACGGCTTTCCTGCGAGTTTGAAGGAATCCCTCCAGCCGGCAGAAATTTCATAACCGCGAGTTCTCAAATCAGCAGAATTCTCCTTAGGGGCATCTGCACCATACACACTTGGCAGAGCATTACCCTGAACAAGCATGTTCTTGGTGTCTCGTATGTAAGCCTCAGCTGTAAAATCAAGTCTGCTGTTGAACAATGAAGCATCCACTCCGATATTGTACTGCTGAGTTGTTTCCCATGTAAGTTCAGATGAGTTCGGAGCAGAAATACCAGAATATTTGGCATTGGTCGAACCCTCCCCGAAAGTAAATGCACTGAAAGCTTTCTGAGAAATTGTTCTCATATAAGAGTAGTCATCTACATTCTGGTTACCGAGGGAGCCATATGATGCACGAATCTTGAGATTGTTCACAATATCCCTTGCAGGCTCGAAGAAAGGCTCCTCAGAGATACGCCATCCACCTGATACAGAAGGGAACAGCCCCCAACGATGTCCCTTCGCGAAACGGGATGATCCGTCATAACGACCTGAAGCCTCAATAAGATAACGTCCCTTGAAGTCATAATTCAATCGTCCGAAGAAACCTGCAAGAGCATATTCACTCTGGCCTCCTGCAAGAGTAGTGATGATAGCACCGGACTCATCTGGAGATACCAGGTTGAAATCGTTGAGATTCTCATCTGAAAGATTCTGACCGGTAGCTGTAACATTCTTGTACTGATATGTTTCAACGTTGAAACCAGCCATAATCTTAAGGTTGTGGGCATCCTTGAAGGTATTTTCATAAGTACCGAAAATATTTCCGGTATAATAGTCATATCTTCTTGTACGCTCTTCCAGTTCATTCAAACCTGCACCTGTAGTATATGCATCGGTAACACCAGGACGAACACCATAAGGAATGTTTACGGTACGGTGCATTTCATTGCGGTTGACACGTCTATAGGTAAAATTCGCAGTAAGATTGAAATGATCTACAGGTCTGATGACGAGTTCTGTAGTATTGGTAAAGTTGAACTTCTTGTCATAGTTCTTGTGCTTGCCCATGGCAAATACAATCTGCCTACCGTTGGCTACGTTATAGTTACCGCCAATGATAAGAGGATTGTTATAAAGACCAGTCCCGTCAGGATTGAAAAGAGGGAAAGACGCCGGAGTATGACGCAAATTGCGGAACACATCCTGAATGTCGCCTACACCAATCCAAGAATAATTGGAGTTGTAGAATGATGTATTGTTTGACAAAGTCATGACTTTATTCAACTTGGCATCAATCTTCGCGCGAAGATTATACTTCTGGAACACATCAGGATCCGTAGCTTTCATGATACCTGTCTGCCTGTCATATCCTCCGGAAACGAAGTATTTGATATTTTTACTACCTCCGCTGATAGAGATACTCTGCTGCTGAACAGGATGTCTGTCTCTGAACATCTCATGATACCAGTCAGTGTTGCAGTAATAAACCCACTGCTCCTTACCATTGCGGACTTCCTTTACGACCCAAGGACGATCAGGATTCTCAGTCTTGTCATTGACACGAGCCAAAAGCTCCATCATGTCATGCTCGGTGTAACCGGTATAAGGAGTACCCGCAGCCTGGGTCTTCCAGAATTTGTCCAAAGTATAGACTGACCAATATCCCCTGTCCTCATAATCAGTTGAAGTTGTAGGAGCTTCCCATCCGAATTTTCCGCTGTAACGGATCTTGGCCTTTCCGTCATCGGAACTACCTTTCTTGGTTGTCACAAGGATGACACCATAAGCTGCACGCGCACCATATACGGCAGCAGCTGCAGCATCCTTGATAACTGAAATGCTCTCCACGTCATTCGGATTGACATCCTCAAGATCTCCGAGGGCACCATCAATAAGCACAATCGGGTTAGCCTCATTGATAGATGTAAATCCACGGATGTTCAGCTTTCCTGTACTTCCAGGATTACCTGACTGAGTGGTAATGTTAAGACCAGGGACTGAACCCTGCAACATTGTCACAAGGTTGTGAGAAGACCTGTCTTTCAAGGCCTTGTCATCCACAACGGAAATTGCACCTGTCAAGTTCACTTTTTTCTGAGTACCATAACCCACAACGACGGTCTCGTTCAAGGTCATGTTGTCTTCTTCAAGAGTAACATTGACAGAAGACTTGGTTGCCGGAACACTCACCTTTCTGGTTATGTAACCGAGAGATGAAACCTCCAGGACTACGTCACCGGAAGGAACCGACATTGAGAAATTACCGTCCACGTCAGTCGTAGTTCCGGTATTGGTGCCGGAAATCATAACTGCCGCTCCGATAAGAGGTTGCTGTTGGTTATCCAGAATCTTTCCGGAAACCGTCCTGCTCTGGGCAAAGGCACCTATGCAGGCGGCCAATGTCAGAAGAAGAGTCACAGCAAATGTTTTAAAGACTCTCATAAAATTGGTTTTTTGGTTTGTATTTATTAATGGTAATATACATTACTAGTACTTCTTCAGTTCGGCATCCGTCAATGAATTGAATGCCTTAGGGCGGGCCATGTTCTCCGTATAGACATTTCCGAACGGATCCGTAACCTTGATTGTCAAATCGACATTGGCATCGTCAGCCTTGACCTTGAAGAAGTGAGGCATGGCATTCTCGGTAACAAAAGCCGGAGTCGATGTAATATCATTATTGAATCTCTTGACGGTCAATGCCTTGATGTGAAGAGGGTCATAAGCATAACATCTTGTCCACTCTAGTTTCTTTCCCGTCTCGTCCTTGACTTCCAGTGTCCAGTCAGAAGACCAGTTCCAGACATTGATGAGCACCTCATTCTTCTTGGACAATGCAGGATAAGCGGCAATATATTTTGCAAACTCAAGTTTCATCCCGGTGTCTTTCAGTTTAGGAACATCATCGTACGAGAAGGACACATTGTTAAGGTCATACGAGCGGAACTGATAATTCTCTTCCTTGGCGGTAGCCTTGTACTGCCACTTGAAATCTGTACCGTTGACATCCCAGATACTGTATCCTCCAGGTGTTCCGTCAAGACCGACATAAACGCCTTCGGTGAGATTGCCTGACCACCACCATGAGGCGCAGATGGAACCGGAATTGTGCTCGTAAGTCTCCGTTGCTCCAAGTGAGGAAGCCTCCTTAGGGGTAACATTGAAGATAGTATGGGTATGACCTGTCACAAAGTGGACCTTATAGCCTTTGACTGCATCGAACATAGCATTGGTGCTGGACGCATCATGGTCAAGTTTAAATGCACTCTCACTCTTAGGGAAGAAAACCTGCGCGTGCATCATAATTACCAGAGGAGTGCTCTTGTCCACGTACTGGAGATCTTTCTTGAGCCAATCAATCTGCTCCTGCGGAAGATCCTTCACATAGTTTCTCGACTTGTCTCCATTGTAATATTTACAGTCAATGTCATCAAGCACAATATAATGGACCTTGCCGATATTGAATGAATAATAGTCTGGGGCAATGGTATTGACATAAGGAAGTTTTGCATTCCAGTTGCCGACGGCGTTCATATCATTGTCATGGTTACCCATAGTATGATAAATGAGGATATCCGAAACCCTCCTATTCATATCGTCGAGATACTGAGGCAGCTGATAATTGTTTGAATACCAATACAAATCCCATGTCATATCACCGAGAGTAATGGCGTACATCTTCTCGTTCTTGTGTGAATCCCTATAATTGTTCCAGTCATTGGTGAATGCCGTGAACTGAGTCAAGTCTTTTGTCCTGTTGGCAAGATGCATGTCACCGAGGAAGAAGACCTTGTATTTATCCTGGTTATCAACCTTTTTCAAGATGAAGTCTTTACGCTCTGCAACATCTGCTTTCTTTTCCAATGCGAAAAACATCTTGGGGAGAATGCCTTCTGACGCAGGTTCATAACCTGAAGGGACAGACATGAACACATATTGCAACTCCTTATTGGAAGGGAGCTGATATACGCCATTGGCATCAGTGCATGCAACCTCATACCCATCAGATACGACAACGCCTGAGACGCCTTTTCCGTCACAGGAAATCTTTCCATATACTGTCGAGCCTTTTTCAGGATCAACGCCGTCACCTGTGATGGTAACCTTCATAGTTCCCATCGACTTGACCTGGCTTCCACGCTTAATGGAAATCTCATAAGAATCAGAACTGATTCCGTCGAAGAGGGCAACCGTAAACTTGGTTTCGGAAACTGAAAGGATTTCGCATTCTTTCTTTTCTTTTGCAGAATTCTCGAAGACAATCTTGTCTGTTTTAGCCGGGGCTTTCTGGAATTGCACTCTGAAATCAAAAGTCGCCGCACCGAATTCGATAGTGGCCTCTTCCGGCACACGGAACATCACATCGAAATTGCCCCCATCATCGTTTTTGGAAGAACTTCCGGTACAAGAAACCGCCATAATCCCCACAACAAGCAGGATAACAGCCAGAAAAGTTCGTATAAGTCTCATTTTTTTCAAACAATAATTATTACTTGAAATGTTTTAATTTGTAAGTTAAAATCGTTTCGAAAGCAAAATTACGCATTTTTCGATAAATTCAAAAGTTTTAAAACCATTTTCAGGTTCAGAACGTAAGTCCGGCCACTATTTCGGAAGCCTCAAGTTTCATTTCGTAACAAAAATACATTACAAATAATTCATAAATGTTACAAAACTATTCCATTCTCAAGAATTTGCTTTCATATGGTTTCATTTTGTAATTATTAGCCAAAATGTCACAAAAAAGTCACAAAATGTTCACCTCACTTGGATTCTCTCCTCGTGGCGTCCCAGACTCACACATAAAACAAAAACTGCCCGATGACGTAAAACACACGTACATAGAGGCAGTTCTTATATTGTCAGAGCGGAAAACGGGGCTCGAACCCGCGACCTTCGGCTTGGGAAGCCAACGCTCTACCAGCTGAGCTATTTCCGCATTTTTCCCTGAAAGAGTTCTGCAAATATAATCATTAAAATCCGTTTTGCAAGAAAATATCGAGTCCTACATGCAGAACCCTTTCAGGGGGACGCAACACTATCAATTATTTAAAACACGTCCAATCACTCAAATACGAAATCCGTTATATTCTTGATTCCCGGAATATCGAAATAGGATTCCACGATATTCCCTTTCAGAAAAACCTTCTTCTTAAGATTCTCAGGATTTGTCACGAGATTCAACGCATCTCTGGCGGATGCCTTGGAAGGAATCTGTACTGAAAGACATGACTCTTTGTCAGTAACGCTGGCCCTACCGGCTATCGCGAAGTTGGAACTGGACTCGAACGGAGGGTCAGTCGACATTCCCGTCTTGGTAAGATCTCCTCCTACTATATATCCATATACCCAGACTCCTTCAGCACCGATTTCCGTCATTGCCTTGGTCACGCTCATTGCATTTTTATACGAATCTCCAGAGGAACTTCCACCGCCGGTGTTCCCGCCTGATGAACCTCCGCCGATGACATAGCTGTCCCTAAGCCAAGTGCGTGAAGTATCCAGATCAATGATAATCTTACCGTCTGATGTGCCGGGTTTTCCTGGAGCGGATACGCTCATGTCCAGAATCTGTCCCGACTTGAGAGTCTTGGTAAACAAAGTCTTGTCAGTTCCTGCATTGCTCAAGACCAAAGAAACGCTCCCGGGCTGGAAATATGCGACCCTCTTTTCCGTATAACTGTACATGAGACGACCCTCCGCAGACTTAAGAAATAGAACACCCTCCGGATACGATATCAGAAAATTGCTCGAGATTTTCAGCCTCATACCAGCATTGACCTGTTTACATTCAAGATGGACATCTGCAGTCTTCCCCGACTTCACCACCACACACTGCTCATCCCCGAAGACCGGGGATGCGAAAGCCGGCTTCTTGAACTCGCGGGACTGGGCTGAAACTGTGTATGTTCCGGCCTTGACCAGCATCTTTTCCGGAGAATCGCCATATTTTCCGTCAAACAGGATCTTGCCGGAAGAATCCGTAACCTTAAGCAGGAAATCACTGGTATCAGGGACAGTCTCTCCCGTCACTTTCGTCTGGCTATAAGACGATTCGACAAAATGGATTGTAAGGATACCTTCCCCCTCATCTATGACAGCCCTGGTACACGACATGGCGAACGCCGCAAGCAGCACTTCCGATGAATGAAGCGCAAGACGCAGCAAATAATCATGAATCTTTTTCATATCAAATTTTGTTTTGCCGCAAATCTATAACTATTTCACCCGAACTGATTTAAGGATCATAAAAACAACCGGTACATATTTTTTATTTAAGAAAAACACGAGTTGTTTTTATAATTTTTAAACAAAAAATGCTTCAGGACATTTGGAATATCCGAAAAAAAAATTCACGGGGGCTTCGCAATCACTGCGAAACATCCCGCTACTTAACCTAAACTTAAACTATGAAAAACTTCAATTGCAAAGATAATATTTATTTTCTTACCTATCACTTATTTTCGTTATCCACACGAATTTTCGCATACTTGAGCAGAATAATCTTCTCGCCACAAGAATCAAACAGGATATTGGCCTTCAGATTGTCTCCTGTCCCGGTAATGCTCTGAACGATGCCATAACCGAAACGATTGTGCTCGACACGCTGCCCGGCCTTCACGTCCAGCACCGAAACCGGAGTGAACTGGGAATCAGGGGTCCTCGGTTTTGCCGGACTGGAAACGGCTCTTGACATTGACACCATCGGCTTTCCTGTCGCCGACGAGACAGGAGTCTGCCTGATGACCTTGACAGGACCGGACTTCCCATAAGAACTGCCGCCGGACCTGTCATATCCTCCTCCGTATCCCGAACCGGTGCCTCTTCCAGCATTGACATTCCTCCTTCCGGAGAACGATGCGCCGGAACCGAACCCGGAGCCGAATCCGGAAAAGCCTCCCGACCTTCCGGAAGACATCTCGGAATCATCCAGAGGATTGTCCACATACCGTGAATCGATTTCTTCGACGAAACGGCTGGGAGAATTCTGCTCATGCTTTCCATTCCTCATCCTGGTCGCCGCAAATGAAAGATTGACAGCGGCTTTGGCCCTTGTCAACGCCACATAGAACAATCGCCTTTCCTCCTCGATTTCAGTCGGTGAAGCATAGGCTCCGCCTGAGGGGAAGAGATTCTCCTCCATTCCGGCAACATAGACATACGGGAACTCAAGTCCCTTCGACGAATGTATTGTCATGAGGGTAATCTTGTTGTTCGCATCCTCGTCATCAGACATGTCGATTGCGCTGAGCAAGGAAATGTCCTCGAGGAAATCGCCCAATGTCACTACCGGGAGTTCGCTGTCCGAGATCGAGTCCACATCAGTCACATTGCCCTCGATAAGAAGTTCCTCCTTGTATTGGTTCTGCCTGTCCTCCACGAAACTCTTGACACTATTCAAAAGTTCCTCGATATTCGCGGCCCTGGACTGACTCTCAATAGAATTATCCATCTTGAACGAAGCATAAAGCCCGGATCTGTTGGAAAGGAGTGCCGCAACAGCAAAGGCATCCTCGGTAGCCAGTCTGGCATTGGCATCGGCAATCATATCATGGAATTCCATGATTTTTCCGGCCGTACCGGATTTTATGCCGGCGGCAGCAAGAAAAGCCGGTGTGCAGGCATTGAAAAGGGACACCTGGTTTGCCCTGGCCACTGAAATCAACGCCTCCAGCGAGGTCTGTCCGATTCCTCTTGCCGGGGTATTCACGACTCGCCTGAACGACTCGTCATCATTCAGGTTCACAGCCAGTTTCAGGTATGCCATCATATCCTTGACCTCCGTCCTGTCGAAGAACGAATTTCCGGACACGATCATATACGGGAGGTTCTTCTTACGGAGCGCTTCCTCCAGCGCACGCGACTGGGAATTTGTTCTGTACAATATCGCAAAGTCCTGATACTGACAATGATCCTTCTCCATCCTCGCCACTATTGACGACGTTATCAGCATCGCCTCCTCCTGCTCGGTATAAGCCTTGATGAGATGAATCAGATCACCTTCCGGACCCTTGGAGTAACAGGTCTTGGGAATTCTCGATTCATTATTTTCAATGACAGAGTTCGCGGCATCCACGATGACCTGCGTCGAACGGTAGTTCCTCTCCAGACGGAACAGCTTGCAATCGGGATAATCCTTCTGGAAATTCAGGATATTCTCGATTTTGGCTCCTCGGAAAGCATAGATTGACTGGGAATCGTCACCTACCACACATATATTCCTGTGAACCTGGCTGAGCTTCTTCAAAATGAGATACTGGGCAAGGTTCGTGTCCTGATACTCATCCACCATGATATAGTCAAAACGGCTGGACACGGAAGCGAGCGCCTCCTGGTTATCTCTGAACAAGATATTCATATTCAGCAGGATATCATCGAAATCCATAACGCCGGCCTGTTTGCATTTGGCCGCATACAGAGCATAGATATTGCAGATTTCAGGCTTCTTCGCATGAGTATCATTGGCAATGGCCTGATTGCTGCGCTTGTAGGCCTCCGGCGTGACAAGATTGTTCTTCGCCATCGAAATGCGGCTCAGCACATCCTTCGGCTTGTAAATCTTGTCATCAAGTTTCAGTTCCTTAAGGCATGACTTTATCGCACTGATGGAATCTCCTGTGTCATAAATTGTAAAAGATGACGGATATCCAAGACAATCGGCGAATTCGCGCAAGAACCTGATGAACACGGAATGGAAGGTGCCCATATAGAGCCTCCTCGCCTTCCTCTCCCCCACCATCGCCGCAATCCTCGTCTTCATCTCGGCTGCCGCCTTCTTGGTAAAGGTCAATGCCAGGATGCGGTCCGGCTCCCCTCCTTTCTCAAGTATATACGCGATTCGTCCGGTAAGGACTCTCGTTTTGCCGGCACCTGCCCCCGCGACTATCAGCACAGGTCCTTCCGTCTGGCTCACCGCCGCCCTCTGCTGTGCGTCAAGCCCCTCTAATATAGCGCTATTGTTTTCCATAATAAGAGCGAAATTACGAAAAATTTCAGTATCTTCGCGTCGGAAATCCGAAATACTATTAAAGGTTACCTATAATGTCAAACAACATCGATTTGAAACAAGGGCTGAACATTCCTATCTCCGGAACAGCAGCCCAGAAGACCAGAAAGACGATCGTGCCTGACGTTATCGCCATGAAACCAACTGATTTCAAGGGTCTCATCCCTAGACTTCTGGTGAAGGAAGGCGACAAGGTTTTGGCAGGTTCACCTGTTCTGTCTGACAAAAAGAACCCTGACATCCTCTTTACCTCACCGGTAAGCGGTACCATAGCGGAAATCGTCAGGGGTGAAAAAAGAAAGTTGCTTGAGGTAAGAATCAAGGCTGACGCACAGCAGGAGTTCGTTGATTTCGGCACACACAAAGTTGCAGACATGTCTGCTGCCGACATCAAGTCACTTCTCCTCCAGAGCGGTCTTTGGCCTTCTCTTATCCAGAGGCCTTACGGCATCCTCGCGGATCCGACATTGACCCCGAAAGCAATCTTCGTATCCGCATTCACTACAGCTCCTCTTGCAGCAGTTCCTGAATTCGCATTCAAGGATGAAATCGCTTACATCCAGACTGGTGTGAACGTACTCGCCAAACTTACTGACGGCGGCGTACATTTCTCGCTCAGCAGCGAAAACTATTCAGGCACTCCTCTCCACAAGATCGAGAACGTTGTAAGCCACGTGTTCAGCGGCAAGCATCCTGCAGGCAATGTGGGCGTACAGATCAGCCATATCGCACCTATCATGAAGGGTGACACCGTATGGACTGTATCACTTCTTCTCCTCTCTGCCATCGGCAAGCTTTTCAGCACCGGAAAATATGACATGAGAAGAAAAGTTGCCGTTACCGGCCCTAAGGCCATTGATCCGGCATACGTTGACGCCCTTCCTGGAATCAGCATGAAAGACCTCAAGGACTTCTATGACAACTCCGCAAACGACCTCAGATTCGTAAGCGGTGACGTGCTCACTGGCGAAAATGTCGGCGAAAACGGATTCCTCGGATTCTTCGACAACCAGGTTACATTGCTTCATGAAGGTACTGAAAGAGAGGTTCTCGGATGGGCAAAACCGTTCAGATTCGGCAAATTCAGTTCAAGCCGCACCTATTTCTCTTGGCTCTGCCCTAAGAAGACTTATGACATGGACACAAACTTCAACGGAGGCCCTCGCGCATTCGTGATGTCCGATGTTTATGGCAAAGTTCTTCCGATGGATATCTTCCCTATCTATCTCGCCAAGGCATGTCTTGCCGGTGACATCGATAAGATGGAGAAATTCGGAATCTATGAAGTCCTCCCTGAGGATCTCGCTCTCTGTGAGTATGTGGATCCTTCTAAGAACGACATTCAGGCTATAATCCAGAAAGGCATTGACCTTATGATTAAGGAAATGGCTTAATTTAACGGAAGTTATGGAAGAATCAAAAAATACAACACAGCAGCCGGGCCTTTTCGAGAAGGGCGGCAAACTTGGATTCCTTCACTCAACCGTTGACGCATTCGACACCTTCCTCCGTGTGCCTGGTACTGTTACCAGACGTGGAGCTCATGTCAGAGATGCTGTCGATCTGAAGAGAATCATGATTATCGTTGTGCTGGCGCTTGTTCCTGCAGCCCTCTTCGGAATGTGGAACGTCGGCTACCAGCATTGTCTCGCAACAGGACAGGAATGGGGACTTTTCCAGAATTTCTGGTATGGCTTCCTCAGAGTTCTGCCTCTTTATATTGTAGCGTATGTAGTAGGTCTCGGCATCGAGTTCGCTTCTGCCCAGATCCGCAACGAAGAGGTCAATGAGGGTTACCTTGTTTCAGGTATGCTCATTCCTCTCATCGTCCCTGTGGACGTTCCGCTTTGGACTCTTGCAATCGCAGTTGCATTTGCAGTGCTTTTCGGCAAGGAAGTATTCGGTGGTACCGGTATGAACTTCCTGAACCCTGCACTCCTCTGCCGTGCATTCCTTTTCTTCGCTTATCCTAGCAAGATGTCAGGCTCAAGCGTTTGGGTATCATTGAAAAACGGCGAAAGCCTCATCGACGGTGCGACAGGAGCCACTCCTCTCTCATTCGCCTCTGAAGGTCTCGACGCAATGAACAACGCAGGAGTACAGTACGGAATGTCAGCATGGGATATGTTCGCCGGAATCATCCCTGGTTCTGTAGGTGAAACATCAGTTATAGCAATCCTTATCGGAGCGGTAATCCTCATCTGGACAGGCGTCGCAAGCTGGAAGATCATGGTTTCATCAGTTGCAGGAGCACTCTTCGTAGGCTGGCTCGGCAATTTCTTCGGAGCTACTGACGTTCCTGCCTACTACCATCTTCTCATGGGTGGTTTCGCTTTCGGTACAGTATTCATGGCAACAGACCCTGTGACATCTGCACAGACCGAGTGCGGCAAGTGGATCTACGGATTCCTTATCGGCGCCCTCTGCGTTGTCGTCAGACTGTTCAACCCTGGATATGCAGAAGGCATGATGCTCGCTATCTTGCTGATGAACACATTTGCACCGCTCATTGACCACTACGTCACCGACGCTGCGATCTCAAGAAGAGCCAAGAAAGTTAAAATCGCATAATATATATAATAGGTATGAATACTAACGGAAATATATATACAGTCATCTATACGACAGTAGTCGTTGTGGTGGTAGCTGCGGTTCTTGCGTTCGTCTCAGAGACACTCAAACCGAAGCAGGAGGCCAACGTCAAGGCCGATGCCATCAGCCAGATGCTCACAGCCAGCAAGTTCTATGAGAAGAGCGAGCTCGACGCAATGAGCAACGAGCAGAAAATCGACGCATACAAAGCTGTCGCAAAGTCTTCTGTACTTGTCAATGCTGAAGGTCAGGAGTGCGGAACACTTGATCTTTCAAAGCAGGAAATCTACACTACCGGTCAGCTTAAAGCACAGGACAACCTCATCAAGAAAGGTTCAGCAGATTTCAAACTGCCTGTTTTCGTATTCGAGAAAGACGGACAGAATGTAACTGTAATCCCTTGCTATGGTGCAGGTCTTTGGGGTCCGATCTGGGGCTATATCGCTCTCAATGAGGATCTTCAGACAATCCGCGGCGCATATTTCGACCACGCCAGCGAGACTCCTGGTCTCGGTGCCAAGATTAAGGACGATCCTTCCTTCAGAGCAGAATTCGAAGGAAAGAAAGTTGATTTCGAGGACGCAGAGGCATTCCAGGTCGTGAAAGGTGGCGCAGGTGAGAAAGCCAATGCTGTCGATGCAATCTCAGGAGCTTCCATCACAAGTAAGGCTCTCGGCGTTTCCATCAACAACTGGCTTCAGGCATACAAACCATTCCTCAAAGCTGCCGCTTCCAACGTAGCACAGCCGGAGGAGGAGAATGCAGCCGATTCCCTCAGCGTTTCAGCTGATTCACTTGCAATCGCCAAATAATGAGGAGGAAATAAAATGAATGCAAAACTTAAAGAAACAATATTGAACCCGATTCTCAAGGGCAACCCTATCACTGTCCTCGTACTCGGTATCTGTTCCTCATTGGCTGTGACCGTACAGATGAAGGGAGCCTTCGTAATGGGTCTTTCAGTAATCGTCGTTACAGCACTTTCAAACTTCGTAGTATCTCTGATGAGGAATTCAATTCCTAACAGAGTTCGTATCATCGTCCAGCTCGTAGTTGTGTCGCTTATGGTTATCCTCGTGGACCAGTTCCTCAAGGCATACGCATACAGCATTGAGACCCAGCTCTCTGTCTATGTGGGACTTATCATCACGAACTGTATCGTAATGGGTCGTATCGAGGCTTTCGGTCTCGGCAACAAACCGATTCCGTCACTTCTCGACGGTCTCGCAAACGGCGCCGGATATGCCATGATTCTTCTCATTGTCGCATTCTTCCGCGAACTGCTCGGTTCTGGAACCCTCTTCGGATTCCGGGTAATCCCGCAGTGCTTCTACGATGCAGGTTATATGAACAACGGACTTGTGATTCTTCCTCCTGTAGCACTCATCCTGCTCGGATGTATCGTATGGGTACAGAGAAGCATCCAGAAAGATCTTCAGGAGAAATAACAACTAACACGCAAGTAATATGGAATATATAAGCTTATTCGTAAAGTCAATTTTCGTTGACAATATGATTTTTGCATACTTCCTCGGTATGTGTTCATACCTGGCAGTATCGAAAAACGTGAAGACAGCTTCCGGACTTGGTGCGGCTGTTATCTTTGTGCTTCTGGTCACATTGCCTATCAACTACCTCCTGAACACATACGTGCTCAGCCCGGGTGCATTGAGCTGGATCAGTCCGAGCCTCGCAAGCGTTGACCTCAGCTTCTTGAGTTTCATCACATTCATCGCTGTCATTGCCGCTATCGTTCAGCTTGTCGAGATGGTTGTCGAGAAATTCGCACCGACTCTCTACTCTGAACTCGGTATCTTCCTGCCTCTTATCGCAGTGAACTGCGCAATCCTCGGTGGTGCGCTCTTCATGCAGCAGAAGGATTTCGTCAATGTCGGTGAAGCAACTGTTTATGCTCTCGGTTCAGGTATCGGCTGGTACCTCGCTATCGTGACATTGGCCGCAATCAGAGAGAAGATGTCATACTCCAATGTGCCTGCACCTTTGAAGGGTATCGGTATCACATTCATTACCGTAGGTCTTATGGCCATGGCATTTATGACATTCATGGGTATTTCACTTTAATAGGAGACTTGAGAAATGAATGAAATTACTCTTACAATTATAGCCTCTGCAGCAACTATCACAATAGTTACGCTTATTCTGGTAGTCCTGCTGCTCTGGGTAAAGACAAAACTTACCCCTAGCGGTACAGTCAAGATCGACATCAACGGAGGAAACAAAATCCTCGACGTGGCTCCGGGCAACTCCCTCATGGGAGCACTCGCTGAAGAGAAGATTTTCCTTCCTTCTGCCTGCGGCGGTAAAGCAAACTGCGGACAGTGCAAAGTCAGAGTTCTCGAGGGTGGCGGAAATATCCTCCCGACCGAAACAGGATTCTTCAACAGAAAGCAGATCAAAGACAACTGGAGACTCGGTTGCCAGGTCAAGGTTAAAGAGAACCTCAAGATCGAAGTTCCTGAGTCCGTACTCAGCGTCAAGAAAGTTGAATGCGAGGTCATTTCCAACCACAACGTTGCAACCTTCATCAAAGAGTTCACAGTCAAACTTCCTGCTGGTGTGCATCTCGACTTCAAGTCAGGTGAGTATATCCAGATTGATATCCCTCAGGGAACATTCAATTTCAGTGACATTGACGTAGATCCTGAGTACAGGGCAGACTGGGAGCACTTCAAGTTCTTCGACCTCAAGTGCATGAACCCTGAGCCTACAATGAGAGCTTACTCTATGGCCTCTTACCCTGCTGAGGGCGATATCATCAAACTTAACGTCCGTATCGCAACCCCTCCATTTGACAGGACAGCGCCTAAGGGCAGCAACAAGCTTCTGCCTGTAAACCCTGGTATCGGTTCTTCTTACATCTATACTCGTCACCCTGGTGACAAGGTAATGATTTCAGGACCGTTCGGTGACTTCCTTCTTCCTAAGGATGATCCGGATTCACAGGAATACATCTTTGTCGGTGGCGGTGCAGGTATGGCTCCTCTCAGAAGCCACATAATGCATCTGTTCAAGACACTCAAGACCAAGAAGCAGGTCAACTTCTTCTATGGTGCACGTAGCTTGAAAGAAGCATTCTACCTCGAGGATTATGCTGAAATCGAGAAAGAGTTCCCTAACTTCCACTTCCACCTCGCTCTCGACCGTCCGGATCCTGTAGCTGATGCAGCCGGAGTGAAGTATGTAGCCGGATTCGTTCACAACGTAATGTACGAGACATACCTTAAGGAGCACGATACTCCAGAGGATATCAAGTACTTCATGTGCGGTCCTCCTATGATGGTCAAGTCTGTCAACACATTGCTTGACAATCTCGGAGTTCCACCAGAGAACGTTCTCTACGACAACTTCGGAGGTTAATCCTTCACTTTAATCATAAAACCCGTTTGGATGCATGTCCAGACGGGTTTTTTATTTGATTATATGTTCTTAAACCACCTCCCGACAGTTTTTTTTAATTTTCCGGCAATTTAAGAATCATAAAAACATGCACTTAATAAGCCACTTTTCCGAGATTTGACGAAAAGGTCAGAATATATTTGCAGCAACAAAATAACTGCAAATGACACGATTCACAGACAACTGGACAAGCCGGCAAACAATTCAGCCTAGCTTAACAACATCTAATCATCACACGGCCGTTCTGACCGTAGCCTTGCTTTTACTATCATCCCTGCCGGTGTTCATTTCGTGTATCATTGACGACAGTTATTATCATAATGAAGAGGGATCCGGTGCCCCGAAAACTGTTAAGACAATTCTGACCTTTACGCCTGAGACGGGTACGATGGCAGACGGGACACTGGATATCTTCTTCTTTAATAATGACAGACTCAGAAAACTCGATTCATATCAGAGGACACAGATTCATAAGAGCAATATCATAGAAGCGGCATCAAGAGAAGGCGACAAGATTATTGTGGTCATCGCGAATTCCCACATAAAAGAGGAGGACTGCGAAAACATATATGACTATGCAGACTTGTCCGGATTATATGCCGAGCTGAAAGATGAGCGATCCGACTACCCTATCCTGTGCGCGGAAACCACAGTAAATGCCGGACATGAAAGAAGATGCGCCATAACTCTGGAGCCGCTCATGGCACAGGTCAAAATCAACAGCATCAGCTGTGATTTTTTCAACAAGCCTTACTCGGATGCCGAACTGACGGATGTCAAGATATATCTTACAAATATCTGCAGCCGTTATCCAATAGCAGGACAGCAGCCGTCAGTCCCGGAAAGCATCATCGACTATGGAAAATTCGAGCCTGAAGATACGTCCGGATTCATTGACAGGCACCTGTTCTATCAGAGACTGGACAGTCCACTCAATGCATCCGTCATATATCCTGAGATTATGCTCTACTGCTACCAGAACATAGTGGAAGAGGAGGCTCTGGGATCTCCTTTCACAAGGCTTGTGATCGAAGGGACTCTGAACGGCGAAACCACATATTATCCTATCAATGTCAACAGAGGTGTCTGGAGCAGTCCGGACGGCAAAGCCGGAGTCTCAAGAAATGGCTGCTATGTATATGACATAACCATATCCCAGCGTGGAGTTCCCTCCCCTGACACTCCAATAGAGCCGGGAACAGTCACGTGCAACTTCAGCATAACACCTTGGCAGGAACAAGATAAAAGAAACGTAACCTTCTGATTATAAGACAATGCCACACAACACTTACAAATTGACGACAGCAATCATCATGTCGATACTCGTGTCATGTTCCAGGGATACTTCATCATACGACATGGCAGAGGCAATGCTGACATTAAACACAGGTACAATGTCAGTCACGCGCACCACGGATCCGGACGAGGAAAGGATTACTGACCTGAACATCTTCATATTCGACGAAAACGGAAGCCTGGAACGCCATGTGTTTCTCGGCAGGAATTCACTTCCTTCCACGAAAAACGGCATTGAATACAGATTCACCTGGCTTCGCGGCAAAAAGTGTCAAGTCTATGCATGTTCCAACTTCGGATTCGACATTGTGGGCATCAGCTCGACGGAAGACCTGAAAGAATACAGATATCATCTTTCTTACCCGGATGAATACAGCCGTGGCGTACCGATGTGCGGGAAAAGCGACATTACTGTAATTGACAATAACAATAGCGTCATCAATGTCAAGATGGAGAGGCTGATGGCCAAGATTTCCCTGTCGATAGACCGCAGGAAACTGAACAAGAACATCAGTTTCAATGTCAGGAGCGTGAGAATCGGCGGCTGTCCCAAATCTGCGGCATTGTTCTCACCGAGCGCGGCAGAAGGAAGCAATGACGTATTCAGCAACGGCTATATGAAGAGTTACAGCGATGCCGACGACCTCAACATTGATGAAAAGACAGGTATAAGCAGAGAAGTCAATGTCTATATGCTTGAAAACAGGCAGGGCAATCTGCTTCCAGATGCAAAGACAGAAAAGGACAAGATTCTGGATTCATCAGATGCCCTGTCCGAAGTATGCTCCTACATTGAGTTGAAAGCCGAGTACAAGTCAGACTCTCTGTTCACGGGACCGGAAGAATATCTCATCTACAGGTTCTACCTGGGTGATGCCCCTTCAAACTTCGATGTAGTAAGAAACTGTCACTACCACATTACTGTTGTTCCGAGCGGGTCAGGAATTGAGGAGGACAGCTGGAGAATCGACAAATCCAATCTGTACAGATACGGAAAAACTGCCATCACAGTCCATCCGGCAAAATATCTGGAAGGAAAGGTAGGTGAAGACCTCCATATATGGGCTGAAGTAAATCCGGAAGGCGCAAGGATGGAGTTCGGCAAAGAAGAACTCGAATACGACAAAAGCCGTGGCATATACGACTATTCCATGGACAAGGACAATCACGGAGTCACGCTGCACCTGAAAAGTCCTGGAAGCGGAATTGTCTATATCGAAGCCGGTGCACCTGCCGATGCTGCGGAAATGGTTGCAATAACTGTCAATCCCTGAACACTTATGAACAGATATATTTCAATTCTGCTGGCAGGACTGGCAGTTGCCAGTTCTACTGCGTGTCATGAGATAACGGAAGACAAGCGCACTGAAAGTCCTCTCAGACCGGAAATAATAGCCACCAAGGCCGATTATACCGCTAATTTCTGTGAGAGTTTTTCATTGTCCGCTTATCTTGTCGAGCCCGATAAGGAACCTGTCACGGATTATCTCTGGAACATGAAAATGACATTGACAGGAAACAAATGGGTCGGCGAGTATCCGGTCTTCTGGATGGATAGACAGGAGATTGAATTCTATGCAGTCAGCCCTTATTTCAGAGAACAGGACAGCAGCCGCGGCATTCGTCCCGGGACTCCCGGAACCAGTCCATTATTGTATTATGACACTCCAGAAAGCACTGTGTTCCAGACAGATATACTTGCCGGCATTGACAGGCGCTCTTCAGGCGTGGTCCAGTTGGAGTTCAACCATATAACATCGTGTGTCAGGTTCGCCGTAGGAAGCAATTTCGAAGAAGGAGCCAAGGTAAAGTCTATAACAATCTCCGGAATTGCCGGTTCCGGAACATACCATCTCGACAAAGGGACATGGGAGACCGGAGACCGGAAATACTCTGTATATGACAATGATATAGGCTTCACAATGAAAAACGGAATGGGCAGGGGGACCATCATTTCTGAGCGGTATTTCTATCTGCCCGCCCAGAACTTTACGCAAGATGGTGACGCAGTCATACATGTCAGCATTGATGAAGACGAGTTCATCACGGATGGCGAGATTCCGCTGAACGGAACCACATGGGAGCCGGGAAAGATATACACATTTTATCTGAATTATTACGGAGGGCGTTTCTCCGCTACAGACACGGAAACACTTTTCAAGGCAGGTCATTATGAAATCGATGACTCTGACGAGATAGAGGGAGAAATTTAGAAAGACAAGTGATATGAAATCGAAATTGACATTGATAAGCGCTGCCGCCGCTGTTGTACAATTGGCGTCATGCAATGGAAATCCTCTTGAGGATATTGACTACAATGACCCTGTTTTTCACGCTCTGACTGAGACGGAATCAGGGACAAAGACTATGCTCGGAAAAGAAGACAATGCAGGGAATGTCCCGATAATGTGGTCATCCGGGGACGAAATCATAGTGACCGGTGACAGCAGGGAGAAAGCATGTTCATACTATAAGACAGCTGACAAGAACACATCTGCAGCTGAATTCAGATATGACAGGAGCAAAAACGGGAACCGGAGGACTCTCAAGAAAGACAAATGGTATGCCTTCTATCCGTCATCCTCATATTCATTCTCCGGAGAAGAACATATCATGGAACTGCCCCAGAAGCAGACATATTCACCTGACAACATAGGAGAGGGAGCCATGCCGATGTATGCCGTGTCCGATGACGACAATCTGAGTTTCCGGAACCTCTGCGGAATATTGCGAATCAGATTGAACTCTCTGAAAAACAGATTAAGTATCAGCAGGATAAAGATTGCATCCGACAAGAACCTGAGCGGTAAAATAATACGGTACTCGGCCCAGGATGGAATCGGATATCTGACAAGTGAAGGGAGCAGCAAGGCTAGCGCGTGGCTGGAGTGCCCCAAAAACGTAGTCCTATTCTCCGATCCTGCTGATTTTTACATAGTTATGCCTCCAGGAAGCCACTCCAGGTTCAAAATACAGTTGTGTGGCAGCAACGGTGTGAATTTCATATATGCCACGCCGAAACCGATAATAATCGAACGGTCAGGAATCACCACTCTGGATTTGGACCTGTCGAAATTCATATGCACAGGCACTGATGATATAATTGCCGGCAAGGACAACAGCGCCCTCACGGGACTGGAATACTCTTTTACAGGAGGTGATGAAGACATCTTTCTTTTTAAAGATGGCGAGAAGGGTAACATTGATCTCACCAGCATGATCAGCGAGAATTATGAGAATGGTGACTCCGTAACCAAAGGAGTGGCCTGGCATAGTGAATTCAGCACAGACGGAGGAAAGACATGGAGCAGGGCACTGCCTGACATGTTCTCTTCATTTACGCTTTCCGGAAATGGCGATAAAGAGCACGATATCATTTCATACGAAGTGACGCAGTCTCCTGATGACAGGGAATGCAAAGTAAGACTGGTGCAGGAAATGAGCGGAAAGAGCAAGGAATTCTCTGTCAGACAACTGTCCAGCGCCATCATCGTAGAGGTGGAGACCAAATCGGAAAATGAACTTCTGACCATATTCCACAGACACGGCAACAATATTGAGACCGCATATTACGATGACGGGACGTCCACGTCTTTTAAGCCGTCCACTTATGAAGAAGGCATAACCCACAAATACAAAGACATCGGCATCCACAGAGTTATCCTGAAAGTCAGAAAAGGTATACCGGCTCTGGAGAATCTTTTCCTCAAGGACTTTTATGTCAGGTCGCCTTACAGAATCCACTCCGTGGATATCAGCCATGTCGATTTTACGGAAATAACCAGCCTGAAGAAATTGTTTGACAACTGCGTCAAGGTCTCGAAAATCATACTCCCAGCACCGGGGACAAAGACACCGGTACTCAAGAACATTTCAGGTCTGTTCTTCAACTGCCAGTCATTGAAAACAGCCGACTTGAGATGGATTGACAGCAAAGTACTTGAGGATATCTCGGATTTATTCAAGTATTGCTATTCTCTGGAATCAGTTGACCTGAGTTCAATATTCACTGACCATGTAACAAACATGGCGAACACGTTCTACTACTGCCGTAGTCTTAAAGAACTGGATGTGAGACATTTCAAGACATCGAACGTCACTGATTTCACAGGCATGTTCAGTTTATGCACAGGACTGACCGCCCTTGATGTCACCGGCTTTGACACCTCAAATGCCACCTCTATGACTACCATGTTCAGGAATTGTTCATCCCTCAAGACTCTTGACGTCTCAGGATTCAACACTTCAAAGAACAGAAGTTTCGGCGACACGTTCAGCGGATGCGAATCGCTCGAAGAACTAGATGTCTCAGGATTTGACACAAGAAGCGCCAAATATTTCAATGGGACATTCCAAGGATGCCGGAAACTCAAGAAACTGGACGTAAGCGGATTTGACATGTCTGAGGCGGTCAATACGTCAGACATGTTCAATTATTGTTCATCTGTCACCGAACTCGACGTCTCAGGCTTCAGGACAAGTTCCCTGGAAGACATGAGCTACATGTTTTCGTCCATCAATGTTCCGCATCTGGATCTGTCAAAATTCGACTTTTCCTGTGCGACCAATATGAGAGGGATGTTCTCTTACTGCAAAACGGACTCGCTCGTATTGTCCGGGATTCATGCACCGAATCTCACCAATGCGTACATGCTGTTCTTTCAGACCAATACAAAAAGCATCACGATAAAAGACCTGGAATGCCACGAAGGATGCAGTTTCAGCAATATGTTCAACCAAAGTACTGCGGAAAAAATAACATTGACAAACTTCAATGGTGCAAATGGATCTGATATGAGCTACATGTTCAACTCCTGCCGCCATCTGAAGAGACTCATTCTGGACAATTTTTCCACAGACAATGTCCAGAACATGAATCACATGTTTACGGCCTGCTACATACTGGAGGACCTCGACTTGTCCATGTTCAAGACATCAAATGTCACAAATTTCAACTGTATGTTCCAGGGCTGCAGGGCACTTACGTCAATGGACCTGTCATCTTTCGACACGTCTAACGGAAAGGAATTCTACAGCATGTTTGAAGACTGCACAGGGGTTTCCGAACTGGATGTCAGCAATTTCCGCTTCAGCAGTGCGACGGACATGAGCAATCTGTTTGCAAAAAACTACAATCTGCGTTCTATCCGCATGGACATGAGAGGCATTCCGGAAAACTGTACACTAACCAAGGTTGTGTATGGTGTAATGACTGTCGGAACCATGTTCTGCAAGGACAACGTACAGGATTCGAGAATAACTGAGTCCCTTCCAAAAGACTGGACCATCTCATCATTTTAAGATTCAGCGATATGGACATACGCAACTATCTGATTTTCATATCGGCATTGACACTATTCTCATGCGGGAAACAATACGTAACGAAACCTCAGGACGATTTTGTCAATGCTGAAGTCATCTCACCTTCATATACCCGCGTCTCTACGGGAAATGAAACTGGAGGCAAGATTCCGTTGATGTGGGAAGCCGGAGACAGGATTAGAATCTTCGGAACCGGATCTTCTGCCGGAAGTACATATGTCACCTATGATTCCGGGACAAAAACAGCCAAATTCAAATACGATGAAACTGTCCAGGACAATGTGAGACTCCCCTGTGGAGAGACCTTCACGGCTATGTATCCGGCAGAATATCTGCCTTCCGGACGAGGAGTGACTTTCCCAGAACAGATTACCATTCCGTATCCGGAAAAGAATAATTCACATATGCCAATGCTCGGTTACGGTGGGCGCAAGTCAATGATATTCAGATATTCAGCCGCCGCAATCAGAGTCAGACTATATAGTCTGACAAAGAGTATTCCAATGCAGGAACTCCGTATCGGCGCCCGACAGGACATGAGTGGAGGAGCCGGCAAGATAGAAGACAACGGCACCATCACGTGGTACAATACCGGAAACGAAGATTCCATTTTCGGGAATATCTTGAGAGTCCGTATCGGCGGGAACACGGATGGGAACGCCAATGAAAACACTGATGAAAATGCAACTGGTATGGCTGAAATCACCACCAATGATACAATCAGCCTGACCATATCGGTACCGCCGGGAGAGTATTCAAACCTGGTGTTTCAGATACAGGATGTTGACGGGAACTGGCACTCCTATTTTGTTCCGGGAAGCAAGACTCTGACACAGGGGACATTGACAAGTTTCACATTGCCGTGCGAAGCATTCAGCAGCGCGGACGGCCCCATTGAAAAAGGCCGGCACTTCAACCCGCAAATCACAATGGAATACAAACTGACAGCCGCACACGATGCAGACAAGCACACGATATCTGTTGCAAGCTGCCGGGAAGAACAGTTCGCGGACGGAAGAATCCTGACTACAAACATACCATGGACAACCGAATTCAGCATTGACGAGGGACAGTCATTCAGCAAATCCGTGCCGCCGGATATCTTCGGAAGCTTTGACATCAGCGGAACAGGGATAAGTTATACGACCGTCGCCTCGGCAGGGACAGGCTTGTGCATTGTCAGAATACGACAGCACGTAAGCGGAAAGACACAGGACATCCGAATTAGTTGTCCTGGCCAAGCCTGAGGTATTTGGCAGTATAAGTCTTACCATTTGCAGCAAGTTGCTCCGGAGTTCCTTCGAATACTAGACGTCCTCCGGCATCTCCCGCATCAGGACCGAGTTCTATGACCCAGTCTGCCGCACGTATCACGTCCATGTTGTGCTCGACGACAACTACCGTATGACCTTTCTCCAGAAGCGCATCAAATGCTTTCAGCAACCTCTCCACATCATAGAAATGAAGTCCGGTAGTAGGTTCATCGAAGACGAACATTATCTTCTTGGATTCAGGACGGTCAAGCGACGAATTCATCGAGAGGAAATACGCCAGTTTGATACGCTGGCTCTCACCTCCTGACAAAGTGCTGCTGCTCTGCCCGAGCTTGATGTAAGACAGGCCTACATCCACCAGCGGCTGAAGTTTTCTGGCTATCGACTTGGCCTCCGGCTCAGGCTGCGCACCAAAGAAAGATATGGCTTCATCGACACTCATGTTCAGGATGTCGTCAATATTCTTTCCCTTGTAGCGGACCTCCAGGATTTCAGGCTTGAAACGCTTTCCTCCGCAGGCCTCACATACCATCGTCACATCAGCCATGAACTGCATGCCGATATGCACGAAACCCTCACCCTGACACTCAGAGCAACGGCCTCCGTCCTGGTTGAAAGAGAAATATGATGGCGTAAATCCGTTGATTTTGGCAAACTGCTGCTCACTCATCAGTTTACGGATATCATCGTACACTTTCAGATATGTTACGGCATTGGACCTCGAACTCTTTCCGATAGGATTCTGGTCCACGTATTCTATGGCTGAGATTCTGTCCAGATTGCCAGTCAGTTTTCTGAATGTTCCCGGCAAAGAACCTGTCTGATTCAGATGCCTGTAAACTGCAGGATACAAAATATCGCCAACAAGAGAGGATTTGCCGCTGCCGCTGACTCCAGAAACGACAGTCAGGACACCAAGCGGGAACTTTACATTGATATCCTTAAGGTTATGCTCAAGAGCGCCTTCAATGCCAATGTAATATGTCCAGTCACGTTTTTCCCGGGAGACACGCTGACGGGTTCCTGTCAGATACTGGAGAGTAAGCGACTTTTCAACGACAGCTGCAGGCATCTCCGGCCTGACCTTGCCCTGGAAAACGACCTCCCCGCCATTGACACCGGCCAAAGGGCCCATGTCGATGAGCATGTCCGCCGCCTTAATGATTTCCTCATCATGCTCGACCACGACCACAGTGTTGCCGACATCACGGAGACGTCTCAGAACACTTATAAGCCGGTCTGTATCACGCGGATGCAGTCCGATGCTCGGCTCATCCAGAATATACATCGAACCTACAAGGGAACTGCCAAGGGCTGTGACAAGATTGATTCGCTGGCTCTCACCTCCTGACAATGTGTTGCATGCCCTGTTCAATGTCAGATAAGCAAGTCCGACATCGGAAATATACTGCAGGCGGGACATAATCTCGGCAATAGCCTTATCCGCGATGGAATGCTCATATTCAGTAAGTCTGATATCACGGAAGAAAGACAGGAGTTCACCCGCATTCATGCACAAGAGCTCATAAATATCCTTTCCTCCGACTTTGACATAGAGTGCATCTTTCCTGAGACGGCTGCCATGGCACTCATGACACACTGTCCTCCCGGAATAACGGCTCAGGAGATATTTGTACTGGATTTTATACCTATTGGCCTCGACCCACTTGAAGAATTCATTGATACCGATAAGGGATTCCTCCTCAGTTTCCGCTTTCTTGCCCTCCCAGATGAGATTCTTGACCTTCTCGGAAAGATTGCAATAAGGTTCGAAAATAGGAATGCCATACTTGTCCGCGACACTTACAAGATGGTCCTTGAACCATCCCATTTTCTCGCCCTTCCAGCACGCAATGGCCCCGTCATATATGCTCAACGTCTTGTCCGGGACGACAAGGTCCTCACTGACGCCGATTATCTTGCCGAGTCCCCCGCAGACAGGGCATGCGCCAAGCGGACTGTTGAAGCTGAACATATACTCATCCGGCTCACGGAACGTCATTCCATCAGCCTCAAACCGGTTGACAAAACTCTTGATGCAGGTATTTTTCTCTCCGGATTCGGAAACGGACTCACGCCACACTGACATTGACCCGTTCCCCTTATTGAAACAGGACGCGATGGAGGCATGGAGACGCGCCTGCATGTCCTCCCGGTCAGGCTGCGGCATAGGCGACCCGTCAGGCATGACAGGCAGCCCGTCGCGCATAGAAGGAATCTTCATCCTGTCCACCATAAGCATCAGCCCCGGCCGGAATTCGCCGGAAGAGGAAGCCTGAAGGACATCGTCAATCCTGGTGACACCGCCGGCTTCGCTCCAAAGGCGGGAATAGCCCTCTTCTTTCAATGACAGCAGAAGTTCCACCTTATCACTGCGCCTGTCCCATCCCAGATCCGCCAGAAGATATACAGATGTAGGAATCTTGCTCCCGAGCACAAACTCCATCACGTCATTTTCGCTATGGCATTTGACCTCAACTCCGCTTACAGGAGAAAAAGTGCGGCCTATCCTTGCGAAAATGATACGCAGATAGTCATATATCTCAGTGGTGGTAGCTACAGTCGAGCGAGGATTCTTGGTATTGACCTTCTGCTCGATTGCAATCGCAGGAGGTATGCCCTCGATGGACTCGACATCAGGCTTGCTCATTCGTCCAAGGAACTGCCTCGCATAAGATGACAGACTCTCGGCAAAACGCCTCTGCCCTTCAGCAAACAAAGTGTCGAAAGCCAATGACGACTTGCCGGAACCTGATATTCCGGTAATCACCACAAGTTTGTTACGGGGAATCTCCACGCTAACATTCTTCAGATTGTTAACCTTGGCCCCCTTGATTTTAATATTCCCGCTATCTGCCATAAACGATTGTCCGATTCAAGTTTTAAAAACCACCCGACCTGCTGAGTTTTCACGCACATTTGAGATTCGTATCTTGTTCGAAAGATGTAAACCCCACGCACTTCTGAGGCTCGCCCCCTATACGAAGATTGTCAATGCCGGGCATTGTCAAACCGGACAACAAAAATAATCAATTGGAAAGAGACGACAAACTCCGGACGGCATAACTTGGAGCTAACATGTATATACGACAAGTGCCCCTCATTTTCATGAGAGGCACTCGGGCGGTGCGGAAGGGACTCGAACCCTCGACCCCGGGCGTGACAGGCCCGTATTCTAACCAGCTGAACTACCGCACCAGGAGTTGCTGTGTTTGGTTTGTTTCTCAAACGCGGATGCAAAGTTACGTATAAAATTTGAACCTGCAAGTATTTCCGCCAAAAATTTTAACAATTTTGAAAATAAATTGTTTTAATGAGTAACAATAACGGCAAAGTTATTTGACTTCGATTACCTTGTGGGCAACCTCAGGCTCGACTTTGACGATCTTAGGGATGTTTACCTTGAGGACACCGTGCTCAACCTGCGCACTGATCTTTTCCCTGTCAGCATCATCAGGAAGCAACATGGTCTGCTGGAATTTGCTGTAAGAAAACTCACGACGCAGATAGTGTGCATGCTTCTTCTCGCCATTTCCTTCCTCTTTATTTTGCTGTTTCTTCTCCATGTTGATGACGAGGTCGCCATTCTCATCGAGAGTAACATTGAAATCATCCTTGGTCATACCTGGAGCGGCAAGCTCGAGGTCATAACTCTTTTCGTTCTCAAGTACATTGATTGCAGGAGCTGTAGCATTTGACCTCTCCATCCAATCATTATCAAAGAAATCATTGAAAAATCCTGGTAACCAATTCTGGTTATTTCTTCTTGAAGGTACCATAATAAAATCTCCTATATTTTAATTTTTATATTCATTTCCGATTCCGAAGTCTCAGTTCCCCGGGCCTGCGCCCTGCCGGAACTCTTCTGGAATCCGCCCCGTCTTTCAACGGAACGACTATAGACCAGTCAATCTGTGTGCCATTTCAGAAAAAGTCCCTTTCTTCGCCAAATTGACACACAATAAGACATTTTGACATTGATTTATTGCCATTTTGTCGCTTTTTCACAGATTTTTTATACCAAAACCAACCTGCAGGACGCACAGAAACATTGATAATTACCCCGACAGTATGTATTTTTGCCGATGAAGAAAAAAAACGGATGGCACGCGAAAGCAAAAAGAAAAGGACATTGGCCGGAAGGCTCTGGAGACTTCTGCTGGTAAAGATACCGGCAGCCTTCCTGGCATTGACAATCCTGTGGGTCGTGGCACTCAAGTGGATTCCGGTCGCGGTCACGCCATTGATGATCCAGAGGAGCATCCGGCACATTGACGACAAGAATTTCCACACGCGCAAGACCTGGGTCAGCTATGAAAAGATTTCACCTGAAATGGCACGTGCAGTGATTGCCAGCGAGGACAACCTGTTCGACACGCACAACGGATTCGACTGGAAACAGATCAACCGGGCCATCTCGGACCACGAACAGAAAGGGAAACGCCTGAGAGGAGCGAGCACCATATCGCAGCAGACCGCCAAAAACGTCTTCCTCCTCCCCACCAGAAGCTTCATCAGAAAGGGATTCGAAGCCTATTTCACGGTACTGATAGAGAAAATTTGGGGCAAAAGGAGGATAATGGAGGTTTACCTCAATGTTGCAGAAATGGGAAAGGGAATCTACGGAGCACAGGCCGCCGCCGAACGGTTCTTTCATAAAGACGCGTCGAAATTGTCCCGCAGGGAAGCCTGCCTGATAGCCGCCTGCCTGCCCAACCCATTGAAACGCAACGCCTCAGCCCCATCGCAATATGTAAGCAGGAGAGCATCAATGATAGAAGGCCTGGAAGCGAAGCTGGCTTATCCAGACTGGGTGTACCACAGGAACAGGCCAGGTCAGGCTGCGGACAGGAACAAGGCCGCAACCGGAAAGAAAACGAACAAAGGAACTCACAATAATGTTCATAAGAAAACCCGATAATCCTTTGCAGAAAGGAATTCTGGTTCTAACTTTGCGACAGCAAACAGGCTTACGGGAGCCATCATAAATACTACGGCAAGAAACCCGTACTACTTGCCATAAAACTGAACATGGCGATGGACGCAATTGTAAAGACCGATTTCAATTTCCCGGGACAGGTCGACAAGTATGTCGGGAAAGTACGCGATGTCTATGACATTGACGGCAAGTATCTGGTAATGGTAGTTTCCGACAGGATTTCCGCATTTGACGTGGTTCTCCCAAAGGGAATTCCTTTCAAAGGACAGGTTCTCAACCAGATAGCAGCGAAATTCCTCGACGCGACCTCAGATATCGTGCCTAACTGGAAGATAGCATCACCGGACCCGATGGTGACAGTCGGATACAAATGCGAGCCATATAAAGTGGAAATGGTCATCCGCGGCTGCCTTGCAGGACACTCATGGAGAGAATACCAGGCGGGCAAGCGCACACTCTGCGGCGTAACCCTCCCCGAAGGCATGGTAGAAGGACAGATGTTCCCGGAACCTATCATCACCCCATCTGCAAAAGCATCAGAAGGACACGATGAAGACATCACCCGCGAAGAAATCATCGCACAGGGCATCGTACCGGAAGAAGATTACATAAAAATCGAAGAATACACCAGAGCAATCTTCAAGCGCGGACAGGAAATCGCAAAGAAGATGGGTCTCATCCTCGTGGACACGAAGTACGAATTCGGAAAACGCGACGGCCAGATTTACCTCATGGACGAAGTCCACACACCTGACTCTTCACGTTACTATTATGCTGACGGCTACGAAGAAAGACTCCGCAAAGGCGAAAAACAGAAACAGCTTTCCAAAGAATTCGTAAGAGAATGGCTCATGGCCAACGGATTCCAGGGCCAGGACGGCCAGAAAGTACCGGAAATGACACCGGAAGTCGTTTCCCACATCACCGACAGATACATTGAACTTTACGAAAAGATCACAGGAACAAAATTCGAACGTCGCGAGTACTCTGCAGAAGGAATCTGCAACAACGTGACAGAATACCTGAAGACCATAAGATAGGTCAATGCCATAGGGCAAGACGATATTTGACACTGCCCATATTCAGATGGTAAAACATACCTGAGACGGAATCCGCCCTCGACAATGCAGTCCTCACCCGGGAAACCGGATCGACGACGAATTGGACCGGAGGGCGGATTCCGTCTTCAATAAATCCAAGACGTTCATAGACAGCCCCGTCCGTCCATTCCATATCAGCATAACTCATGACATCATCAGGATGGACATCCTCTTCAAAAGCCTTCAGAACCTTACCCATTCCGCCCACGACACGCACGTCAGGAAGTGAGGCATATCTGACCCATTCGAAAGAACGCACGGTCCGCTCCCCCTTGGTCCACGTCCTCCCGGAAGAGAAGGAAGCCACAGCCACCAGTTCTCCAGCCTTCGTAAACACCCCGTAGCGATATCTTGCAGCTGCATCACGATAAGAATGCCACTTGTCCAGAAACGAAGCAGCCTCCTCTTTTCCGATTCTCGAAATGACGGTATTTCTCGCAAAAACCGACCTGAACCTGCCAAGCTGTGCCAGCAGTCTCGGCCTCATCATTTCAGGCCTTCCGCGCCACATATCCTCAGGCACAAGCACCTTCCTGCCGGACAATCCGGAAACCGCATCACACAGCCTGACATGCTGACTTTCAGCATCTTCCATTGACATTGACGTCACCGGAACAGGAATGACATTGACGTCACCGCACACAAAGACACTGAACCCGTCATTGACGGTTTCAGTTGCATCAATCCCGTTTTGCGAAAGGAAATCCCGTATTTCAGAAACAAAATCCATCAGTCATCACTCCCCCGCGAAATCCTTTCCACAGCACTCATGACCTGATCGTAACCATAGCCACGCCCGAGCGCAAACCGAAGCAGTTTCAGCCTCCACTGCGGGTCCTCCTTCAGAGTCCTGTACTTCGCCGTAATCACCGACTCCAGCTTCCTGTCCGCAGAAGCGGCATCGATTTCCGTCAATGCCTCATCAGCTGTTTTCCTGTCAATGCCCTTGCGCATGAGCATGAAACGGATCTTCTGGGCACCCCAGCCGGAAATGGACGCCTTCTCCCGCGCAAAAGCCGAAGCATAACGCAGGTCATCCACAAACCTGTCGGCAACCAGGGATGCAACCATCCGTTCCGCAGACTCCTCATCTCCCTCCAATGCCTTGAGAGCCTTGGTTTTCATGTCCGCCGAGCAGCACTCCTTCCTGGAACACTGAGCCTGCAGACGCCCCAACACCTTCACATACAACTCATTATCCATACTCTAGAAATAAAGGCCAATGTTAAGATAAGCACCAGGCTTGTACTGCTTGCGTGACGCCCAATGGACATCCAGCTCGACAGGCCCGATAATGGAGTTGTAAGAATACTTGAGACCGGCTCCGAACACGCCCTTAGCCTTGTCAACATTGACAATATCCTCTATATCAGCAACTGTCAAGGCATAGTTGAACATAGCAGTAAGGTAATTGTTCTTGAACAGCTTGAAGCGGAAATCAGTACGCGCTATGGCAAGGAAATTCGCACACGCCGTAGCGTAGTTGATTCCGGCAAAAGTCATCTGCTGGTCAAGATATCTGCCCGGAATGGCACCGCCCATGACATTGACATAAGGCAGAGTCGGATCACCTCCGAAGAGATAACGCGCCTGCAGAGAAGGAATAATCGCAAGAGAGCCCCTCGTCTGAACCACCGCCTTCACGTCGAAGGTCAATGAATGGAAAGGATCCACATGATAATTGGTTCCATGGAAAATCCATTCATAGCCAATTCCGAGAGTGAAGCCCTTCGTAGGGAAATAACCATCATCGAAAGTATCAGCCCTCATATTGCCGAACACTGACTGATAATTATTTGTAAGATGTCCGAAATCATAATCTCCGGAGACCTTGTCAGTCATCGCGGAATTAAGCTTGAAATAATTGTTTCTGATACCCGCCCTCATATCGAACCTCCTCCAACGGATATTCGAAAGATAGATTTCCTGCATCATATTGAAATAGGCCACCTTATAGTCACTGGTACCAAGTTTGAACTGATTACGGTCAGTCCACTTGAAAAGAAAAGAGGCATTGAGAGTAGGCCCCTTAGGCGCCATCAGATAGAAATGCGCCTTGCCGTAAGGGTTCGTTCCGACCTTTCCCGTGAAATCAACTGCCGGTCCCTGAAGCCTATGGACATTAAGGCCAAGGTTCAGCAGCACCGAAACGATTTCTTCGGAATCAAACCTTCCGCCGATACCGAACTGATGGATAGGACCACGCTTGCAATGTATCATGAGACCGAACGGCTCACTCGTACCGACCAGCTCATAAGTCACGTAATCGAAGGCATTGGTACCGAAAATCACCGCCACGGCCTCCTCAATGGCACCTTTTCCGATGGTCTGGTTCGGTCTTATGCCAATCTTTCCCATAAGGTAGCGGGACTCCTTGTCAGACACGCCGGTAATCTCCACGCTCGAAATCCTAACCGGCTCGGAATTGATGTCAATCGCCCTGCGGTTGTGAAGTTCCGTGCGGAAAGGACCTATCAATGCCTTCAGGCTGTCGAGCTTGCCGATCTGAGTCAATGCTGCCTCATAGCCCCTGTCAATGATAGTGCTGATGCTCCTGTCGTCGAAACTCATCATCGTGAACTCATCCAGAACAGGCTTGATGGTCACGTCAGGAATACCCACATTCTTCTCATACGACTCCCTGCCGAGCATGTCCACACCCTGGGAAATGATATCTCCAAGATTATTGAGGCCGGAATAATCACGGAAACCGGACGAAAGGTCCACACCAATGATAATGTCCGCACCCATGGCCTTCGCGATGTCGGTAGGATAGTTGTCCCTCATGCCTCCGTCCACCAGCACCATTCCGTCAGTCTTCACAGGAGCAAATACTCCCGGTATCGACATTGTCGAACGCAGTGCCGTATTAAGTTTCCCCTCATACCAGATTTTAGGCTTGGCAGTAACCATTTCAGTAGCCACGCACACGAACGGGATAGGCAGTTCCTCGAACGACATATTGTCCTGATAACCTACTGTAAGCGAGCTGAATATATTATTCACATTCTGTCCGAAAGCAAAGCCGGAAGGCAAACTGCCGAGCAGATTGTCCCTCACGACTCTAGTGGCATCCTCACCCTTGGCGGCGCCGAAATGAATCTGGTCATATTTCCTTTCAGTGCCGGTATATTGGATATTCTCCTCCATGCGCTCCTCATAATCTTTCTTTGCATAAAAGAACGGGAACGAGAGTAGAATCCTGTCCTTGTACTTGCTTGTAGAATATGAGATATAGTCGCGCGGAACCTTGTCCGTCAATGCCACATCCCAGTCAAAGGACCTGAGAATGGAATCCATCTGTTCAGGCTGATATCCAAGGGAATACAGAGAGCCTATCAGACCTCCCATGCTGGTTCCGAGCACCACATCGACAGGAATTCCCAATGAATCCAGACACTTGATGACTCCGATGTGGGAGGCGCCTTTCGCCCCGCCACCGCTCAAGACCAATGCAACTGTAGGCCTCTTTTCACGTATCATAGAAAGATAATCCCGCAGGGACTCCAATGAAAGGGAATCGCGGGTTTCGTCAATGCCGGGGACCTGTTTTTCCGGCAGATTGTCCGCAAAGACTGGCATTGACGTACAAAAAAATGACGCCAGCGCAGCCATCAATGTCAAAATTCTTCCACGCATAGCCTACAATAAATTAACAGTCAGTCAGATATTCTTATTTGTCACCATGTTTTCCGGCAAGCATACCGCAGGCCGCAAATATATCCTCACCCCTCGAAGCACGTATGGTCGATGTGATGCCGGCCTTGTTCAGACGGTCACGGAAAACCTCCATGACTCCCTCCGGAGAAGACACATACGGAAAATCAGGAATCTTATGGAACCTGATGAGGTTCACGCGGCATTCCAGACCGGAAAGCAGACGGATAATCCCGTCCGCATGACGCTTGTCGTCATTGAAACCGGAAAACATCGTATATTCGAAACTTACACGCCTCTGGCCGGTAAAGTCATATTGGCGGATAAGCGAAATCACATCTTTCAGCGGATAGGCCTTCTGGACAGGCATCAGTTCACCACGCTCATCAGGGAAGGCATCATGCATACTGATCGCAAGGTGGCACCTGGTTTCATCCAGATAGCGTTTGAGATTAGGCAAAACACCTATGGATGAGAGGGTTATACGCTTCGGACTCCATCCGAAACCCCAGTCGGCAGTAAGCACTTCTATCGCCCTGCGGACATTCTCGTAGTTGTCCAAAGGCTCGCCCATACCCATAAATACGGTACCGGTAAGGTCAGCGGCCTCATCCACAGATATGAACTGGGAAAGGATATCGGCAGCCGACAGATTGCCATGGAAACCCTGACGGCCTGTCATACAGAACTTGCAGCCCATCTTGCATCCGGCCTGAGATGACACGCAGAGCGTCTTCCTGTCCAGTTCCGGAATCATGACAGCCTCGATGCTGCTGGACTCCACCTTTCCGGGATTCTCCCCCTCAATGGCATTCAGTCCGCCTCCGAAAGCGCAAGTCACAGGGAAAAGATACTTCTTGGTACCATCCGATGACTCGCGGCAGTCCGAATAGGCAACCGCTCCTGTCTCATATTTCTCAGACAACTTCTCCCTTCCGGCCTTGGAAAGGTTCGTCATCTCATCTATTGTCTTTACTTTCTTCTTGTATAGCCACTGGGCAATCTGGCCGCCTGCATAAGACGGCAGCCCGCATTCGACAGCTATTTCCTTCAGTTCGCCGGGAGTTTTCCCAAGCAGTTTATATTTAATCACTTCGCTCATAACTCTACAAATTTAACTAATTTTTCATTTCTAATTACTGCGTTTTTTCTATCTTTGTGAAGAATGCGGAATAATCCGCAGATAAGAACAAAAAATAACACATTATGGCTAAAGAAGCAGTAAAAGACGCCGGCGCCCAGGTTGATACCGGGAAACTGAAAGCGCTGCAGGCGACGATCGACAAGATTGAAAAAGACTATGGGAAAGGCACGATCATGAAGCTGGGAGATCAGCCACAATGGGATGAACATCAAGTAATACCGAGCGGCTCCATCGCTCTCGACCATGCTTTGGGAATCGGAGGATACCCTAAGGGCAGAATCATCGAGATTTATGGACCTGAGTCCAGCGGTAAGACGACATTGGCAATCCACGCCATCGCACAGGCACAGAAACAGGGCGGAATTGCAGCAATGATAGATGCAGAGCATGCATTCGACCGTTCTTACGCGAAAGCCCTCGGTGTAAATCTGGATACGCTCCTCATATCACAGCCGGACAACGGTGAGCAGGCGCTTGAAATCGCCGACAACCTCATCAGGTCAGGTGCCATTGACATCATTGTCATTGACTCAGTCGCAGCCCTCACTCCGAAGGCTGAAATCGAAGGTGAGATGGGTGACAACAAGGTCGGTCTCCAGGCAAGACTCATGAGCCAGGCCCTCAGAAAACTGACCGCAAACATCAGTAAGACAAACACTTGCTGCATCTTCATCAACCAGCTCCGTGAAAAGATCGGAATCATGTTCGGTAATCCTGAGACCACTACCGGAGGTAACGCGCTGAAGTTCTACGCATCAGTACGTATCGATGTCCGCAGAACCACCCAGATCAAGGACGGCGAAGAGGCTCTCGGAAACCGCACCAAGGTGAAGGTCGTAAAGAACAAGATGGCCCCACCTTTCAAGAAGGCAGAGTTCGATATCGTTTACGGTGAGGGCATCTCACACACAGGCGAGATTGTCGATCTCGGAGTCGAGTACGGCATCATCAACAAGAGCGGCTCATGGTTCAGCTACGGCGACCAGAAACTTGCCCAGGGCAGAGAGGCCACCAAGCAGCTGATTGCCGACAATGCCGAGCTCAGCGATGAAATCGAGGCAAAAATCAGAGAGGCGCTCAAGAACGTCCACGACTAGGCCGAGACTCTTGGGCATCACTCTATGACACATCTTGAGAGACGAGTTGCAGTCTCCTTGTCAATTATCCCTGCACGTTCGAGACCGGAAACGGTCCAAGACGAGCGGGGATTATTGTTTCTGTAAAGCACTATGGCATTGGCAGTTCTGAAATTCCTCACATACGGATGCCTGCGTAGTGAATCTGCCGGCATTGACCACAGCCTGAACGGCGACGGTCTCTTCCCTACCTCTATAAGGTCAGAAAACTTCGCAAACTTCTCTTCGTCAAGATGATAGATTTCCATCAGCTGCACGATGTCAGAATAGCCGCCCAGTTTCTCCCGATATGCCACCATCTTGGCAGCAAAATATCCGCCGATGCCGGGAAGAGCGTCAAAAGCCGCCGAATCCGCAACATTGATATCGACAAGGGGTATGTCAATGAATTTTTCCAGCCTCCGGAACAGGGTATCAGACACCACATAGGACTTGGCAAAATCGCTCCGCCTCCAAAAACGGCCACCCTTCCTGCGGTATGAGTCAATGGATTCCGCCTGCTTTTCCGTGAATCCCAGACGACACAAGTCAGATACCGAAACCGTATTCGGATTAAACATGAACGATTCGTAAGTACGTGGCGTGAACGTCCTTATCACCTTCTCCGCCTGTTCCGGACGTTTGGCATAATGCCTTTCGGCCCGGATTTCCCCACGCCTTTTGTCAATGCTACCATGCTGATTGACAGGCACTTCTTTCACCGGACTTTCTATCACAAAAACCGTATCCGGAGCGGTCGCGCCGGACAAAATCTTAAGCGTGGCAGCCCTATGCACGAACAAGGCTGTCTGATAACCGATTATCAGAAATGCAAGGGCAATCGCCCCTGTTACAAATGATGCGGAAACACGTTGTTTCCTTTTCTGTTCAGACATTGTCTTTCCAAGCCACCCGCCCTGAAAAGATAAATTGCATTGACCTCCGGTATCCTCTTCCGGATGTCAGTTATTCCTCGTCTTCGGCGTACTTTGACTCCTTGCGCTTGCGTGCAGGGGCGCCGGCAACGACTATCACGATTTCGCCCTTCGGTTCATGCTCACGGAACCAATCCGCGACCTCCGTCAATGTTCCCCTGCGGTGTTCCTCATGAACCTTGGAAATTTCCCTGGCCACCGAACATTCCCTGTCCGGTCCGAAGAACTCGGCAAACTGCTCCAGAGTCTTGACAAGACGATAAGGGGACTCGTAAAAAATCATTGACCTTGGCTCCTCGGAAAGCGCCTTCAGCAAAGTCTGGCGGCCTTTCTTCACCGGAAGGAAGCCCTCGAAGCAGAATCTGTCGCATGGAAGTCCGGACGAAACTATCGCCGGAATACATGCCGTCGCTCCGGGAAGTGTCTGTACTTCAATGCCTTCCGCAGCGCATGTCCTGACCAGCAGGAATCCGGGGTCAGAAATTCCTGGTGTTCCGGCGTCGCTGATGAGAGCCACGTTCAGACCTGCAAGAATCCTGTCCTTGATGACGGAAGCGGTCTGATGTTCATTGAATTTATGATGTGACTGCAGCTTTCCGTGGATATCATAATGCTTCAGCAGCACTGAACTGGTCCTGGTATCCTCCGCCAGAATAAGGTCAGCCTCCTGAAGGACTTTCACGGCCCTGTAGGTCATATCTTCGAGATTTCCGACAGGTGTCGGAACGATGTATAGTTTTCCTGTTGTCTCCATTCTCTATCAACCTCTATCAACACGTAATCAGCTGTTCTGACGTATCTTACGCCTTACGGCCATCATAAACCTGTGGACATTGTCAGAATATATATCCCACTCCGGGAATGTCTCCGAAAGATATTCCACCGCCTTTTCCAATGTAGGGAATGAATTTATGCGGTTCACCACATCCTGGAACAGCATCGAGTCGTCACGGAACAGGCTGCAGATGAACAACACCCTATCATTGAGGGAAATAGCGCTTCTGACGTCCTTCACTTCCGAGCCCGGGATATCGGTGTACCACCGTGGCTTGTCAGGTCTGGAGTCAATGACAGCCTTGTGGACACTGGCAGCATTGACATCATTCAATGTCCTGGGCACAGGCTTTTTGGCGGGTGCAGGCTTCGATTCTCCCCAGAGTTCTCCGAATACGCTTTCAGGCGCTTCCTCTTCCGCAGCAGGAAGGTCCCCGACGGCAGTCTCAGACGCAGCAGTAATTTCAGGCGCAGTTTCTTCCTGTACCGCCTCGGAAATCTCCGGCAAGAAATCTTCATGAACGAGTTCTATATGTTCGGCCACTTCACCATTCTCTTCAGAATCAGAGGTTTCCGTTCTGTTATATTCCGCTATGAGCTTTTCCATCACGGCTATCTTTTCCTTAAGTTCGGACAGGCCGCGCTCAAGTTCAGCCAACAATTCCTTCTGGTTGTCCATTTTCCGCAAGGTTACAAATTACACAGTTCATGTTCCGCATGTACGGAACACATATCACACAAAATTACGTTTTAATTGCGATAATCGGAATAGCAGCATGGAAAACTCTGAAAAAATATTGACCCGACGTGAAAATCCCCCGAAAAATTTTCCGGACGCATGAAAAAATGTTAAATTCGCAGCCTATTCAAACAAAAGCCATGTATTCTGAAAACCCTATAAAATCAGGCTGCATAGAAGTGATATGCGGTTCAATGTTCTCAGGCAAGACCGAGGAACTCATTAGAAGACTGAAAAGAGCACAGTTCGCCAACCAGAAAATAGAGATATTCAAGCCGGCTGTTGACAAGAGATATTCTGACATGGACGTCGTTTCCCATGACCTCCACAGCATCCCATGCACCCCGGTAAAGGACGCGGCAAAGATGCTCGAATGTTCGGATGAGACACAGGTCATCGGCATTGACGAGGCCCAGTTCTTCGGCGAAAACCTCATCGAGGTGGCCCAGACACTTGCAGACAAGGGTAAAAGAGTCATCGTGGCAGGTCTTGACACCGACTACATGGGCAAGCCTTTCGGTCCTATCCCAGGTCTCATGGCAATCGCCGAGGACGTCCAGAAAGTCCATGCCATCTGCGTGAAATGCGGCAATCTTGCCAACCATTCACATCGTCTGTCCAAGAGCCACAAGCTTGTGCTCCTCGGAGAAAAAGACATCTATGAGCCTCTGTGCCGCCAATGCTACAATGAGGCTATGGCTCAGGAGAATAAGGAAAGCGAGGATTAGAGTACCAGACCCGAGGCCTTGTTCCAGGACAAGGTCTTGTAGAACTCATCCAGTTCTGAATTTCCGTCAGCCGGAAGGTACATGCTCAGGCCGCAATGCGTTCTGATATCGAAATTTATGAAGGTGTCCGTTGCCGCGTTATATAACACGCAATCGGACATCGCTTTGTTATAGTCAGTCATGTCCGCCTCCGGGACACCGCTCTGCCGGAGGATGTCAGTCAAGTCGTAGAACCAATGTTTCCTCGCGCGGAAATAGCCCTGAACATTGGCGGCATTGACAAGGGAAATCTGGTTGCGGTACTTGGAAAACAGCGACTTGCAAGACTCTGCCAGCCCGTCCAGACGGGTGCAGTCTATCATTGATATTGTCAATGACCTGTAAATCGGGTCATCCTGATTCTTATAGTGCCGGTATGAGTCTTCGCAGAGGTTGTAAAGGTCCGGCACGACCGGCTTCAAGACTCTCTGTGTCAATGTCGTATAGTCGCACAGCCCGTCTTCCAGTACCTCCGCCTGCGAGAAAACGAGCTTGTCGCACTTGTCTTTCAACGCATAGGCAACCTCGATGCCGCCCATCAGGCAAGCGTCAATGATAATGTAATCAAATTTCATCGGCAGTGCCTGCGCGAAAGTCTCGATTTCCATTTCGTAGGTATTCCTGCTCGTAATATTGTCAATGCCAATGCTTTTCACTCTCGGCATCGAACCATCCGAGTTCGGGTCAATGTAAGGAACAGCCTGAAGTCCGGCGGTACCTGCCGTAATCTTGCCCGTAGAATAATAGCCTGATGGCAGCCATCCGCTTCCATGTGACGAGAAGACCATTCCGTAACTTGCATGAGGATAGAGTCCTTTCACGGTTTCCAGAACATCGGTCATGGTAGATGCAGACACAGCTTCGTCCGTTTCAGGCCAGGTTTTAAGGGTATCCGAAATCACTTTCCCCCATCCGTCCGAGGAAAGCCTTATAAGATATGATGGCGTTCTGTCCGTGTATCTTCCTGTCTCTGACAGCCTTCTGGAATAAACCAGAACCGCCTTTGACATTGACCCTACCAACGGGAGATAGCCGGATTTCATATCATTGACATCATCCTCAAGGGCAGCACACAGGGAGTTGAATCCGGCGGAATACAGGATCATCACCTGCGCCTTTTCCGAAGTTACGTTCCTCACCGGTGTTGTCCCCTTGTTTCCCGGCATGTCATCGAATGTCTTGTCACACGCCACCGCCGACAACATAAGCAACGATGCCAATGCCGCCCATATATTATTGACCATCTGTCTCTTTCCTCTCATAGTCTTTATCTTCGCAGGTGTCTGAAATCTTAGCTTCCCCATGGCAAACTATTGTCGTTTCCAAACGCTCAACTCGCAAATATAACAAATTCTCAGATATCACAAGCGGATAGTTTCTTCTCAGGAGCAAAATAATCAGATACCACTGTCATCCTTTCTCGGATGATGTTCCAAGATGTCGTTCTGCCAAGTTGTGCTGTCCAGATGCGTGTAGATTTCCGTTGTAAGAATGCTTTCGTGCCCCAGCATTTCCTGTACGACTCGCAGGTCAGCTCCGCCTTCGATAAGGTGTGTCGCGAAGGAGTGCCTGAAGGTGTGCGGAGATATTTCCTTGGTTATCCCTGCCAGCATGGCCTGTTTCTTCACCATGTTGAAAACGGATATGCGGCTGAGCTGCTTGCCGGATTTGTTCAGGAAAAGAATATCTTCGGACTTCGCATCCGCGGGCTCCGGACGGACCGCCAGATATGCCGTAACTGCTTCTGCTGCAGGGTCACCCATAGGAACGACACGTTCTTTGTTGCCCTTTCCGACTACCCTGACGAATTTCTCTTGCAGATAGATATTAGAGATTTTCATGTCGGACACTTCCGTGACTCTGAGTCCGCATCCGTAAAGCAGTTCGAGGATAGCCCTGTCGCGTACGCCGCCCCACTTGGATTGGTCCACGGAGTTCATAATGTCATTGACTTCATCAATGGAGAGCACCGAGGGGAGGTAGCGGCCGATTTTGGGTGTGTCAATGCCATCGCACGGATTTTCCGCAATGACGCCGTCTATCTGGAGCCAGCCGAAGAATGACCGGAGCGAGCTGAGAATCCGGGCCTGCGTCCTGCCAGTTATCGCCGGTCCTTCGTTAGGGTCAATGCGGGTGCCCAGATATTGTCTGATGTTCTCGCCCGCGGTTTTTTCCAATGTCACTCCGGGACCGGACTCCGAATCAAGCCATGACGCAAATTCCTTCACGTCCGAACTATATGAATTATAAGTATTTAAGGACATACCCCGCTCCAAGCGAAGGTATGTCCTGAAACCTTTGATATATTCCTCGGTAGAGTTATACATATCGAATAGTGATTACGGAATCATCAGATTCCGGCCGAAGAACAGCGAAGCGCCGGCCTCGAGCGATGGTGCGCACGTAGGCCCACTCCCACGTAATGGGGGCCAGGGGGGGGGGGATTAAAGGGCACTATATTTATGACAGTACTCCAGCATCTGGCCCATGTAGTCGTCAGGATAAACGACCTCGTAATCCACGACCTTTCCATCCTTCTCTACCGGCACGATATCCGGATTCACGAAACCGCCATAAGGCTTGAGACCGAGAGCAGCGTAACGGGTCAGAACCTCCTTGTGAAGTTCAGGATCCACATCGACAGCATACTTCATGATAAGATTCTTGCCAGCCTCGTAATCACCCTCTGACTTGATTCGCTGAATCTCAGCCAGAAGCTTGCCGAACAAACCACGGAGCGCCTCATAGTCATTGACAACAAAATAAGTCTTGCCGCCCTTGACCTTCTTCTCGATGACATTGTCCTTCATGCCCTGCTCGTAGCACCAAGCAGCGATGAGTTGACGGTTCTGCATGTGCGCCTCTGTAATCTTGCGGCCGAGTTCAATGCGGGTGAGCTGTGTCATGAGACCGTTGCTGATGTAGTTCGCATAATGAGGTTTGTATGCCTCTGCTGAAATGATACCAAGTTCAACGAGCTTAGGGTCAGCGATATAATAGAGTCCAAAGAGGTCCGCTCTGGCTTCCTCGAGGGCAGAAGCATACTCTCCCATCGCTGAAGTTGACACGCCCGGAAGAAGCTGTCCTGAACCATGTCCGAGGCACTCGTGAAGGTCAGTGTGAATCTCGTCGGCATACGCGCCATACTTCTTCATCATTGACTTTTCCTCATCTGAGTATGCGAATTCCTCGAGCACTGACTTAGGCGACTCGTTGGCCGCAGCGTCATAGGCGTGGGTAATATTGGCAATTGTCACAGACTTCGAGCCGTGCTCCTTGCGGATCCAGTCAGCATTCGGGAGGTTGATTCCGATAGGAGTTGCAGGGTAGCAGCCGCCACCGAGGCAGGTCACGTCAATGACTTTAGCAGAAACACCCTTCACGCTCTTCTTCTTGAAACGAGGGTCGATCGGGGCATTATCCTCAAACCACTGCGCGTTCGAGCTAAGCACTTCGGTACGGGCTGAAGCGGCAGAATCTTTGACATTGACAACAGACTCCCAGTAAGCTTTTCTTCCGAGAGGATCGTTGTAGTCCTCCACGAAACCATTGGTGAAGTCCACGATGCCGAGGGTATCATTGACCCAAGTGATGTTATACTGGTCCCAAAGTTTCAGGTCGCCGGTCCTGTAATATTCCTGAAGCTCAGATATTTCCTTCTTCTGAGTCTCATTCTCAGCCACGGCCTTTGCTTTCTCGAGTTCCTCACAAATCTTCTCCAATGCCGGTCCGTAGATGCCGCCGACTTTCCATGCTTCCTCGCGGATGACGCCGTCTGCGCCCTTTACAACCTTCGTGTTGAGACCATAGGAAATAGGTCTAGGGTCGTTCGGGTCAATGATACCTGCGTAGTATTTTTCGACTTCGTCTCTGGTCACGCCTTCGTAGAAATTGACCGAAGAAAGTGCCACGATATCGCCCTCGCTTGCAGATGAGCGTCTGTACGGATACAGGTCAGGTGAATAAATTACAGGAAGGATGGCCTCACATTTTTCGCCCTCGCCTACCGCTTCCATGATGGAGCGGAAGTATTCCTGGCTGCACTCAGGGAAGAATTTCTCTTCTCCGTAGTGGTGATGGATACCGCTGCTGAAGAACACGCGCTTGATATATGTCATCAGCTGTCCGAACTCCTTGGTGGTCCTGTCACCTTCATAGCATTCCACGATGTTCTGGAGGACTTTGCGGACTGCCAGGTTTTCTTTGCAGTTCTGGTCCCAGTAGATGTCCCAGCCGTACTTCGCTGCTTCGCTCAGATGATAGATGTATTCTTTCTGCTGAAGCGACAGCTTTTCCCATCCGGGAATCTGGTAACGCATAATTTTCACGTCTGCAAATTCATCGATGAGATACTTGAAGTTCTCGTCTGCTGACTTGCTTCCATTGCCGCATGATGTTACGGCAGCGGCTGATGCCAATGTCAATAGCATTTTGGTAATGTTTTTCATATAATCTATAAAGTGTTTGTGTATTCAATGCCAGTCGGTTACGGCTGTTGTTCCGGCCTGATTGCCAGAGGTACCATCCAGTCTCAGTGGTTTCAGCCCCGTAGCGTTCACGATGTCCGGTGGTCTTCCGTAACTTGCAGACATCAGAGCCTTCAGAACTGTGACCCGGCCGATTGTCAGAGGTTCACTACGTCGGACTTGTATATCACGTGGTAGTCGGTACTGTCCGCGTCGAGAACAAACATCTGGTAACTGTTTCCGCCAGGATAGACTCTCACGACGATATGGCCCCACGGCTTGAACTTGCTCCACAGTTCCTCTCCGAGTTTCTTCCTCGACTGGTCCACTGTAATGTAATAGTCTCTGTCGCCTCTCCACACCTGCGGGTCGCAGATTCTTGTCATCGTGGATACGACCGGATGATTCTCGCTACGTGCGTCAATGATAATGACCTGTGGTGACAATGTCTGGAGGAAGAACGCGTTGCATGTGTCGAAATATCCGTGGTGGTTCGCCTTCATGACCGTCACCTTTCCGCAGACCTTAGCCACCGGAGTCTCGAAGTCTCTTTCCTGTGACTTGTAAATCGGCCAGTTACCTCCCGAGAGGTCACCTCCGTTGTAGTATGAGAATTTTCCGTAACGCAGTCTGATTGCGCATGAGTTCATGTTTTCGTCGAAGAGTCCAGTGTCGCCGCTATACATTTTCTCGGACTTGGTTCCCCTTCCTGTCCACACTTCCCCATTGGCCGCCAAGTTCCTGATTTCAAATTCCTTGGCGTATGGTTTAGGATTATGGACCATCGTGAACTGTTTCCTGCTTCCCACCTGGAATTTTTCTGCGACTGTTCCGTGCTGCGCAATATAGTTCACGAAGTTAATGTAATGTGGCATGAAGCCCTTGTCGGCATTGAGCACTTTCTGTTTTGACGGAAAATCATATTCAGGATATGCCCTGTCAACGAATTTATTGAAGTGGATTTTTTCTCCTACCAATGTCATTCCTGACAGATCGTATCCGTGTGTCCCCGGCAGAGCATCCTTTATAGTTCCGATATGATCATTATGAAGATGCGTAACCATCGCATAATCAAGGTTTTCCTTATCCGGCAGCTGTTTCAGGAAATGCTTTATATATATCGCCTGCCATTCGCCCGGTTTCTTGGTTGCATCAGGGTGCTGAGTATCTTTCGCCTTGGCATTGTCTCCAGCATCAATCATCATAGTAGTTCCGTCCGGCATGATTATCAACGCCGCATCGCCACGTCCGGTAGCGATTGTGTGGATGTCCAGATAACCTTCCTTCCATTCCGGCAGATATTCCGGATTCTGCCCGTAGGCCATTGCCGCGCTCATCAATGCGGCCAAGAATAAAATTCCTTTTTTCATCTGTTATTTCGTCCTATCGTTTCTAGGCCGGCATTTCCATGCTCAGCGACACGATACATCTTACAAAAATAAACATTTTGTGGAATATTCCAGAGGTTGGCACGCGGAAATCTCCAATTGACCAACCACGTCCTAACTGATGAAAATCACAAATTACTTTCCTCTGCGCTTGTTTTTTAGAGGCCGCCTTCTAACCAGGAAGATAGAAAAAGCCAAGCCTAATATCATAAGTCCAACAGCAATTGCAAAAGAAAGCCAATTGGACTTGACATTACAGAACAAACTCAGATTCATTGACCAGAATCCGGTGACAATGGATACAGGAAGAAGGATTGCAGCCATAAAGTTAAGAGTTTCCGCTTTTTCATTACGAGAACGCTCAACCTTGAAAGATATGGTATCGTGCAATTTTTCGATTTCATCCTTCAGTTCCTCGACATAAGAGTCGATGTCCAGATTTTGACGGATCATTCCGTAAAGTTCAACGCCTTGGTCTTGAGACGTCAACTCCCTGAAATACATGCGATTAATAAAGCGGATATATTCTTCATTCAAAGAATCTACATGCTCCGACAACTTCTCGAGCGTCCAGTCGCCCCTCTTTGTCAATGTCGTTACTTCATTCGAAAAACAAAGAACAGAAGCACGCTGCACCAGAGCGATTTCCATCATTCTGGCATACGTGGTCATGAAATAATCGACAAGGTAAGAAGAAACACCTGAATTCGTCAGATAGACAAAGGAATAACGGCTTACCCCATACAAAGAATTCCAGTCCTGCCATCTCAGATACGTATGTGCACGCAAAAGGTCCCGTCTCATTTCATTATTCTGACATGTAGGCGACCAGGTATCTACAAACAAGTATTTGTACCAAAACTCAGAGAACAGACTTGAAGGATTACAATATGCATCGGCAGCACTTAGGGACAATCCGCTCATATCATCATTTTTGTACAGAGACATTACAAACATCCTGTCATCGATTACCGGAGTCAATGTCAGGTTATCTGTCAAATCCTTCAACAAGGAGTCGAGCATGGATGTCGCCATCCAAGGTTCATCCACCGTGTATGATTTAAAGTCCTCTTTGCTGATTTCGGTGTCCAAGCCACTAATCTCCAAATACTCGCTCAGTTCATTCCGTTCTTTAGCATTGACTTCACTCCAGAAAGGAGGCAGAATTCGTCTTCCATACTGATTGATATTCAGGATATCCCTCGTATCACATTGACTTTCATCATCATTTCTCAGGTAGAATGACATCAGTCCGACACCGGTCTTATAGAGGTTTATATTTATGGCATCGACTTTCAAGGAATACGGCTTTTCTCGGCCGCTCACTTTTATGAGATAACGCACATCCTTCTCCTGAGGTTCTTTGCGTTCAAAGTGCATAACCAGATTGTCGTTTCCATCACCTGAGTCATACAGGACATCATGAACAAAACGGAAATAGTAGTTCTTCTCATTGTAAAGCACCTGTGCATCATGCGAGACATTATCCTTTTCAGTCTTATTTCCGTCATTTTCTTGACTTTCAGCCACAGCCGGCCTCACCCATTTGCCATTATTCAGAAACCGGATTTGACTGAAGTCTGTGAGTTGCGTCATCGTTCCCTCAGTCACATCTTTTTTTGCCCACTTGAACGGGAAATAAAAGATATGATAGCTATACAACGGCTCCGGAACAGGAGAGCACTCCGCATTATCAACTTTTCCAGACCCTCTATTGCTGAAATGTGCCCTAATCTTCGCGACAATACCTGCTATTTTTTCCTTACTGTACGCTCCTGATACAGTCCCCAGATAGCCAGAGTCTCCACCGCCATGATACATTTTTTTCGCATCCAGTTCCGATTTGAACAACGAAGTAAGGTCATTGACTCCCTCTCCATAGAATTCGGCAACGTCATCGTTATATATCAGCAGACGTCTGTAAGGATACCTTCTGTCACAAATTGTCGAGAATTTGGAAGTCAATGATTTGATAACGTATAAATCATAAATGTTACCCTCGCAAGACTCCAGAGATTTTTCCGCGAGACTCTCATCACCCTCAGATACCCCTTGGGCTGCCCTGTCAGCACGGCGGATATCATCAATTTCTTCACGGCTAGCCCCGAGTTTAATCATGCCCGGAATATATCTGGAGTCATTGGCAGCAACCAGTTGCATGTGCCTGTCCATTTCCAAGCCAAGCAGTGTTGCAACCTGCTCAAGGGATGATGGTTTATTCGCAAAATCATTATGATGGTCTATCCTGACATAGTTGTCCGGATGCGGGATATCTTCGCTGAGTTCGATTCCATATATCTGCCAATCAGGAGAATTACCATATTCTTCAAGTGTCTTTTCATAGCTGCTCAGTTTGGCATTGTCCCATCTGAGATCATGAGTTTCAAACTGCTCACCGGCATTGACAAGCAAATTCTTGATTGTCGTCATTTCGAGGTCGTTTCCGCCCAGCAAAAAAATCCGCTTACTCATAACATTATACAATTAGAGGTTACATTCTGTTATAAAGTTAAGGATTAAGTTCCGACAATACAAGCAGCTCCTGCGGATTAATAACAGTTGTCCTCATCCTCCCGATAAAACGATTACACAACAGCTAATAGGGTGCCTCAATACCGCCTAAACGGTAGGCAACAGAAATCGCATTTTTAGTTTCTTCAGTAGCAATCGTTTCTTGTCTCAATACCGCCTCAGCGGTAGACATTAGAAATAATTATTGGAACAATATACCTGTTGGCAATAACGACCAAGATTACACAATCTAACCGTCATCTTACCACAACGCAATCTTGCCTGCAACACCCAAATCAAGAGTTGCTGTTGCTATACCCAATGCTTGAAACACACGGCTCATGGTCGGTAATGTGATAACACTTGTACCTTTCTCCAACTTTGAAATCTGAGCACGCTGTACCCCGATACGCTCACCAAGCTGTTCTTGTGTGAGGTTTTGTGCCAATCGAGCCTTGCGTATGGCTTCGCCTACAATATAGGCGTTCACATCTTCTTTGAGCTTGGCTTCCATGGCTTCGCGCTCTGGTGTACCTCTTTTACCCCAAAGTTTATCTTTCATATTGTCTGCTGGTATCAATTTCATCTGTGCCATAATGCTATTTCTTTTTATTGTTAAAATACTCTTTTCTTATCTCTTCTGCTTTGGCAATCTCCTTTAAAGGTGTTTTCTGAGTTTTCTTGACTATGCCATGTGTGGCAATAACCAAAGTCTCTTCCTCAGTATCCCAAAAGGAGAAAAGCCTGTAGCATATACCATTGTAGAGAGTGCGAAACTCCCATATCTCGGTATTCTCCAGTTTCTTGAAGATGTCAACTTTCATCACTCCTTCCTCAACCTTGAAGATGTTGTAGTATATCTTCTGCTGAGCTTTGAATGGCTGCGCATCCAAAAAGGCTTGTGCTTCTTCTGTCAACACCACTTTTAGCTTGTTGATGCCCATTTTGTTTTGAATTATGGTACAAAGATAACGATTTGTTTCCAAATAGCGATACAAAATTCGGTTTTTCATCTCTATCAGCCCCACTTTTAACACTCTCACTACTTGTTAGTATCAGATATGCAACTTGCCCACTCTTTTATTTCCCCAAATTTGATATTTCAAAAATAGGGAAAAGAAAAAATGTGAAAAGTAACGGATAATATACACTTTATCCGCAACATCTTACATTATTACTGAATCTCGCCCCTTATTTCTTATAAGCCACGCTTGCATCGTTTGTTCTTGAAACAAGGCTTTTCGTTGCCATCACGTATATCGTTCCCTAATTATTAACAAATAAAAAATGGAGAGGTCTCAATACCGCCTCAGCGGTAGACAATAGAAATACTATACGAAATCAAAATAGAGCCGAGCATAGATTCGTCTCAATACCGCCTCAGCGGTAGACAATAGAAATAAAAATAAGGATTATGTATGCTATTGTTGTTGTCTCAATACCGCCTCAGCGGTAGACAATAGAAATATCTTTTTATTGGTCATGGTTGCCATATGCGATTTTAGTCTCAATACCGCCTCAGCGGTAGACAATAGAAATTCCACCCGTTGCCATAAAAACTAAATAAAAATGAAAAAGTTGTCTCAATACCGCCTCAGCGGTAGACAATAGAAATGTACTCGTGAGGTGGTAGGTCGGCTGAAAGAAATTTCGTCTCAATACCGCCTCAGCGGTAGACAATAGAAATACTCTTAGCCTCAACAACTTACAGTTTCATCTCAAAACATAAAGCATCTCTAACACTCAATCCTACAATTTCTTAGCCCTCATTCTATATTTCTTCGCAAAAGTACCTCTTTTAAATTGAAAATACAAGCACTTTTTTTCATTGTCATAAGTTAAATACCTAATTCTCAACCCATTCAAAGAAAAAAAACTTTCGCAAGAGAAAAACTATATCACCCAGATAACAGATTTGCGAAAAAGAGCTCTGATTCATCGACAATCCCGCATTGATAATCAATACTTTAACACTTGTCCATATCATCACTTTCGCAAATAAAAACAATTCCATTCCAAAAATCGGATTCGCGAAACTCCAAAAAAGTCATGCCATCATTAAAAAACAGACAGACAATTATTATTCAAAGAGTTACGTTCAAACTCAATTTTCGCAAGAGTTTCAGACTTGTCAAAGAGCGTAATTCTGTTCTAGTACACATCTACACTTGATGTCTTTCCAGACGACTTTTCAGGAAAAGACGAAATCTTAGTATAGCAATTGACACACATGGGATAACAAATTACTGAATCACATTTCTTATCGATTAGTTCCGCAATCTGCTTCAATATTTCAGCATATTGTCCGTCCGTAAAAAAACATTCAAAAACGCTATAGTTAACTCGCTTGCCATACTGAGCAAGAACATGTGAGAAACGCTCGCGACGTTTATTATCCACGATGTCATAAGCAATCACACAAAATGTTTTCCTAGCCCGCATATTCACATCACCATTTAGCGACATAAGAACGAAAACGTGTTCCTTTGTCGATATGTTCCGCTATTTCCTTAACCTGAGCCTCAATTATATCAGATAACCTCATCTCCACGCCACGATATTTCTCATATCGGTTCAACCTCTCGAAAACATTCTTAATAAGCAACTTCTTCGTTCCATCCGTCAGTTTTCCATCCTTACATGACAAATGTTCCCCCTTCTGCACAAGAGATATCACAACTCTATCCACCGCCTGTGCTCTAAAAAGTTCTATCACATCATAAACCAACGTCGGTTTCCCGGCCTGTTCAAGATGAAGCACGCCACAAGTCGGATTGAGTCTTCGAGTCAGCAGCGCTCTCAACACTCTCGGATAAAGAAGAGCATAACCATAATTCAGCATACAATTAAACAAATCCTCTGCTCCCTTACGCTCACGTTTTTCGAAAGATACATTATCATCAGATATAAGTTCCCTGACATACGACCAATACAACTCTGCCCCATAAGCCTCCAAGCCCATAACTTTTTCCCTATACGCATCCACACCCGCATAAGTCTTTACATCGTCTATGCACTTCTTCAGTTTGGGAATCACCCGCTCATAAACTTCACATAGCGAAGACATTCTGGACTTATGGTACTTATGAAAATATTTAATCAAATTCAATTGGTTGTTCAACTTACCACGAATAAAAGCAGATGCAAGCACGCTACATTGAGATTCAGACATACACGACTGCTTCCGCCAAAGTGAGGTATGAAGCATCCTTGATGTCACAAGGCTGCCAGAGTGTTGGCCATTAGATGAGAAATAGTCAATACCTATTTTGTGGTCAAGACAATAGCGGATAGCATTGCTTGAAATACTTATGCCATCCCCTACGATACTCAAATGCTCCAGATTAGAAAACATCTTAGGCGTTTTCTTCTTACCATACACTTTAAGCGTAAAAGAACCTTTCGCAATACCGATATAGGAACCAGGAGTCGAGACTACCATATCTGTGGTCTCATTTTCAATCTTCCTGTACTCATTTTTCCGTTGTTTGATCGCCTTGGAAATCCGTTCCGACGACTTCTTTTTGTCAATTTCAGTAGCTCGTCCCTTACATGAGGAGTAATGCTTGATCAACTCCTCTACAACCAGCTTCTTATTCAGCATCCTTTCCTGCGACAAGAAATCAATTTTTTCTAATGCGGTTCCCAACATTGACTTGTTTGGAATCTCCGAAAAGTGCTCTGAAACAACATCACAAAGATGACTTACAAGGACAGTGTCAAGTTCATTTAGTTCATCTTGGGAAATCAGTGGCGCATAATAGCGTGAAATTGACAATAAACCATCTTTGCCACCTAAATCAAACTCGGTTTCATTCCATTTGATAGCACGAATACGAGCAGCTAACTTTTCCTTCTTTTCAGGAGACAAATAGACATGGCGATTGTCAATCATGACCCCAAGAAATTCAAAACCGTCCTTTATCTGCAATATAGACGGCTCATTCAACTGAAGTTTCAAGCGATCCGTTAAAAATGAACTACAATCAGCGAGATACGCCTCCGCCTGCTCCTGCGACTCGCAACAGATAATAAAGTCATCCGCATAGCGCACATATTGCGAGGTTCTATTCAAGACGAACTGATCAAATGGAGTCAAATAATAATTGGCCAACAAAGGCGAGAGGATTGCCCCCTGAGGCACTCCTGACACCACATCTATCCAATGCTTGGAGTTATCCACCACACCCATCTTAATACACAAACGCACCAATTCCAGCATGTCCTCATCTACAACCAGTGGTTTGATTCGCCTAAAAAGAATCTCGTGATTAATATTGTCGAAGTAATTGTCAATGTCAAGCCGCAACAAATATGGCGAATTCTTCGACTGACAGCAGCAACGCGCATACTTTACAGCTTTCGTGTGTCCCTTGTTAGGACGATATCCGAAACTGTTGAAAACAAACGACTTCTCGAATCTCGGTTCTATCAATGTTTTGATTGCCTGCTGGACGACTTTATCCTTGATGCTCAAGAGTCCAAGATTTCGCTTCTCGCTATCTTTCTTTGCAATGGATATTCTTAGATATGGCTGAGGTGTCCATACTTTGCGGTGAAGTTCATCCGCCAGCGCAGATAGATTACCTCCCAAATCAGATTCAAACTGAGAGATGCAGACTCCGTCAATGCCACCGGAAGCCCCCTTTTGTTTGATGGACTTCCAGGCATTGAGCAAAGTCGTCTTACTACAAAGTATATCGAACAGCCGAGCCTTCAAAACAGTCGTTATTGATTCTAAACTTCTTTCAATACTCCATAACCGACGTTGGTTTTAGCGCCAACTCCAAGATCCTGAAGAATCGCGGTACAAAGGGCCTTTTTCATACTTGCTGACACCACTTTAGCGCCTATCTTGGTCTCACTGAGCTTAAAGCAGAAAGCGAATGTCACTCCAGGAGCGACCTTGACAATCTTGATGGGTACCGGCTGAGCAAGAGGTCCTCCGGTATGCGGCGTTATATAATCCTCCGCAAGAATCTGATTCACAGGTTTACGTTGTTTCATTCTCGTGCCATAACCAACAAGCAGAGCATCCGCGAAAACGTCACCATGATTGAACATCTGATTACCAAGTTCAAGAATATCTTTATCTTCAAGTCTAAGTGCACTAAACTCAGGAATATCCGCAATCAGACCTTTAATATAATTCAACTTCTCAGCATCTGCTTCATTCGACTGTTCCTTATCCTCTTTAATCGTCGGAAATGAACTGCAAATTACACCCTTCACCGAGGAACCAGGAATCACAGGAAGTCCGGAAGTATAATCGAACTGGAGACCCGTTTTCACATCTTCTTCAGAGCCAGGAAGTCCATGAGCAAGACCACTTCCAATGAGCAGGCCAGGAGTCTGAACTTTCATACACACGACATCAAACTTGGCATCAGATAGAATCTTCACCACATCAGTATTCACTGAGATTGCTGACTTGACTTGCTTCTCATCAAAACCCGGGATACCAACCGAATGAAAGAACTGATATCCGATATTGGCCGATCTTTCGCGCGGAGGATTAACGTTCTCTGTCGGGCGAGGAATCCTACCATATTTTCCAACACTTACTTTTTCCGAAGGAGCAAACATCCTCAACGCGATTTTCAATGCTGTCGAGGCGTTCATAATCTGCTCTTCAAGTTTTCCGGCAGCATCAGCAGCAACTTGTTCTGACAGCAGATTATCCCGATTCTGATTTCCCGGGTGCCGTTTCTTCAAATACAATCTCACAGCCTCAGGAAAGCGTTCCCTATTGGACTGGGACTTGCTGTCGTCATCTTCAAAAATCATCAATGCCCTCAAAAGTCCGCACTGCGACACAGTTGCGGCAAAAGACGACGGGTATGAACCAAAAGTCTTAGGATAACAATAATCATTGTCAGCATTTCCACGAGTGACAATCCCCACCTCAAGCAGCACATCAGCAGCAGTGGAAATGTCTTCATATGTAGGTTTGTAAACAGTCATAGTTCCTAACATTTCTTAATGACACATATTCCATAACCGACGGAAGCATTGGCCCCAATCTGAACAGGTACGGAAGTAATGGCAGAGTCAAAGGCTTTATTTATCTCACCGTCATCATGCAAAATAAAGAACGCAAGGCGGCTCTTTCTCGGAAGCACCTGCTCATACCATAGATTCTTGCTCACTCCATTTTCCAGGCAGTTCCGTGCTATCACCGGAAGTTCATCATTATTACTATACTTCTTAAAATCTTTGTATGAGCACTTATTCGTTTCCAATACATCGGCCAAGTCCAAAATAGTTTCTTTCTCATTATCCCCAAGTCCAACACCAAAGAGAGAGGCCTTATCCTGAAGTTCCTTTACAACTTCATCACATGTAACCTGCACAAATGGGGCGGTAACGGACGGACGCGGAATCGACAGAATTGACGCATCCAGAAAACGATATTCTCCCGCCTCGCAATTTTCCTCACCGCTGACTTTCTTACCAAAGAGTTTCACGACATTGACCTTCTCCGCATCTTCATTGTGAGCCTTGTTCCATTTTTCACAATGCTCTCTCAGCGCGCCCTTAAGACTGGACGCGTTAATACACGGAAGGTCAGTGACCACATCTCTTTGTATGAGTCCATCAATGACACCGTCATTGTCCTGTCCGCTGCCTACGTGAAGATTGCTGATGCATTCGATTGTATATAATGTTGCTTTCATATATCCTGATTCTAAATAGGTTAAACAAAAATATTCAGTCCGACTTTACTAAGATTATCATCTTTTTTCTTTAGTTCAGTGAGCTTTTTATCATTGGCATAAATAACAGAGCCACGACCTAAAAGATGGTATAACATTGTTCCTGAACGGTTTCCGTTCCACTTGTGAATATTGGAAATATATCTGTTCACTATTCTTTCGCCCCAGATGAAATCATAGTTCTCCCTTTCTTCCGATTTAATCCACGCATCACCAAGCAAAAGAAGACGGCCGTCACGATGAAGCAGCTCCCTGAATTTTCCCACAAGATCCACATCGGCAGATTCGAGTTCCATCTTGAAAGTAGAGCGATTTCCGCCCATTTGAACAAAAACAGGCTTTTCATCCAATTTCTCTGACATCGTCACAGAAAAGCAAAAATGATAACCATCTCCAAGCCTTATCTGCGTCTGTTCAAAATAAGCCTTATCTCTATCCGAGGAACTATCAAGTTTATTTATTCCCACTCTTTCATCATTGATGAAAATCTTATCCGCATCGATCGTTTTTCCATCTGTTCCTATCCATTTCTTCCAATTATCGTATTTTTTGAAATCACAGAACGTATTGGTTCCCTGCTTGGTAATCAATGGCTGAGGAATTTCTTCCCCAAAATATGATACTTTCTCATCATTCCCAAACGTGACCTCATATCCCAAGTCAGCCGGGCATGGCGTAAAGAGCACTCCATCACTTTTCCTTTCCATAAAGATTGGAGAAATCTCCTTTATTTGTCCATACGAGGCGGCCGGAGCCTCAATATTGAAAGGCTTTCCGATATACTCAGGCCATTTTTCTTTTTTTTCAGCATCGTTTTCCGCTCCTGTCTCAAGCAAATTGTTTCTCCGTAATATTTCATAGCGTAATACGCCCAACACGGCAGAAACTTGAGTCAGAATACAACTTCTGACAAGATAGTTCTGGTTCTTTCCGTCACCAAACGTCGTCTCTCCACCGAAAAAATAGCTTCCTACTGGAGTCAAACGAACTATATACTTATATGTTTTATCACTCATAGCTTATCTGTTTTCCGGTTTTCTGATTAATAAGCCTACATATCGCAATGCGTTATGAAGATAACTGATAGCCTCCTCTGGTTTTCCTTCAAAAGACTGGTCAAGCAGAATCGGAATCAAACTGGTCAGCAGGTCTTTCGAACGATCATGTACATCTTCATTGAAGTTCTTGTCAATGAAATTCTCGAGCATCGCTTTTCGCGCAGGCCTGTTGGTGGCAGCATTGGCATTAGGTCCCATTGACTTTTCAAGTATATAATGAAGAGGCTCCTCATAACGCTTCAGCCAGTATGTGATACTATGAAGGAATTCATCTTCAACCCATGAAGCATACTGCCGAATTCCGCAGGTATTACCAAACAACTCTTTGTTATTTTTACTTATCTTACCACCGGCAAGTTGTCCGCTATGCTTACGAAGTTTCCAGACAATGGCATTCTTTCCCTCAATTGCTTTCGCTTCGTATATGAGTTCCTCTGCAAGCTGTCTTGTCTCGGCCATAGGATGTTTTTCGTAAGAAATCGCTACGCCATAACTCATGGAGACGCTTATGCCCAGACGTTTAACATCTTCGTTGTTTGAAATAGTATTCTTCAAAGCCTCATCAATTTGCTTGATAAGTCCAAAAATGTCAAGACCCTTTATTTCGTTATATACTGGAGCATAAAAAGAAACGTCATCGCCTCCCTGATAGATAACCTGACCGCCATAGTCTTCAACCAACTTGGCCAGTTCTGCGCCAAAGACATTGAAAAGAGACGCTTTCTCACCAAGTTTAGCCATGCATTTTCCGAAATTATCGCCATCCGCTGAAACGAAGGCCACATATTTATGATATGCGGCTTCCGGAAGTGAATCAAAGCCATCGAGAGTCTTATCAAGTTCAAAAAATTTTCTCAGAACCCCTATATTTGATTCAAACAAGCTCGAAAGATAATCCCGTTTCTGACTGTCCGCAAAGGTGTCACGAAACTCCGCGCATGACATTCTGTTCTGCATCTCCTCAACTACAGTTTCCGGATTCTCAGAAGATAAATCAAGGAGATAGATCTTGATTGTCTTGCTTAAATATTGTTTGAGTATATCTTTGTTCTCTTTCAGTGCCTCAGACATGCGTCCGGCAACATTGTCCAATACCTCTGAACGAAGGTTCATGAGACTTTCAAACGAGTCTTCAGGTTTTGCCTCGAAGATATATTGATCCGGAAAGCGTCCTACTGTAGTGCGTTCTCCGAACAGATTCTCAGTCACGATCGGTTTCAGAAATTTATGCCCAGAGTTGTACAATGGTTCGACAAGACGACGCGACAAATCCGAGAAGAAATAACTTGATGCCCATACGGCCCGCGTACTATGTGCGCAAGACAACACCCGAGTTATCGGCCCGACAGTTATTCCAAAATAGTGTTTTTTCTCACCCATAGCTTTATCTTACAACTTTATTCAATGTACTAAACACTTGAGTTATCAATGTATATGGTTCCCTGTTCTCTTTGCCAGGCTGAATGTCTATACAATCTGGTTCTTCAACCTCATCCAACTCAACTCTCCACGTATTATCATAGATAAACTCGAAATAATCTGAAATAGATATAGCATCTGAAATTTTCATCTCTTCCAATCTCTCTCTGGATTTATCACATGAAATATCAAATCTTGCCTGTCTCAATTCATCTGGCAACTCATGAATTATAATGTAAACAATAAAGCCCCCATCAGTAGTTGGAACAGGTCGATAATCAACAGGTGACTTAAAGCGCACCTCTTCACTTTCGTTACCATGTAACGACGTCTTCACTTTATTTCCATAGGAAATCCAATCCTGCGAAGTTGACAAGCCTAGAGCATCACGGTAAAGATTCTTCTTTCTCATAAGTTCACGATTCCGTTCATACTCATCGCTCAAGCTATTACGCACTGGTTTAATACTACCATCATGATTTGTAACTTTTCGACGGTCCATATCATACAATTCATCAATATGAACATCCCCACAGATGAAGCGATACAACACATTTCTAAAATTAAACGTGGTACGTATAACAGGTTTATCCCAATCATCTCCTTTATCTTTAGCGTAATGATACATCATAGACTTGACATAACATCCACGCTCATTCACTCCACTACGAATAACTTTATGGAAATAGTTTATATGCTGAAACAGACTCTGATATTTATCCTCTGAATTATTACAAGCAGGGACAATAAAATAATAAGAAGCCCCCGACAATTTTCCAGTCGATCCAGCACCAGATACCCTAAAGCATCCAAATCCTTTATCCTGTCGAGCGCCGAAACTATGAGATGCAAAAAATGCCGGAATAATTGGCTCGATACATTCAGCAAGCCTGTCATCACTAACTATCAACTCGACTCTTATGCCACTCATCCTCACCAATTCCATATCGCCAGTTTCATCTGCTCCAACCCTAGCGAAATAAATCGGATAAAGATTTCTAAATACGGGCTTTCCGTTACGATCAGTTTTCTGCTGTCCAGTCCTCCTGTCCAGGTCGGGGACTTGTGACTCAATGATGCTCCGGCTTTGAGCACTAATCCTCATCTTGTAATTAAGCGCTGTCTTATCCTCATTTGCCCACCAAGTAGAAGGCACACCGTCACGACTTGTCAACGCACAATCATTCACCGACAACTCTCCCTTGTCTAGTTTAGCCAGCAAAAACCTGTCAAGTTTAGGCTTCACCTCTGTCGCCCTAAGGCAACAATCATCGAATGCTCCCTGGAAATGCCACATAGGAGTATCCTGAACCAATTGCACTACAATCTTTTTCACTATCAGCCAATATTAAAAGTTTATATTTCAGTAAAATCCACGTCGTATTTCCCCAATCCGAAATTTATATCATTTCCCACTCCCAACTGCGACATAAGCCCCACAACAGGAACATGAAACGGCGAAATTCCGGAATAAGTCATATTTCCGACATACCCGGACATCACATAGACATTGACCTCACCCTGCTTGGGCGTGCTCCGAAGTTTCCGGAACCTCAGACCGGCCTCCATCAGCCACGCATCAGCCGCAGGAAAAACGAAATTCTCGATGCTTCGCTCCCATTCTTCGCGCGTGTCAATGACAGAGAGATGATCCTCGGAATAGAGCAGTGTCAATGCCATTAGACGGTTCACCGCCGCATTCATCCATTGATAGAACGATGGGAATCCATTCATCTTTGCCTGATAACTTACATGAGATGTGTTCTTCAGCGGTTTGAGCAACGAAAGCGGTGTCCTGAGTCGGAATTCACCGGTCACGGGGCCCTCGAAATTGCGTTTGGCAAAATTCCGGAGGCTGACGCTCTTTTCAATTTTCATTTCCTGAAGCATCAGTTGTACCGGCGGATTGCCAAGGCCATCTGACAACATCGTCTGTAATGCTGTTATCATCTGCGGCTGCAAACTGTTCACCGTCCCTATCAGAAGAAGGTCAAGCCTGTAAGTTTCGTCCGCTTTCAGTTCAAAACTGCTTTTCGCTGATAACAGTCTGCTCACATCGAACATATAGCCTTTCGGAAAGCCGCCCTTGAACTGATTATACAAGAAATGGTCTTCCGAAAGCGGCAAAGTGTCAAGTTTTTCCCGAAGTGTCATCCCTTCGGACAGCATGACTTTCTCCGCGGCCTGCAGGAAACGGTTTCTCACAGCAGCTCCTATCCATGCTTTTTGGGCAAGGTCAGAAATCGGTGTAAATCTCACGCTGATACGCGTAAAACTAAGATTATCCAAGTATGGCAATAGCCAATATATATTATCCATGAAGAAGTTCAAGTATCAATCGGTTTTATCATTTAGGGCGCGTGAAGACATACGCAAATGCAAATATAAAACATTTTATAGTATTTCCAAGAAATATGACATCAATCGACATGTCGTCTGTCAGGTGGTACAGTACGGCGGACGTGGCCAGCCCACGGCCTCGGGAAGTGGGAGGTGCCTGCCGGAGACAAGTTCTCGCGGGAGCGAGGACGCAGGAAACGGTAGGAGGGCCGAACGGAGCGCAGCGGAGTGAGTTCCGCCGTACTGCACCACCTGACAACAAAAGATGCCGTAGCCGGAATTTGTGACAGTCCAGCTCTGGTAGACAGGAATGCCTTACTGATTCAGGATGACGCGGATTAAAGGATTATTACTGGTGTAAGTGATCATTCCGTAGCCGAATAGTGAACAAAACGGGGTAAAAAACGGCCTGATTTTACCCCGTTTGTTCAAATTTTTCAAAACGGTGCAAAAAATGACGTTTTCTTACACCGTTTTCCAACGATGCGGCATCTGAATGGGACGAAACCCGGCAGGCGGGACGACGCCACGACCATCCTTGTAACACATTGATAATCAGGCATCATTTATTTTAAGCGTGGATTTCCGAGGATTTTTTGGCCACTAATCCACATCGAATTTCATAACTTCCTAAAAATCAAACCATTGCAAAAACCGATGTGGCATCGTCCCGACGACAGACGCAGCAGACGTAACTCAGGAAACGCTTACCAGATAACAACAGTCCGGCCAACACTGAACCGAGAAGACGCTCAACAAAAAACGGGGAATCCTTGCCAATTAAAAATATTTATTTACCTTTGTAATGTTGTGTGAATAAGAAAGGCAACAAGTAAAAGCAGACATCTTTTCCCTAAAATGGATGTCTGTTTTTTATTTCCCCCATACAACTCCCCCCCACCCCAGCGCACATACGACGAAAAAAACGGACGCTGATTTCTCAACATCCGTTTTCTTGGTAGCGGGGGAAGGACTCGAACCTCCGGCCTCCGGGTTATGAGCCCGACGAGCTACCAACTGCTCTACCCCGCGATTTGATTGGACTACAAAGGTACGCATTATTTTCTAATCTGCAAACTTTTTTGCGTTTTTTTACGAAAAAGTTTGAATAATCACCCTGAAACCCATAAAAACATGTAGTCCATAGAACGCAGAACCTACGACTTCTTGCCAGTCAGGACCATGAACGTCACGGCAACCAGAGTGATGGCCACGCCCACAATGACATTGACAGTAAGCGACTCGCCGAAGAAGATTGTGCCGACGGCGATGGCTGTCACCGGCTCGAAGACACCGAGGACAGAAGTGCGGGTCGCACCGATGATACGGGTCGCTATGGCCAGGGTCAGGAGCGAGACAAGAGTCGGGAAAATGGCAAGGCCGATGATATTGAACCAGCAATACCAACCGTGGATACCGGTCATCAGACCGCCGCCACCTATGAAATTATGCAGAAGGAACACTACGGAACCGATAAGAAGCGCATAGAAAGTCAAGAGATGGTTGGAAACGGTACGGAGACGACGGCTCCGGTTCACCACTACAAGATAAAGGGCATAGGCCAATGCTGAACCGCCGGCAAGAAGAAGACCTACGGCATTGAGGGAAACATTGCCGGAAGGACGGCTTAGAATCACCACTCCGACGAAAGTCAGGAAGATGGACACCCAGACCTGCCATGTCGGATAGACCTTTAGAAAAACCATGATAAACGCCACGAGAACCGGATAAAGGAAGACTATGGTCGTGGCAAGGCCGGCCGGGATATACTTATAGGAAAGGAAAAGCAGCATACTGCTCAGGGCGAAAAGAACTCCCAGAATACACAAACGGAAAAACTGGGGGCCATTGACCTTGAAAGTCTCCTTCCTGAGAAGCAGCCAGACACCAAGAATCAGACACGCAACCAGATAACGGAAAGAAAGCATTGAATCTACCGAAACACCCATCTGCAGAAGAGGCTTCGCGAAAAGAGGATTGAGACCATAAGTAACACCGGTAATGATTCCTGCAGCGAATCCCCATATCATATTACCGGAAACATTCAACTTGTTTGCCATAAAACATGAACAAGCCGCCATCGACGCTGGACGATGACGGCAACCTTTTATAAGAATTAATTAGTAATATTCATCACAAAGACACGAAATTGACCAGGCCGGTAATATCCTCCCTGGAGAACGAACGCTGGTCACCCGTAGAAAGATTCTTGACATTGACCATTCCAGCAGCAGCCTCATCACTGCCATTGATCGAAACGAAAGGAATACCCTTCTTGTCAGCGTAGTCAAACTGCTTCTTCAGCTTGCTCTGGTCAGGATAAATCTCGCAAGAGACACCCGCATCACGCAGACTCTTCACGACAGGCACGATATACGGGAGCACTGAAGCATCCATATTCGCAAAAAGCACTGAAGCCGAGCCGGCAAGACCCTTAGGGAACTTGTCCAGACCCTTGAGGACATCATAAATACGGTCAGCACCGAAAGAAATTCCGACACCGGACATGCCAGGCAAGCCGAAAATACCGGTAAGATTATCGTAACGTCCACCGCCACAGATACTTCCGATCGCAAAATCAAGAGCCTTCACCTCGAAAATCGCACCCGTATAATAATTCAGACCGCGCGCAAGCGAAAGATCCATCTCTACCTTCTGGGAAACACCGGCATTGTCAATGAAAGCGAACAGCTCGGCAAGCTCGTCAAGACCCCTGAGACCCTCCTCCGAAACAATACCGGAAGCGGACTCCCCTTTCATGAGACGCCTCATGACCTCAATCTTCTCCGAAGTCTCGCCCTGAAGCAACAGAACCGGCTCGATTACGGCAACCGCCCTGTCATCCAGGCCCTTCTCACGCATCTCAGCCTCAACCGCCTCAAGCCCGATTTTTTCAAGTTTGTCAATGGCAACAGTTATATCAGTAACCTTGTCAGGGAAACCGCAAATCTCAGCGAGACCGGTAAGCACCTTACGGTTATTGATCTTTATGGCAACATTGATTCCGAACTTGGTGAAAACAGTATCCACAATCTGGACAAGTTCAAGTTCATTGAGCTGGGACTTGCTGCCGATAACGTCAGCATCGCATTGATAGAACTCGCGATAGCGGCCCTTCTGCGGCCTGTCCGCACGCCAGACCGGCTGGATCTGGAAACGCCTGAACGGGAACGCAATCTCATTCTGATGCTGGACCACGTACCTCGCGAAAGGCACGGTCAGATCATAGCGCAAACCCTTCTCGCACACAGACATGGCAAGCTTGTTACTGTCAATGCTGCCATCCTCGTTCTTATAATTGTCAATGTCAATGCCCTTGAACGCGTCACCGCTGTTCAGGACCTTGAAAAGCAATTTGTCCCCCTCATCGCCATACTTTCCAAGAAGAGTCGAAAGATTCTCCATGGCAGGAGTCTCTATCTGGACATAACCATAAGTCCTGTAAACAGAACGGATAGTGTCGAAAATATAATTCCTTGCGGCCATCTCCTCCTGGCCGAAGTCCCTTGTTCCCTTTGGTATAGACGGTTTCTGTGCCATATCTTAAAATTGCAATATTGCTGGTGTTAATTCTTTGTTAATAATCTACAAAATTAGGAATAAATATAGTGATAATCAATACTATTTTTTACCTTTGTGTAGGGCGGAGGCCAATGCAGACAGTGCATCCTGCGCCATGAAACGGAACATTTACAAACAAATATTTTGATAGCATGAAAGACTTTATCAAAATGACATTGGCCGTAATCTGCGGCCTTTTCATAATGGGAATCATCGGTTCATTCCTGTTCTTCGGCTTTGTCGGAGCCCTGGCTTCATTGGGAAGCAGCACCCCGGTTCTCCCACGCTCAGGAGTACTCGACATGAACCTCAGCAAGATTTCATTGTCAGAACAGACACAGGAAGCCAACCCGATGTCACGCCTGCAGGGAGACGAAACCACCCCGACAGGACTCTGGGACGCGGTCAGAAGCATTGAAGCGGCAGCCTCAGACCCATCAGTACAATACATATTCCTCCGTCCGGAAGGACTCCAGGGAGGCCTCGCACAGATTGAAGAACTCCGTCAGGCCATCTCGGACTTCAGGAAAAGCGGAAAGGCAGTAGTCGCATACATTGAAAATCCCAGCACAGGAGCATACTACCTAGCTTCAGCGGCAGACAAAATCTATATGGGCAAATATTCAGGCGGCACCAGCATGATGACAGGCGTCGGCACCCAGCTCATATTCCTGAAAGACCTTCTCGACAAGTTCGGAGTCAACGTACAGCTCATCCGCCACGGAAAATACAAGTCAGCCGGCGAAATGTACATCAAGAACAAGCCGAGCGACGAGAACCTCGAACAGAACCAGGTGATGATCAACTCCATCTGGAACAACATCGCAGAAAAAATCTGCGAGAGCAGAGGCATCACAAGAGACAGACTCGACGCCCTCATCGACAACCTCGAGCTCTGCTCACCTGAAGATTTCCTGAACGCATCACTCGTGGATGAACTTCTCACAAAAGAAGACCTCCGCGACAGGCTCACAGCCCTGGCAGTGGAAGACAACTACAAGGATGTCAAGATGATACCTTTCACTGACTACTTCATGGTACAGTCGACACAGGCAATTCCGTCAGCCAAGAAAAACATCGCCATCGTCTTCGCGGAAGGTGAAATCATCGACGGCAACGGCAAACAGAATGTTGCAGGCGACCGCTTCGCATCCATCCTCGCCGACGTCAGAAACGACGACAACATCAAGGCAGTGGTACTGAGAGTCGCATCCCCTGGCGGAAGCGTACTCGCATCGGAAAAAATCAAGAATGAAATCGACCTTCTCCGCAAAGTGAAGCCGGTCATCGCATCTTACGGTGACTACGCCGCATCAGGAGGATACTGGATATCAAACAGTTGCGACAAGATTTTCTCAGACGCATCGACATTGACAGGTTCCATCGGCGTCTTCAGCATGATTCCTGACGTCAGCAAAACCGTAAAGAACGTGCTCAATGTCAATGTTACTCCTGTCGGTTCAAGCCGCCACAGCGACATGTTCTCCATGATGAGACCGCTCGACGCCCAGGAAACCGCATACATGCAGAAATCAGTCAACAACATCTATGACGCATTCCTGAAGAACGTCTCAGAAGGCAGGGACATGACCACGGAAGCAGTCGACAACATCGCCCAGGGCCGCGTATGGACAGGTTCAGACGCCATCAAGATCGGCCTTGTCGATGAAATCGGAACTCTCTCGGATGCAGTAAGATACACTGCCATCGCAGCAGGAGACGCAGAACTCGGCAACTGGGGCATCACATGCTACCCTAAGCCTCAGACACTCGTCGAAATGCTGATGGAGACATTGACAGGAACCGCAAGCGTCCTCGCCAACACTCCTTTCGAGTCCATTGAGAAAGCCTACAGAAGCTGGAACTGGAACTCTTCAGAAAAGATCTACGCAAGAATGCCTTACGTGGTTACAGTTCAATAACAACCAGAGAATCAGTGGATTGTGAAGCTTTCACAGCCTCATCCACCCTGCAATAGAACTTGCCGGAAGCATAGCCGCAAACACCAGCGACATGTTCTCCGGCATCTTTCGTTTCATCATACCCCTTGTTCAGATGCGGAGCGACAACGACAAGAGCCTCAGCCTTCTCGTCAATGCTGAGTTTCATATCCTTGAACATGTCGCTCAGTTTCTTGCGCCCCTTCGCACCTATCGGCCTCATCCAATCGCCGCTGCGCCAATGCCGCAGAAGGAGGGGAAAGGTCAATGCTGCCCCGTCCGCCGAAAAGGCGCCTGAGGACGCCAGTTCCTTGACACGCCCGACAACATCACCGTCAATGTTTTCCACTCTGACATTGACCTTGGCCGAAGCAAATTCATAAGTGCCGGCACCGGGAACGGCAGCACATACGTCATTCTCCCGGATTCCAGTGAACGTCTGGAAAGGAAGTCCGGAAGATGCAGTTCTCTTTTTCACAACAATATGATTATCAGTCGTTACAATCCTGTAGCCCTGGCTCCCGAACTCACGGCCCGAGAAGATTTCCCCGTCACGGACAAGACGGATTATCGGGTCAAGCTGACGGTCACGGAACCCGAACGGCTCCAGAAGCCTGTACAGGACATATTCCCAATGAGCGTCCTGCCTGAGCAGTCTGACATTGACACGTAAAAACTCTCCGGGCAGCGGACTGGCATTGACCTTGGCCGCAGCAGCATTGAAATAGTCGTCCGCGATAGCATTTTCCTGGGCGAAGGTGTCCATCTCGCGGGAGAAAGTACGGAGGAACGACGGGTTGATGCTCTCGAAAAGCGGAAAAACCAGATTGCGGATTTTGTTCCTCCTATATACGGTTTCGGCGTTCGTGAAGTCCTCATGCCAGGTCAATGCGGCCTGACGCGCGAAGCCGGTAATCTGTTCACGTGTAAAGCCGAGCAGCGGACGGAACAGCCTTACGCCCGCGAGCCCATCATTGCTTACTGCCACCTCGGACATCTCCTTCATACCTGAAATACCGCGAAGGCCCGTACCGCGTAAAAGATTCAGTATCAATGTCTCCGCATTGTCATTGGCATTATGGGCGACAGAAACGCCATAATATCCGTTCTCCTTGCAGAGGCGGGCGAACCAGTCATAACGCAACTCCCTGGCAGCCATCTCGATGCTCATGGAATGCGAGGCCGCGTACTCTTCCGTATCGAAATCCGCCTGATGGAACGGCACTCCGGCATCCTCGGCCCATTGCCTTACCAATGAAGCGTCAGAATCGCTGTCCTCGCCGCGCAGATGGAAATTGCAGTGGGCCACTGCAAAACGCGGATGCGACATGCTAGAGCGGAAGAGTTCCGCCATGCACATCGAGTCCACGCCTCCGCTCACAGCAAGAAGGGCTGTTTCCCCTTCAGGAAGCAGCCCCTTCAAAATCTTGTCAAATGCTTTCTGCATATCTATCTTTTCCTTGAAGCAATCGTATATGAGAAGCCGAAAGCCAGGGACTCCTTGAACTGCAACATCTTGCGTCCATTAGGATATTTCTTCAGAGTCTTGTCTGTCTTCACCAGCACCTTGTCATCATATATGAGGTTTGTCGTCACTGTCAATGAGAAATACTTCGCTATCTTCCAGTCGAATCTGTTATCCCAGTTCACACGGATGTTCTGCGGATTGTCGAGATAGTCGGAGAAGAGCACCAGCTGTGAAGTATATTTGAAATTGTCATTGATCTGGAGCTTACCGTCTATCTTGATCTGGGCACCAAGCTCGAATCTTGCCGGACGATAAGCGGAACCGTCAGCTTTGGCATTGACAAAGTTCTCATACGCGGTCTTTTCCGTACCGGTCAGATTGGAAACCTGGTCCGATGTCATTTCGGAATACTTATGATACTCCTTCTTGAGTTCCATACTGTACGAGGTTCTCAGAGCCTCATCTGTCACCACGACAAAACCGCCCGTGACAGGCGCGATGTTTATGGTAAGCCACTTGGTAGGAACCCAGTCAATACCGAGAGCCAAGTTCGTGTAGGCAGGCGACATGAAACCGGATTTCTGCTTGCGGTTTGCCTTCCAGTCACTCTTTCCCGGCTGCCAGTCTTCATCCGCACCGGTCGGCTTCGACGGAGTCGGATAATTGTAGCTGTTGGAGAACTGCGACTTGAAGCTGAACTGTGCAGAATAATTCAGCCTCTGGGTTGCCTTGTAACCGAACTTGCCCTCATAATAGATACGGTCATCACTCTTCTGGATGAACGGCTTGTCCTCCGAATAGAGGAAGCCGTAATCCAGCTGGAGACGATTGTTGAAGAAAAGCTCTTCCTTCTTATAGTTTGCATTAGCATCAATGAAAGACTTGAGAGTCACACTGTTGTAGCCACCGGCCGCCCAGTTCGTAAGGTTGGTCTGACCAAAGTCGATCTTGGTCAGAAGTGAATTGGTCCAATATTTCGGCCTGGGCACCTTGACCTCAGCCTGGGGCGCACCGGCAATCGCCCTGGCAGCCTCTTCAGCCGCCTTCTGCGCATCGGTAATGTCCTGTGCTGATGCCGACATGAATGTGAACATCAATGCTGACAGGCAAAGAATAGCTCTTTTCATCATTTTCATTGACTTTAAGGCAGGAGATGGACTCCCGGAATTAACAAAAGAAGTGCGGAGCCGTACGCGGTCCGGGATTAGTATGCAATCGCGAACACGACTCTCTCGTGTGAAGGCTTTCCTGAATAGATATCCACACCTTCTTCCTTGCAGACGACACTGTCCACAGGGATGCAGCGGATTGTAGCCTTCGTCTCATCCTTGATCTTCTGCTCGGTCTCGGCCGTGCCGTCCCAGTGGCAGAGAAGGAATTTGCCCTGAGTGATCTTCTCCTTGAACTCCTCCCAAGAATCGCATTTCTCGATGCGGCTCTCACGGAAGTCAACAGCCTTCTGGTAGATATTCTTCTGGATATCAGCGAGGAGATCCTCAATATATTTGTCAATGCCTTCAAGTGAGACAGTGTTCTTCTCCAGAGTGTCACGGCGGTGAACCTCGACAGTATCATTCTGAAGGTCACGTGCACCGATGGCAAGTCTTACAGGGACGCCCTTCAGCTCCCACTCGGCAAACTTGAATCCAGGTCTGAGAGTGTCTCTGTCATCGATCTTGGCAGTATGTCCTGCTGCCTGGAGGGCTGACTTGATCTGATTCATCTTCTCAAGGATGGCCGCGTGCTCCTCAGCCGTCTTGTAAATCGGAACCATAACGACCTCGATAGGTGCAAGAGCCGGAGGGAGGACAAGACCGTTGTCATCGCCATGCGCCATGATCAACGCTCCCATGAGACGGGTAGAAACGCCCCACGAAGTAGCCCATACATACTGCTGCTGGCCTTCGTTGTCGGTATATTTTACGTCGAATGACTTCGCGAAGTTCTGTCCGAGGAAATGGGAGGTACCTGACTGGAGGGCCTTTCCGTCCTGCATCATAGCCTCGATGGTAAGAGTATCAAGCGCTCCGGCGAATCTCTCGTTAGGGCTCTTGTGGCCTACGATAACCGGCAATGCCATGTAGTTCCTTGCGAAATCAGCATATACGTGAACCATCTTCTCGGCCTCTTCCTGAGCCTCCTGAGATGTGGCATGGGCGGTATGGCCCTCCTGCCACAGGAACTCTGCGGTACGGAGGAAAAGACGGGTACGCATCTCCCATCTTACGACATTGGCCCACTGGTTGCACATGATAGGAAGATCTCTCCAAGACTTGATCCAGTTCTTGTAGGTGCTCCAGATAATGGTCTCCGAAGTAGGTCTCACGATGAGCTCCTCTTCCAGTTTAGATGACGGATCCACTACGACGCCGTTACCGTCAGGATCGTTCATGAGACGATGGTGTGTCACTACCGCACACTCTTTCGCGAATCCTGCAACATGCTCTGCCTCACGGCTGAAGAAAGATTTCGGAATGAAAAGCGGGAAATAAGCATTGACCGCACCGGTCTCCTTGAATTTTGCGTCGAGGACATGCTGCATCTTTTCCCAAATTGCATATCCATAAGGTTTGATGACCATACATCCCCTGACCGGAGACTGTTCTGCGAGGTCTGCCTTGACTACCAGGTCGTTATACCACTGTGAGTAATTAACTGACCTCTTGGTTATCTGATCTGCCATCTCTGTTACTACGTATTCTTCGTACCGGGCTGCCTGGTTCCGGCACGGTGTCTATTTTACTAATCGGGTGCCAAGCCACCGTAATAAATTGTATTTGAATGTAATTTTCACTAACTTGCAATATTGATGCACGGAATGCATTTAAGAATGCAGGTACGAAAATTGCAACTGGATGCATGTTTGCACCAGCAGTGCACAAAGATACAAACTTTTTAACAATATAGGAGGTCCGATTATGAAAACGAACATCTTGACTCTGACAAGTATGCTGATAATTCTGTCAGCGTGCGGTCCGGCAGCCAGATACTCCGGAACTCAGACATACCAGGACGGCATTTACAGCCATCCTGACAATTCGGCAAGCAGGGCTGCCGCTCTCGCTTCCCGCAACAAGGTAAATGACCTTGTAAAAGAAACTGAAAACTCCAGTGTTTTCCTGAAGGCAGGACAGACGGACACGCTTTTCATTCCTGAGAACATGTCCACTACCCTGAATCTCAGCAAGACGCAGGGAGGCACTTCCGTGACAATCACAAACAACAACGGCTACTCACTGTATCCTCAGGGATATGCCGACGGGTTTGCTGCCGGATTCGCATCCTCATATTGGCCAAGTTACTACTGGGATTCATGGCGTTATCCTTACTACGGCTCATCATGGTACTGGGGCGCTAATCCTTGGTATTACTCTTCTTCAATATGGTGGGACACATGGTACTGGAACGACCCTTGGTATTACAGTTCATGGTATTGGGGACGCCCCGGATACTATTGGGGATATTATGACCCGTGGTATTACAACAGATGGTACTATGACCCTTGGTGCCCTCCGATGCACCACCATCACCACCACTGGGACTACGGCTACTTCGACAGGGGCGGCAACGGCTGGTATTACGGAAACAGGACTTATACCGAAACCACCCGCCAGAACAACGGCACCATAAGAAGGAGCGACGGAATGGGAGTCACGACTTCGACTGTCAGAAGGAACAACGGGACTTCAGTCGCATCTGCCAGAAGGACATCGACGTCAGGCGTGACCAGAAGCAGCGGCATGTCAGGTTCGACATCAGCACCTTCAGCCGTAAGGCGCACTTCCGCGTCGGCCGTAAGACAGAACTCAGGAAGCGTCTCTGCGAGACCGGGAATGAATGTTTCACAGAACAGGACCGGGTCAGCAGTCCGCAGCAGTTCTTCGTCAGCCGTAAGGAACTCCGGAACCACCGTTTCCAGATCATACGGAAGTTCAATGACAGGAGCGACTGCCAGCAGGCCGTCCGTAAGCCGTCCGGCATCTTCAAGTGTCTATCGCAGACCTGCAGGAAGCCAGTCAGCCGGCAGTTCGGTCCGCCAGTCATACAGCACTGGACAGTCCGCAGGCACCGCATATAGAGGCGGTTCTACAGGCTCCGCGTACAGTGGAAGTTCATCAGGTTCTTCATACAGAAGTTCCGGTTCATCTTCCGGCTCGTCATACCGCAGTTCTTCGAGCAGTTCATCTTACAGAAGCTCGTCGTCCTACAACAGCGGCAGCTCATACAGAAGTTCCTCATCTTATAACAGCGGAAGTTCTTACAGGAGCTCGTCAAGCAGCTCATACGGAGGCGGTTATTCCGGCGGAGGCGCTGTCAGGTCATCGGGCGGAAGCTACTCCGGTGGCTCTTCAGGCGGAAGCGTCCGCAGACGTTAGAAATCTTTCATACGCAAGCTCTGCAGGTCGTAGGGCTTGCGTAAGTGTATCGTATAATTATCAATAACCACAAGAACGGGATTCACCAGTTTTCCATTCTGAGTAAAAAAAGTTAATAAAATGAAAAAGACTATCCCGATACTGCTTTTCACAGTAATCGCAGCGGGCGCCAACGCCCAGACGACAGCAGACGCTTTGCGTTTCAGCGAGAACAACTATTACGGCACTGCCAGGACCATCAGTATGGGCAATGCCTTCACTGCTCTCGGAGGTGACCTCGGTTCCATCGGCATCAATCCTGCCGGATCCGCAGTGAACAACTACTCCCAGGCAACATTGACACCGAACATCAGCATCATCACATCGAAAGCGACATACGACGCAATGCCGGGAATGGCAGGCTCGTCGCTGATGGAAAACAAGAACAGCAGAGTAAGATTCTCCGTTCCGAACTTCGGCTTCACGATGAACATCAAGACGAATACGGGAAATGCGCTCAAGGCCATAACCCTCGGACTTGTGGCCAATGCTTCGGCCAATTATCTTGATGACCTGTCCGCAGGCGGAAGGAATACTGCCACCAGCTACGCAGGATATCTCGCCACAAACATGAACGGATTGAATTCATCAATGCTGAACGGCGAGAACGCATATTATGATGTGAATTGCCCATGGAACCAGATTACCGGATGGCAGTCAGGCATGGTCTCCACATTCGGAGGATTCAACAACCAGTATGTCGGAGTCACAGAGAAGAACATCGAGAGCGGATATGATGCAAGCGGAAACAAAAAGTATGACATCCAGCTTGCCGATGCAATTGACCAGATTTACGGAAAGAGGGCACATGGCATCAAATATGACCTCCTCCTGAATCTCGGAATGAATTTCTCAGACAGGTTCTTCGCAGGAGTCAACATCGGCATAACCTCTATGGACTACTCCATGAACGAATACTTCAAGGAGTTCGCAGTGGACCCGAACAATTTCGAGCTTGAATTCGACAATGGAGCCGGCGGAACTTCACTCACATACTTCAACAGCCTGAGATACCGCTATGCATATAGCGCAGAAGGAACCGGCGTCTATGCCAAGTTCGGTTTCCTCGCAGTTCCTGTATCAGGACTCAGACTCGGAGTTGCCATCCAGACACCGACTGCCAACTTCATCACCGAGCATTGGCAGCATGCAGGAGAGACATTCTATGAGAATTCTTCTTTCGATGCGACAGCTACATCACCGAAAGGTGAATTCAAGTACAAGCTCGTTTCTCCGTTCCGCGCCAATTTCGGTATCGCATACACATTTGCAGATTTGGGAGTTATCAGTGCCGACTATGAGCTCTGCAACTACAGCACCATGAAGTTCAAGGAGACTGAGACCAATGACAATACAGCTTTCGACGGAGTAAACAAAGACATCAAGGATTTCACAGGATCCGCACATAACTTCCGCCTCGGAATCGAAGTGAAGCCTCTTCCTTTCATCGCTGTCAGAGCGGGTTACAATCTCACGACATCACCTGAGAGATACTACGATGCGGCAGGCACGAAACTTACCCCTAAGGCATTCAAGAACTCGTTCGCATTCGGTCTCGGATACAGCACGGAGAATTCATTCTTCTGCGACGTGGCCGTGAGGGACACATTCCTGCCTAAGGAGTATATCTATCCGTACGACACTTACATTGACGGAGTCCTTTCACCTGAACTCGTGGTAAGAAGATCTCTCTGGGATGTAGTCGTGACCCTGGGATGGAGATTCTGATAGACTAAATCTTCTTCAGATAAACAATAGAGTCCGGACCTTCATTGAAAAGGAGGTCCATTATGGACAAATCGGATTTGAAGCCATACTTGGGAGAAAAAACCTGCCAGTATGGCTTTTTCAGATCCAGCAGTTCAAGTATGTTGTTTGGACGTTTCGGATGAATGATGCCGCGGAGGTCCTTCCCGTAACGCCCGTCATCACGCGAGGTGAATTCCTCCGTAAAACCTATCTCTGCCGCGATTCCGATTTTGTTCAGGAAGAACCTGAGAATGGATGTATTCAGATCCAGCAGGGTATCTGTACGAGAATCCAATATCGCGAACAGTTCATCCTTGTAGTAATCGAAATAAGCCGATGATTCATAGGCAGATACGATAGCCCTTTCCATTCTTGTGAGCCACGGGCGGGAATAATCCACACGTATCTCCCTTATCGGCAGCGAGCAGGTTCCGCCCTCATGTACCACAGGAACCGACAATGTTTCCTCTCCACCTGCCGCATAAATCTTACAGCGGCTTCTGTAGGACTGCTTCTGATAGTTCTCAGACGCTTCGATGAACACATGCGCAGGCATATAAGAATTTACCCTGCCGGGTGACAGGGTAAATTCTTCAGCAATCGCCGCGAAATATGATACGGGCGGAAAAAAAGCTGTTTCAAGCAGAATCATATCGACGATTCCATTATGAAATATTAGTCAATCTCACCTTTCTCGTTAGAGGTGTTGGCCTTGATGATACCTCTCTTGGAAGCACGGATGAAGTTAAGGATTGTAGCCTTCTCTTCTGAATCAGGGAAGCCGGCCTCAACTTTTGCACATCCGTCGGTGATATTGTATCCCTGGAAGTAGATGGTATCGTAGATATCCTTGATGTTCCTTACGACGTCAGCCGAGAAACCGCGACGGCGGAGACCGACGATATTGACACCTGCATAACAGATAGGGTCACGTCCGCAGAGAACGTAAGGAGGGATGTCCTTGTTGATTTTGGACATGCCGCCGACCATCGCATGGCAGCCGATTCTTGAAAACTGGTGAGCCTTTGCGCCTCCGCCGACAATTGCCCAGTCAGATACCTGAGTCTCACCGGCAATACCGACGTAACTTACGAGAATACAATGATTTCCGACTTCGCAGTCATGTGCGACATGCACGTAAGACATGAGGAGAGTATTGCTTCCGATCTTGGTAACGCCTTTGCCGCTTGCCTTGGTACCACGGTTAATGGTAACGCACTCACGGATAGTTACATTGTCACCGATTTCCACATAAGTGATCTCACCGTCAAATTTAAGGTCCTGCGGAACTGCTCCGACAACTGCTCCAGGATAAACCTCGCAGTTCTTACCCATCTTGACATAAGGGAAAACCACTGCATGAGGATAAATCTTGCAACCGTCACCAATCTCCACATTATCATCGATGAACGCATACGGTCCGATTTCAATGTTATCTCCAAGAATTGCCTTAGGGCTTACTGAAGCCAATGGATGAATCTTGTTCATACTTCTATCTTTAATTTTATTTGGCAAGTAGTGCACGCACTGCCTTTGCTGTATTAGTATTGATGGTGTGGCCAGGCTTGAAAGCTGTTACGGCAGCATTAAGGTAGCCTCCGGCCAGTCTCATGTCGCCTATCATGTCCAGCAGCTTGTGTCTGCCGCACTCATTAGGAAAATGCAGTTTAAGATTGCTGAGATAACCGCTCTCGCTCACGCCAAGTTTAGGCTGGTTGAACAGTTTGGCGACTCTGTCAAGCTGCTCGTCAGAAACGGGATGCTCCACGATGACAATCGCATTATCCACGTCACCGCCCTTCACCAGATTATTGGCAAGCAGGAACTCAACTTCATGGAAGAACACGAATGTACGGCAAGGTCCGATCTCCTCAGCATAGTTGTCAGAAAGACTCCAGGAAGCCTTCTGTACACCAAGGACATGAGAATTGAAATCGGCTGTTATCTCGAATGAAGGCTTGTCCGCAGGAGTAAGCTTCACCCACGAACCGGTCTTCTCATCTTTCAGTTCAATGTCTTCAGGAATATCCAGATATACACGCTCGGCATCCTGCTCCACCACGTTACCGGCAAAAGCCTTCACATAAGGAAGGGCGCTTCCGTCCAGAATAGGGACCTCCACATTGTCAAGTTCGACAATGGCATTGTCAATGCCCATTCCGGTCAATGCTGACATCAGATGCTCTATGGTAGATACAGAAACCTCACCTGATGAAATTGTCGTACTTCTCGCCGTGCTGGAAACATTCTCCGCAAGGGCTGCCACAAATGCCTCTGTACCAATATCTTTTCTAAGAAATACAATTCCTGTCCCGGCCGGAGCCGGCTTCACCGTCATCTCCGCTACACGTCCCGTGTGGAGACCTTTGCCATGAAATTGACAGGCATTGATAAGTGTAAGCTGCTTCATTAACAAATCATTTTGTTCCGCGCTTGTGGAACTATACTAAAATATATATATGTCAAAAACTTCACAAATATATGTATTTTCAGCAACTTAGCCAAAAGTTGCGGCATTTTGGACTCTTTTGGCTCCAAAACGGCCCACCGGCTCCACGGAATTACTTGCCCTGCTGCTTGAACACAGCGTAACTCCTGAGATACTGGCTTACCGGGATTGCCGGAGAACCGAGAAGCTTCTCGCCGGACTTCTTCACATTGCTGATTACGCCGGCCTGGGCTCCAATCTGGGTATTGTCAGGAATATTGAGATGACCTGCAATACCTACCTGGCCTCCGAAAATACAGTTCTTTCCGATCTTTGTCGAACCCGCGATACCGCACTGTGCAGCCATAACGGTATTGTCCCCTATCACGACATTATGCGCAATCTGGCAGAGATTGTCGATTTTCACGCCATTGCCGATGATTGTCGATTCCATTTCAGACCTGTCAATGGTAGTGCACGCGCCGATTTCGACATTGTTTCCGATGACGACATTGCCGATATGCTCGATCTTCTCCCATGTTCCGTCAGGCTGAGGGGCGTTTCCGAAACCGTCAGAGCCGATTACGGCATTGGAATGGATAATCACATTGTCACCGATAATCATACCCGGATAAATGCTCACTCCAGGATAGATGATGCAATGCGAGCCGATCTTGGTATTGTCACCTATATATACATTCTCATAAATCTTTGTATAGTCACCGATTACAGCATGATGACCTACATAGGAATGGCTTCCGAGATAAACCTTCTTTCCGAATTTGGTTGTCAGGAACCATGATGACCTGAAACCGCGATGCCTCCGGTCAGTCCTCTTCTGGAGAGTCACATACTTGAGGAGCTCCGCTACTGCAGTATATGCATCATCCACCCTGATCATGGTGCATGACACCTTCTGCCTAGGCTCGAAAGACTTGTTCACAAGAAGGATACTCGCCTTGCAAGTATAGACATAGTGTTCGTATTTAGGATTCGCAAAGAAGCACAACTGACCCGCCTTGCCATGTTCAATCTTGGCAAAAGAAGTAACCTTCGCCTCAGAATCCCCGTCAACGGTTCCTCTCAGGACTTTCGCCAGCTGTTTGGCTGTAAATTCCATAATTTCAATATTTTATTTCACTTAAGTGTGCCCGCAGCTAACGGACCGAATAATTATTCATGCAAAGTAAACACTTTTACATTACTTTAGCAAGAATGTAACACCCCAGTTCCCGCGCCAAGCGCCAAAATAAACATAAAATCCGAAATAAATCAATGTCAGCCGTCACCTATGGTGAAAATAAAATTTCCCATTTCAGAAAATAATGCTTATCTTTGCAAAAGTGAGTTGAGATAGGGGACGGGCGCGTCTCCTATCTTTTTTATTGGAAACATGATATTTGCTTATGGACAAAGCATTGATATATAAAGAAATGACAGCACCGGTGGAGTCCCGCGGATGTTTCATCACAGAAGTGACCATCAGCTCGGACAACGACATCGTGCTCGCCATCGAATCAGAAGAAGGAACAGTGGACATGGACGACTGCGTGGCTGTAAACAACGCCTTTCTGGCAGTTTTCGACCAGGAGAAGGAAGATTATTCCCTCACTGTCACATCAGCAGGCCTTGACCAGCCTTTCAAGATTCTGAAACAGTATCAGAAGGCCGTAGGTTCCAAGGTGGAAGTCAAGACACGTGACGGAAGAAAACTCTCCGGCACGCTCGTCTCGGCTGATGAAAACGGCTTCGTGCTCTCCTATGAAGTCAAGGAAGCGGTTCCGGGCAAAAAGAAGAAAGAAATGGTAAAACACGAGGACACTTTCGCCTACGACGAAATCAACTCAGTTGTACCTCATATAGATTTTGACTAGAAAATATAAAAATTATAACCATTATGGAAGGAGAAAAAATAGACCTCAAATCAGCTTTCGCGCTTTTCAAAGACGAGAAGCACATTGACCGTCCGGTCATGATGGGCGTTTTGAAGGATGTTTTCATGACACAGCTCGCCAAGACATTCGGCTCAGCTGACAATTTCGACGTCATCATCAATGTCGATAAAGGCGACTGCGAAATCTATCAGAATCTGGAAGTCGTAGAGACCGTAGAAAATCCGAACACCCAGATTTCCATCAAGGAAGTGAACAGGGACGGAGACGACTACGAACTCGGCGAGACATTCACCAGAAAGGTGGAGCTCAAGGACTTCGGCAGACGAGGCATCCTCAATATCAGACAGAACCTTCAGGGAAGGATCATGGATATCGAGAAAGCCAACCTCTACAACAAGTACACCGACAAGATCGGCGAGATCTTCACAGGTGAGATCTACCAGACATGGGCAAAAGAGGTCCTCATCCTCGACGAAGACGGAAACGAGCTCAGACTGCCTAAGTCAGAGCAGATTCCGGGAGAGCATTTCAAGAAGAACGACACTGTCCGCGCCATCATCAAGAGCGTGGAGATGAAGAACAACACCACTCCTTACATTGTTCTTTCCAGAACATCAGACGAATTCCTCAAGAAACTCTTCGAGCAGGAAGTTCCTGAGATTTATGACGGACTCATCACTATAAAGAAGGTAGTCCGTATCCCTGGCGAAAGAGCCAAGGTGGCAGTAGAATCATACGATGACAGAATCGATCCTATCGGAGCCTGCATCGGTGTCAAGGGATCACGTATCATCGGCATCGTACGCGAACTCCGAAACGAGAACATTGACGTTCTCCAGTGGACAAGCAATACACAGCTCCTCATTCAGAGAGCGCTCAATCCTGCTAAGATATCTTCTATCGACATGGGCAAGGAAGAGACGGACAAGATCAAGGTCTTCATGCTTCCTGACGAAGTCAAGAAGGGTATCGGAAAAGGCGGTTGCAACATCAAGCTTGCAAGCATGCTCGTAGGCAGGGAGATCGAAGTTTGGAGAGAGATTCCTAAGGAAGAAGGAGAAGAGGAGGGAGATGACGAGGACGTACTCCTCAGCGAGTTCAGCAATGAAATCGATCCTTGGGTCATCGAAAGGCTCCAGTCGATCGGCTGCGACACAGCCAAGAGTGTTCTGGCATTGGATCCGGCAGACATCGCAAAGCGTGCAGACCTTGAAGATGAGACCGTTGCCGATGTTGTGAACATTCTCCGCGCAGAATTCGAAGAGGAATAGAAACAATGGCCGGCGACCGGGAGAATTCCTGAACCGGCCACAGTTTGCGGCACAAAATAGAGTATAGTATTAATTTTAAAGGGGTTTTTATGGCAGAAATCAGACTAAACAGGCTAACAAAGCAATTCAATATCGGACTTCAGACTCTCGTTGATTTCCTCAACGGGAAAGGTGCAGAGTTGGAAATGAATCCTAATGCAAAAGTTTCGGACAAATTCCTTCCGGACCTCGAAAAAGCTTTCGGCAGCGACGCCAAGGCAAAAGAGGACTCAGACAAAGTCCAGATCAAGTTAAAGGAGATCATTGAAAAAGGATCGAAGAAGAAAGAAGAAGAGGAAGAAGAGCCGGCAAGTGGAAACACTGTCATAATCAGAGGCGCGGCCGGAAACCGATTCCCTAAACAGGAAGAAGAGGCTGTGAATGCAGAGGGACCGGCAAAGGAAGAGAAACATGAGGCTGCTCCTGAGAAAGTCACAGTCAAAGAACCTGAAACGAAGGAGCCGGAAGTCAAGGAACCTGAGGTGAAGACACCTGAGGTGGCGGAGCCTGCCGTGAAAGAACCTGAGGTGAAGCCGGAAGTGAAAGTCGAGGCTGCACCTGTCCCTGTTGCCGCAGAGCCTAAAAAAGAAGAACAAACTAACAATATGAAAGTCGAGACGGCAACACCTTCTCAAGAACCGTCAAAAGAGGTTAAGACGGCTCCTGTCAATGTTGCAGAACCATCCGTACAAACCCCTTCGGAGCAGGTTCCAAATCCATCTGTCAAGAAATCTGATATGAAGAAGAGCGACAGAAACCTCAATCAGAAAGAATTCAATCCGAAGGCGGACAAAGCCAAACTCAAGGCAGAGCACAAGCTCCAGAAAGCCGCATCCAGCACAGAGGATGAAAGCAGTTCCGTAACAGGCGGCCTCAAGATTGTCGGAAAAGTGGACCTTTCACAGTTCGACAAGAAGCCGAGCAACAAGAAGAGGGAGCGCATTTCCAAGGGAGGCAGCCAGAAGGTCGATGTCAATAAGATCGACGCAGACGAGAAAGGCGGAAAAGACTCCAAGAAGAACCGCAACGGCAACAACAATAACAACAACGGCGGCGGAAACAATAACGGAAAGAAAGATTTCCGTGGCGGAAAAGACCAGCAGGGCGGCGGAAAGAACAACCGCAGGAAAGACCGCAACAACGACCGTTTCAAGCCAGCCATGACTGAGGCCGAGCAGGAGGAGATGCAGAAGGAAATCCAGAAGCAGGTGAAAGAGACCTACGCCAGGATGAACGACAGCAAGAGCAAGAACAACTTCGGAGCAAAGCACAGAAAGGAGAAGAGAGAGCTCGCATCCCAAAAACTTCAGGAGGAGATGGCTCAGGAGGCAGCAGAGAAGAAGATTCTCAAAGTCACCGAGTTCGTTACTGTCAATGACCTTGCAACATTGATGAACAACACTCCTGTAAACAAAGTCATCGAGGCATGTTTCAGTCTCGGTCTCATGGTGTCAATCAACCAGAGACTTGACGCAGAGGCACTTGTGCTTGTTGCAGAGGAGTTCGGATACAAAGTCGAGTTCGTGACTGCGGATATCCAGAACGAGATAAACCAGGACACTGAGGAGCCTGAGAACGAGGCGGATCTCGTGACAAGACCTCCTATCATCACAGTGATGGGACACGTTGACCACGGTAAGACATCCCTCCTCGACTACATCAGACAGACCAATGTCATCGCCGGTGAGGCCGGAGGTATCACACAGCACATCGGTGCATACAACGTGGTACTCCATGACGGACGCAAGATTACCTTCCTCGACACTCCTGGACATGAGGCCTTCACAGCCATGCGTGCCCGTGGTGCACAGCTCACCGACCTCGCGATTATCATCATCGCAGCCGATGACGCGGTCATGCCACAGACAGTCGAGGCCATCAACCACGCACAGGCAGCAGGCGTCCCTATGGTATTCGCCATCAACAAGATAGACAAGCCGGGCGCACAGCCTGAGAAGATTCGTCAGCAGCTCGCACAGATGAACATCCTCGTCGAGGACTGGGGCGGAAAATATCAATGCCAGGAAATTTCAGCCAAGAAGGGTCTCAATGTGGACAAGCTTCTCGAGAAAGTCCTTCTCGAAACCGACCTCATGGACCTCAAGGCCAACCCTAAGAAGCTCGGAGTCGGCACAGTCATCGAGTCCTCACTCGACAAGGGCCGCGGATATCTCGCGACAATCCTTGTCCAGGACGGAACAGTACATACCGGAGACATGGTGCTCAGCGGATGCTACTACGGACGTGTGAAAGCCATGTTCAACGAGCGTGGCCAGAAAGTCGAGACTGCAGGTCCTTCTACCCCTGTTTCAATTCTCGGTCTCAACGGAGCACCTAGCGCCGGTGACAAGTTCAACATCATGAATGACGAGAAAGAGGCCAAGGCCATCGCGAACAAGCGTGAGCAGCTCATCCGAATCCAGGGCATCAAGACCCAGAAGCATATGACACTCGAAGAAATCGGCCGCCGTATCGCCATCGGCAACTTCAAGGAGCTCAATATCATCGTCAAGGGTGACGTGGACGGTTCAGTAGAGGCACTCTCAGATTCATTGATCAAACTCTCTACAGAAGAGGTTCGTGTCAATGTCATCCACAAATCAGTGGGTGCAATCTCCGAGTCCGATGTCATGCTGGCAACCGCTTCCGATGCGATTATCATCGGATTCCAGGTACGTCCTTCATCTGACGCAAGAAACCTGGCAGAGAAAGAGGGTATCGAAATCCGTCTCTACTCTATCATCTATGACGCCATCAATGAAGTCACGGACGGTATCGAGGGTATGCTCGAGCCTGAGAAGAAAGAGGAAGTCACAGCTACCGCAGAGGTCAAGCAGACCTTCCACATCTCCAAGGTCGGAACCATCGCCGGCTGTCTCGTCAAGGACGGCAAGATGCTGGCCAAGAGCAAGGTACGTCTTATCCGCGACGGCATCGTAGTCTATACCGGAGAGCTTTCATCTCTCAAGCGCGGCAAGGATGACGCCAAGGAGGTACTCGCAGGAATGGAATGCGGTATCGGCATTGACAAGTACAATGACGTGAAACCTGGCGATATCATCGAGGCATTCCAGATTGTGGAAATCAAGAGGACTCTGTAAAAACAATTCATATAATCAAAATGAGGCTGGTTCATAATCGAATCAGCCTCATTTGTTTATAAACGGAAGCAATTATAGTGAACTCCCGGTCACTCAACTTATGAGAAAACAGAAAATTACCTCAACAGCGAATATGGAGAACAACCGAGTACAGACGCAAGATTCAGCACGGCTTCAGACTCGGCCTTGGAAATGTCCTGCTTGTTCTGCTCATAGGCACGTATCATCCGCAAAGACACTCCTGAACGCTCCGACAGTTCCTGCTGCGTAAATCCTGCTGACTTCCGCTGCCGCTTCAATGAGGATATCCCCGTCTCGGATTCAGCCATGATTTTCAATGCAGAAGCAACAAACTTGCTGAGGTCCGCCTCATGAAATGCAGGATACATACGGATGACACGACGCTCATCCATTCCTCTTTTCTTCAATGCTTCAAATGACATTCCCGTAAACCATTGAAGATAAGCAAGTGCCCAGCCGGTCCAAAAAATAACAGAACGATCTTCAAGCACATAGTCGAACCTGTCAAAACGTCCGCCGGTACCTTCAATAATGCTTTGGGCCAGATCAATGCCGGACATTCCCACAAGAAATCGCGGATTTCCGTTCTCAAAATGACGTATAACCCTTCCGGCAAGCATCCGGTCATAGAACTCGCCGATACCCCCGGCACATGACATGGCTCCATAATCCAGAGCCACGGCAAGATTGCGCATAGCATCTTCCAAATACAACTTATCGTAGGCGCGAATCATCATTTTTCCAGTTATTTCTCACAATATCTATAACATATATGCCATTCAAAGTCGATTCTCCCCTTTCTTTTCTGAAAGACTCCCGGGCGGTCCTGTCCCGAGCGAATTTTTTCGGATAATATGTCTGATTGTCAGCGAGAACAGATTTCGAATACATTAGATGCCGAAAAGCCTGTTCGCTTTTAAGAACAACTTGTTCTCCAAGTTTCCCAAGCCTCATGGCCCTTCCCAATTGCTCCAATGAAATAGTATTGTTCAGGAATGCTGAAGCAAATGAAAAGTAGGAATCATCCGCCCTGTATCCACGTATCACATCCACATTCTTATAATCCGGAAGGAACTCAGAAAGGATATAATCTTTTGCGGCAAAAGGAAGTCCCTGTTCGATAACGAAAGTCCTGTTTTCCAGGAGAATCGCAAGCCAGTTAAGTATATGAAACTGATTATCGGACAAGTTCAATATGCTCAATCCATCCGTTTCCAGCTCATACTCATTGGCAAACCCGTCCCGGTTTTCAGCACACGCCCACTCCTTGGCCAATTCAATATGCTCCGTACAATAAAAGCCAAGCCCGTAATCATTTCTCGTATTTCCGAACCCGAATTCAGGTCGCTCTATGATATTGACAGAACCATGATATAATTTTATCTTCATAAAAACTCACGTTATAACGTCACTTTTTGCAAATATAATGGATAATCAACAGAATGTCAATAGTTTTAGCGAGAATACTCTTCCGACTCCGACCTTTTCATCGACTTGTTTTGACGCGCCCGGCCGGCGGTGAGGCCGCCGGATACTATTCCGTTCTTGGAGCTATGCTTCTAAACTGGGCCTCCAAGACTTTGGCCAGCCTGGCATGCCCCTCGTCAGAAGGATGAAGTTTGTCCGTGTCATGCGGGAAATATTCCGCCTGCGCACTCATGGTCGGAAGAAGACCTGAAATGGCGTTCAGGTCAATGACAGGAACCGACCATATATTGCCGGCCTCCTTGATGGCCTGGATGTAGGCATCCACGTACTCTCCGCAGCTGTTCGTATAATTTTCATCTGGCTGCACATTGTTTTCACCAAAATTCGCATAACCTCGATGAAGAGGAGTCATCAGAATTATCTGCTTGCGCGGGAACATCTTCTTCAGCAGATCCATTGCAATATTGATGCGTCCCTTAAATGTGGAATTGTCGAAAACCAATGTCCTGTGCTGCCTGGTTTTCATTGACTTCATCTCTCCGGCGGCAGCCTCGACCTGGACGGTCTCTTCACGGTACCACTCACCGACATTGACACCGGCATTGAAATCATTCGTTCCCATCAGGATGAGAATCGCGTCGAAATCCTGCCCATGCTCCTTTTCCAGACGGCCCGCCTGAACAGGAATCCTGTCCCATTGGCGCCCGTTTTCCGCATAAGAATATGGGATGATGCCAATATCACGGCTCATGTACCAGTAATACTTCTCCTTTCCGTTGTTCGTATTGCTGTCCGAAATGGAATCGCCGAATATGGCGACCCTGGCGCCGCTCCACGGGTGCTCACTCTGAGCCTTCATCTGGATTCCTGCAAACAGGAGCAGGACCAGCATTGTCAATGTCTTAAGAATTTGTCTTCTGTTCATTTTATGAATCTTTAATGAAACAAATATAATGAATTCCCACCTCCGTTGGTCAAAAACTTTAAGGCAACCGCTCAATCCGGCCGACGTTGTCGGTGTAAACGTCGTTGCGGTCATCGGGGCCGGTGGTGGAGAAGGTCACATTGTCGAGAATGACCTCGCCGACATTTCGGAAATAGGCGCCGTAGGACGGGAAATAAGGCCACTTGTCGAATGGCATTGACGCTATCCGTTCTCCCAAGCCCTGCTCAGGCACGCCAATGAAGGAAAATGATGAATTAGAGATAGTTACCTTATCTGTCACGGCACTTCCCCAGCTCTTTACGGACAAGGCCATGACGCGGCAGTTCGTGGCATGATAGCCGTCGATCGTGACATCGGTACAGTGATTGTCATCCAGCAATGTCATGCAAAACGGCGACATGACGCTGTCAGCAACACAGTCAACCACAGATATTCCTGACAACGTTCCCGGAGCGTCACCCCAGCCACCCGGCTCGAAAATCATGGCATGAAGCATATTTCCGCCCTTGTCAGAAGTCGTCCAATGCGGAGAGCGGCCCGGGCCGATGAACGTGCAGCCGGAAATACGGACATTCTCAGAAGGCATAATCATACGGAGACCATTGCAGGAAGAATTGAAATGACACCTGTCTATCAACATATTATGCCAATATCCGCCGGCCATGCTGTCGTCACCAGTAGAAAAATCACACTCACTGACATTGATATTCTCCCCTCCCCTGATATGGATTCCGTCCCAGCCGCCGGTAATCCGGACACCGCGGAAACGGCTGTCGCTCAAGTCGTAACAAAGCACCGCATAATTGGAAGAATTGTCAATGCTGATGTCCGACATCGTGAAATCAGAAGTCTCCGCGACCAGAACCGTATGAGGACCGCGCATTTCCTCCTCTCCAAGAGGATTGTCAATGCTGCCTCCGTCAATCCTTCCGGAGCCGGTTATGGAAGCGCCGTCTGCCTGACGTGCAATAATCAGGGCCTGGGACCAGACTGTGTCCGAGGCGCAATTCTGATTGGCCGTTCCGACACCGGTATCATACTTGGACATATCCTTGTCCGTCACATAATGCCCGTATGAGGCAAGATTCCTGCTCGCCAGGAGTTCGGCGCCCTTGTCAAGCCGCAGTTCCACGCCGGCCTTCAGATAGATGGTTCCGCTCATGAACTGACCTGCAGGGACAACGACCCTGCCACCGCCGGCCCTGCTGCAACTGTCTATCGCCGAATTGATTATCAATGCATTATCGAATTCACCGCCGGAGACTGCCCCCATATCGGTAATTTTCAATGCCATTTTGTGGCTGCAGCCAGTCAATGCCAGAAGCGCTGCCGCCAATATCGGAAACTTCTTCATGATTATCCAAGTGTTATCAAATTGTCCAACAAACCAGGCCACACCAGCGGCCTACAAAAAAAGCGTTTCAAAACTCTCGTTTCAAAACGCCCTCGCGTTGAGATACCACGACTCGAACGTGGACTAAGTGAACCAAAATCACTTGTGCTGCCATTACACCATACCTCAATTCAACTCGGCAAAGATAGGATTATTTTCCTTTATCACCAAACGTAATTCCGGCCATGCGGACAAAATCCACATATCTTTCACCTGCAATCCCCTTTTTCCCGACCTTGACAGTCATCGGAAGCAACTGCAGGTCGAACGAATCCAGAACACTTTCCAGCGGAGAAACTCCCCTGTGAACAGCCGAATCATCATAAAGAGAAACGAACAGCACCTTCATTTTCCGATCCGCCGACATGAGTTTTGTCAATGCTGCAAGAGACTCCTTGCAATGCTGGCACTTGGTGTCGAAAAAGAAAATGTAAGTATCCGACGGCAGGCGGCGGAGATTCCAGACACGGGACCTTGCATTGACCTTAACCTCTTCTGACAGAAGCCCTGAGGCCTTCAGAATATAATCCGGCACCCCGCCTGAAGCTAAAGTGCCATAAACTTTCAATGCCGGCAGGACGGACCCCGGCATTGACCTGGACAGAAGGTCCGACATCGTCCTGGCGTAGCCGATGACATTGACAGTATCGGCAGGGGTATCCCAGATGTCCGGACGCGACAAGATATACTTGTCAATGAGATATTTGTCGGCTTCCTTGTATCTTCCGTCGTATTTGTCTGACATCCAATAGAATACATCTCCGACCGTCTCCTTGAAGACAGCAACGTCAGGCAGAGACTGCGAGGCAATCCTGTCCGTCAGGGCATTCACATCATCCACCTTGAAGTCATCTCCAAGACTGCCGAAAATCCTGTCGAGCAAAGCATTCGATTCATCACTTCCGTACTTGTAATCATCTGAAGCATAAATGTTTGCCAGCATTGACTCAAGAGCGGGAACATCCAGGCGACGACCGAGAATGACATTGTCCTTCCCTATCAGGAACATCTGCGGGGTCTTAAGTACGCCGTACTTGAGCTGGAAATCCGACTTCACTTCAGGGTCCCAGAGATGATGGACGTCCACCATAGGAGACTTGATATCCAGACGCTTGTCCCGGTACTCCTTCCACGAAAGACTGTCAGCCCCGGCATAGACAGCATAAAAATCCAGCGGATGCTTTGATAATGAGAGACTTGTGCGTAACATGACCGAAGTCACGAGGCAGTCCGGACAGCCGGTATCATAGAAATAAAGTATGCTGTAACGCCTGGATGGAGCGCCGAAAAGGGTCAATGAATCGCCGCGGGAATCTTCCATTGTCAATGCCGGAGCAGGTTCACCGATGAGGGACTGCCTGTTGAAATCCGCAAAAATCCGCGCATTCATCAGGTCAATGTCAGTCTTCATCTTGACCTTGCCGGTGAAGAACCATTTGTCTGCGATGTCTATTGCCACTGCCTCAGCACCCATAACCGGAGACGCCATGTAATCTGCATATAATTTCAACGCAACATGCTGACGCACAATGGAATCTGTACAGCTTTCAATGATAGCGGCACAATCCTGTTTCTGGTCTTCCGGCCTGATTGTCTCAAGTGCCCGGACATATTCATCCAGCTTCGCGTCGAGAGCCTTCAGAGCAGATGAATCCACCTGCTGCGCACCCGAAGTGATGCTGGTCAATGCCAGAGCAACGGCCAATATCATTATCCTAAAGTATCTCATGCCGCGTATATAAATTACAGATTATCATTGACTTGAACCCGCGCCGAAGGCGGATTGTCCCATTGGCATTGACCTTGCCCTAGGCCTTGGCGGCCGGCAAGACGACTCCTTCCGGCAGGAAAAGCGAGGTGTCGCCATGGTGCTTCAGGATGTCTCGCACCGCTGACGATGAGATGTGCGCAAATTCCTGAGCTGTAGGGATTATGATGGTTTCAATGTCAGGAGCGAGCCTTCTGTTGGCGTCGGCTATTGACCTTTCTGTCTCGAAGTCGATCATGTTTCTCACGCCGCGGACGATGTGGCGGATTCCGAGTTCGTGACAGGTGTCGATGGTGAGGTTGTCATACTTTATGATGCTTACCCCGTCAAGGCCCTCAACTGCCTGACTGATAATATCTATGCGCTGGTCCATATCGAAGAAGCCGCGCTTGTCCTGATTTATGCCGACGGCCACGATGACCTCGTCAAACATTGTCAGGGCACGTTTCAGAATATTCAGATGACCTGCTGTAAATGGATCGAAAGATCCCGGAAACAAAGCTTTTGTCATACGTTTAAAAACTATATCTGCCAGTCTATAGGTGACTTGCCCTCAGACTTGAGAATTTCATTGGTTTTGGAAAAATGACGGCATCCGAAAAAGGCGCCGCGAGCCAGTGGAGACGGGTGTGCAGCCTCCAGGACAAAGTGTCTGGAAGTGTCTATCAATGCCTTTTTGCTCCTTGCAAAATTACCCCAGAGAAGGAAGACCACGCCGTCGCAATACTGTGATATATAACTGATTACAGCATCTGTAAACTGCTGCCATCCGATAGCGCTGTGAGATGTAGGCTCCCCGGCACGGACAGTCAGGACGGCATTGAGAAGAAGTACTCCCTGATCCGCCCATTTGCGCAAGTCAGGGCATCCGCTCATCTTTATCCCGAGGTCGGACTCTATCTCCTTGAAGATGTTTTTCAGGGACGGAGGGGCCGGGACATCCGCAGGAACGGAAAATGACAAGCCCATGGCCTGTCCTGCCCCGTGGTAGGGATCCTGCCCCAGGATGACGACCTTGACCTTGTCAACAGGTGTAAGCTCGAAGGCCTTGAATATCTCCCCTCCTGGAGGAAATATCTGCCGGCCTTCTGCCTTTTCTTTATGGAGATACTGTACCAGAGACGCGAAGTACGGTTTTGCGAACTCGTCCTTCAGCGCTTCCTTCCAGCTCTGTTCAATTCTGACGTCCATTACGCGAATATGAATCTGACGACATCCTCGATGTTGTTCACATACTGGAATGTCATGCCTTTGATGTACTTCTCATTGATATCCTCGATATCCTTTCTGTTGTCCTCGGAAATCACGATAGTGTCCACGCCGGCCCTCTTGGCTGCAAGAATCTTCTCTTTGATTCCGCCGACAGGGAGGACTTTTCCGCGGAGCGTCATCTCGCCGGTCATCGCAATGCCCTTTCTGACAGCGACTCCCCGGAGCGCGGACAGCATTGAACTTACGAGTGTTATGCCGGCTGACGGGCCGTCCTTCGGGGTTGCGCCTTCCGGAACGTGCACGTGGATGTCTTTCTCTGCGAACTCCTTGGCGGTCATGCCGGCCATGTCTGGATGGGCCTTGATGTACTGGTATGCAATAGTTGCTGACTCTTTCATCACGTTTCCGAGATTACCGGTCATGCTGAGCGCGCCTTTTCCTTCGCTGACTGAACTTTCGACGAAGAGGATTTCGCCTCCCATCTGCGTCCATGCAAGGCCTGTCACCACGCCGACTCCCTCATTTCCATTCTGTTTGTCATGGAAAGCCGTCGGCAGTCCGAGGTATTCCTTGAGGTTTTCCTTCTTGATTACAGAAGGATAGTCCTCGTCCATGGCTATTTTCTTGGCCGTGACGCGGGCAATCTTCGCAATCTGCTTTTCAAGACCGCGGACACCTGATTCACGGGTGTACTGGTCAATGATTTCCGCCATTGCAGACTTGTCGATCTTCAGGTCCTTCTTGCCGATGCCGTGCTCCTCGAGTTCCTTAGGGACGAGGAATTTCTTGGCGATTTCCATCTTTTCCTCTGCAAGATATCCGGTAACATTTATAAGTTCCATTCTGTCGAGCAGGGCCGGCTGGATGGTCGAAATGTCATTGGCAGTGGTGATGAACAGCACGTGCGAGAGGTCGTAGTCGACGTCCAGGTAGTTGTCGTGGAATGTGACATTCTGCTCTGGGTCAAGCACTTCGAGGAGAGCCGATGACGGGTCGCCCTTGAAATCGCTGCTGAGTTTGTCTATCTCGTCCAGGACCATGACAGGGTTGGATGTCTTGGCCTTGGCGATGCCGTTGATGACACGGCCCGGCAATGCGCCGATGTATGTCTTGCGGTGTCCTCTGATTTCCGCCTCGTCATGCATACCGCCCAATGCGATACGGACGTATTTCCTGCCTATCGCCTTGGCGATGGACTTTCCGAGGCTGGTCTTTCCTACTCCCGGAGGGCCGTAGAGGCAGAGAATCGGGGACTTCATGTCGCCCCTGAGTTTCAGGACGGCAAGGTATTCGATGATTCTCTCCTTGACTTTCTCCAGACCGTAATGGTCCTCGTCCAGAACCTTCTGGGCGTGCTTGAGGTCAAGGTTATCCTTGGACATGTCGTTCCATGGAAGGTCCAACATGAATTTCACGTAGTTGTACTGGATGCTGTAGTCGGGAGATGACGGATTGTACTTCTCGAGCTTGGCGATTTCCTTTTCGAAAATCTCCTTCACTTCCGCAGAGCAATTCTTCTTTGCGGCCTCGGCACGGAGTTTTTCTATCTCCTCATCGCCGTCCATACCGAGTTCCTCCTGAATGGTACGGAGCTGGTTGTTAAGGTAATACTCCCTCTGCTGCTGGTCGATTTCGTTCTTGACCTTGGAATTGATTTCCTGCTTGATTTTCAGGAGTTCGACCTGGGTGTCCAGAACATTGAGCAGCTGCATTGCCCTTGTCTTCATGTCCTCGTACTTGAGCAGTGTGACCTTGTCGTGGAAGTTTTCCACTTCAATGGTGGTGGCGATGAAGTTCACGAGGAAGTCGAAGTCCTCGATGTTTTTCAATGCCGTCACTGCCTCCTTAGGCGCGAGTGATGATGACCTGAGAATGGCTACCGACTTCTCTTTCAAGGAGTCAGCTATGATTTTCACGTCGTTCTGGGACATGTCAGCGCTGATGTCCTCGAGATACTGGACGTTTGCGCGCAAATACGGGTTCTCGGAGAGGATTTCTCCCAGTTCAAACCTTTTCAGGCCCTGGAGCACAGCTGAAATGGTGCCGTCAGGCATTTCGAAGGTCTTGATGATTCTGGCCACGGTTCCGAACGGGAACAGGTCTTCTGCTCCCGGATCCTCCACCGCGACATCATTCTGCGGAACTGCACCGATGAAGGAGTTGCTCTTCTGTGCATCGGTGATGAGTTTTATGGATTTCTCCCTGCCTATCGTTATGGGATAGATGGCGCCCGGGAAAATGACCGCGTTCCTCAGCGCAAGAAGCGGCAAGGAGTCAGGAAGCTCGGTCTCCTCGAATTTGGATGAGACGTCGCCTGCCATGACCGGTATGATGCTGACTTCGGCACCTTCTGGAGCCATGATATCCGAAAATTTATCTGTCATAATATACTATATGTTTTCTATATAAATAAGTCACGGTTCCCCACTTCTGACAATTTGTCATGCAGAAGAATACAAAATGAACCATATTATATATAAGTCAATCTCTATGCCAGAGCCGGTGTCCGGTTTTTGTCCGGTGTCCGAAATGGCACATAATCTTGCAAATCTGCACAATAAAAATGTAAAAACGAAATTTTTGACGATATGCTCCGAGATTCCGCCATATCGGGAATTTACCGTTTTAGTCCCATGATTTTTATCGTAATTGTTTGTAAATAAAAAAAATAACCTTATCTTTGTCACCCAATTTGCAAATAAAGATACAGTAATATTTAATATCAGTTGTTATGACAAAAGCAGAGATCGTTAACGAGGTTGCCAAGTCAACCGGATTAGAGAAAACAACAGTGCAGACTGTTGTCGAGGCTTTCATGGAAACTGTAAAGGCTTCACTCGTAAGAGAGGAACCAGTATATCTTCGTGGATTCGGTAGCTTCATCATCAAGCACAGAGCTGAGAAAGCTGCACGCAACATCACAAAGAACACAACCATGACAATCCCGGCACACAACATTCCGGCTTTCAAACCGGCTAAGGTCTTCACAAGTGCTGTTAAGAAATAAATTTTAAATTTTTCAAACTATGCCAAGCGGTAAAAAGAGAAAAAGACATAAGATGGCAACGCACAAGCGTAAAAAGCGCTTGCGCAAGAACAGACATAAGAAGAAGTAATTTTTCAGTGTCTGCCATTTTAGCAGTCTGCTAGAAGAGAGAGGCTGACCGGTAGTCCGGACGGCCTCTTTAGTTTTTATATGGAAAGGCTAGCCTTTCCTACTGTCGTTGCGGTACGTCACCGCAATGTATTGCTTCACTAATAAATATTGATTTATCCTGATGGAATCTGAAAAAGAATCAGTCAAAGACTTGATTGTAGATGTCGGCGCTGATGAGGTAAGGATTGCATTGATGGAGAACCATCGTCTCATCGAACTGAACAAGGAGTCCAGCAAGGGGCACAGTTTCACGGTCGGGGATGTCTTCCTCGGCAAGGTGAAGAAGATTATGCCTGCGCTCAACGCTGCCTTTGTGGATATCGGAGACGAGAAGGAAGCTTTCATACATTATCTGGATCTCGGTTTCTATTTCACTGCGTTTGACGAGTTCGTCCGCAAGACTAATACGAATACCGATGCCGACGAGTTGTTTTCGGGCATTCAGCTTGGACCTATTCTTGAAAAAGAGGGCCAGATCGAGAACATTCTCAAGCCGGGGCAGATGATTATTGTCCAGATTGTGAAAGAACCGATTTCCACCAAAGGTTCCAGACTTACGGCCGAGATTTCATTGGCAGGACGCAATATTGTACTCCTCCCTTTCGCGAAGAAAGTGAGCATATCCCAGAAGATCTCTTCAAAGGAAGAGAAGAAAAGACTTGAAACATTGGTCAGGAGCATTCTTCCTCAGAATTATGGCGCGATTATCAGGACCGCGGCCGAAGGTAAAAATGCAGCGATTCTTGTATCCGAGCTTAAATCATTGATAAGCAAATGGGAAGGTTCCTGGTCAAAATTGTCGAAAAACAAGAGTATCCAGCCGCTCTTTTCAGAGTACAGCAAGACCACGACAATATTGAGAGATCTGTTCAATGACAGTTTCTCCAATGTGTATGTCAATGACACTAAGGAGTTCGAGGAAATCAGAAAGTACATTTCCCAGATTTCGCCGGACAAGGAGAAAATCGTAAAGTTCTATGATGACAAGGAGCCTATCTTCGACCATTTCGAAGTTACCAGGCAGATCAAGAGTTCTTTCGGTAAAGTGGTTCCCATTAAACAGGGGGCATATCTTGTTATAGAATCGACAGAGGCGCTTAACGTGGTGGATGTCAACAGTGGTATCAGGGCCAAGACCAATGACCAGGAAGAGAATACCTACGAGGTGAACCGCTACGCCGCAGAGGAAATTGCGAGACAGCTGAGGCTCAGAGATATGGGCGGAATTGTGATTGTGGACTTCATTGATATGGAGAATCAGGATCACAAGAACGGGCTGTTCAAGTACATGACTGAGCTTATGCAGGATGACAGGGCCAAGCACAATGTGCTCCCTCTCACGAAGTTCGGTCTGATGCAGATAACGAGGCAGAGGATACGTCCTGTGACTGAAATCAATACGACTGAGGTTTGTCCGGTTTGTCACGGTACGGGCAAGATTGCTCCGAGTCTTGTTATCGATGAGGACATTGAGCGCAAGATTTCCTATTACGCAACAGATAACGATGTCAAGTCTTTCATTCTCAAGACAGGACCTATTCTGGGGGCTTATATTTCCAGGGGATTCAATTCTTTCCTCAGGAAATGGAGAAGGAAGTACAAATGCAAGATAAAGCACGAGGAGGTCCAGGACTTCAGCGTACTGCAGTATGAATTCTACAATGAGAATGGGGATAAGCTGGACAGCTGACCCATGACAAAGGTTTACACGAAGAGCCTGGCCATGCTGGTCGGGCTCTTCGTTTGGTTTTATTTGGTCCGATGGAGTGGGACAATACGTAAAGCCGGAGAGGCTTACCCATTTTGCGGGACGGTGCCACACGACCACTCGTAACACATTGATAATCAAATACCATTTATTTTTAGCGTGAATTTGCGGGCTTTTTGTAAGCGTCTCCGCGGTTACGTATTGACGTGTTTTCAATGGTTCCCTACTTTTGTTTTCCAAAATCCAAACGAAAGT
>CAKUXR010000003.1 GCA_934700615.1 uncultured Bacteroidales bacterium
ATTCTTTCCTGCAAATTCCGCAATAGAAATATAACCCATATTATCGGCAAATATTTTTGTTCAATGTCAATGCAAATGTAATGAATTTTGCCGATATCGGCAAGTTTCAGTCATTCCAAGTCATCAAACGTTGCGAATCGTTTGCCCCAAATGTGATTCAGTGCTTGGGGGCAGACGAAACAAGCGTCTCCATAGACCAGTTTCCAAATTTCGGAAAAATCGACATAAGAGACTGTCTAACTTATTATTCTGGTAAAAATTTTGCAGTGTGTTCCGCGGTTTGACAAACAGTTTTTTCAAATGAACAGATTTACAAAATTGCTCGCTTTGGCGGGCCTGACATTAATTACTATGGCATCTTGTAACAATATTTCTGAGTCCCAAAAGGCTGATATAGTCCTGGAGAACATCTTTGCCCGCAAATCTGTGCGCAAATTCACATCAGAACCGGTTTCGGACAAACAGGTGGAGACATTGCTGAAAGCAGCGATGGCAGCCCCTAGCGCAATGAATAAGCAGCCGTGGAGATTTGTAGTAGTGAACGACAAGGAGAAGTTGGCTTCAATGGCCGAATCGCTTCCTTATGCAAGGCTGGATACTGCACCATTGGCGATTGTTGTATGCGGAGATCTTTCTGACTACAAGAAATTCTGGGTAGATGACTGCTCTGCCGCAACAGAGAATCTGCTGTTGGCCGCTGAGGCTATGGGACTCGGTGCAGTCTGGACAGCAGCGTCTGACGATGAGCGTTCCGCAATAGTGAAAAATGCATTGGAACTTCCTGAGAACATTCATCCCCTCTGCATTGTTCCGGTAGGTCATCCTGACGGGGAATTCCAGCCGAAAGACAAATGGGATCCTTCTAAGATCCACTACAACAAATGGTAGTTCCCGCATTGACAATTTCTATCGGCAAACTCTTAGTTCTGCCGTCTAATAAAAACAATAAATCTTGCCGGCATCGGCAAGATTTATTGTTTTTACAGATTGTCAAGCCATATCAGACAAACACGATGCTGACAGGCTTGTCGAGGACTATAGTGCGACCTGTATCAGACAGGAGACCTGTCCTGACGTCCCGCTTGAAAATCTGGATGCAGCCACTGTCACGGCAAGCGACCAGAAGGAACTTTCCGTTAGGAGTGATATTGAAGTTCCTTGGATGAATACCCGTGTTCCGGTAACCGATTTTTGCCAAGGTTCCGTCAGCATTGACCTTAAATATCGCGATTCCGTCATTCTGGAGCCTGTTGCTGGCATATAGGAACCGCCCGTCGGGTGAAAAATGGATGTCAGCGCTGCCCCTGGCATTGACAGTATCAGCGCAAACGGTCTGGACGACTCTGTCGGATTCCGTGTCAATGACAGCGATACTTCCCGAAAGCTCTCCTATGACGTACGCCTTGTCTTCACCATCATTGAGGACTATGTGCCTCGGTCCGAAATCCGATGGCAGCTGAATTCGTCTGCACTGCCTGGTGACCACATCGTATCTTGCCACGACATCCGCACTGAACTCTGAGACATACAGTTCCGTTCCGGCGGCATTGAAAAGAGCGCAATGGGCATGCGGAAGATTCTGACGGGTACTGTCCGGACCTCCGAGACCTGTACCGTAAAGGAAGTCATGAGGCTTCAGGACTCCATCGTCTCCGACGGGGAACTCCGTGACGTTGCCGGAAGAGTAGTTGGCAGTCATCACGACCTTTCCATTCGTCGAGATATAACACGGATCTTTGCCGTCAGTCAGTTCACTGTCAAGCAATTGCATCGCACCGGTCTTTCTGTCGAGTGACAATGTGGCTGCAGATGCAGTACTGTCTGCGACCTCGCTCACCGCATAGACATACCTCCCGTCAGCAGACAATGTCAGATAAGACGGATTCCTCATCTCTGCCAGACCGACAGCACCGGGAGCCTCCGCAAACCGTCCTTCACCTTTACCGGTGGCCAGAACGCCTTTCTCCTGGTCAAAAAAGTAACTGTAAACTCCCCTGCTGGCGCAATCATCGGTGTACGTCCCCACAACCATCGTCAGAGGCTCGCTACCGCATCCCACCATCATAAATGAGGTCAATGCTGCCACCCCGCAAGCCCAAAAATCAAACTTTCTTTTATACATATTCATCTGTTTACATACGTTTACTTGCCCCAGACCTTTTCGGAAATCCGTTTGATCAATTTCAGTTTTTCCCATTGCTCATCCTGAGTCAGTTTGTTTCCGATAGCGCAGGACGCGAAACCGCATTGAGGAGAAAGCGACAGCCGTTCAAGCGGAATGTACTCCGATGCCTCATGAATGCGCCTGATGACAGTGTCTTCGTCCTCGAGTACAGGGCTCTTCGTTGTAATCAGGCCGAGCACTACATGTTTGTTTGCGCTTACTTTAGCCAATGGTCCGAATCCTCCTGAACGTTCGTCATCATATTCGAGATAGAGGACATCTACATTTTCCCGCGCGAAAACCCAATCTGCCACAGAGTCATAGGCACCGCTGTTGAACCATGTGGAGTGATAGTTGCCGCGGCATATGTGTGAGGCTATAACCATGTCTTCCGGATGGCCTTCGATTGCAAGATTGTTTATCGTAAGGAACTGATCCTTAATCGTATCCAGGTCCTTACCGACTCTCTCATACCTCTGCTTAGCAGCATCTCCCACAATTGCACCCCATGTACAGTCATCCAGTTGCAGATAGCGGCCGCCTGCAGCATAGTACTGACGGATAAAGTCCTGATATACCGAAGCTATGTCGTGAATCAGTTCATCAATGTCCGGATAAATGGAGCGGGTGCCCAGATAGTTAAGCGGAACGATAAGCTGCTGGAGGAACTGGGCAGGTGCAGGGATTGTCAGTTTTGCGATGTGCTCCGCATCTTCGTGACGCTTAAGTTTCTTGTATGCTTCTATGAATGGATGTGGCTGTGCAAACAGTTTCCCGGTAAGGAACACATTGTCAAGCCGAGCAGTTTCCCCGTTGAAGGTGACATCACCTCCCTTTTCGTGAGCTGTTCCACCCAGTCCCCAGAAAAAATCGAGGTGCCAGAATGTTCTGTTGAATTCGCCGTCTGTGATAAGCGTATATCCCAATTCCTTCTGTTTCTCTACCAGCTGGGCGACACGCTCATCCCTGTTGTCGGACGAAAGGTCTGCCGGACGAAGGAAACTACCCACAAAGTCCGCTCTCTGCGGAACTTGAATTCCGTTAATGGTCTTTCTCATAATCTATATTGTTTGTTCGTTGTCTAACACAAATATATCCGGTTTTATCTGATTTGCAAAGTATGTCATGCAATTCATCGTTATCCTACAAGGAACCCCTCAGTATTATTCTTTTCTGATGGCAGCAATGGCCATGCGCAAGGCACCATAGGAGATTTTCGAATCGAAATGTTCATAGACCGGTTTCAATGCCTTCTCATCGGGATGTCCGGCGAGATATGCTTCGATCTTCTCCAAAGTATCCACATCGATAAAATCATGGACATCGATATCTCCGGAAGCCACGTACCGAGCCAGATGTCCCTCTATCGTAGAAGGATTCAAACCGCGCTTTTCCGCAATCTGAGCGACAGTATTGCCCTGATTATAAAGCCAATAAGAATATTCCACAGTCGTAAGTTTGTTGCCCTCATCGTCACGCAGCTCCTTCTTCACCTTTTTCGGCGCATCAGAAACGACATCATGGCTGTCAGCTTCACTTGCTTCGGAGACGGTCTCACCCTGCTCGAAATCATCATCCTCCAGATGACTTTGGACAATGCCGATAATCTCCTCTCCATAAGCATTGACCTTCGCCGGTCCGACTCCCGGCACATCCAGGAGTTCTGTCAATGTCGTAGGTCGAAGATGGGCAATCCCAGCCAAGGCGGCATTGGAAAAAACCACAAACGCAGGCTTGTCAATTTCGTTTGCCCGCTCGTATCTCCAAGACCTCAGCTCACGTGCAAGGGCCGTATCCGGAATTTTCACAGGCACTGCCAGTTTTTCCGCATCGGACTTTTCTGTATTTATCCTTTCTGCATTGACCTTTTTGGCATTGACCTTTTCCTCAGAGCCAACGGCTTCAGGCTCAGGTTTTTTCTCGTATTCGAAATACTCATAACAAGAGGAGAAGGCAAGCTCCTGGACAGGACAATATATGTAGTTCATATACGCATCCACAGCCTTATCCTTCATGAAAACAGACGCCGACACCGGCGAACTCAGGACGAGCCCCTCCAAAGTGCGGCAACGGCTGAGAGCCACGTATGCCTGACCCGGAGAAAAAGCAGCATGCACATCAATGATAGCCTTGTCGAATGTAAGTCCCTGGCTCTTGTGTACAGTTATGGCCCACGCAGCCTTCAGCGGATATTGCTTAAACCGTCCTATCTGCTTGGATGATATCTCTTTAGTCTCCTCATCGAACTGATAGCGGATATTCTGCCACTCCATCGGCTCGACCTCAATCGTCTTCCCCGATTCGGCCAGCCTTACGGCGATGCAGTTCTTGTCAATGCTTCTGACCTCTCCCAGTGTGCCGTTTATGAAACGTCTTTCGGGATCATTCTTGATGAACATCACCTGGGCGCCCTTTTTCAATGTCAGACTATTCGCTGTCGGATAAGACTCCTCCGGGAACGTGCCCGTCACGGCGGCCTCGAATGTAAACGGGTGACTGTCAAGCTTTGCCATTTCAGTAGCATTGATATAATCCACCTGCCGATTGTGCGTCATCAGCCTGATATAGCCGTCCTCCGGCTTTGGCGAAAAGTCCGGAATATAGCGCGTATTGAGGTCGGAAATATCCTGATTTGTCAACGTGCATTCTCTGGCGTGATTCAAGATATTGATGAAATGCCCGTCTGTCTGGCGATAGACGGTCTTAAGTTCTATACAGCTGTATTTCATGCTTTTAAGTGCAGCACTGCTGAAGAAATACAACGTCTTGTAATACTGTCTCAGAAGCTCATCCTCTCCGCCGTGGGCAATCGGAGGAAGCTGCTGCAAATCCCCAATCATAAGAAGCTGCACCCCGCCGAAAGGCTTGCTGTTGCGCCGGATTCGCCTGAGTTCCACATCGATGTGGTCCATCAGATCTGCCCTTACCATAGACACCTCATCGATTATCAGCAGCTGGAGATTGCGGATAAGTTCCAGTTTCGACTTGTTGATTCTGAAATCAGATTTCGGTTCAATGACGCCCTTGACGAATGGCCCGAGGCCGAACTGGAAGAAAGAATGGATGGTCATCGCCCCTGCATTGACAGCAGCTATTCCGGTAGGTGCCAGCACAATGCATTTCTTTTTCGTATGGCGCACGACATCACGGAGGAACGTGGTCTTGCCCGTCCCCGCCTTGCCAGTAAGAAACAGACTCATATCCGTCTTCTCTACAATGAATCTGGCAACATTCAATTCAAAATTTCCACTTTCCATCTTTCAATGTCAGACAACTTATCGGTTCCAAACAAAGTTAATGGATTTGCTCAAATTCGCAAAGGGATATGCGACCGGAGACATTGCTTTCCCGATTTTTATACTATCTTTGCCGCCGCATGACACGTCATCTCAAATATAAGAGCGCATTGGCGCTTGTGTTGTTTGCATTCTTTTTTGCATCGACAAACCTCTTCCCCCATGTCCATGAGGGACCGGAGGGACGTATCGTGCACTCACATCCCTGGAGCGGAAAAGCCCACAGTCACAGCGACTCCGAGATCCAGATCCTGCAGATTATCTCAGCAAACATTTATCTGGACAGCGGTCATGTCGAATTCGTCACTGCGGAAAGTCCGAATTTCCCGGTCATTCCAGTCCTGACATTGCCGGAAGTCGTCCAGACAGTATTCCACCATGTCCTCGGTCTTAGGGCTCCCCCTGTGTCGTTATAGCCAAACTCTTTCCAAACCATTTTGAACCATTAAATGCGTAACCTGTCCAAGGCTATGCATAAGTATATTTTACACAAACGATACAGAATTAATGAAATCAATACATATTTTGGCCACTCTCATAGTGGCTACACTTGCCGTGTGCTTCAGCGGACATACAATTGCCCAGAACAAACAATCCGACGCGAGCATCTCAGGCCATATCATTGACGCGAAAACAGGTGAACACCTCCCCTATGTCACAGTAATGGTCAGCGGCACGCAGATCGGCATACAGACCTCATCTTCAGGACATTATGTCCTCAGAAACCTACCACTCGGCAGGCACGACATCATAGCGTCTTTCGTGGGATACAAAGACGCGACAGTTTCACTCGACATCGAAGCCGGAAAGTCCTACGAAGTGAATTTCAGCCTCGAAGAGGAATCTCTCTCGCTTGACGGAGTCGTAGTCAGCGCCACCAGAAACCGCACATCGAGAAAGATGGCACCAACCCTTGTCAATGTCATTGACAGCCGCATTTTCGCCACCACTTCCTCTCCTACTCTGGCGGAAGGACTCACATTCCAGCCGGGAGTCAGAATCGAGAACGACTGCCAGAACTGCGGATTCACGCAAGCAAGAATCAACGGACTCGACGGACATTATTCGCAGATTCTCATTGACTCCAGACCGATTTTTTCCGCCCTTGCGGGCGTGTACGGATTGGAGCAGATACCCGCATCAATGATAGACCGTGTGGAAGTGGTGCGTGGAGGCGGTTCTGCCCTGTTCGGAGCTTCTGCAATCGGAGGAACAATCAATATCATCACAAAAGAAGCCATGAGGTCCAGTGCAGGAATCAGCCACGAGCTCACCTCCATCGGCATGAGCGGTGCCTTGGACAACAATACCAGCATGAATGCGTCCATGGTCACAGATAACGGAAGAGGCGGACTGTTCGTATTCGGACAGAGACGTTCAAGGGACGGCTATGACGCTGACAACGACGGGTTTACAGAAATCCCTACCCTGAATACCATAACTGTCGGCACTAGAGGACATCTCCGGATTAATCCTTTCTCGAAACTTAAATTCGAGTATCATGGCGTCAAGGAATTCAGACGCGGAGGTGACCGTCTGGACAGGCCTGCACATGAGGCACTTATTGCTGAGCAGATCGAACACATAAACAGCAGCGGTTCAATCAGTTATGACGGACAGAGCCAGGACGGCAAGCATATCTGGAATACTTATGTTTCCGCACAGCACATCCGCAGAAACAGCTACTACGGAACCGGAATGGACCCGAATGCGTATGGAAAGACGACTGATTTGACTGCAGTCGGCGGAGGTCAGTATTCGTACAAGTTCGATCGTCTGTTTTTCATGCCGGCCCAACTCACGGCTGGACTGGAGTACAATTTCGATAATCTGAATGACATCACACTCGGATATGACCATAAAACTGCCCAGAAGATAAATATCATAGGTTCTTACCTCCAGAACGAATGGAAAAACGAGCACTGGGGTCTTCTCGGAGGCGTCCGAATAGACAAGCATAACCTCATCCGCAGACCGATATTCTCGCCAAGGGTCAATATCCGCTACAGCCCGTTCCGTGACCTGAGTTTCCGTGCAATCTATGCCAAAGGTTTCCGTGCGCCACAAGCTTTCGATGAAGATTTACATGTCGCAATTGCCGGAGGAGACCGCATAAGAATCAAGCTTGCCGACAATCTTAAGGAAGAAAAGTCCCACTCGTTCAGCACCTCGGCAGACTGGTATCTCTCCCTGGACAACGTCTCCATAAATCTCATGGCGGAGGGTTTCTTCACCATCCTGAAGGATACCTACTCGCTAAGGCAGACCGGCAACAAGACAGACGACGGAAAGAGCACAATCATGGAGCGGTACAATGGTTCCGGTGCAAAAGTCTATGGATGCACAGTGGAAGGCAAACTGGCAGTATCCAAGATTTTCAGCCTGCAAGGAGGCCTGACAGTGCAGCGAAGCCGTTATGATGAGGCCCAGGCATGGAGCGATGACGAGAATGTGGCTCCCGTCAGCAAGATGTTCCGTTCTCCGGACATCTATGGCTACATGGTGACATGCTACTCTCCATTCAAGAATTTCGACATTGACCTTTCCGGAACCTATACTGGGTCAATGCTCACCCAGCATCTTACGGGAAGCGGAACCGATGTGGATGTAGCTGTCAGCACCCCGTCCTTCTGGGATATGAGCTGCAAGATAAGTTATGAATTCAATGTCATGAAATCATGCCGCATCAATCTCCACGCCGGTGTCAAGAACATTTTCAATGCCTATCAGAAAGACTTTGACAAGGGAGAATTGCGTGACTCCGGATACATCTACGGTCCGTCTCTTCCACGTTCATTGGTCATCGGAATGGGACTGAGTTTCTAAATCTGCCCACCGGGTAATCAAAAGCCCCGTCAGAAGTAATTTGTGCTTTTGACGGGGTTTTATTTCGTGTAAGTCTTGTGAAACTATAAATCCTGCACGCAGCGGAGCGAATAGCGGCTGTTGTCTCTGGTACTCAGGCCTACACCTATCTGGATGGCATAATCTTTTACGCCATAGCCGCTTGCATTGTCGCCGGAATTGAACAGCGCGTCAGTCCAATAGTAACCGCATTGCCCGACTTCACGGAACTCTCCGAACCAGCAGCCGCCCGCAGCAGGGAGGAAAATCTGAGGGACGTCCTCAGCATATTTGTTCATCCCGGAATACCAACGCCCGCTGACGCCGTTGTGCGAAGTCCAGGCGGAGCCGTAGTAAAACAATTTCTCCATTTCCTTTGAAGTCGCTGGACGCCATCCGTCCGGACATGCCGTCTCGCGTTCTTTCCAGTTGTAATAGCTTCCGAGCGGGCTGGACGGGTCACCGCAATTGTTCACAGCCCATTTGATGCCATTGATGACCTCATATTCCTTGACGGTTTTCTGGACCAATGAAAGTGTCTTGGTTTCAGCATATTCATAAGTGAATGTGATCTCGGCCATCCTATCATCCGCTGTAGCATTTTCCGGAATTTGCAGCCTGATGCCTCCTCTCTCCTGCTCAAGGATAATCTCAAACCATTCCTGCTCCGTTTCGGCATTGAACTCCTCCCCGTCGATAGGGTTCTGTATTTCACATGGCACAAAAAGTTCCTGGGCTTGACAGTCAACGGATTCCGTAAGACGCGCAAGCACAATCTCCGGGCGCAGGTAGCCTTGAGTCAATGTATATGTCAATGGTGCCATATCTCCATAGCCGACGGTGATCTCTGCCGTGCGGGATTCTTTTCTGGAATCATTCCGGGAAACGGAAAGGGTAACATAAGACTTCCCCGGTGTGCCGATCTTTATCCAATCAGCGTCAGTCGTGACGGAAACCGACGAGCCATTGTCCAGAATCACCTTATATCCGAGTTGAACATCCTGGGCACTGTAATCGACTGTCCCCGACTCTGACAGCAACCAGATAAAACCAGCCGAGTTTTCTTTACCGCAAGACACTGACATTGACATAATTGTCAATGTTGCCACTAATTTAACAATTATCCTTTTCATCATTGATTGAATTTATAGAGGTCAAGTAATTTTTTAAGGATTACTTAAATCAATGACGAAAATACGTTCCCGGCACATCATTTCCACTATTTTAAATGAAACATAGTGAAAAAACGTAAGTTTCCGGCAGATCGGATGCGGAGGAACTCACTCTACGATACTCCATTCTGATCTCCGACACATCCGTTTGCAACACGTCACGACTGACAAAACACGTTTGCGGGACGGCGCCACGGGCATCCTTGTAACACATTGATAATCAAGCACTATTCTTTTTTAGCGTGGATTACCTGCGATTTTTTAGCCGATAATCCACACCTCATTTTTTAACACACTGTAAACCAACATGTTACTAAAATATGTGTGGCACCGTCCCGACAAGCCACAACTCCTGAGAGGATTTCAAACCAAAACACAAAGTTCATTCATGCTACCTTTACCAAAGATGAAAGCCAGCACCTATGTCAATGCTACTTAGGCATATTCAATTCTCAGCGGTGAATTAACAATACAGATTTGATTTGGACAAGTCGTAAGTTCTGCATATCTTAGCAAAAACTGCAATCGAATTCCTATAGATTGCTTATTTATTAAGAATAAGACCAAACCAACACCAATTAATAACAGTTTATACTATGCGCAAGGAATTACTTCTATTTATGGCAGTCATGAGTTTGACATCCTGTGCGACAACAGCTCATTTTTATCAGATTGCAACTATAGCCTCCACACAAATTAGGATCTCAGACGAGGGAAAATTCCGTTATAACAATAGTGGCATTGACATTGAGTATAATTTTTGGTCAGAATATGGCAAATTCGGATTCATAGTCACAAACGACACTGATAATGATATTTTCATTGATCTGTCACGCTCATTCTTCATTGTTAATGGGCTGACATTTGATTACTATCAGAACCGCACATTCAAATCTGAAATTACTTGCGCCCCCAAATCAACGATTGAAACTAAAGAGAAAGAAGGAGTGTGGGTCCCAGCTCATACATCCCGTCATTTCTGTGAATTTTCATTACTTGATGCTCCTTATAGAGAATGCGGACTACCACGATACCCTTCCAGGAAAGACAATGCCAGCGTCGACTTTACAAACAACACTACGCCATACGCATTCGAGAATCGCATAATGGTAGTTAATAAAGGACAAGAGAGATATCTCATCAACTCTTTTTATATTCAGGCCATAACTAACATCGCTGAATCAGAAGCAGTTGGACATGAACCATTGCGCGATTGTTCTGGGAATAAGACGGGAGAAACCATTAAAATATTTAAACAGCAGGCAAACAATCGTTTCTATATCAAATATGGCAAAGATGGACATAATCCCAACATTTCAGACGATAAGATAAATAATTCTTACCCAAAGAATATGACATCTCGAAGAAGTTTTAACTTTAGAGACGGCATTTATGGGAAGTAAGCCATAAGCGCCATAAGAATATCATTGGTCAAATATCTCCATTATGATTATTATAGCAATTCTCACAATCCTTGTTGTTATACTACGACGTCCTAAAATCAAGGGCAGAATCGGAGAAATATTTATGGCGCTTTTTCTGAAAAGCCTTCCCAAAGACAGCTATAGAGTCATCAATGATTTACTTCTGACGTGGAATGGTCATAGTACACAGATTGACCACGTGATCATCTCGATTTATGGAATATTCGTAATAGAAACAAAATTCTACAAAGGCTGGATATTAGGAGGCGAGAACAGCGAATTCTGGACTCAGAACATTTATGGACACAGATACAAATTACGCAATCCAATATACCAGAACCAAGGTCACATAAGGGCATTGAAATCTATTCTTAAGGAGCATGAAAACCTGCAGTTTATATCCATTGTTGCTTTCTCTCGACGCGCGAGGCTTCGCGTTAAAACAGAATCTACCGTAATATACTTTCACCAAGTACCGCGAATTATCAGGCGCGCCAAAATCAGAGTTCTCTCTGAAGAGCAAGTGCAATGTATTTATTCATTTCTACTCGCCAATAATGCCGAAAAGAGAGAGTCTAGAAAACACCACATATCAAATGTCAAACAGAATGTAATCAGACGCAACATCGCCGTATCAAATGGCTATTGTCCAAGATGCGGAGGAACATTGACACTCCGGGAAGGCAGATATGGCAAGTTCTACGGCTGTTCAAATTATCCACGTTGTAAATATACCACAGGTAAGCTATAGGATAATATTATGCCCTTCCGCAAAAATGGTTTCAGGAACAATGTAGCTCATCCTCCGCGCGCTCATATTCGTCGAGGGCGGCGGACATCAGTTCACGGCCCTTGGCGGCGATTTCCTCGCCTTTGGCATAATCGGGTATTGCTCCGTAGGTGTCGAAGGTCATCTTAACTACGATGTCCGGTTTATAGAGTTGTATGGACTGGCGCGCTATGGTGTGGTTCATCAGCGAGAAGGTCCTTGTCAATATCGAATAATAGTTGTCGCTTGTCGGTATATTTTTGTCATTGACCTCATCCTCGAGTTGTCTCGTCTTCTTGCCGATTTCGACTATCCCCTTATAGGCTTTCTGCGCTTCATCGCCTATCATCCGGACTCTATCCAGGAGCGACACGCCCTTTTTCAATGCCAAATCGCCAATTGCATCCAATGCATCTGACTTCAGTTCAATGTCTTCGGCGCGGACATCCTCAAGTTCTTTGAGATAACTTGCAATCTTTTCTGAGTCAATGTGATTCACATCAAATGCCACCAGGATGTCGTGCCCATTGCGCACTGCCAGGCTAAGCGGCATGGTGTTGACGACTCCCCCGTCTATCAGCGTATGATAGCCGTACTTGACGGGACGGAAAAGTGACGGAATGGAAATCGATGCCCTTATGGCGTCGAACAATCTTCCCTTGCTGAACACGACTTCCTCTCCAGTATATAGGTCCGTTGCCACTGCACGGTAAGGTATCCGCAGGTCCTCGATATTGACCTCCGGAACGACTTTCTTTATCTCATCTATCACCTTCTCACCCTTCATGAGATAACTTTTGCTGATCGAAACGTCCAGAAGAGAAAGCAATTTGGCATTGTCAAGGTCGAAGAGCCATTCCCTGAACTCATCCAGTCCGCCTGCAGCGTAAACGCCGCCTACCAGCGACCCTATCGAGCACCCCGTCACTGAAGTAATATTGTATCCCCTGTTTTCCAATTCTTCAATGGCCCCGATATAGGCAAATCCTCTCGGGCCGCCACTTGAAAGCACTAATGCGACATCCTTGTTCATCTTCACAAAAAGTTAATAATCATTTATACAAATACACTCTTACATCATATTTCAGGTGCCGGGACGGCGCCACGGGCATCCATGTAACACATTGATAATCAAGTATCATTCTTTTTTAACGTGGATTTCCTTCGATTTTTTAGCCGATAATCCACACCTCATTGTTTAGTACACTGTAAACCAACATGTTACCAAAATTGATGTGGCACCGTCCCGACACAGGCCGAGCGTTCCATTCCGAGCAGTTTGATCTTCCGGTCTATTCCGCCGGCATAACCGGTCATACTGCCATCTGCGCCAACCACCCTATGGCAAGGTATGATGAGAGAAATGGGATTATGACCGACTGCACTGCCCACGGCCCGCGCTGACATCCTCGGGTACCCTTTCTGTTCGGCAATGCGGGCAGCAATTTCACCATAAGTCATTGTCTTACCGAAAGGAATAGCCAGAAGGATTTCCCAGACAGCCTTCCGGAAAGGCGTCGAGTCCAATGTCAATGCCGGTGTAAAACCCGGGTCATGCCCGCTGAAGTAAATGTCAAGCCACTGCCGTGCCTGCACAAAGACAGGAACATCTTTCTCCTCAATCTCATCATCAATGTTACCCGCAAAATACTTCTGCCCATCAAACCAAAGTCCAATCAAAGCGTTGCCATCACTGGCAAGAGTAATCCCGCCTAGACAAGAATTATAGTGCTGAATGTAAATCATGTTTCCGGTCCATCAATAATAATGTATGAATTAAGCCTTAAGTTATATCAATTATTTCAGCTTGACAAGTCAATCAGATTATTTGCGATACGATAAGCCAGAGCGACACGGCAATCATTATTCCTGCAACCACTTTCTGGTAGAGCTTCTTGTTCACATTCCTGATGAAACGCATGGCGATAAAGTTCCCGAGAATCATCGCACAACCGATTCCGCAGCCGCTCAGGAAAATACTGTCACTCATAAGATTAAGCTTACCATACACAATAGCCTTGACAATATGCATGACTGCAGCCGTTGTAGCTTCCGATGCAATATAACTGACAGGAGCAAGTTCGAGTGTCAGGAAAACAGCACTGCTGAGCGGCCCTGAGATACCCAGAAGGCCATTGACAAGGCCAGTCACTCCACCGCCGACAACCATTGTCGAAGGACTGTGCGGCAAACGCATCTTTCCCATCAGTTTCATGACGGCAAAGACAATCAGAAACGAGCACAGGACTATAGTCATCGGACCTTTAGGTACCTTGGCAAAGCCAAATGCACCGAGAGCGGTAAACGGCACCGCCAGAAGAAGAAACATCCCGACTGCCCTCCAGTCAATCTCCTTCCAGCCCATGACCACCCTTGACAAGTTACTCAGCATCTGTGCAATAGTAGAAACCGGGACAGCAACCTCCACTCCGTAAAAATAAGTAATTACCGGCAGCAGAATCATTCCCCCGCCGAAACCAACGGAGCCGGACAATAATCCTGCGGCCAAGCCCACCACAATAAGTATCACGTACATCATACTCAAACTGTTGTTTCTGTCTTTATTTCATCATAAAAGTCATACAGGGAGGCTGCTTCATGCAACTTATTCTTCATATAACTTACAGCTTGCTTTGGATAGATGATCTTGACCCCTGAGCCGTAACTCATGAACACCGAGTACATTTCAACATTGATCACGACCTCAATCTGAAAGACACAACTGCCGTCCTTTTCATTCATCTCCAGAAGTTTCTGCGACGGATGGACAGGCTTCGTGCTGATATATCGGCTCTGCTCGCGCGTCGCCCGGAACCTTACCTTCCGCGGGGAATCCTTCATATTCTTGCTCACCCCAATCACATCGTCAAAGAAATGCTCAGAATCGAAATCCGGATTCTCCCGGAAAGGGATGTCGGCAGGTTCAATGCTTACTATTCTGTCAAGAGCGAGATTGAACAGGACAAGATCGGACGCACGACTGCCGAAAAGGAACCAGCGGTTACGGAATTCCTTCAGGAGATATGGGCACAATATGTATTCCTGGGGCTCTCGCGCAGAAAAAGACTGATACGATATCCGGAGCGTCTGCTTATGGGCAATGTAGTTGTACAACGGATTAAGCAATTTCAGCCCTTTCAAGTCCGGCACATTGTCAAAATGCACGATGGGTCTGCGGTTGTTCTTCGTAACGGCCAATTTGTCCTGGAGACGGCTTATGACATCGCTCATTTCTGAGAATTGGTCAAAATCCTGCAACTGGCGAAGCATGTCGACCGCTTCCTGCATAACCTCATAGTCATTCTGGGACAACGGCATGTCCGTTATGCTGTAATCCTGGTCTGTATACCGGTAATACTTGTGGTCATAAACCTCAATAGGAGCATTGTAGCCCAATTTATCTGAGCGCATCATTTGGATATCAGCCTGAACCGTACGCACAGAGACACCTTTGCTGATGCCCTCCATATCATAGAGGGCATCGCTGCAGGCCTCCACCAGATTCTCAAGCGTCCAGCGTCTGTACCTGTTTCGAAGACAATTGTCAATGGTCTTGTATCGGATCAATGCATTCTTATTTGCCGGCATGTCAATGATAATTTATGTTGCAAATATACGCAAGTTCTACGCAATCAATTTGCGCAGAATTATAATAACACAATTTTCTACAAAAAATTTTTCACTACGCAGAAAGATTGCGGAGTGCCCATATAACTTTGCACCAGTTGATTCGGACATGTACCGGATCACAGAAAGACTGCGGTAGTTCAGTTGGCAGAACATTAGTTTATTTTGTGAGGACATTTCCTTTCAAGGACTAATCTCCACATACTCCCTAATCTTGCTCAAAACTAATGACGCAGGTTCGAGCCCTGCCCGCAGTCCCAGAAACAGGTCAAGACAGACATACTCCTATCTTTTGTTCAGATTAAGAATTTGTCTATCAATTACCTTTTCTTTATTAACTGATTTTTATGGAGAAGAAATTGACAAAAGTAGCTCTGCGCTATAGGGCATTGTTCCTCGGCATTGACCGCGAGGACATTGACATAACTTCCGAAGTCACCGTACCGGCGTCGGCATTCGTAGCTCAACTGAGAGAGAACGGATTCTGCGTGAGCGAGGAACTGCTCCACGCCCTTAACGCAGCCTCTGCAGACACCCTCGCAGAGCTCACGGATTGTGTCAATGACGTGATGGGCGTCAATCTTAACTGGGCTTCTCTTGTCAAGGGGTGGAACGTCCCTACAGGGGAATCATGCGCAGACCATATAATTACTTGGATTGCAAATATTTGCGGCGGTAAAAAGTCCGGATACAATGGCACGACACTTCCGTGCGGGCACTTTATTCCTGACGGCACATTTCCTCTAGAGCGCTACAACGGCTGCCCGTTCTGCGGAAGGCCGTTCAAGACTGCCGATTTTGTTTATAAAGGCCAGGGCAGCAAACTAAAAGAGCTCAGATTGTTTACCGAGGATGACATCCGGAACGTCTTCGTTTCGCTCTTGACTTCTTCGACACCTTTGGATGCGACCCAGAAAGATTCCCTCAAGTTGCTTCTAGACCACTACCCTCTCCCAGCCGACATTGTAATTCCTATGAAGGAAACTTCAATGCTTGTTGTCACGGCTTTGGTCAAACATGGAAAAGCAGATGAGGCTTGCGTGCTTCTCAAAACCCCGGTTGACATCCTACGCTATCTCTGGTATGAAAAGACAGTCCACGTTCAGATCATTGAACCTAAGGCCCTTGTAGTTCATGCCATGAATATGTATTATCATATGTGGGGACCTCTTGACAAAGGCTTGGATGCTGCAAAAGAAATGAAGCAGAATCTGAAGCTCAAATATGACCGCAAGGTTTGTTTTCGTGTTGCCAAATGGCTGAATGCCATACCGATGACGGCAGCACAGGCAGCTGAGAACATGAATCCGAAACGCGGCATGTGGGTACGTATGATCCGTGCTCTCCGTTTAGGTGAGTATTCACGCAAACCGGGCATGGAGCATCTGGCCGAGATTCTTGATGTCTTCTACAAACAGGACTATTCTACCTGGCAAGGCCGTGTGGACAAGGCCCGTTCCGAAAATGATGCAGACAAGACCCTTGCACTGCTCAAGGAACGGCCCGGGACGTTTGCACGTTGCCTGTTCGTCACAATGCTTCGTTTCGGCAGCGACAAGACATTGGCTGCTTTCGATGAAATCGCCGACAGGCTTCCTGCGCGGCTGTTGTTGTCATTAGGCAATGCGGCCGAGACCTATTTTGATAAAAAGGAGCCACGAGTTACGCGCCCGATCACAGGGGTAACACGCAGGATCAATGCAAACAAACTGCTAGGCCTGTACAATGACGAGGCCAGGAAAGAGATGGTCAAGAGTGTCAATGAAATCTACAAGTCTTCTATGGAACGCCGTTTCGCTTCCATGAAGACTGAAGCCAAGACCATATACATTGATCCGACTCTTTACAATATTCCTGTAAGTGTGGGCGACCGCACATCGACTGTTCAAGACGCATCCTGCGCCTTGATGGGGACCCGTTTTCCTGTAGACGGGGAAACTGTACGTCTGTTCCTCCAGTGGGGAAAAGGATTGCATGCCCAGCCTCTCGACATGGATTTGAGTTGCCGGATAGCATTGCCGGAGGGAAAAACGGATTATTGCTATTTCGGGAATCTTACCTGCCATGGAGCAAAGCACTCCGGGGACATTCGGGAGATTTCGGAAATGGTCGGCACTGCTGAATACATTGACCTTTCTCTTCCTGAACTGGAGGCGGAAGGCGCCAATTATGTGACTTTCACATGCAATGCCTACTCTTACGGTGCACTCTCCCCTAACCTCGTCGTCGGCTGGATGGATTCAGCATATCCAATGAAAATCTCTAAAACAACAGGCGTAGCATACGATCCGTCTTGTGTCCGGCACATGGTGCGGATCAGCGAGGCGAACTTGTCCAAGGGATTGGTATTCGGGGTTTTGGATATCGCAAAGCATGAGATTATCTGGCTTGAGATGCCTTTCACGTCTCAGATTGTCCACTATGCCGACAGTAAATCTATCAAGGCACTTCTGCGCCGCTTGGAAGAAAAGATTTCAATCGGAGAACTCCTCGAATTGAAGGCCAAAGGACAAAACTTAAAATTAGCAGACTCTGCCGTCGGGGCCGACGAGGCCTACACCTACGACTGGGCATTGAATCCGGCAGAAGTAAGCCGCCTGCTGAGTGCTTGATGGCGCTTGCGGTACCGCTCGGAAACGCTTGCCCTCTCGTGGCGGGACGCGGCCACGGTCAAATTTATAACTCATTGATAATCAGATATCATTTAACCCCAAGCGTGGAATCGCAGCCGTTTTTTTGCCACAATTCCACGCCCCATTTCATGAAACACTGAAAATCAACGCATTGCAAAACAAAACGTGGCTGCATCACGCCAATTGAAATTTCACTATATTTGCAGAAGCACAAAACTAAAATTACAATGAGTACACCTCCTATTAAAATCAATGATAGCCTTTTCTGCCTTACCAATGATTGGGAGAAAGGCAAACATCGTTATTCTCTTGAGTTATCCAAGACAGAGGATCCCAAGAACACGATTCTAGTCGTAGGGGTCAATCCTGGCGGAAGAACTGACCCTGATGAGAAACATATTGGCCGAACCATCCGTCGTGTGTGCGATTTGGTAATTGGTAAGGGAGAAGACGACCCCAAGTATGATAGCGCACTTTTTGTAAACCTCACACCGAAAATTGCGATAACCCCATCTGGTTTAAAGGATTCCAAGGAACTACAAGTACCACCGAGGGACAATGTCGAGGAAATCAAAACCCTTATACGAAAACGAAAAGACCACATAAGCAATGTTCTTTTCTGCTTTGGCAATTCATTCAAATACGGCAAGGACAATGGTTTATTTACAAAAGTTATCGATGTCATAAAAGAGGAATTACCTCTACCAGAATCAAAGTATTGGTGTCTGGGGATAAGCAACAAGGGATATCCTATTCATCCTCTTGCGCATATAAAAGATATGAGACTGAGGGAATGTTCAATCAATCAGGATTTTACGTTTTCCATGAAAGATTAAAGTAGTATTCAAGGAGTTAAATCGGATTGACGTCGTTTATCCAGTTCTGATATGCCAAAGTTTCCTCCTTGGTTATTCCATGATCCTCAGCGTAAGCGTCATTGAACTCGAGTCTCTCACCGCTTCGTTGTTGGTCATACTTGAGCAAAATTTCCATCAATGTAACTTTTTGGCCATCCTCAACCCTGTTATAAGGGTTGTCAAGGATGGACTTTGCAAAATCATTGTTCATAGTCTGCATTTTTAATCATTTCCAATGCCTTCTCGTGCTTGGCGTTAATGCATTCAAGCTCTTTGATCTTGGCCGCGTCATTTGATGCGACGGCTGCTTCATAAGACACTTTTCCCCGCTGCAGATTGTGGTGAAGGTCATTGAGTTTGACATGGATTGCGGTGACATTGCCGGAAGCGATGATATTTTCCACGTACTCGAAATATCCAACTTTTTCCTTGTCATGAGACAAAAGCGCCAATGCTGCAATCACCTCATCTTCAACACCTTTGTTTTTCAAATCCTCAAGCGTCATCGAGGAATCCTCCACAACGTCATGAAGGAACCCAGCCTTGATCTCAGCATCAGAGTTCCCCATAAGTCCGACTGCAAGCGGATGCAGAATCGCAGGATTACCATCCAGGTCTTTCTGTCCAGCGTGCGCTTCAAGCGCAATTTTTAATGTTTCTTCAATTCTTGTCATAACAGTAACTATATGGGCCGCCATAAATGGGCTGTGCGGTCACAAAACCTATCTTGCTGCCAGCGCGCTGGCAGCCCGTAAGGTTTGTTCCCGCTGCCCGGTATGTTAATAAAATAGGAAATTAATCGAGGAGGAGAACCCTCTTTCATCTTTTGCGAATATAGCAAACTTTTATCAAAGTACAATTTTTTTTGCAGTCAGTATCCAATAATCTTCATCGAATTCATCAGTCTGCCTCAGTCAAATTGGCTGAAAACAGAGAAAAGTCTCCAGTGATGATTGATGTTATCAGATTAAGTCGTATCTTCGACTTAACACGTACAACAATGCAAAGGTATAACTCAATGAACCGAATAGAGTGGGAGAAGACCACAGTACGGCACATGATCGAACTGTGGTGCAGAAAAAAGCATGGTGAAAAGGAACTCTGTGTGGAGTGCAGAGAATTACTGACATATGCAACGGTCAGGCTCAGCCGATGCAAGTTCGGTGAAAGAAAGACCAAATGCCATAAATGCCCTGTCCATTGCTACCGTCCAGACATGAGGGAAAAGATACGCGAGGTCATGCGGTTCAGCGGACCTCGGATGATATTCCATCACCCACTGGAAGCATTGCGCTATATACTGACAAGATAACAACGTCATATCATCAGCATGATCCGCCCTTCAGCCTTAACTTATAAATTTAACTCTTTTTTTTGAATTCTGACGGAGTACAGCCGAACTCTTCCTTAAATATCTGACGGAAATAGGAGAACGAGCTTATTCCGATATTCCATGCTGTCTCAGAGACATTGAACTCGCCGGAGGAGAGCATCTCGGCGGCTTTGCGGAGCTTGATTTTACGCACATAGTCATTGGCAGAAACTCCTGTAAGGCTCTTCAGTTTGCGGTAAAGCGAAGAAACGCTGACATTCATGTAAGACGCCATATTATTGATATCCAGCGTTTCGGACGACATGTTATCCTCGATATAGGAAGCCAGTTTGCTCAAGAACTTGTTGTCAAGAGGTGAGAATCCTGAATTCTCTTCGACTTTCGAGGCGGTAAAATTGTTGAGCCGCTTAAGATACTGCTGGGCAATCTGTGCACGGGAAAATATAAGATTGGCCACACGAGCCTTAATGAGTTCGCTCGTAAAAGGCTTGGTGATATATGAGTCGGCTCCCACTTTATAGCCTTCGCTCTTGTCGGAAAGAGTATCCTTGGCGGTCAGGAGCACCACAGGGATATGGCTGAGATTTATGTCTACCTTAATCTTGCGGCACATTTCCAGGCCATCCATCTTTGGCATCATGATGTCACTTATGATGATATCAGGAACTGAGTTCATGGCGACTGACAATCCCTCCTCACCATTTGAGGCCGTGAGCACTTCGTATTTATCGGAGAGAATGGATGAAAGGTAATCCCGTATATCCGCATTGTCCTCGACGACGAGAATCCTCTGCATTGATGATGCGGCCGTATCAGGACTCACATGAATGTCAGAGGAATGCTCTTCTGAAGACATAGGAAGCAGCACCGTAAAACAACTGCCCTTGCCGCGGACACTCTCCACGTTGATAGTTCCTCCATGCTGTTTCACGAATTTCCGGACTATGGCAAGACCGATTCCTGAACCATTGATATTCTCCCTGCCCGGAACCCGGTAATAGCGGTTGAAGATCTTGTCAATCTGGTCTGAAGCTATCCCCTCTCCGGTGTCCGAAACACTGATTACGGCAAATTCCTTCCCGTTTTCGGTTTTCGTATGAAGGCTCAGTGTAACTTGCCCCCGCTTCGTATATTTGAAAGCATTGGACAACAGATTATTGAGTACGGATGTTATTATCTCCCTGTCAAAATCCATAAAGACACCATTGTCGATATCCAGAATCATTTCAAGGTTCTTGTTCGTATTGGACTCCGAGAACACTTTGCCGATATTGGACATATAAGCACCCAAATTGCCCCTCGTCGGATTAAAACGGATGTTGTCAGTCTCGGCCATCCTGAAATTCAACAATTTATTGATAAGTTCCATCAAATTACCGGCATTCTTGTAGATAAGCGACAACTTGTGCTTTGCACCGGGGTCAAGACTCTTGTCGGACATCATGTCTTCGGCCGGGCCTATAATCAGGGACAGCGGAGTCTTGAGTTCATGTGTAACATTGGTATAGAATCTCAGTTTCTCCTCGTTTACTTCACGAACCTGTTCTATCGCTGCCTTATCCATACGTCGGATGATTATTGCACGCGCTATCAGGAAACACAACACGCAGAAAATCAATGCATAGAGCACCAGCGCCGCAGTCGAGAACCAAATTGGAGGAGAAATCCTGACATTGACAATTGCCTCTTTCCCGAATCTGTCGCTCCATGAATATTTGCCGCGTACGCGAAGTGTATATTCACCGGGAGCCAGTTGGAGAAACGACAATGAATGACCGGACGCACGATGCCAATTCTTGTCCATCTGGTCAATTTTGTAAAAGTATTGAAGATTGTCCGCCTTGGAAAAATCATCAGCGCTGAAATTGACAGTAATATTGTTCTGCTGCCACTTCAAGTTCACCTGTTTGGAAAAAGGCATCAGGATGGTGTTCTGCTTGACCTCAGAAGGATTACTGCTGTCCTTGACAATTATCGAGGAGAGATGGACATCTGACTCTCCGTCAAAATCTATGGAAGACCTGTCCAGGAATATGATTCCGTCAGATGAGCCGAAAGCCATCAGACCATCCCTGCGGATGGATACTGCGCCAAAGGAGAAACAGCCATGCATAAAACTCAGATCTCCGGAAAAGTCCACGGCCTTTCCGTCTCTCAGAAAACCTATGGATTTGGCCGTGGAAAACCATATGGCACCTGACTTGTCTTCGATTATAGACATTATCGCTTCCGAACTCAACCAACTGTTGTCAGCATACTGTTTCTCGTATGAGAAATCATCAAGATTAGGAAAGCAGATAAGTCCATTGTCCGTACCGACCCAGACACGGCCCCTGCTATCTTGAAAAATGTCATTGACAGAACTTGATATGAACCCGTTCCCTTTATTGAACCGGGCCACAAGATTCAGGTCAGAGTCAAACACGTAGAGTCCGGCACGAAAAGAGCCGACCCACAATCTTCCACGATTGTCAATGCAAATTGATTTGAGATAACGGTCATCCAACTTGTCGCCCGTATAAAGCCGCCTCTCTGCTTTGAATGTCTTTTTGTCTATACTCCAAAGCCCCCACACTCCCGATGCAGCCCATATGACATCCTTTGATTCGCAGAAGTCTCTCGCCTCTCCTATTGGCATAGTTGCCCTTACTCTAAGAGTACTGTCAACAACGACCGCACCGTTATTGAACGTGCCCACCCAATATAGTCCTGACTCGTCCTTGAACATCGATATGATGTTCTTGTCAGGAATACCGGCAACCTCCCGTTTCACGAACTCAGTCTTCGAATCCAGAAGACAGAGTCCTCCGCCATCTGTACCTGACATCAAGAGTCCGCCATCAGAAAAAGCAAGTCCCCTGACCAGTTTTTCCTTGAAATCTTCCGGATGACGCACGGTAAAAATACCCGTATGGTTCAATGACTTGTAGTACAGTCCCTTTCCTGCCGAGCCAAGGTAAATATTTCCATATCTGTCTTCCGCCATCGAGCGAATTCCGATATCACTCATTTTTTCCGGCATAACCACCTGATGGAATCGTTTGTCTCCTCCCGCCAACTCATCCAGGTCCATAGACCAAAGCCCTCTTGTGTCCGGTGATGCCAGTATCCTGTTGTCGGATGTACGCATTATAGAAAAAATTATCCCGCTCGGCAATCCGGAAGATTCTGAATCAAAAACAGTAAAATCCTTGGTGACGGGACGGAACAAAGCCAGACCTCGACCGGTTCCGAGCCATATGTTGTTGTCCTTGTCAATGACGATGCATCCAATCCCATTGCTCGGCAGGCATCCGGGTTTCCCGGTGCGGACATATTGTTCTGCTGTCATGGTAACAGGATTGATTACCATGAAGCCTTCCGCAAAATATCCGGCATATATTTTTCCGTCCGGTGCAAGTTCGATGCACCTGACATTACCCTCGGCCATCCCTACGACGTTCCTGGGGCAAAATGCGGTAAATGTTCCGGTTTCCACATCATACTTTCCTACTCCTTCAGTATAAGTACCGAACCATATATTTCCCGTGTCATCCTGACGCAGACACGTTATTTCATCAGAAAGAGGAGAGTTCGGATTGGCATTGTCATGCCGGAAAAACACGGAGTTTCCTGTACTCAAGTCATAAAAACCGAGGCCGTCACGTTTGGTGGCAAACCAAACTCTATCATAGAACTTGTCGGCAAGTACCGCATTCAGTTCATTCCCCGAGACGGCTCCCGTCCCCCTCATGTATTTGGAAATCACCATACCGTCAAAACTGGCCATTCCGTTTTCCGTACCTATCCACAGACGACCATATTTGTCAAAGTCCATCGAAAGAATATAGTCGCTCGGAAGTTCATCCCTGAAAGAAGTCCATGAAGTGGAGAAATAACCGGAAACCTCTCTTGCGTCAAGCGGCAGAAAGGCACAAATCAGGAATATGGCGACAACACCTGACAGAGTTGTAATTCGACGCAACATAATGAGAAACTTTTTCTTTTCAAAGATAGAAAAACTTTGACAATGAGGGACTGGCGATTTTCAGGCATACCGTCGCTATTCGTTCAAAAAGCGTTCTGAATATGTCAAAAGCAAAATATCGCCGTTTTTGAACAAAATACGACCATTTTTAAATATATAAAACGTTAATATCGCATTCGAAAGCCGCAAACCAGCGACCCGATAATTTACAAATAACATTAAAACAACCGCAAAATGAAAAATCAGATCAGATTGTTATTAGTAGCTATGCTGATGACAGGCATCTGCAGAGCACCTGCAAACGCGGAAATTCCAACTTATGTAGAAACGCAACAAAACACGCACACTGTCAAGGGTATAGTCAGGGATGCCCTTGGACCTATGGCCGGAGTCAATGTCCTTATAAAAGGGACGTCCACGGGAATGATTACCAACCAGGACGGCTCATACAATCTTTCAAATGTGCAGGTCGGAGCAACCCTGGAGTTTTCCTTCATCGGCTATAAGACAGTAGAAGTTACTGTCGGGGCAGACGAAACCATAAATGTCACACTTCAGGAAGACCAGAATCTGCTGGACGAACTCGTCGTAGTAGGTTACGGCACCGTGAAGAAGAGCGACGTGACAGGTTCAGTTTCTTCTGTCAGTGCTGAAGCATTGGAAAAAGCATCCACAGGTGATGCGCTCCAGGCACTTCAGGGACGTGCAGCCGGTGTGCAGATTGTAACGGCAGGCGGTTCCCCTGATGCTGTGGCAGAAATCAAAATCCGTGGAACCGGTTCTCCTAACGGTTCAAGCCCGTTATACGTAGTAGATGGATTTCCTCTGTCAGACATCAATTACCTTAGCCCTAATGACATCGCGTCCATCGAAATTCTCAAGGACGCATCAGCTTGTGCCATCTATGGTTCACGCGGCGCCAATGGTGTCGTCATGATTACCACAAAGAAGGCAAAGGCAGGAGCATTGAAAATCAATGTAAAAAGTGAATTCGGAGTTGAAGCGACACCTAAGAAACCTGAGATGTTGAGTTCATCCGAATACGCGGAATTCACGAATTATGTAAGGGGCAATTCAGGACTGCCGGCCAAGTATGACGACCCGTCATCGATTGCAACCAATACGAACTGGTTCAAAGAGGTCATGCGCACCGGCATCTATCAGAATCACAGTATAACATTGTCAGGAGGCTCTGACAAACTGTCGACTGTCTTCACCACAAATATGTTCAATCGTCAGGGAACTGTAAAATCCACTTCTTTCGAACGTCTGAACTTCTCCCAGAAGACACAGTACAAGCCTTTCGAGATTCTGACATTGCAGGCTTCCTTCACCGGGTCATTCATGAAAACGAACTCACTCGGCGCCAACGGTTCCAACAACAGGACAATTTTCCTTTCTTCTCTCATCGCTCCGCCTGATGTACCTGTATGGAACGACGTAACCGACTATTATAGCGGTATTACTGCATTCCGTCTGGCAAACCCTGCTGGAGTAATCGCAAGAAACAACTCCAAGAGCAATCTCAATTTCCTGATGATGAACCTCAATGCTGACTTGAAGATCACCAAGGACCTCATGTTCACATCCCGTTTCGGATATAATTACAGGACCATACTCAGCTCCAATTTCACCCCAATCTACACTGAAACTTCCAATATTGCCAGCGGAAATACTGAAGTGTACCGCGGAACGACTTTCAGCAAAGACTGGACATGGGAGAACATGCTGACGTACACCAAGAAAATCGGCGCACACGACATTTCAGTAATGGCTGCCATGTCTGCAAGAGACTATTATAGGGAGTGGTATGCAGGCAACAAGAAAAATCTTCCTAGCGAAGCCGAACAGTTCCGTTACTTCGATGCCGCATCAGATACAAGTCCTTCACTTACCGGCGGTGCTGAAGCACAGGGAATGCTCTCATACTTGGGAAGAATCAACTACAATCTTCTTGACAGATATCTCTTTACCGCATCCTTCCGTGCTGACGGCTCATCCCGATTCGTCGGTTCCAAGAAATGGGGATATTTCCCTTCAGGAGCTTTTGCATGGAAGATTTCTGAAGAACCTTTCTTCAAGAACATGGGTGCCAAATGGTTCAACATGGCGAAGCTCCGACTTGGCTGGGGTCAGATAGGTAACGAGCGTATCTCTTCATATTATCCATATCAGACATCAATCTCCCAGAACCAGTACTATGTACTCGGTGACAAGGAAAGAATCAACGGCGTCTTGCTGAGCACACTTGGAAATAAAGATATCCAGTGGGAAACATCAGAACAGTACAATGCCGGACTCGATCTTGGTTTCTTTACGAACAGACTTAATGCATCCGTAGATATCTATCTCCGCAAGACTGACAATATCCTTCTCAACGAGACTGTTCCGCGCGTTGCCGGCACAAGATCAATCATCAGGAATGTCGGAGGTATGCAGAACAAAGGACTTGAAATAGCATTGGGATGGAAAGACGACATCGGTGAATTCTCATATAGCATTGATGCCAACGCATCTTTTGTCAAGAACTCCGTAACAAACCTCGGAACTTCAGGCATTCTCCAGTCCAATGGTATCACATATGATTACGCATTGATAGATTTCCAGGGCCAGTTCGACAATATCATACGTTCTACCGTAGGTAACCCGTTCGGACGCTTCTACGGTTACAAGATGCTTGGAATCTTCCAGAACCAGCAGGAAATCGACAATTACAAAAGTCCGGACGGAACCGTCATCATGCCAAGTGCAAAACCAGGAGACACCAAATTTGCGGACACCAACAACGATGGAAAAATCAGCAGCGACGATATGACAGTCATCGGAGATCCGAACCCGAAGATGGTTTACGGCCTTTCATTCAATGCCAGTTGGAAAGGATTCGACCTGTCACTTCTCTTCCAGGGAACTTACGGCAACGACATTTTCAATGCATCCAAATTCTACTTCGAGAAGTTCGACGGAAGACAGAATGTCCTCAAGTCAGCATACAAATCAGGATGGAGCAAAGAAGGCTCGACCAATTCCCGCCCGATTTCGCTCGCATATGATTCAGACGATGCCAGAAACAGCCAGAACTGGTGGCAATCCACAATGTATGTCGAGAACGGTTCTTACTTCAGACTCAAGAATCTCCAACTCGGATACACATTCAATTTCAAAGCAAAAAGAAATCCGTCATTAAGGTTATATCTGTCAGCCCAGAACCTTCTCACATTGACAAAATATTCAGGTTTCGATCCTGAAATTTCAGACAACGGAGTGGATGCAGGCCAATATCCGCAGCCTCGCACTTTTGTCATCGGTGTCAATATCAACCTTTAATAACTAGAGCTTTATGAGAATACATAAAATAATGATGGCAACATTGAGCCTTGCCCTTTGTTGTTCCTGCAGCGACCTTTTGGAAAAAAAACCTCTGGTCAATCTCGCAGTGGAGAATTACTATACTACGGAAGGTGAGGCGAAGACAGCCCTCATGGGTATATATCACGTCTTCATGACTGAGAACTTCGGTCTCTACCATTATCTTCATCTCGGAGACAATCTGTCAGACGACTCTCAGCTCGGCAACTCCCGTTCAGACGGTGTAGCGTGGGCAGGAAATGCCAAATCATTGATCCAGTTCAATATTTTGCCGACGAATTCATACTCAGGCAACAACACTTGGAATCAGGATTTCCAAGTCGTGACAAATGCCAATTACCTGATCGAAAGTGTAACCAGGAACAACATCCATAACGCCGACAAGTATATTGCCGAAGCAAAGTTCCTGAGAAGTTACGTTTACTTCGACATGGCGCGTCAGTTCGGAGGCCTTCCTCTGGTAGATCATGTACTCACATACGAAGAATATTACAAGCCTCGTGCAACTGAAGATGAGACTTGGGAATTCATCGAGCAAGGCTTCAGGGATGCAGTTGAAGGACTCCCTGAAACTTGGGATGCGGCCAATGTCGGGAGAGCAACCAAAGGAGCCGCTCTTGCAATGCTCGCCAGAACATACGTATATCATGCCAGCCACAGCAAAAAGCAAGAGGATTGGCAGAATGCCTACGACACGATAAAGGAACTCGAGAAAGGCAACTGGTTCAGTCTTGAACCCCGTTATGAGGATATTTTCGACATGGAGCACCAGAACGGGCGTGAGATTATCTTCTCCATACAGTTCAGGACTTCCCATACAGGCTGGGGAGACTCAAATGACGGCAACATGATGAGTTTCTACGGACACGATGCAGGAATCAAAATCGCCGACTTGAACAAATCCACGACGACATTGACTCCTGACCAGTATGAGTTCGTATGCAAAAAGCTGTTGGAAGAATTCCCTTCCAATGTCAATGAAGACGGGACACCGAAACCATATCTCAAGAAATGGACAGGATGGTCACTCCACTGCCCTACCCTTGACCTCGTGAACGCTTTCGAGTCTGGCGACCCTCGCCTGAAGGCCACAGTAATTGCCCCTAACGAGTTTTACGACGGACACACCCATTTCAATCTCTCGAGCGACAGCGGCTATCAGTCAAAGAAGGAATATGTACCATTCGCCTACCGCACTGAAGAAAGCAATGAGGATGACCTTCCGAGAAACATGATCATTCTCAGATATGCCAACATCTTGCTCTATATGGCCGAGACATGCTGCCAGCTTGACAAGACAGGTGAAGCTCTTGACTATCTCGAAGAAGTCCGCGGCAGGGCAAGACGTAGCGGTGACGACCCTTCCGCACTGCCAAAGGTCACGACAACTAACAAAGAAGAACTGCTTGAGGCCATCTACCATGAAAGAAGAGTCGAATTGGCGATGGAATATGACCGCTACTGGGATTTGGCCCGCACCGGAAGAGCAGGAAAAGTAATGAAGGCATACTACCAGAAGTACGGCAACGACAATACACATCAGTACAAAGGCAAGAACTTCATTGAAGGTACGCATGAGCACATGCCTATCCCTCAGGCTGCAATCTCAGCATCTTACTATCAGGGTGTCCAGACACTCGAGCAGAACAAAGGCTATTAAGTTCTATAAACTAATAATACGAACACAAAAATGATCAACAACAGAATCTTACTCAGCACGTTCCTGATGCTCTCATCGGCATTGGCCCTCAATGCCCAGGATCAGGTGACTGTGAAGGAGACCAAGGAGACCATACCTACTTACCTGGTAGGGAACCCGGATTTATATCCATATTTCTTCAACGGAAGAACTTACCAGGGAGCCGCAGGTCACGTATATCCATATGCTCTGTATGACAATCTCACAGATGAGAGAGTCGACAGGGACTACAAGTACCTCACCCTCGAGAACGAATACACAAAAATCGGTGTGCTTCCGGAAATCGGAGGCAGGATTTTCCAGGCTGAAGACAAACAGACAGGCTACAATTTCTTCTACCGCCAGCATGTCATCAAGCCGGCACTCATCGGAATGATCGGTTCATGGATTTCCGGTGGAGTAGAGTGGAATATTCCTCACCACCACCGTGCATCTTCCACCCTCAACGCAGGTTATGAAATCACCGAGAATGAGGATGGCAGCAAGACTATCTGGATAGGGGAAACCGAGCTTCGCCAGAGGCTCAAATGGACTATCGGCCTCACAATGTTCCCCGGCAAATCCTATGTCGAGGCGACATTCAAGATGCAGAACCGCACACCTGTCATGCAGAGTTTCCTCTATTGGGCCAATGTTTCCGTGCACTGCGATGAAAACTATCAGGTCCAGTTCCCTCCTCAGACAATCTACGGTACTGCCCACAGCAAGGTGCAGTACACCGACTGGCCATACAACACCATTTGGGGAAACAGTGAACCGACAGACAACAGCTGGTGGAAGAATTTCAAAAACGCGAATTCCACTTTCGCAGTCAATTATACCCAGGACTATCTGGTCGGCTACGATTTCGGAAAGAATGCCGGCACGGCACACTGGGCCAACCACCATCTCGTACCTGGAAAGAAGTTTTTCCTGTGGGGTACCAAAAGCGTCTGGAATGAGATGCTGACGGAAAAGGATGGAGCCTACCTCGAACTCATGGTCGGAACATTTTCAGACAATCAGCCTGACTACAGCTGGATAGGACCTAATGAAGTCAGAGTGACAAAACAGTATTGGTATCCTATCAAAGGTATCGGCGGCGCCAAGAACGTCACATTGGAAGGAGCCGTAAACATAGAGCGCACATCACCTGACAACTTCATGGTGGGATTCAACTCTACGGCACTTTACAAGCAGGCCAAGGTAATCATCAAAGCCGCCGGCAACGTGATTTCTGAAGAAACTGTTGACATTGACCCTGACACTCCTTATATCAAGAACATCAAGGTGTCTTCAACGCTGAAAGACAGCGAGTTTTTCGCCGGTCTCTACGACAGTAACGGTATCGAACTCGTAAGTTGGTCTCCTGCAGAGAAAGAGGAATACACCAAGCCGCATCCTGCAGACCGTCCGAAGCAGCCGTCAGAGTACAATTCTGTCGAAGAACTCCTCCTCGCTGGACAGAGACTGGAGGAATTCCACAATGCACGCCTCAACCCTCTCCCTTACTACGAAGAGGCTCTTCGCCGCGATTCTCTCGATTCACGTGTCAATGTCAATCTCGGAATCTACTATGCCAAGAGAGCAGAATGGACAGTTGCAGAGAAATACCTTTCCCGCGCATATAAGAGACTTACCGGATTGCACTATATGCCGGAAATCGCCAAAACCGGCGTCATCTACCACACGAACCCGAAGGACGGTGAGATGTTCTACTACTCCGGCGTAGTTGCACGCGCACTCGGAAAGATTTCTGAAGCCGAAAGCTACTTCTGGAAGTCAACCTGGTATCCTGGTTTCCAGTCTGCGTCCTATCTTTACCTCGCAGAAATGTATTGGAAACAGGGCAAGGTCAAAGATGCCCTGGAAGCTGTCGATGAATCCATCGCATTGAGCGGAAAGAGCACTCAGAGCAAATTCGTCAAAGCACATTTCCTGAGCACACAGGGCAAGAAGGCTGAAGCTGTCGCCTTGCTGGACGAGAACATAGCTTCCGACCCTATAGACTTCCTCAGCATCATTGAGAAAGCCCGTATTCAGGACAATAAGGAGCTGACCAAGCATGCCATCACACACATGGGCATTCCTCTCCAGGAAGTTATTGAAGTGACAACCTTCTATAATGCCATAGGTGCATGGGACGATGCTGTAGCAATACTTGACTTCGCAATGGAGAACGGAACTCCATACTCATCAACTCCTATGCAGAAGAATGCTGTCGAGCCTTTCACGGCTTCTCCACTCCTGAACTATATGGCAGGATGGTACAGTTCACAGGCCGGTCACGAAGACAAAGCTATGGACTATTACCGCAAGGCTGCCGAGATGTCTCCAGACTACTGCTTCACCTTCCGCGTCGAAGAATTGGAAATGCTCAGGGATGTCTTGGAAAAGAATCCAACTGACTGGAAGGCATACTATTATCTCGGCAATCTCCTGTACTACTATGACCGTAAAGACGAGGCTATCGCAGCATGGAAGTCATCTACCGAGCTGAACAGCAACTTCGGAATGACATTCCGCAACCTCGGACACTCCGCATACAAGTACCTGAAAGACAAAACTCTTGCTGACAAGTACTACAATATGGCCATCAATGCGGACAGTTCCAACCCTATCTTCTTCCAGGAAATGGAAGATGTGGAGGCTGCCCTCAACGTACCGTCAGAAAAGAGACTCGCCCGTATGGAGAAATACCGCAAGACCATCGAGAAATCTGATGACGCCACATCACGTTTCGTCTATCTTCTGATCGACAACGGCAAGTACCGCGATGCTCTCGACATCTTGGAGAACAGACACTTCCGCGTATGGGAAGGCGGCTCGACAGTATATACGCAGTTTGTGGATGCAAACCTTCTCTACGGTCTTTCCCAGCTGTCAAAACACCGCAACAGCAAAGCACATGAGAGTTTCCTGGCAGCAGGCACATTCCCTCGCAATCTGGAAACGAATGAACTCTCCAACGGACCTCTCGTAGCTAAAGTAGCATATCATCAAGGACTTGCGTACAAGGCTCTCGGACAGAAAGACAAAGCACGCGAATCTTTCGGGAAATGCATACTCACAGCCGGATCCGGAAGAGGCGAATACATTGATGAGAGATACTATTTCGTCGCAATGGCCCAGAAGGAACTCGGTCAGGAGGCTGAAGCAAAAGCCACACTGAAGAAGATCCAGGACTACATCGACAGCCAGAGCACCTCTGCTATCACAGTAGTGGACATTTACTCAAAGTTCGGCGAAGATGGCTCAAGCAACGTCATCAAAGCACGCAACCTCTATCTCCAGGGACTCGTTTACCTCGCCTCTGGAGACAGACAAAAGGCACATCAATGCTTCTGTGAGTCACTTGACCTGAACCAGGCCAGCGTCTGGACCAAATACTTCAGGGACAACACCAAGTAATATCAATGTCAAACAACGCATAAAGTTTACAAGATGAACAAAAGAATCACAATGTTATTGGCAGCCATGCTGGCAACCATGTCCATCTCCGCTCAGGAAAAGACATATTTCGTGTCCCCGGACGGAAACGACGGTTCAGACGGACTCTCGGTAGAGGGTGCGTGGAAAACCATCAACAAGGTCAACACCGTGGTCTTCCAGCCGGGAGACAAGATTCTCTTCGAATCAGGAGCAGTCTTCAAGGGGCAACTCAAGCCCCTTGGCTCCGGCTCGGAGGGCAAGCCGATAACCATATCATCATTCGGAGGCGAGAAACGCCCGGTGATTGACTTCGGAGAAGCCGAAGGCGCCGGCATCCTGCTCGAAAACATCTCGTACTGGGAAGTCAAAGGCATGGAAATCACGTCCAAGGCCCCGTTCAAGATAGGAGTCGGACGACAGGGCATATCCGTCACCGCATCCGGTGCTGACCACAACCTCAAACATTTTGTCATACAGGACAACTATATTCACGACATTTGGGGGCAGATGGGCGGACGAGGAGAGAATGTCGGCTACTACAGTTCCGCCATTCTTGTCAGGATTCTGCGTAACCGCGAGTCATTCCGGGACCCGTCATATAAACCGTCCACAATCAACGAAGTGCGCATCGAGGGCAACAAGATAGAGCGCGTCGACAAGTGCGGCATAGTATGCTGGGGAGCCCGTGACAATGTCGTAGTCCGCAAGAACTATATGGACAACCTCGGAGGCGACGGCATCTTCGTCAACGGACCATATCGCGGCCTCATCGAATACAATGTCATCCGCCGCAGCTGCATGAGGGCCGGGGCTCCGGACCTTCCTGGAGATGACGGATGGTGGCCGCATGTCGCGGCCTGCTGGATTCAGGATACGGAAGAAACCATCATGCAGTTCAATGAAGTCTATGACACGGGCCGCAACATCTACAATGGTGACGGATTCGCATACGACTTCGACTTCAACTGCAAGAGATGCATCGCACAGTACAACTACAGCAAAGAGAACAACGGTTTCCTTCTGCTGATGTACAACATCTTCGAGAATGTGGCACGCTACAACATCTCCGAGAACGACAAGACCCACCTCGTACAGATGCAAGGCAGCCTCAAGGATGACAACAACATATTGTACAACAACGTGTTCTATGTCGATCATGGCCTTCTCGATTTGGATTTCTTCAGAGGCAACGAAAAGGAAACCGCAAAAGACATCAATGATCTGGGAGCCCATTTCCACAACAATATCTTCTACGCCACAGGACAAGGACAGTTCCGCACCGCGTATTCTACCGGAGAGACATGGAAGAGAGAGTTCGATGATACACTCAGACCGGACCTCCCGTCAGGAAGCATGTTCATGAGCAACTGCTACTTCGGCCCATGGAAGAGCGGCATCCCTGATGACCCTAAGGCACTCGTAGCAGATCCGAAGTTCATTGCCCCGGGAACCGGTGGTGACGGATTATGCTCCCTCGACGGATACAGGCTCCGCCCGGACTCTCCATGTATCGGAGCAGGAACATATATTCCAGACAACGGACGCCGCGATTTCTTCGGACAGCCTGTAACTGACGGCAAGACAGACATCGGAGCCTTCGAATATCTTGGAAGCATTCCTGAATCAGACCCGGAAAAAGAAGCCGCACTTGACAAGGCTGCACGTGAAGCCTCATCTGTAGCATGGGCCAGATGGAGTTTTCCTAAAGTCGTAGCGACCAACGGTCCATCCAGATTTACCATACGTCTCCGGGAACCTATCACGGACGACATTAAAGGACAAATCAGCTGGACAAACCCAGACAACGGAAAAACACACAAACTGGACATTTCCAAACTGAAAGACCGCAGGACAATGGCAATCCCTGTCAATGCCAATGTCTCCGTCCCTGACGGAACAAAGGTCAAGGTATCGCTCACCAACGGTTCATTCAGTGAAGAATTCGAGATTCCAGTCAAGGAAGTTGAACTAAGGAACAGATGGTAATGAAAAGAATCAGTACAACAATCGCAATATTGGCTCTTGCTGCGTTCGGGCTACAAGCGCAAGACAAGACCTACTTCGTGTCACCGGAAGGCAATGACAATGCTGATGGACTTTCCGTCAGCAATGCCTGGAAGAGCATTGATAAGGTCAATGCATCTGTATTTCAGGCCGGAGACCGAGTTCTCTTCGAAGGAGGTGCCACGTTCTACGGCAACCTGGTAATCAAAAGTTCAGGTTCACCTGAAAAGCCTATCTTGTTCTCAAGTTACGGGCAGGGACGTCCTGTCATCAATATGGGAAAGGAAGAAGGCACGGCAATCACAATACTCAACTCCGACGGACTCGAAATTGTCGGATTTGAAATCACAAGCGGATTCCCTCCTGAGGTAGGCGTAGGACGCAACGGCATCCTCATCGACGAAAGAGAGCCCGGCAGAGCATTCAGCCACATTGTCATAAAGGACAACTACATACACGACATCTGGGGCCAGATGGGAGGCACGCGCTTGCGCTGCGCGGCAATCAGCGGTGGCGTGATGCGCCCTTGGAGAGGTTTTACAGTGTCACAGAACGCCTCAACCCTGGAAGACGTCCTCATCGAAGGAAACAGAATTGAAAGGGTGGACAAGGTGGGCATCACAACTACCGGCATTGACAAACTCTGTGTACGCCGCAATTATATGGACAACCTCGGCGGCGACGGCATAATAGTCAGCAGTTCTTTCAGAGCTGTTGTCGAATTCAATGAAATCCACCGCTCTTGTATGCGTTCAGGTTTGCTCGACCTCCCAGGAGACAACGGTTGGGCAGAGAAAGGCGAAGGCTGGTGGCCTCATACGGCAGCATGCTGGATCATAGGCTGTGAAGAAACCATCATGCAATTCAACGAGGTCTATGACACCGGACGGCAGATCAGAAATGGAGACGGTTTCGCTTATGACTTCGACTTCTATTGTAAACGCTGCATCGCACAATACAACTACAGCAAGGAAAACCACGGCTTCCTGCTCATGATGTACGACATTTTCGAGAATGTTGCCAGATACAACATCTCAGAGAACGACAAGACACATCTCGTCCAGATGCAGGGCAGCCTGAAGAGCGACAACAACGTCCTCTACAACAACGTGTTCTATGTGGACCACGGAGTCTCGGAAGTAGAGTATTTCAGAGGTGACCATCCTGAGAAGGCAAAGGATATAAACGACCTCGGGGCCCACTTCTACAACAACATCTTCTACGCCACTGGACAAGGACAGTTCCGCACCGCCTGGTCAGTCGGTTACGCTTGGGACAGGTCTTTCGACGACACACTGAAGCCTGATCTCCCTGCCGGCAGCCTGTTCCTCAACAACTGCTACTTCGGACCATGGAAAAACGGCATACCTGACGACCCGAAAGCCATCGTGGCAGACCCTAAGTTTGTCGACCCCGGCACAGGCGGAACAGGTCTGGGCACACTGAAAGGGTACATGCTTCAGAAGGACTCTCCATGTATCAATGCGGGAACCCATATGACGCATAACGGCGGACGAGACTTCTTCGGTTTTCCTGTCAATGACGGTCATCCTGATGTCGGTGCTTTCGAGTATCTCGGAAGCGGAGTATTCGCTGATGAAGCAGCCATTGCCGCCCAGGACGCAGACGCCAGAGATGCATCTGCCGTGGCATGGGCGAAATGGTGTTTCCCTCTCGAGTTCGGCATCAAGGAAACCGACGTCCTCAACATCAGACTCTACCAGCCGCTCGAAGATGGAGTAACCGGCAAGATTTCCTGGACAAATCCTAAGAACGGAAAGACCACAATCGTGGATCTGGGCAAAGAAAAGAGCCGTTCAGAGTTTGCTCTCAAACTGAATGCGGACCCTCAGACCCTGCTTTCAAGCAAAATCAAGGTCTCCGTCGAAAAAGGCAAGTTCTCTGAAGCGTGGGAAATCGCATTTTCGGAAAACCCGGCCAAACGCCAGTAATCTCACAACATCACAAATGCCGGAGACTGCACTTGCAGGCTTCGGCTTTATTTATGACATTCGGACAAATCAGATCTCGACATGACTACAAAACACTTGATTGTCACGCTTTTATCAGCATTGACCTGCATTTCGATACAGGCACAGACCTCGTTCGGCGATGCAATGAAATTCGATGACGGCTGGCTGTTCAGCCTCACCGACGCTCCTGACCAGATAGACAATTCTTTCAATGACAAAAATTGGCGCACACTCGACCTTCCTCACGACTGGTCCATAGAAGGGCGTCTCTCCCCTACACTCGCAAGCTGCACGGGATATCTTCCCGCCGGCATCGGTTGGTACCGCAAGCATTTCACGGTGAACGACGACGCACCGAGACACTACATCTATTTCGAAGGCGTCTATAACCGCAGCGAAGTGTACCTTAACGGACAGCTTCTCGGCAAACGTCCAAACGGATACGTGTCGTTCATGTACGACTTGACCCCTTACCTCAAGGACGGAGAGAATGTCCTGACAGTGAGAGTGGACCACAGCCGATATGCGGATTCACGCTGGTACACCGGTTCAGGAATCTACCGTGACGTCTGGCTCGTATCCGCACCCGAAACACATTTTTCACTCTGGGGAGTCGGCTGGCATGCCAAATCAATCACGGAAAAACAGGCTACAGTATCAGTGGACATGGAGATACAGAAGCATCTGGACGTCCAATCAAAACTCGAAGTCAGAGCCAGCCTCTATGATGCCGGAAACAATCTCGTCGCAAGCAGGACAGTCACGGTCAATGACAGAGAAGCCGGCTTGAGTAAAGTCGCGACAGAGCTGAAAGTCAAGGACCCGCAACTTTGGAACCTTGACAAGCCATATCTCTATACCCTTGAGACTGACATCCTTTCTGACGGTCAGAAGATTGACGGAAGCAAAACCAGAGTCGGACTCCGCACCCTCACATTCGACGCGGACAAAGGCTTCGCCCTGAACGGGAACTGGATGAAAATCAAAGGAGTTTGTCTCCATCATGATGCCGGAGTACTCGGCGCGGTTGTACCTCCGGAAGTTTGGAGACGGCGCCTGGAGAATCTCAAGGCTATCGGCACCAATGCAATCCGCATGAGCCACAATCCTCAGGCACCTGTACTTTACGACCTCTGCGACGAGATGGGACTGCTCGTGATGGACGAGGTATCGGACGAATGGGAATTCCCCAAGCGCAAATGGATTGAAGGATGGAATGTAGGAACTCCAAGTTATGACGGTTCCTTCGACTTTTTCGAAGAATGGATCGAGAAGGATATCACCGACATGGTAAGACGCGACCGGAATCACACCAGCATATTCCTCTGGAGTATCGGCAACGAAGTCGATTATCCAAACGACCCGTATTCGCACCCTATCCTGAACAGCAGTAGCATAAACCAGCCAATGTTCGGAGGGTATAATCCTGATGCACCTGATGCCATGCGCATCGGCAAGATAGCCAAGAGACTCGTTGCTTGCGTACGCGCCGTCGATACTTCGCGTCCGACCACCGGAGCACTTGCCGGAGTGGTAATGTCCAACGAAACAGAGTATCCTGATGCAGTAGATGTGGTTGGCTATAACTACACAGAGAACCGATACGACATGGACCATGTCACCTATCCGAAGAGAGTCATCTACGGCAGCGAGAATGGACGGAGCAGAAACGCCTGGCTGGCCGTGCGTGACAAAGATTTCATCTTCGGACAGTTCATATGGACCGGAACCGACTACCTCGGAGAGTCAGGACCATGGCCGTCACGAGGACTGGGAACCGGACTGCTCGATTTCGCCAGTTTCCCTAAGCCGAACGGATACTTCCGCGCTTCAATGTGGAGCACCAGTCCGATGACTTACATCGGCACATATCCGGTACCGGCCCCACGTAACGGAAACGGACGGACATTTCTGTCCCCGGACGCTTTGGACACCTGGAACTACTCACTTGAGCAGAAAATCCGGGTAGTATGCTATACCAACGCAGCCCAGGCAAGACTCCTTCTGAACGGAAAGGAGGTCGGAGAGATGAAGCCTTACGATGACGTGAGCGGCATCATCTGGTGGGATATACCTTTCAGACCAGGCACACTCAAGGCTGAAGGATGCGACAAAGACGGTAACGTCATCTCGGAATACTCCATCACCACATCCGGCCGCCCATATGCCCTGCGGGTAATCTCGGACTGCTCAGAATTGTCCAAAGACAAAGCCACCGCGCACATCATAGTTACAGTCGTCGATGAGAATGGCGTCATGGTCAAACTGGCAGACAACAACATCACCTGCACTGTGGACGGACCTGCGCGACTCCTCGGACTCGAAGGCGCGGACAACACGGACATGGGAGATTACCGTGACAACCGGCAGAGAGTCTATAACGGACGCCTGCTGGCCTATATCCAGACTACCGGAGAAGCGGGAGAAATCAATGTCTCGTTCAGTTCTCCACTTCTGAAGGGCGCAGAGATCAAATTCACCGCAGAATAATCATACGCGCCCATCCATAAATAAATTCCCGCCATCGTCTTTCTCATGAAGCACGATGGCGGGAAATCTATTTTAAGCAACAGTCACCTGCCTGGTCACCTCAGCAAGAAGCCTGATATCCTCGGCTGAAGCGCCTACCATGACATTGACCTTGCCCTTCTCCGAATACTCGGCTGCGCTCTGTGGGCCAGACGGGATTTGAGTGACGTAGAGCCTGCCAGGTTACTCTTGTCCACTGCCGCAGGAATGACGCCAGTCCACGAGCCGCCGAACAAGTTATATGCAGGATCCACAAACTCGAAGCTTACAGTAGTCTTGTCCCCATCCTTGGCCAGTTTCACCCAACCGTCGATAGCTGCCGCATAGCCATGAAGGTAGCCTTCTGAATCGAGAGTGGAAAGATCCCAATACCATGTGCCGGATTGTCCGAAAGGTGAAGTCTTGCCTGCTACGAAACCGACAGTCTGATTGTCCACACTCATGTTATACTGTTTCTCAGGAATAGGAATTTCGGTAGTGGAAGTCTTTTCCGTAAGAAGTTCAATGTCAATCGCATCGCCATTGGCATTTTCCAGTGACAGAATCCAGTTGGCCAGACCGGCTCCAAGATAATCCCCATAGTACGCAAGGGAAGCGGTAGTTGTCTCCGCAGGAAGTTTCAGAGTATAGTCTCCGGTAAGAGTCGTGTTGTCCTCTTCCTTCGGAGATTCGTCCGTAAACTCAATGTCTCCCGTAAATACCCCCTTCACCGACTTTCCGTTGTCAGTAACGAGTTCAAGTTCGATTCTGTAACCGGTATCACCGAATTCACTGACAAGTGCGGTTCCTGACGCAATGCCGCTCTGGGAAAGTATATTCCCTTCCGCATCGACGGTAGCGGCAATCGAGCCGTAGTACTCGCCCAAAAGCGAGAATCCCGGTTCTATAGTCCCAGCCGCATAGGTATCGGCAACAGTATATATGCCAGGCATAAGGTAGATGACCGGACTGTTTTCAAGGGTAAGGGAAAGTCCGACCACTGCACCTCCGGATACTGTAACTCCGTCATTGCCCACCGTTGGTGAGGTCAGAACTACAGAATACCCATCCGTGCCGGAGCCGAGTTCATCACCATAATATACACCGAAAGCATTGGTAAATGAGACATTGATGTCTTCCTCCAATGCAGGTATCTGTTCATTTGGTTCAGAGCCTGCATTAGGATCACCGAAGGCAAGAGGCCCTTCATAGATACAGCTGACGGTAGAGCCGTCCTTCAATGTAAACAGGCCCTTGAGTATCTTTCCCTTATCCGAAGTCTTGACTTCCAGATAACCTTCAGTAAAATCGACACTGGTCTGCTTTCCCTCTACATTGACCTGCATTCGGGTATAATAATTATTGAGAGTGCCCGCAGCATTGGTCCCAGCGATATTGTACGTGCCGTCAGGCAGCACAGCCGTTTCGAATGAGTCTGAGCCTTCAGATGCATATATGTCGAAGAAAATGATATGTCCGTCGGCAGGAGCGGCATCGTCGCCCTCATTATCTTTTATGAATTCCTTGTCACCAAGACCGACATAGTAATTGAACACTCCTTCTGTCTTGCGGTCTCCATAATAGAGTACCTTGGTTGTACGGTCCATAACCAATTCCAGGTCAGCTTTAGGAGCAGTTTCAGGGTCCGGTGTTTCCGGTGGAGTCGGGTTGTCCTTGTTGTTACAGCCGACAAGGACCAGAGACGCCAGCAAACTGGCGAGAAATCTTGAACATTTCATTCGTCAATGATTAATAAGGTTAAAACTAAGTAACGGCTCATCGAAACGCCCGAGGCCTATATGCAAATATAAGAAAAAGTGAAAAATATGCATATCTTATTTCCGACCCTCTTGGCAACCGCTGATTTTCAATTCCCGCGGCCAAAGTGTTCTATATCAATGCAATAATGAGCACTGACAGATTTTCCTATCTGTCAAAACCCCATTTCAAAGCCACCTCTTGGCATCCCGCAAATCGCGTAAACAATTGGATATCAGCCAATAATACCAAAGCGAAGCTGTCAAGAGGGTCGAATAGTGACAAACCTACTGACAACCCTCCTGACAGACCTAAGGTCAAGACTATTCCTCATCGTAAACGGCAATCGTCCCGAAGCCGATGGAGACTTTGGGACGACTCAAAAAATATTAATGCTAACTCAAGTTTCAAGAAACCCGAAATTCCGATCTACTGGACTTCCGCATCCACATTTCCAATGTGCGGAAGATCAGAAATGAGCCTCTGGTCATAAAAGGTTCCCAGAGTGACTGAAGATTTCTCCAGACTCACAGCCTCCATGTAATTCGGATTGTCGTTTTCATCGAAATCGCCGTTGAACAGCAGCATGTGGTCTCCGGTAACCTCCTTCACATAGAAAGCCATCGGAATTGCCTGAGGTCCGTCATCGAAGAGATTTTCATATGTAAGGCAGAACGCCATGCTACCGTCAGAATTCCGCTTCATGGAATACCAGCCATTAAAAGAATAGACGTCGTTCACCTTGATACCATTGACAAGAGTCTTCTGCTCATCAGTCAATTTATCCATGTCAATGCTTTCCTTGAGTTCAGCCAAAGTCTCCTCAGTAAAGACATTTCCCAAGAGCACCGTCCCGTCATCATTCAATTGCATGATGCTGCTGAACTCGTTCGAGAAATTGACAACCCATGTATTCACGTATAGTTTCGGGTCATCCGGCTCAGAGCCATTCTTGTCACATGCATTGGCCATGGCAATAACAGCGAATGCCAATATACTGTATATCAATTTTTTCATATCTTCAATCTTTAATACATACCCAACAATTCAGTCAAGTCAACTGTCTTTCCGACAGTAATGCCGGAGGCAGACAGGCTCTTCACCGTAAATGGCTTTTCACCGGACGATTCATTACCGAATACCATTGATTCCTTGGAAATGTTTGTCAAATGAAGCTCATTCTCCATCGGAACCGGATATTCCATACCTTCAATATTTCTAATGCTGAATGTGGACAGATAAACGTCGTTATTCTTTCCAGGAATCTCCACATACAGTCCCTTGAGGATTGTGACAACATCATTGACCTTGATCGATTTGATCATTTCGATGACTTCCTTCGGAACTTCACGTGAATTCCCATCAGTTTCGGGATTGTCAGAGGACGGCAAGTATTGACTCCTAAGGACTTCCAGCAACTCTTCATTGACGACGAAACCCGAGTTGAATGTCTTGTCAGCATTGAATTGATAGAGACAGCAATCCGCTCCTCCAAGTCCACCGATACCTTCAATTGCCCATGTATTGACATACAAAGGGACAGGCGCAGAATCCTTGTCTGAATCCTTGTCGCAGCTCACTCCGGACAACAGTATGGTCCAAAGAGCTAAAAAGTAAACTAATTTCTTCATTACCATATATTTAAAGTTTATTCCCATTTCATATCCTGGTCGAAAGACACACGGAATCCAATCAGCATGTTTGTCACCCGAGGTGAACAATATACTCTTGCTGCACAACGGCAGCTGAGTTTGTCCATAGTGAAGTCCCCTCCACGAACAACCTTGTCGGTTCCGGTCTTCGGGCCTGTCGGATTCCAGGCAAATCCGCCAGAACCTCCATAATAATTTACGTCAAACCAGTCCGCCACCCATTCTGAAACATTCCCATGCAAGTCATACAGTTCGAACCCGTTAGGGGGATAAGAACCTACCGGAGCAGTTGTTCCCATGCCGGCCGACCTGATATTCGCCATCTCCCCTGTCAGGTCCAGACCATTTCCAAGGCCGAAAGGCGTCTCCGCAAGACCTCCCCTGCAGGCAAATTCCCACTGCGCCTCAGTCGGAAGCGCTCCACCCACGCAATCTGCGAAAGCCTTCGCTCCATACCAGCTGACATTGACGACAGGGCAATCACAATATCCGTCAGCCGGCTTCCATTCGGCAAGTTCCGTGTCCCAGATGAGTCCGAACTTGGCATACTGCCTCACAAGGACTTTCGATTTGTTCTCCGCATCGCCCCATCCGTTCCATATGCCGTCACTTCCTATCTTATTGTCATTCAGAAAAGACGCATACTCGGCATTGGTAACTTCATACTTGCCCATATAGTAACTGCGGGCCAGATGCACATTATGCTGATTCTCGACATTCGTATTATTCCGTCCTTCTTCAGTTTTCGGACTGCCCATCCGGAAATACCACAGGCCATCACCTTGAAACTTATAAGTACCCTTCTGGTCGACAACCATCTGAATGACGTCAGGATGCTTGTAATCCACCGGCAGTGAGCGGTTGAACACTTTCACGTTCCCGGCATTCAGGGCACAATCCCCGACCGGACCGCCCAACCTGTACTCTTTGCCATCCGTAACATAACTGAACAGTGATGTACCGCCTCCAAGCGTCTGAACCGGAATGACAGCACGATAAATGTAATTGTTTCTCTCTTCACCCGGCAACTCGAAGAGATGCATTTTGACATTTCCTTCAGAACTCCCGGTTCCCGCTACCGAGGCAGAAACGTCACTATCCTCAAGCAAATTGATTTCGGCGAGAGTTCCGACTCCGCAGAGGCTGACTTCAAGTTTTCCATCAATGTTCCAATACTTGCTTTTAGGCACTTCCACCTGGATCATAGCAAACTCATGCCTGAATTCAAGCTTCACGTCGCTTCCGATTTTTACTCCCTCCTCATTCCTGGCCACCAGAAAATCTGAAAGCCTGTAATCATTCTCACTGCTTTGGTCCTCTTTGACATTGACAGAGATTGCGGTAGGGTCAGTATTGTTCTCGTCGAACGGATAATATGCGCAGAATTTCAGCGATTCTTTTTCCCAGCACAATTTGTCTCCTACCCAATTGCTGCCATCAAATGTCAGTTTCTTGTTCCCGAAAACCAACTCATCAGATTCGGCATCATATGCATATACACCGACAGCGTCACCCTCAGTCCAGACACATTCGACAGTATCTTCCGAAGAAGCGATCACATATGGTTCAATGTCAAACTTGAAACTGATTTCAGGCTTGCTCTCCTCCGGTTTCGGCTCCCCCTTCCCCGGTTCTTCCGGAGAAGGTCTGTCATTGACATTCTCCTTGCCGCAACACACCAACATTGAAGTCAATGCCAATGATGCAATAAAATGATAAATAATTCTTCTCATAACAGTTTGTCTTATATGAAGGTCAAGTGGATTACGATAAGAAAATCGTTGACGAATATACGTTCCGGACACCTTATAATCACTATTTTTGATTAAACATAGTCCGGGAGTACGCAGTTTTTGCGAAAAACCATATCTTTGCAGGACATAAAACGGAAACTGAAATGGAAAAAACATATTGCGACCTGATGCTCTTGGCCTCAGGGGTGATTGCCGCCCTTGCCGTGTCAATCATAGGAATCAAAATCCCGTCAAAGCAGGAGTTCCGGAAACTCAGGACTGCCAGAGCGACACTGGCGGCATCATTCATCACACTTTCAATTCTGAATTTCATCTGCTATTTCACGGGTTACGACGAGGACCTTGACAGACTGAACACCCTGATAGTGGCAGCATTCCAGGCACTCCTTCTGACAGGGACCCTGCTGGTATTCATCCGTCCGGATGTGGTTACAGGAAAATGGGTGGGACTGCAAGTGGCGGCAATCAGCCTCATCACTGCCATGCTCTACTTCGTCATGTTCCTTTTTCCGGGGATATATCCGGTCTTCTTCTACACAGGAGCGGCTCTTCTGGTACTGCAACTTGTCATGTACAGCATCAGCTTCTTCAAGTCGCAGAACATGACTTTGAATGATTTGAACGAATATTATGCAGACGATTTCTCTCCCAGACTCGGAGGAATTCGGGCAGGCTTCATTCTCATGCTCATAATAGGAGTGTTGGCACTTTGCACCCTGGTTACAGGCCCGTGGTTCTACGCCATCTTCGTCCCGGCATATCTCATCTGCTATACCATCGTCGCGATTTGCATGATACGCTATGTAAACAATACATCTTTCATCCTTCCCGCCGTCAGTCAGGACAGCACAGAGACGCCACATGCGGAACAACCCTCTGAGGCCTCACATAAAAATCCCGCCAATATCTCTGACAACCAGATAATTGTACTGCGGAACAAACTGGAATCATGGGAGGCCGCCGGAGAATACCGGCACAGGGATATACCATATAAAGACATACTGGAGCATCTCGACACCGACCCGGCGACCATGCGCGCCTTCATGAAGAGTGAGCACGGGATGGATTTCCGTTCATGGAGAAACAGACTCCGTCTCAATGATGCCAGCCGGATGCTGCTGGAACACCCCGAGATGAAAGCGGAAAGAATCAGCGAAGCCGTGGGCTACAGCGACAGCAGCAACTTCCACACAGATTTCCGAAAATTTACAGGAATGTCTGCGAGCGAGTGGAGGAAAACCCATACGAAGACAGGTCAATGCCAGAACCCGTTATCGACAAACCCGGAAAATCAATCTTAAACAACTAACAATCAATGAAAAAGATAGCATTTATAACTGGAGCCACCAGCGGAATCGGAGAAGCCTGCGCAAGAAGATTTGCAGAGGGCGGTTACAATTTGATATTAACGGCCCGTCGTGCCGGGAAACTGGCTGAAATCAAGGCTGAATTGGAAGCAGAGGGCGCCAAGGTAAAGACTTTGGTATTCGATGTACGGGATGCCGAGGCAGCAAAGACTGCTGTAGATTCACTCGAACCGGAATGGCAGAAAATCGACGTCCTCATCAATAACGCCGGCCTTGCACTCGGTCTTGATAAGGAGTATGAAGGCGACCCTGAGGATTGGAACACCATGATTGACACCAATATAAAGGGACTTCTGACTATGACAAGACTCATCGTTCCCGGCATGGTAAAACGGAATGAAGGACATGTAATCAATATCGGCAGTGTTGCCGGTGACGCGGCTTACGCCAATGGCAATGTATATTGCGCGACCAAGGCGGCCGTGAAGACCATCACTGACGGATTGCGCATCGACGTGGCTGAAACCGCCGTCCGTGTCACGAATCTCAAACCTGGACTCGTAGAGACCAATTTCAGCAACGTCCGCTTCCATGGTGACAACGAAAGGGCCGACAAGGTTTACAAGGGCATCACTCCCCTTACTGGTGCGGACATCGCCGACGTCGCTTTCTACGCGGCATCAGCCCCAAAACATGTCCAGATCGCCGAAGTTCTCATTCTCGCCACACACCAGGGAAGCGGAAGCGTAATCTACCGGAACAACCTATAGTTTTCGGGTTTCAGCCAAGACTGAATACACGCTGAAGACTAACCCATAGGTCAATCCCAAAATCATAAGGGAAGAAAGCACTTTCACCTTATAAGAGAAAAGTGCGACATTTCCGATGCTGGTGATGCTCCTGATGATTTCCAGATCTGTCGGGAGCATCGGCAGCAGAAGAAGAGCAACAACTGCAGAAAGCACACCGGCAACAAATGCGACTACCAGATACCGCCTGCAACTACGCTTCTGTTCCTGCTGGATGCGCTTGAGGAACTCCACTTTGTCAAGCCTCGAAGACAGTTTGTCAATGAAAATTTCATTGTCATTGAACTCGGTTATGGCGGAAGCGAAGAGCGCTTCCAGTTCTTTATCTTTTGTCATAGCTTGATTATATTTTTAAGTTTTTCCCTTCCGCGGGACATCTGCTTTTTCACTGCATCAGCATTGACCTCGGTGATTGCAGCAATTTCTTTGATGGAGTAGCCGCTGAGGTAGTAGAGTGTGATGGCGGTTCTTTCTTTCGGAGGCAGGGTGGAGAGCGCGAGATAGAGTTGCTGATGCGAAAAACTGCTGTCAGCGGATTCCTGAGACGCTACAGTGCAGGCTTCATCGATGGAGTCGTATTGCTTTTGCGACGCAGTATGATTCAGAAATGTATTGTAAGCAATCTTGAACAACCATGATTTGAACTGCCCGCTGTCTGAATAACGACCAATTGCCAGATAGGCTTTGACCAGTGCTTCCTGCGCAATGTCATCAGCATCAGCCAGATTGCCGCCGCACAAAGCCAGCAGGAAGCCTCTTAGTGCATTCTGCTGGATTTTTACTTGTGCTATAAACTGGTCTCTGTCCATGATTACTCCTGAACCGACTTACGCTCTTCAGCTTCGATTTCCTCTGCAAGGTATTTCTTGCCGTAAACGAAACTTACCGCCAAGGCAATACCGATTGCCAGAAACGTACCGCCAAGAAATCCTGGGAGAACCGGCGAGATAGCCGACGATACTTGAGGGACAAATACTGCGGCAAGGATAAGTCCAGTGCCCAAAACCAGCAGAATTATGCTCCAGGTCAATCTAGCCACGAGTTTTTCTTTGATAAGTTTTCCCTTCTCCTGCGGTGCGAGTTTTTCAAGCCACTCTGCCACATTGATATCAGGATTCTTTTCCAATGCAGCTATTATAATGTCCTTCCTCTTATTGGTTTCATTGATCTGCTTGCGGGTAACGAACCAAATGATGACAATCGGCAAAATCGTAGAACAGCCTATGAGCCAAACGATTGATAATACTCCTTCCATGATGATAAATTTTACTTGTTATACATTGTACAGTTTTCGAACATGTTCGCATATATAACAAGACAAAGATAGGAAAGGTGACGTCAATGCTACCTTTCCTATCATTAATTTTCAAAACTTCTTTGTCCTCATGTGGCAATACGGCTCGCCACCCGTCTTTTCGTAGTATTGCTGGTGGTAAGACTCGCCGATATAGAAAGGCTCTTCGGGAAGCAACAGAGTATTGACCTCATACCCCTTGTCGCGAAGCAACTGCATAACATGTTCAGCAGTATTCCTCTGATTGTCATCACGATAGAAAATGCAACTCCTGTACTGCGGACCGAGATCCGGACCGACTCCATCCGTCTGGGCAGGGTCATGAATTTCGAAGAACAGTTTGCAGAGACTCTCGTAGGAAACCAGTTTGGGGTCAAACTCCACGATTACAGACTCCACATGATGGGTCCTGTGCTCCCTGACGTCCTCATACGTAGGAAAAGCCTCTTCCCCGCCAGTATAACCCGCCAGGGTATTAATCACGCCCGGCACCTTCTGAAACTGATGCTGAGTACCCCAGAAACAGCCGCAGGCGAAAATTCCGACCGCAATGCCATCGGCTGCCGGCGCATGATAAAGGTCAATCTTAGAGCAATTTTCAATGGCAGTCCGCACCATTTTCAATGCCTTGCCATGCTTCGCCTGCAAGTCCGGATATGACTTCCCGCGCGAAAAATTATGCCTCAGGTCATTGAATTTCACCTGCAGTGCAATGGGATTTCCAGAATCAATGATATTCTGTACGTATTCGAAATAATCAGTTCCTTTTTCGTGGGTAAGAAGCCTTAAGGCATTGACAATGCCGGTCGGGATGCCTTCTCTGAGCAGGTCGTCGAAGGTCACGTCCGAGTCTTCCACCACGTCATGAAGGAATCCGGCTATCTTTTCTTCGTCTGTGTGTCCCATCAGTCCTACAGTCAACGGATGGAGAATCACGGGATGTCCGTCACGGTCCAACTGTCCCGCATGAGCAGCAGTTGCGATGCGGAGCGCTATGTCTATTGCATTCATAATGTTCTGTTTATTAGTTGGTCGGATATTGATTATGTCTTAGGAATCTGGCTGAGGCGAAGAGCAGCATCGGACCCAGCCCCGAATAGAATGATGCCGTAAATTCAAGTGGAATTCCGGGAATGAATTTCAGGGCCATGCCCAGACAAAGCATGAATAGTATCAGAATCCATCCCCGAAGCGGGAATGTATGCCATATGCTCGTCTTTTCCGGCTGTGCGGCGATAAGAGCCGAATACTTGTCAACGACTTTCCTGAACATGAAAAAGAAGCAGACCAGAACCACGGCAGTGCCCGAAATGAGCCACCATGATTCCCGCAAAGGCATTGACAAATATGCATTGACACCCTTGACAGTTATGATGACACCGGGTATCCCCCAAAGCGCCGCAGCCACGAAATATAAAGCACACCTTTTCATCTCAGACAGCAATTGTCAACCATACACATCAATCCTGAAAGAACTTGTCAAGTTTACCAGATTCTAGGTCCTCCAGCATCTTGTTGGTCGTTTCTCTAAGCACAGGCAGGTCTTTCCGTATAGTATTAAAGACTGCTTCATCATCAATATCTGAATATTCATGAGACAAAACATTCCTCATACCAAAGACCGCTTTCCAAGGCACCTGTTTATAGGGCGAGAAAAACTCTTCGGAAACCTTATTCCTTATTTTGATAAAGTTTTCGGTAATATATTGAAGGCTCATCCCACAGGCTCTGAATACCGTCATTCCTGTTATACTCTGTCCAAAGTCTTCAGGAGACTCTATCGAGACAGACATTTTTTCGATCAAGTCCATTTCATCAATACACACACGCAGGTAGGTCCTGATTCTCTCTTTCACACTACACATATATCAAATCTTTTTCAATATTCGCCCTAAATTCATATCGACTTTTAGCTTTCTCTGACACCAAATCCACTCTACGTTTCAGGACAGACTCCAGAAGGATATTTATCTCTGATAAAACAAACAACGATGGATTCTTAACTGAAATAAGGATATCAACATCACTATCACTTCCCTGTTTTCCTCTTGCACAACTCCCGAACAATGCCATACTCTCTATCCCGTACTTTGCGCCCTGACTTCTCTTAAAGGCCCTGAGAATCCCCAAAATACGCTCCTTTTCAGAACACTCACTTGCATATTTATCCACAATCGTGAACTTCAATTCATAGCCGAGCGCTTCCAGCAAACGCAAGATAGTCTCTTCACTACCTAAAGTTCCCTTCTCCATTTTAGAAATCTGAGACTTGGACATTCCGGCCAAGACGCCAAGTTGCTCTTGCGTAAGGTTTCTGGACTTACGCAAAGACTTTAGCATATTAGATGTAATCGTTTTCATTTCAGTCCAAATATATCAAATATTTCATATTTATGCAACTTCAAGTTTAAAATCGCGCCAACACATGAGTTAAATGTTGGACTCAGAAGAATATTTTTTGGTATCTTTGTGGATAGAAAACCACATATTATTTAACTAACAACCACATTTTATGAGAAAGTCATTTCTTAACACAAAAACAGCCCTGTCGCTGGTTTTGTCGTTCATCTTGCCGCTGCAGATGCTGGCAACTGAACTCGGAGAGGCCGGAAAACGTCTGGCCGCACTACCAGGAGTAAGCAATGTCGAAACGCTTGAATCCGCACATTTCCCTGAGAAATATGTGTTCTTCATCCGTCAGCAACTTGACGCGAAAGACGCATCCAAAGGAGGCTTCGACCAGAGAGTCGTTTTGTGCCACCGCGGATTCGACCGGCCTACCGTCTTCGTGACAGAAGGTTACAACGGACGATACGCACTCTACAGCAACTATATCGAAGAACTGGCGAAACTGTTCGACACCAACATCATCCTCGCCGAATACCGCTATTTCGACAAGTCAATGCCAAAGGAGCGCAACTGGGATTACCTTACAGTCGAGAACTCACTCTACGACTTGCACCACATCAATGAAACCCTCCGCGCGATGTATAACGGCAAATGGATTTCCACCGGCATCAGCAAAGGCGGGCAGACCACAATGTTCTACCGTTCATACTTTCCTGATGATGTGGACATTTCAGTCCCTTACGTAGCGCCGCTGAACAGAGCCCTCGAGGACGTAAGACCGGAGATATTCATCAATGATAAGGTCTCCACCAAGGAAAACAGGCAGAAAGTAATTGATTTCCAGGCTCTTCTCTTCGAACGCAAGGCTGCATTGATACCAATGATGGAAAAATATTGCAAGGAGATGAAGTACACATTCAAAGAGCCGCTGGAGAATGTCTTCGACTTCTGTGTGCTCGAGTATTCATTCGCTTTCTGGCAGTGGGGATATAACGTTGACAGGATTCCTACCAGAGAAGCGACTGACGAGCAGATCTTCGGATATCTGATGGGAATCAGCGAGCCAAGTTATTTCACAAACCAGACAGGCAATGTTTCCTTCAATGTCCAGGCTGCCCGTGAATTGGGATACTATGGCTACTACACCAAGCCATTCAAGAAATATCTGAGCATCAAGACATCCAAAGGATATCTCAAGCGTCTCATGTTGCCGACAGACGCGGAGGACATAAAGTTCTCTTCTGAGCTCTACAAGCACACTGTCAGTTTCCTGAGCAAGAACGACCCTAAGATGATTTACATCTACGGCGAACAGGACCCTTGGACAGCAACCGGCATCTATGGGCTTCCGCTTACAAAGGACAAGGAAAATCTCCATGTCTATCTCTGCAAAGGCGGTTCCCACTACACCCGCATCAAGTCCTTCCCGGAAGAAACTCAGCAGGAAATCATCCAGCTGATAAACAAATGGTTACAGGAATAACAAAAACTCAAAACAGAGCTCAGTCCGACATTCAGGATGGGCTCTGTTTTTTCTCTCTTACGATGCCGCTTTCTCCTCAGCATCAATGTGCTTCAATCCGGTAGTTTTTGAATTTTCCTTTTGTGACTGTAAGACTCTTGTTTTCGCTCCGCTCATATGTAGATTCAGAGTTAAACCAGAACTCGCCCTCGTATCGCCCTTTCTTGTTCTTCTTGATTTTTATCATTCCTTCGGTTATACGATGTTGATTTGCATCTACATCATAGATATAATCATTATCTATGTCCAAAGGATACCATTTATCCAACTTCAAATCTCCCTTTACCTTCATGCTGATTCTCAAAACCACATAATAGACTGGAGCTGAAGTAATGTCCTGACCTTCCTTAGTCATGTCCGCTGATAAAATATAGGCTACAGAGTCCGCCCAGGACACTGATACCAAATCAGACTCCACTTTATCGTTGTCATATGTATTGCCGGAGAACTTTGCGCCATTAATCTCTGCAGAAACTGTGAGTTTCTCCAAGGACTTCAATTCGGTCAGAAGTTTATTACAGTCTGACATTGACGTCAATAATACGAATGATGTCACCATCAATACCACTAATTTTTTCATAACTATTCCTCAATATTTGGTTCAACATCTGACGCCTCCTTTTGTTTATTATCAAAATATTCATGCGCACGAAGATTTTTGAACCATCCTTTTTTTGCTATCAATATGTCATCAGGATCATTGTCGTTTACCGCATTGAACCAGAACTCGCCACTGTATTTCTTCATCTCGCGACGTCCATCCTCAATCTTAGTGATTTTTAGGGAGCCGTCCAAAATACTATATATGTCTCCGCCAATATACCACAATGCATAGTTGCAGTCGGTATCTTTACGCTCTCTTCTAAATAACGGATACCATTTGTTCAATTCAATATCGCCCTTAGTATGAATGCACACGTTATAGTCGATTGCGTCCTTATACTTATTTTCAAAAATAGTTACAGGAGATGCATTTATCCAAAATGCAAGGGAGTCTTCATCCCAATGACGGACCCATGCAAACACATATCCGCCTCCCAATATAAAGGAATGTGGCATTGTGTAGCCTAAAGTCTTTCCATTAACGTCAACATAAATGGATTCCTCGTTATTCTCATACCATTTTTCACAGTCTGACATTGACGTCAAAACTATCAAACAGGTAAAGAGCAGTGGTATAAATCTTTTCATATCCTCAGTGTTTTAAATTATAAATGTAAACTATATTGTTACAAGCAAATGTCCGCATTCCAATATCTATAACACTCTAGTTGCAATTAAGCAATTATTTCTCTAAAAAAAAATTTCGAGTACAATTTATTTGTTCATCTTGAGAATACACCTCACACTTCCACAGCATAAATTGTCGGATAGTTCGACATAAAGGATTATTACTGGTGTAAGTGAGCATTCCGTAGCTGAATAGCGAACAAACGGTGTAAAAAACAGCCTGATTTTGCACCGTTTCATCATATTTGCCAAAACGGTGTAAAAACTAGCCGATATTTTCACCGATTTTACGTTGAGACTGCTTTGTGCCTCGTACGCACTACGAAATGCAAATCAACCGGGTTTTTACGTTGTCCCCATTTTATGCGGTGGAAAATAATGAACCGAACTTCTTAATTCCAGATTGACAGCAACTCTATATAAATTGGCGGCCAGCAAGGATTTCTCTTTGCAGGCCGCCGTCACACATAATTATTTAACAACTAACTACCCTATCATATTTTTAGGATCGAGAGCCTTGTCAAGCTCCTCTTTTGTGAGGATCCCTCTTTCGAGGACGATGTCATAGACTGAACGGTTGGTTTCGAGCGCCTCTTTGGCAACCTTCGTGCTGGCCTTATAACCGATGATAGGGTTAAGGGCTGTCACGATACCGATACTGTTCTTGACCATTTCATAGCAACGTTCCTTGTTTACGGTGATGCCGTTTATACACTTCTCGCGAAGAGTGTTCATGGCATTGGTAAGCCAAGTTATGCTCTCCATGATGGACTCGGCGATAACCGGCTCCATAACGTTGAGCTGAAGCTGTCCAGCCTCTGCCGCAAATGAAACTGTCATATCATTACCGATAACCTTGAAGCAAACCTGGTTGGTAACTTCAGGGATAACAGGGTTGACCTTGCCCGGCATGATAGACGAGCCCGGAGCCATTGGAGGAAGATTGATTTCCTTCAAACCGCAACGAGGACCTGAAGCCATGAGTCTGAGGTCATTGCAAATCTTGGAAAGTTTAACGGCAAGTCTCTTCAGAGCGCCTGAGTAGCTTACATATGCGCCGGTATCAGGAGTAGCCTCCACGAGGTCCGGAGCAGCGATGAACTTCTCGCCGGTAAGCTCGGTCATCTTCTTTGCGCACAACTCAGGGAAACCTGGCTTCGCATTCAGACCGGTACCGATTGCTGTTCCACCCATATTGATTTCATAAAGGAGATTCACATTTCTCTCAATATTGAGAACCTCTTCCTCGAGGTTGGTCGCATAAGCGTGGAACTCCTGGCCGGATGTCATAGGAACGGCATCCTGAAGCTGTGTACGTCCCATCTTGATCACATCCTTGAACTCCTCACCCTTTGCCTTGAAAGCATCGATGAGATCCTTGAGAGCCTTCTCCAGATTTCTGTTCATTCTGATGAAAGCATAACGGAATGCTGAAGGATATGCGTCATTGGTGGACTGGGCACAGTTCACATGATCGTTAGGAGAGCAGAACTGATATTCGCCTTTCTTGTGTCCCATGATTTCGAGAGCCCTGTTGGCAATAACCTCGTTCGCATTCATGTTCACAGATGTTCCAGCACCGCCCTGCATCATATCCACAGGGAACTGGTCGTGGAACTTACCGTCGATAATCTCGCGGCAAGCCTCTACGATAGCATCAGCGATCTTTCCATCCATGGCTCCGAGTTCCTTATTAGTCTGCGCAGCAGCCAACTTGATGCAAGCCATTGCGATGACATACTCAGGGTAATCGCACATTCTGGTGTTGGAAATCTTATAGTTATTGATAGCCCTCTGTGTCTGAACACCGTAATAGGCATCAACAGGAACCTGAAGTTCACCAAGAAGGTCAGATTCAATTCTGAATTTCTCTTCGCTCATAACGAATTATTGTTATCTGTTTGTAAATTGTTTTAGTTTATATGCACAAATATAAGATTAAAAGAAATCATAAGCAAAAACTACGATATAAATTTCAATTTATTCATAAAAGCCGCAATACTCTTAACAATTTGGCACATTTTTACGCAAATCCGCCCAAACGAATTGCTTTCTCCTGAAAATTCCGTAAAAATGGTAGCCGTTCCTAAGGATAATCTCCCTATCTTTACAAAAAAACAAGAACCATGTTAGGCAATTTCACATTCCATAACCCCACGAAACTGATTTTCGGAGAGGATTCATTAAGCAAGCTCAGCGAAGAATTGAAGAACTACGGGCCAAAGGTCATGCTGGTCTATGGCGGAGGAAGCATAAAGAAATACGGCATCTATGATCTCGTGATAGCAGAACTGAAAAAAGCCGGAAATCAGGTAGTCGAACTGTCAGGCGTCATGCCGAACCCTACCATTGAAAAAGTCATAGAAGGAGCCAGGCTCGCAAGACAGGAAAACATTGACCTTATCCTCGGCGTGGGCGGCGGTTCCACCATCGATTACTGCAAGGCGGTGGCTGGCTGTGCATGGCACGACGGAGACCCTTGGGAGGACTATTTCAAGAACTGGAAGCCTCTCACATGCCGCTGGATACCGGTAGGCTGCGTGCTCACCATGGCAGGCACTGGCTCAGAGATGAACGACTGCTCAGTCATCACAAACCACACCGAGAAGCTGAAGTTGCACTACAATTTCCGCAACCCGGATTTCTCCATCCTTAACCCGACATTCACTTTCACCGTCCCGAAATACCAGATGGTAGCGGGCATCTACGACATCATGAGCCACATTCTGGAGCAGTATCTCTCCGGCAACGACGACAACACCAGCGACTACATCTCCGAAGGACTGATGCGTTCGCTCGTCACCAGCTCGCGCAAGGCTCTTGTCAATGCCAATGATTACGAGGCCAGATCAAACATCATGTGGACCGCCACATGGGCGCTCAACTCCCTCATTGACAGAGGCAAAGCCACAGACTGGATGGTCCACATGCTTGGACAGGCGGTTGCAGCATACACTGACGCGACACACGGGCACACTCTCTCGGCCGTGAGCGGAGCCTACTATCGCCTGCTGATAAGAAAGGCCCCGGATGCAGTCGCCAGATTCAGAAGACTTGCCGTCAATGTCTGGAACGTTACGACAGGCAACAAGACAGACGAGGAGATTGCAATGGAGGGTCTGGGGACTATGGAGAACTGGATGCGTGAACTTGGACTTGCCATGAACATCACAGAATGCGGAGCAAGACCTGAGCTTCTCGAAGGCATGGCCGACGCATGCCCTATCTGCAAAGGCGGATACTATATTCTCAGCAGGGACGAAGTCATCCAGGTCCTCAGAGAGAGCCTCTAAAGACATTGACATTCATATATTTACAAAACAGGAAGGTGTGTCAAAACTCCTTTTTTGAAGAAATCACCCCTACTACAGTTATCTGTAGCAGGGGTAAACCTTTCTATTTGGGCATTATGACACACCCTCCTGTTTGCTTATAGGCCCAAAAGACGGAAGAGTCCAGATGCTCCAAGCCGCTGCTTCGTCTTCTTGGATTTCTTGTCATCCTGCACCTGATCCGATGCCCCCGACTTGGCATCCGTTTCGGACTGAACCTTCCGGGAAGGAGTATATTCAGAAGGAATCTCAATGTTGTAAGGCGCTTTGCTGAGTTTCAAGTCATAGAAGACATACTGCCCCGAGCGCTTGTCCCCGCACTCAAGCCAGAACATAAGCTGATGGCACTTGAAGATCGGGACAGTAACCGTAAGAGGCTGCATCTTGTTGTCCAGCCAGAACTCCCCTACAAGTACCTGATCAGCAAACACATTGAGCTTTACAGGATTCTTCACCGCCTCTTCACTCCTGTTCTGGAATACATCATCGAACTCATCCATGTGCTCCATCTTGTTGGCAACAGTGAAAGTACAGCTCTCATATTCTCCATAGGGATTGAACGCCGCAGCCGAAGCCTGTTTGTTGTTCTTGTCCTCCAGAAGCAGGAAGATGCCCGCCGTAGGAGTTCCGCCTGAGACTCCGCCGCTGACGCCTGTATATGCCGCTACGTCAGAGCCGCTGATAGTCGCGCCGACTCCTGTCAATGCCATGAATACGGCATCCATGACCGTCACATTCTCCAGTCCTAGAGGAATGTTTGTCTCCAGCATGAAACCCTTGTTGATCTGTCTTCCGTCCTTCATCTGGAAATATTTCGTGATAGTGCTTCCGTCGTGGAAACATTCGTCCATGCTGAATTCGGTCAAATCACTTACATACCTTCCGACAAAATGGAAATAAGGCTTGCCGCAAAGGTCTATCAGGTCTGTCTCAAACGGGCAGTCCGGCACGTCATGCTCGAACACATTGTTAGGAACAGGCTTGCCACGATAGAGAATAATGTCACCCACACCTATGATAGTCTGCTTGTTCTTTCCGTTGCCCATCTTCTCGAACCTGAGCGTACGGCACTTTGAAACAGGGATTTCGTAATGCTGGTTAGGCCATGTGCAATATATGGTCTTGTCGAAGACAAGCTGCCCGTCGGCATAGATGCGGAGATTGTCATCATCCAATACGTGATTCTTGCTGAGACATCCAGCATCGAAACTTATCCAGTCATACTCCCCTGCCAGGTCAAACTCCGCATAAGAATCCACCCTGTCCCCCAGCATCGTATTGCCTGTCGTCAGGAGCAAGCCTTCCCAATAGCGTTCCCCACCCATCGAGAATGTATAATGACGGGATTCTCCCTCGAACAGAGTATTATTTGCAGCACTGACACCACGAACCGAATAAGGTTTGATAGAGGACATAAGCGGGCAGATATCCGGCAGTTTAGAAATCCTGTCCCTATTGGAATTGACAAGTCCCTCCGCCGGAACAGATGAATCGCCTTGCGGGTGAGCCGTGATATCCACTACGCCGTATGTTATGCCTCCGAGGAAATCACTGTTACGGTACTCACAGGTAAATGCCAACTGCGTAGCTCCGTTCACATCGACCACCACTTGTTTAGCGAGGTCTCTCTGGGTTATCATCCCTTCATATACTGTCTTCTTGTCCGCCTTTACGATAAGCCAGGCACTGGAGTTGGTACTCTGATTATCTCTCGGGCCCACAACGAATGAAACCTTGTCATACCTCTTGTCAAGCCAGAAGCAGGCGGTTCCCTGTTCCTTTCCCGAAAGAGCCTGAGATACAGAGAACTGGATTCCGGAATCATAATCCTTACGGGTAATGCTTATCGTCTTCACCTCGGACATGCTTGACTTGAACCGGTCTCCCACGACAGGCTTCACTCCACCATTTCCCTTCATGTAATAAAGTTGATTGGTCTTCATCATATCCACAGTCCCCTTCGGCAAACCAGAAAGCAATGTATTGGGATTGGATGGGGTAACGCCCGCCTTCCACAACTTGATATTTCCGAAAGAGATGTCCAGACTGCCACGTGGCACGGTAAACGTCAATTCATTGACACCGGCAACATCGAAAGTATAGAATCTCGGCGCGTCATATCCGTAAACGACCTCATCCATAAGTCTCTTCCCGTCTCCGGAAACAGTCACGATAGAGTTCCCGGGATCGGACGAGCCTACAGAGAAAGGCCCCACGATCAGCGTCATCTTGCTATAGGCTCCCTTAAGGTTGAACACAGCCTTTCCCGGGACATTGTCGGCAATCAATCCGCCCGAAGGGGACCCCAATGTAAATCCCCCCTTGACATTGTATCCGCTAATGGAAACTGATCGTTCGTTCGACTTATATACATTGCATTTCGACTTGCTTGTCGGAGCGAGAACATTGACCATTACAGTCTGTGCATTCACGTGCGACAAGCCGATGAGCATCAATGCGACAAAGGAAAGTATCTTCTTCATACAAGCAGATTATCAATAGGTTATCAATTATTTACTGCAATATGGCAAATCCCTGTCTTCCGCACAGTGAGCCATATTCCGAAAGGTAGTGAATAATCGAGATATCTGCAAGTTCAGCCACTATTGCATCTTGCTAATCGATGATTATGATGTTTTCCTATAAGACGTTATCGCACACAAGGTTGTAACCCGGCAGTTTGACAAATATATTTTCAACGATTTTAACTTGCTTTTACGAAAAAATGCCTTGTATTTGAGAGAACAACACTCTTTTGGCAACTTTAAGTGGATATATTATTTATTCCCGGTTAAAAGCAGTAACTTTGCGGCAAACACAACAAATAATTGAAGTATGGCGGATTTAAATCGTGTCAAGACCGTATTGGCAGAAAGAGGTATTATGAGTAAATGGTTGGCAAAGACATTGCATAAGGACCCTGCCACAGTATCGAAGTGGTGCAACAACCACGCACAACCTGACTTGAAGACACTGGCACAAATAGCCGATGTTCTCAATGTGGATATACACGAGTTGATTTGCCATACCAAAGTGGAATGAACAGAATATGAGATATACTATCGAAGAGATACGTCAGATGCCCGAAGGGCAGACTTTCGACTGCAAGAGCATTCATATAGAACCGAAGGCTCTCGCCAACACTATTGTCGCTATGGCAAATGCCGATGGCGGCATGATAGCCGTAGGTATATCCGACAAGACTCGTCGTATCGAGGGTGTCAACCAAGACAAGGCTCATTTGAATGAGATACTTCGCACTCCGTTTGACTTCTGTGTACCCACCATTTCTGTTACGACAGAGTTCATGCCTTGCCAAGACAGCGAGGGCAATGACAACCACATACTGATAATCCATGTCCCGGCCAGTCCTCGCCTCCATGCCAACCAAGCCGATGAGGTGTTTTGGCGGGTGGGCGACAAGTCGCGTAAGCTACCCTTTGAGGAACGTCTGCAACTGATGTATGACAAGGGTGAACGATACTATGAGGACAGCCCTGCCTACGATGCCACTATCGAGGATATCGACATAGATGCCGTAAAAGCATATATGAAGCGCATTGGTTATGGCAAGTCTCCAATGGAATACCTGCAAGAGAACAAAGGATTCCTGACTTACAAGGGCAATGTACCACAAATCAGCACTGCCTGCATCTTGCTCTTCGGTAAGCATCCCCAGAACTTCTTCCCTCGTGCCCGTGTCCGTTTTATCAAGTACTATGGTACGGAAGAGAAAGTCGGCAGGGAAATGAACGTCATCAAGGATGTCACCTTCGAGGGGCGCATCCTCGACCAGATACAGAAAACCATCGACTACCTCGAAACGCAAGTGAAGGAACATTCCTATCTCGGTGAGGACGGACTCTTCAAGACCGACAGGGAATATCCTAAGTTCGTGATACAAGAGATGACGGTAAACTCGGTTTGCCACCGCGATTATAGCATCAAAGGAACGGAGATACAGATAAAGATGTTTGATGACCGACTTGTGTTCGAGACCCCCGGTAAGCTGCCAGGTATCGTCCGCACCGACAATATCCGCCACACCCATTTTTCCCGTAATCCCAAGATAGCCGAGTACCTGAAAGCCTACGACTATGTAAAGGAGTTCGGTGAAGGAGTTGACCGTATGTGTCGTGAGCTTTCTGCCATTGGCACGAAGGAACCCCAATATCATTTGGTCGCCTTTATAATGAAAGCTTCTGTGTGGGCTAATTTATTGGAGGAAGGGCAAGAAAAGACCATATCCGACCAGAAGCGACCAGAAAGCGACCAGATAAGCGACCAGATAAAAATGATTTTAGAACTAATCAAGGAAAAACCACAAATAAGTAGAAGCGAAATTTCACACAGAATGGGACTTCATGAAAGTAGTGTAAAGCGTCGTCTGAAGATGATGGCTGATAAAGGTATTATTCAACGCATAGGTTCCGACAAAGGTGGTTATTGGCAAATCAGCAATAACTAAATTAAAAAAATGAATTCACAATTAAACAAATCAGATTATACAAAGCACTCCAATTCAAATTGGATAGAAAAACGCAAAAATGATATAGGGCTCACCGATCTTTTTTTGATGGATTCATCGAATAATGAGATTGGAGAGATTATGTCATTATTCAATACTCATGGATTTGTAGTAATAAAAGGAGATAAGGGTTATGGATTGATAGACAAACAATTGAAAGTAATCCTTGATTGCTCGTACATTTTTAAATATAACAGATGTGGTCCTGACTTTGCATACCATTATTTAGTTGTACAGAAAAATGGGTGTTATGGTCTGGTAAATGAAATTGGGAAAATTGTTGTACCATGCCAATATCCAGGCTTTGCATCTTTTAGTAATGCCGATAATAATAATTTATTAGACAGGGGATTTTTATGTATTACAGACGGTAATAAGTATGGTTTGATTGAAATAGCCAATTCAAATCAATATCTACTTAATTGTGTTTACGATAGGATAGTATTTCATTCAAACAAACAATATATCTGGCAGGATTTCTTGTGTGCAGCCGATAATAGGTATATTGTTGGTTATTCTGCAAAATCATGTACTGTGTTTGATGTTCTATCACATCAGTTTTTTACCATAAATGAGCAGGTATATAACATTGAAGTTATTTTCAACAATCATGTTGTTGCTATTTCAAAGTTTTCTAAAACAGATGATACTTTGAGATATAATATTCTTTCAATAGAAAATGGTATTACAATGAACGAAAAAGAATATGACGGACTAGCAACTTTAGATGGGGAATATATACAAGTACGCCAGGGTGAGAACTGGGGCATTTTTGATTTGTCTGAAAATAAAGAGATTATTCCATGCCAATATTTTCACGGTGAGAAGCAAAGTTACTTTTCCGTTCACTTTTGTCCAGGTTTCATGGTAAAGCCCAATGAGGAATTGATATTGGTTTTAATTGATGGCTTGTGGGGTTATATTAACAAAAGCAATAACTTAGTTATTGACTGTATTTATGAAAAAGCAAGACCTTTTTCCGAGGGCATGGCGGCCGTTTATCAACATTTTTATTGGAGATTTATAAACTCAGAAGGTGAATTTGTAGGAGGAAAATATATGGAAGTGTTGGATTTTAATGAAGGAATGGCAGGTGTAAAAGAATTCGATAAATGGGGATATATTAACAAGTATGGAATTCAGATTATCCCTTTCCGTTTTTCTGAAGCAGAATCCTTTTCAGAGGGATTGGCACCGGTGGCTTTTAAAAATAAGTGGGGATACATAAATGAAATGAATGAAACAGTCATACCTTTCCGATATCAATGGGCATATCCATTTAATGATGGAATTGCAAGTGTTAATGATTATGGAGGAAATGGGCATATTGATAAAAATGGGAAATGGATTGATTATGAAGAATATAAACAAGATAATAATATTTATCATAATTATGAAGCAGAACGTTGGGATGCACTAACAGATGGAATGGAAGGCGATTACCCTGGTTCTGGTGTTGACTACGATTTATTAGGATTTTAATAACGGAAACAAATGTTTGCAAAAGGATATACAAATATTAGGGCGATGATAGAAACCCAATATGGGATTTTATCACATATGATAACGGATATAGCTTACAGATACCAAACGCTATTAAAACTGACAGAGGAAGAAGCTGAGCGATTGGCGCAAAATAATTCCGATGGAGATCATGATGTCTATCATACTATTTTGAATAGTTTTAATGATGTTGAGGAAAGGTCGTTGTGATTGATGACGGAAAGCAGAAAGATCCTGTTTTGCGCGATTTTTTCTTACTATGAGACAATGCTCAACGAATTTGTCCTGTATTATAAAATTGCAAATAATGCCACCCATCCATCACAAATACTTGATTCAATTCTTGTAATGTGATAGGAAGGCACATTTCATTCTGATACACCCGGTACATTTGAAAGTGATATGGACGGTACATTTAAAGTGCCGACATCAATTAAAACGCCATAACAAAATAATGATTAATTATCTGGTAATTTTGTAAGCCTCCGGTGACGCCCGTATTGAACAAATCGAACTTTTAGCACATTATAGATGGCTCTACTCGCACTTGACTGTTTATTCTGCATAGTTGTATAAACAAATGTCACCATTTACCTGAATACCCGAAGTTTGCGTAGTGCTTAACTTCTGCTCTAATTTGACTGTTAATGTCTTTTTCTTCGATGTCCAAATTATTTTCAATGAACTTCAACAACTCATCATCTGTATGCACGGTTCCAAGTGCTTCCAATAGTTTGTGATGACCGCATCTTTTCTGTATGAGATTAACTATTACCAAACCAATTAGATAATTTTTCTGCGTCATGTTCCCGGAATCAAACCTATCCAATATTCTAAGGTCTATTTCAGGATGAGCATCCAAATAATAGTCTAGGTCTCGAAAATGGGTCTGTATCGGAATTCCGATTATCTTCGGATTCTCGGAATAATATTCAGATAAACCATCTGTGAGCAAGTGATGTGTCCCCCTGTATTTTACTAACACGAACCGCATCATCTCATGCGGATAGAATTCTCCCTGCGTGGCATTTGAGTAAATAATGTAATTGTCAATATCTGTCGTACCTCCCAAATCATTGGTGTCAAATACTGCAGTCTCACCAAAATCATAACCAAAGCCTTTCAACCTCTGCGACTCTCGGAACCCATCTGAAATATACACATCCAGATGAGGCAGCTTAATGCCAAAATTATCGAGTAAAAAAGAGCGAAATTTAAGGGCTTTATTTATCTTGCCTCTGTTTGGCTTATATGTCTGGTAATGAAAAGTGATGTCACCTTTTGTTACACTTTTCCAGTTCTTTGAATAATAATCTAGCCAGTTGCCAAGAACGAAATTGTTATTCTCGTCCTTAAAGGAAAGTACATGTGTAGTGCACAGCACATAAGGATACTCCGAGAAATGCCCCCAATAATACATTGAATGTATATCATAATAATCGTCATTCAAAGGCTTGATAGATAACACCAGGTTCTTTAGTTCACCATATTTCGCCAATCCATATAATTCCAGATACCCTTCAGAACGGAGCAAATCATAACTTTTATACTTCTCTTTATCTCTACAATTCCAATATGGATTATTATATAAACTGTCCGGAGAACTCATAAGATAATCGGTCCACAGCTGATTGATTTTGACAATATCTGGATTCTTCTGATTCTCCGTCTCCACCAATGAATTAGAAATAATCTGTTGTGCATGTAGATTCACGCACAACACTAAAGAAGGTATAATACAACAATATATATGCTTCATAACAATAAACGTTTTAGACAATTAGAGTTTATAGTCTGAAAATAAAATACTTGGCCCATTCTCCCAATTAGACAAACGATAATATGTATCTTCATCAACTTGTAAAAGAGCATTTGATAAAGAATTATACAGGAAATAATCTTTTCCATTGTATACAGTAAAAGGTATAATTTGAGACAAGCATAAAAGTAATCTATGTTATTGGATCTTAAAAATCATGTCATAATTATCCTTCATCCGATAATGAGTTTTACTAACAAATGAAGAATATGGAAAACGGACACCAAATTCATTTTCAGATATTAACATGTCTGAGTTAAGCTTTATTACAAATGTGGTATCATTTTCCCAATGACATGATGGAAACTCAGCAGGAATCATTGGATAATCAGGAAGTTTAAGCATTCCAGAAATGCCCATCATCATGCTTTCTGAAAATATAACCTTAATCATCTTAGTCTTAGATGAAATTTCCTTAAAGGATGGCTGTATGTCTATAATGAACGGTTTTTTACTTAAATATTCCGCCTGAATCGTTTCCCAGCGACTAGGAAGAGACTTGGCAAATTGTATTATTTTCGAAAGACTCTCTGACACACTGTTTTCGTGGCAATTAAGGATAGTTTCATCAATTGCTCTGCCAAACCAAATAAATCCGCGCTCTTCATTTTCTGCGATATATTCATCTATATTATTTTTATCTTCATCTGTAGCAATAAAATAACGTATAGAGAAGATTTCGTTAATCCACTCTCCAGCAACACTACGAGCGCTACTATACCCTAAAGAATACATATCACTTTTTATAACAGAAAATATTGTATCCATTTCTGACGAAAAATGACGAAACGTTTTTTCTATCAATGGCGATACGAAGAAATGAGATATCTCGTGAACTATAGTATATATTTGATTATTAGATATTGACGGAACGCTATTGTTCTCATACTCAACCCCTATTACAATAGCAAGGTGTTTGTTCCATTGCTTTTGATTGTTTATACCTGGTATTGAATAATTATTATTCCCTGTACTTAATCCAAGATATAGATCAACGGGGAAAACACGACGTTGATAGTACTGTTCAAGAACCGGAACGTTGATTTTAGATATTGTCTTTGCACTTTCCTCAACTATTTTCTCATAGAATTGAAAATGAGATATAAAAAAGAGATGAAAATTGCTTTTTTTATAAAAATCATCAAGCAATCCTACATATTCACGAAATATATCTTCTGTCCAACACTGTTCATATTCTTCGCTAAATGTTTTTTTAAGGTTCCACGCGTTATCGTAAACAATGTTACCATTGACAATTTTTACCATTAAGGCAGATTTTGCGGCAATACTGTAGGCGAAATTATATTTCTCTCTGATATCTTTTATGAATGATATAATTGGATGATCCTTGTTGTTATATACGAAGTTATCCACTTCTGATATGTAATCAAAAAGTTGATAATTAATATATTCCTGAGCTCCAGCTAATCTGAAAACTGTACAAACTAATTCTATCCTTTCATCAATAATGAGTTGAATATTATTATCTAAGCATAGACTCACCTGATCGTTTCGTGGAGAAAGTGGGTCTGCGTGCGCAAACAAACCAGATAGGACAACAAAAAAGATAAAAGAATATATCTTCCTCATAAACACAATAATTCGTTAATTTAGACATCATATTATTTGATTAAAACAGTTGGTTCAACCAAGCTGCAATATCTTCAAGGACAATCGGGCTGATGGTCTGCTCACTGTTGATATATTCAGTCGGCAAGCCAGTTGTACACTCTTGAAACAAGTGATTCAGTCCGGGATAGATTTTCACTTGTGATTTCTTGTTTTTCGGCAAATTGCCTTTGATGGCTTCCACATTTGACGAAGCAATTACTTGCAAATCCTTTTCTCCATTCATAACCAAGACCGGGCAGGTGGTTTTGCTTATGTCGGAAGCCGGATCGTAGTCAAGGAAGAACTCGTACCATGGGGACATTGTGCCTATGAGGTATTCCCTTAACTGTTCTTTTGTTAATTGGTATTCCTGACCAGATTGTTTTGCGATGGCCACACCTTGCTGGTACAGGCATTCATCTCCTTGAACGCCTACTCCGGCCATGGTGATTGCGAAGTCTATCAGTTTGTCGGCACCGAGCATGAAGGCAACATTTCCTCCTTCGCTATGCCCAAGAACCCCGATTTTTGAGAATTTCTTTGTATCACGAAGATATTTCACGGCAAGTGCGGCATCTTTGGCAACTTCCTTTGTGGTTTCAGTCTGGAATCTCCCTGTTGATTTGCCTACACAACGATCATCATATCTAAGGGTTGCATATCCGTTCCTTGCAAGGTAATCCGCTATGATAAGGAATGGTTTGTGTTCGTATATTTCGCTGTCTCTGTTTTGTGGTCCACTGCCTGTAACCATTACGACAACAGGTACCTTTTTGCCTTGTATGTAACCTACGGGATAGGTGATAGTTCCGGAGAGAGTTGCGTTTGCTTCGTCATTGACAAATTCAATTTCTTCGGTAGTGTATGGGTACGGAGGTAGCGGGTTTTGCGGGCGGTTATATACTATTTTTTCGTTTTTTAGGTCCAGGTCTAATTCTAATCCTAATTGTGAGTAAACGCCGCAAATCATATCTCCGTTAAATTTTCCGTTGTATTCTATGCCTAAGTTCGAGATACGGATGCTTATGGAATCGGATGATTCGAATACTATCTGAGCGGGAATACCTTTGACGCTCTGGTCAGGGCTGTCCATTGTGCAGACGGTATTTCCTTCAGCATCCTGAGAGATGTTGAATACTATATGGAGACTGCTTCCTCCGGCAGAGATTATACCGGTCCATGAGCCGGTGAAATTTTGGGCAAATGCGGTAATGGAAAGCAGTAGTGCAAAGAGCACTGATAGGGCTTTATTTTTCATATTATAGCGGATTTGAGGTTTACTTGTTTATGTCAGACGGTTTCATATACGGTCAAAACGCTTTCCGCACTGTTTACATTTGCAGTTCTTGCTTTTTCGACTTGCTATAATGCCACTCACTACAAATAATACAATCATCACCATTGACAGCCAGTCCATTACGACAGATTTGATATTATACTCCGCAGATGCAAGCAAATAGCCGAAGCCTGCTAAGAAAAAAAGTATTGACAGTATATACAGATGGGTGACATATTTGCCACGCCCGATATGTTCTATGTCTTCACTGCCACACTTGGGGCAGAAAGGTTTTGCGCTTTCGGCTGTGGAATTGATAATCGGTTCAATCAGAGAGTATGCTTTTTCATAATCCTTTTCGAACACATAAATCGCGATGCCGGGCATTGGACCGTATGTTCCCGTACGTGTGTCCGTTGTTTCATCATGACGGCGAAAGACAATATCATCATTTTCGAGAATGCTAACGACATTGTGCACTGTAGTAATATTTGTGCACTTACATAATAATTTTTCATTCATGACCACAAAATTTTTAGTGTTATTTCTCTTCAAGTTTGGGCTGTTTCCAAACATGGAAAATAATCGTTCTACCATTGCAGCATTGCACAGGCCAGCATATTGCTTTGCGTCACGTAAGCAATTATGAGAAGCTATACATAATTGCGTCAAAGTGTCAAAGATAGCATATTCCGAAAGGTAGTGAATAATCGAGATATCTGCAAGTTCGGCCACAATTGCAGCTTGCTTGCAGATGATTATGAAGTTTTCCTATAAGACGTTATCGCACACAAGGTTGTGACCGAACCGATACCCGTCAGGCAGGCCAGGTCAAACCACGTGTCCGGCAGTCCGCCACCCTTGAGGTAAATGGAGCGCATGGCATCTGCATAGTACCTGAGCGGATTGGCATAAGTAATCATCTCCGCCCACTTCGGCATTGACTCTATCGGCGTGAAAATACCGCTCATCAGCATGAAGACCATACTGAAAAACCAGATCACGAACATCGCCTGCTGGGTATTGTCGCTGAAATTCGATATGAGAAGCCCGAACGAAGCCATCACGACAATATGGGCCAATGTGAACAGCGAAATCAGCAGGACGCTCCCCTGACAGCTGTAGCCATACGAGAGCCGCGTCAGAAAGAGACACGTGAACAGAATCGTATATGCAACAACTACATAAGGAACCATCTTGCAGATGATGAAAGTGCTCTTGCGGACCGGAGTAACATTGATCTGTTCGATTGTACCCTTTTCCTTCTCCCCGACGATATTCAGCGACGGCAGGAATCCGCACATCATGGTTATCGAAATCACTATCAATGCCGGGAGCATGAACAGTTTGTAGTCCAGATACGGATTGAACAGGTATGTGACATCGATGTCCGGTGCAGAAACCTGAGCCCCGGACGCCCCCGGACCGGTTGCAAGACCGCCGTTCTTCACCAGAAACGATGATATGCAGCCTGTCAGATACTTGGAACCGATGTTGCCTCTGGTTCCGTTCACGGTATTGACGGAAATACCTACCGGAAGCGGGTCCGACGGCTGAGCACCCCCTCCCATATACTTCGCAAAGCCGGAATTGATCGTAAGGATAGCGTCAATGTCACCGTTATCCATCATTGACCTTGCCATCTCCGGAGTCCGGCAAACATCCTCCAGGATGAAATATCCCGAATTGACGCATTTCTCGACCAAAAGGGAAGACTCGCTGCTGCGGTCATTGTCAATGACAGCAAGCTTTATGTTCCTCAATTCCATCGACGCCGCGAACGGGAAAACAAACACAATCAGAATCGGGAACATCATCACCATACGTGGCATTCCCGGGTCCCTGAGGAACTGGCGGAATTCTTTTTTCAATAAATATTTGAAAGTCATGACAAATTCTTTTACGGAAACAACACTATGTAATCCTTAAAAAATAACTTGGTAATCTTTGCGCGTCTTTTCGGTCTATATTCCTTTTCTCATCAGTCGTGTACGTCCAGTACACTCCTTCTTCGAAAAGAAATCTATCCTCGAAAATCCTTCACAAATCTTTACCAACTTATTTTTTAACGCTTACTATTTCAAACGGGTCTGGAACTTCTTGACGCTCACCCACAAAAGGAAAATCATCATCAATGCAAGTACCATGAACTCAGGGGCGACCGACGTGAAACCGGCACCCTGAATCATAATTTTCTTGGCTATGATAATGTACCATTTGGCCGGTATAACGTCAGAAAGAAGCTGCAGTGCAAACGGCATGCTCTCACAAGGAAAGATGATTCCGGCAAACATCATGGTCGGCATTGTCAATCCCATACCACAAATCAGCAGAGCAGTCTGTTGGGTGGATGCAATGGTGGAAATCAGAAGTCCGAGACCCAGTGATGTGCCCACAAATATCAATGATGAAAGTGACAACAAGAGAAAACTTCCGTGCATCGGAACCCCCATTACAAATCTCGCAAGCAACAGAATCGTGATGTAGTTGAAGATAGAGATGACCAGATAAGGAATCAACTTGCTGATTATGATCCAAGCCGGGCGCAAAGGTGAGACAAGAACCAGTTCCAGAGTTCCGAACTCCTTTTCCCTGACAATGGACACAGCAGTCATCATGGAGCATATCAGCATGAGTATCAAGCCCATGACTCCCGGGACGAAGTTATATGACGAGTTCATCGACGGGTTATAGACCAGTTTCACTGACGGGCTCGGCAGCGAGACCGAATGCCCATCCAGCAAAACAGATTTGACATAGTTCCCGACCATCTGGGCAGTGTTCGGGTCAGCACCGTCACAAATCACACTGATGGATGCACCTTCATCTGATCTCCTTTCGCGGTCATATTGGTTCTCGAAGATGATGGCCGCCTTGGATTTGCCCTTTTTCAGACGAGACTCGGCCTGGGCCGGAGTATCGAGAAACTGTCCGAGACTGAGACTTGAGTTATGTTCCAGTTTCGGAGCAATCTCACGGATAGTCGCATCGCCAGGATCACCGACGATATCGACTACCGCATCCTTGACTTCAGTGCTTATGGCAAAGCCGAAAAGAAGAATCTGCACAACAGGCATGCCCAGCACAATGAGCATTGTCCTGGGATCCCTGAAAATATGCAGGAACTCTTTTCTTATCAATGACAATATAGATTTCATAACTTATTCTCTTTCAGCGCGTCCGGCAAGCAGAGCAAACACTTCATCCATGTCTTTCGCGCCATATTTTTCTTTCAATGCAGCCGGGCTGTCCAGATCTTCAATCCTTCCGTCGACCATAATGGAAACCCTGTCACAATATTCCGCTTCATCCATATAGTGCGTCGTCACGAAAATCGTCATCCCGGACTCTGCAGCCTCATTGATCATATCCCAGAAATTCCTTCTTGTCTTGGGGTCCACACCGCCTGTAGGCTCGTCCAGAAACAGAATCTCAGGGTCATGTATCATAGCAATACTGAACGCAAGCTTCTGTTTCCATCCCAGAGGCATGTCCCTTACAAACATATCGGAAACATCATCAAGGCCAAAACGTTGCAGCATTGACAATCTCTTCTCTTCAATTTGCCTGTCGTTCAGCCCATATATGCCTCCGAACAACTCGATGTTTTCGCACACTTTCAGGTCAGGGTACAGGGTAAAACGCTGGCTCATATAGCCGATGTGCTTCTTGATTTCCTCCTGCTGCGTCCTGATATCGAACCCGGTGACAGTCCCCTCTCCCGATGTCGGAATGCTCAGTCCGCAGAGAATCCTCATGGCAGTTGTCTTGCCGGCACCATTCGCCCCGAGGAATCCGAAAATTTCACCTTTGCGGACATCGAATGAGATGTGGTCCACAGCAGTAAAACTTCCGAATTTCTTCGTAAGGTCGCGGACAATAATGCTCTTGTCAATGTTATCAGCCATCATGTTCAATTCTAAAAGTTTACGAAAGCCTCATGAAGCAGTCCTCGATTCCGGCTTCGATCGGCTCCACCTTGCAGTCCGCAAATCCGGCCTGCTTCAGGACCGACTCCAGAAACGAAGCATCCGGGCCGTCTTTTTCCACGGACACATGACAAATGGAGCCGAATGAATTGCAGTCCTTTACGCCTGGGGTCGCCCTCAGAATCTTAAGCATCCCGAAAATATTGTTGCTGCCCGCAGCATACAATCTGTCAGGAAAAGATTTGCATATCTCGTCAGGTGTTCCTCCTCCTATGATGCTTCCCTCGGAAATCATGGCAATCCTGTCACAACGCGCCGCCTCGTCCATGTAAGGAGTTGAGACAAAAATACTTACCCCGCTTTCTCGTATTCTCTTCAGCATTGACCAGAACTCTTTTCGACTGACCGCATCGACGCCGGTAGTCGGCTCGTCGAGGAACAGGACCTTCGGCTTGTGGACAAGGGCGCAACATAGTGCGAATTTCTGTTTCATTCCTCCGGACAGCGCTCCTGCCCTCCTCTTCCTGAACGGCTCCAGCTGGCAGAATATTTCTTTGATGTTATCGTAACCGGAATGTACGTCGATTCCGAATATGCTCGCATAGAACTGCAGGTTTTCCTCTACGCTAAGATCATGATACAGAGCGAAATGCCCCGGCATGTATCCTATCTCCGAACGTATCTTCCGATAGTCTTTCACGACATCAAGTCCGCAGACTGACGCAGTTCCGCTATCCGCCAGAGACAAAGTTGTAAGAATGCGGAACAACGTTGTTTTTCCAGCCCCGTCCGGACCGATGAGACCGAAAATCTCACCATTGTCGATTCTGAAAGAGATGTCTTTAAGAGCCTTGACCTCTTTATAGGATTTGCAGAGGCCCTCGGCCACAATAGTTGAATCCATAATATCGGCTATTACTTTCTTACATAAGCATACATTCCAAGCCTGAGAGATCCGTCATTAGGGACAGCAACTTTCACGGCATATACAAGTTCCGCACGTTCATCCCTTGTCTGGATATCCTTAGGAGTAAACTCGGCCTGCGACGAAATCCATATAACACGTCCTGTGTATTCCTTAGGATTTGCGCTTCCGTCGTCGGGAATGACCTTAAGGTCATCGCCCAGTTTCAGAGTCGCAAGCTGCGATGTAGTAAAGTATGCTCTCACGTATGTTTCGGCGAGATCTGCAAGTTTGAACAGCGGCTTGCCCACTGTAACGCTCTCACCTTCATTGGCATACTTCGTCAGGACCGTTCCGGCGACAGGAGAACATATCCTGCATTTCGCCAACTGGTCCCGCTTCTCGGCAATCTGGATTTCATAAGTCGATATTTCCGAACGCACCGAACTGTTGTTTCTCTCCCATGTCTGCTTCTGAGCGGCCATCTGACTTTTCAGGATATCGATCTGACTGCGCAAGTCATCTACCTGCTTCTGAGTTGCAGCATTATTGGCCAGGAGCGAACTGTAACGCCTGAAATCATTTTCAAGGTTCGCAAGCTGGTCTTTCTGAGGAGCCTGCTGACGGTCAATGTCGATGAGACGTGACCTCGCGCCATCCCTTCTCTGCTCCAGTTCGCGAATCTGGAGGGCGGTCTGTACCGAATCCACAGCGCCGACCATCTGACCGGCATTGAGCACATCCCCTTCCCTGACATTGAGGGAAAGAATCCGTCCGCTTGCTTCCGCGGAAACAGTAACCTGCTCAGCGTCAATCTGTCCACAAGCATCGAAGTCAATGTCATTCCGGCATCCTGCCAATACTGTCACAGCAGCCGCTGCTACCAGTATTTCATATCTTACCATAATTCAAGCTGTTTCAATGTTATCAACTTCCAATTTCATATTCAATCAGGCCACGGCTATTTTCCGAGAGTGTTCTTCATGTCGTAAACCGCCATCATCAGCTGCACCTCATGCATTGACTCATTTGCCTTGGCCTTGTACTCCTCGTCCAGCATTGACAAATAATCATTCATCTTTATCGTTCCCTCCCGATACTGGTTCTCGCCGGCTTCGCGAATTCTCTGACGCAATGCAATTATCTCAGAATCACGGTCAAGGACGTCGCGCGCCTTCTCGATCGCATTGCTCTTCTGCTCAGCCTCGACAGAACTGTTGAGCAGGAAAGTCTCCCTCGTAAGGTCAATCTTCTGTGCATCGGCCTTGAGCTTGCGCTTGTCCATGCCTCTGGTATAGAGGGCGCCTATATTCCACTGAAGTTTGAGTCCGGCCACAAAATAAGCCGAGAAATCACCAGAGAGCATATTCATTCCGGGCCGTCCATAACCGCCCTGAAGACTGAGATTCAATTTCGGCGAAATCAATGTATTCAGCTGACGGAGCTGCACATCATTCTGCTTAAGTTGCGCCGAATACAGGGACATTTCCGGACGCGTTGCAAAATCACGCACCCCATCATCCTGAAAATCAAGAGCTTCCTGTGGAATTGCAAGTTCAGCACCTGTCATGTCCCGTCCTGTCATCAGCCCCAGCAACTTCACATAGGACCTCCGGTCGGCTTCTAGTGATGCACGCTGCTGAAGACAACTTAAAATATTGACACTCACCTGGTCCAGATCAGTAGGAAGAGCGACACCGCCATTGATGAGACTCCTTACTTCTTCTGAGTTCCTCTCAAGATTCTCGCGCAGGAGGTCATTAAGCCTCATCTGCTTATCAATCAATATTATACCGAGATAAATATTCTGTACCCGGGACCTGATTGCCCAGAGATTGGTCTCAAGCTGGGTTTTCTTCACCTCTGCTCCTGCCTCCGCAAGTTCCCGCTGGCTATGGCTTGTGCCACCATCCCAAATCTGCTGGGTAAACTCAGCAGTCAGACCGTACTGGTCATGAGGGATCTTGATGTCCATCCCCGGGATTTCAATCGGCATCTCGACGACCTCGGACTGCCATGTCGCCTTTCCGGAGACATTCAGATGTGGAAGCCAGGCGTAAGCCGCAGTTTTAAGGTCAATGCCTCTGGTCATCTCGATGAGCGACATTTCCTTGATCTGAGGATAATTGTCGTAGGCCAATCCGATACACTCGTCGAGAGTTGTCTGTGCACTTGCGACATGAACGGCGAATATTGCCGCCAGCGAAACGCACAAAGTTCTCAATATCGGTTTCATAATGCATGTGTTTAGAACTATTTATTCATTTTCTTACAGCGAGATAGTCACGCATCCGTCTCACCGCGTTCTCCTTCTGCTCCTCAATGAAGGCCGACAATTTGTCTTTGTCATTGCCCATGGCGATCCGGATCATAGGCAACAGGGCAAATACGGAATAGGCGGCCAATATCATCTCCAGAATCAGCTTTTCCATTGTAACCGGGGCAATAAGTCCCTCAGCGACAGCCTCTTTAAGTCGCTCATCATGCCGCTGGAATGCTTGTCCCATCATCATATTGATACCGTCATGATACTTTGTCAGGTATTCGGGATGAGTTTCCGCTATTTCAAGCAACAAGTGAAGTTCGCCCTGATGCATATTCATAAAATCAAAGAGTTTCCCAGTGACCTCACAGACAGTATCCACGATACTTTTTTCGGGAGACATTGACATCCGCAGATCTCCATGCATCTTCATGATATATCCGTCAAGGACTTTTATGAATATCTGCTCCTTAGTCCGGAAATAATAATGGAGCATGGCATGGGTAACGCCAGCCTGACCTGCTATCAATGTCGTAGTCGTGCCTTTGAAGCCGTTCTCTTTGAAAAGTTTTTCTGCGGCTTCCAAAATTGCCGCCTCGGTATTTTCTTTTACTTTCATATATTCCATTATGTTTCAGCGCTTTACACGGAAATATCTTCATATTCCGCATATTAACACATTTGTTTAACAGCATTGTTAACACGCGAATATAGCATTTATTCTGTTACATTGACACAAAATTTTCAATTATCTGATTATTACGAGATTATTCAGCGATGACTTTCCAGCGGACGCGCCAAATTCCGTCATTGAAATCATGACTTATAATCTTGAACTCCCCTATTTCTGATGTATTGGCCACATGGGCTCCGATACATGCGCAATCGTCATAGTCTCCGATACTTACTATGCGCAGGGTTTCCGATGCATCATCAGGCAACTTGCTGAGGTCCACGATGTCAGCGGCCTCTTCCTTCGACACGAAACGAATAGTAACCGGCAGTGCAGCATTGATGATTTCATTGACCTTGGCCTCTATTGCGGCAACCTGACCGTCCGTAGGACAGGTTTCGAGGATGTAGTCGCATTTGCTTTTCTTCCGCTCGACGTGGGCATTGCGGGAACGCGGGCACCCGAACATGTTGACCATCGTGCGGTTAAGGATATGCTCAGCCGTGTGCGCCGGCTCATATTCAGCTTTGTTATGTGAATTCAAAATTGGCTCTTCCATGACAAGTGTTATTTTCCCAAAGATAGCACATTTTCCATTCTTCACGAAATGTGCTAAATTTGAGCAGATTATGATTGATGCTCCTTCTGGAAATCATAATATAGAGCAACAGGACCAAGATGCCATAACTTAGTGGATTCCTGTTCCAACCTCAAATATGTATCTGAGGAATACAACAATTTCATGGCATCCACTATAGTTATGCCTTTGTCTTCAGCCAACATGGCAGCCATCCAACTTAATTTGGAGGGAAGAAGCAGATAAACATTTTGCTGTGTAATTTTCATATTCATAAGGTAACCTCATAAGCTCCTTTAAACCTGACATAAAGAAGAGACCTGTCAGTATGAAAAAGATACTGATCAACAAGCCTATATGCTTTAAGCTCAGCAATCAAAGTCTGCTTGTCGATTAAGCCGCCTTCATATAAAGCAAATGCCGCATAAACACGGTCATTGGCCACAGGTCCATAAACTATATCATATTCGTGGTGAAAGTTCTTCTGTGTGCGATTCTTCATTACGAAATCCACCCATTCCTCAGTAGGAGCATCAAACACAAGAGCATTTAAATTTTTAAGCGCATCCTCTGCCAATTCATACTCGCATATATATCCGCGCAGAACTTTCTTCTCGTCCATCTTTCGCTTAACCCAGGCCTCCGCCTGTTCGTATGAGGTCGTGGTATAAAAACCGCTGCCATAGTCAAGAGTTCGATTTGACTCCCTAATCTCAGGAGCCACAACCTTTTCCAAACTACCATGAAATATCATCCTACTCATTCGACTGTCTCGTTCTAATAAATTCATCTATATCTTCTAAAATCCACCGGCTGTTTTGCGTATGCAGGACATCGAAATGCTCTGCCAAATAATCCAAAACATTGTATCTCGAAAATAATTCCATCGCCGCATAACCACTCAGTCCCTTTTCATTTTTGTATTGTTCAATGCAAAATGAAAGAAAATATGCTACATCTTGATTCTTATTATCCGCCATAACATTATCAGCCAGAGCTAAAATATTGTTTTTCTTCTGACTCTGCGAATATAATGAGAATTTATCAAAAAGCACATACATGAGTCAATTACAATCTATACACACAAGATATCGATTGAATATTATTAGAAAACTTTATTCATTCAGGAAGCGGGAGACAATTCTGACGGACTCCTGGAACGCGGCAGGCTGGCCAGGGACAGTGATAAAGAGATGTGTCGCAGTCGGAAATACATGATATGAAAGAGGATGACCAAGGTGCTGAAGTCTCCGGGCTAGTTCTGCCGTCTGGTCGAAAAGTATATCATGTCCGGCAGAAATGATGAGTACAGGAGGGAGTTCCGCCAATGTCTCATCGCTGGCCAAGCCCACGGATATCAGAGGATTACGAGAATCTCCGGCAGAATACGCCTCATTGAATGCTTCCAGAAGCTCGGCATCATCACCATAACCCCGGGCATACTTTTTCCAAGATGTCGTGACCTCGGTGAAAAGCTTTGTCACCGGATAAATTGGAATCACCTTATGGACACAGGTCAATGACATTGACGCAGCCAGCGCCAAGTTTCCTCCTGCGCTGTCGCCTCCGATGGAAATTCGCGACGAATCGCATCCCCATTCTTCCGCATGTTGTTTCAAATATTCAAATGCCTCAATGCAGTCATTCAGCGGCATTGGAAACGGATATTTTGGCGCCAGACGATAGTTAAGCGCTGCTACACAGCAGTCCCCTGCTTCGGCCAGTGCCGCACAAAAGCGGGCGCAACTGTTTATGCTTCCGAAACACCATCCTCCGCCATGGAGATAAAGCAACAAAGGACGTTTACGTTCAATGGCATTGACAGGAGAAAAGAGGCAGATGTCCGGCGTAACATACTTGGATTCAACAGTTTCCGGCAGCACAGGCGCCTGATTGCGGCTCTGGCGGATTTGTTCCAATGCTGAATAGTCTCCTTTCATGGCGTCGCGTACAGCCAACATCTGGGTGTGCTGCAACCCAGGCCTCATACTTGCCAGAAATGCAGTTTCTTCAGTCTGCATCTGCCGCTGGAGAGCCTTATTCGGGCAGGTCTGTCCACTGGCATTGATCATAGAGAACAAAATGGAGATTGTTGTCAATATGCTGATAATTGTGATATTCATGGTACATTTATTATTACATCGGACGCCTTAATTGCAATCCATCAGGCAAAGATAAATTCATTTTCGGTATTTTCTCAGGTTTACTAAACCTAGGAATCATTTTTGCAGCGAAATGCAGGTTTGGAAAAACAACACAAAACATAAAAATCTGTTGATATGAAAAAATTATTGTTTTCACTTCTGGCCGGTTTGGCCATGGTGTCATGCGCTAATGACACTGTAAGTCTGCAAGTCAAGACCAAACAGGGAACTCTGGAAGGTTTTGACCAGAATGGCGTAAAAACATTTTTGGGAATTCCTTTTGCGCAGGCTCCTATAGGAGAGCTCCGCTGGAAAGCTCCGCAGGCTCCGCAGAAATGGGAGGGCGTACGAGAGGCCAAGACTTTCGGCAATGACCCTATGCAGCCCAACCTTTTTGGAGACATGTCGTTCAGAGGTCCAAAACGCAGTGAGGATTGCCTATATCTGAATGTATGGACAACGGCCAAGACCACCAAGGACAAGATGCCTGTCCTCATCTATTTCAATGGAGGCGGTCTGATGGCAGGTTCCGGTTCCGAACCACGTTATGATGGAGCCGCCATTTCCAGAGAGGGTGTAATCGGCGTCACGGCCAACTACAGGGAGGGTCTTTTCGGATTCCTGTCCCATCCTGAACTTACCGCAGAATCGACTTATGGAGGAAGCGGAAACTATGGTTTCCTTGACCAGGTTGCAGCTATCGATTGGGTAAAGGACAATATTTCCGCTTTCGGCGGAGACCCTGACAGAATCACTATAGTGGGTGAATCAGCCGGTTCATTCTCAGTCAGCCTCCTTATGGTTTCCCCTCTTTCCAAGGGCAAAATCGCCGGAGCAATGCTCTCTTCTGGAGCCGAGGTTATCCCTTATGCAGCTGTACCTCAGGCCAAAGCAGAGGCAGAGGGCAAGGCGAATCTCGAGAGCAAAGGTTTGATGAGCATAGCAGAGGCAAGAGCTTTGGATGCTGACAAACTTCAGGAACTCCTCCCTCCGACCGGGATGTACAGCGTCGTTCTTGACGGTTACTTCATGACAGAGACTCCTGACACCATATATGAGAAAGGTGAACAGGCAAGAGTTCCGCTCCTTGCAGGATGGAATTCTCTTGAAGGTTCCCCTCTTCAGGCTCTGGCCGGTCAGGAACCGACTCTTGAGAACTACAAGAAGGCCATGTCCGCAAGATTCGGAGACATGACCGATGAGATTTTCGAAGCCTATGGTCTTCTTACCGATGCTGACATAGTCAGCCAGAAAGGCATTGACCTTGCTTCAGATCTTTTCACCGGTTTCCCGACCTGGAAGGTATGTGATTATCATGCAAAGACTTCCGGCCAGCCGGTTTACAGATATAAATACAATCATCCGCGTCCTGAGGTCTCAGCCAAGATGGGCGACAAGGTAGCGGCTCTTGCCGGTGGCGTCCGCGAAAAGACTGCTGAAGAAAAGGCTGCCGAGAAGAAGCCTGCTCCTGTCATCAATGGTGCGGTTCATTCTGCTGACATTGAATATGCAATGGGCAATCTTTCCACCAATGAATATTATGCGTGGACTGAAGATGACTACAAGATTTCAAAGCTGTTCCTGAGTTTCTACGCGAATTTCTGCAAGACCGGTAATCCTAACGGCGAGGGACTTCCTGCCTGGACTCCTATCAATGATAAACTGGATGCCGCTCCTGTGATGCAGATTGACATTGATTCAAAGGAGGTTGCGGATCCGGCCCGCGAAAATGCCTACAGGACACTGGAGAAATTTTACCGCAGCCGCATGTAGTCTTTCATTGACTTTTATGCGGTTTTCGCAAAAAGATACTATATTTGCAGCCGCGTCGGAGACGACGCACACAAACCAAAGAGTCAAAAGGTGGGACGCTCTATCGCGCTGGCCATATGGCCGGTGAGGAAAGTCCGGACAGGAAAGGGCACCCTGCTGCGGAAAGCGCAGATGGGAGTAATCTTATGAAACCGTAACAGAAAACAACTGCCGTCCGATACCGGATGGCGAGGGTGAAAACGTGAGGCAAGAGCTCACGACGTCCGTCAGTGATGCCGGGCGGGTACGGTACCAGGGCCTGCAAGACCAAATATACTGACAGATGAGGACTGCCCGTCCGATGTCAGGGGGTAGGTTGCGCAGATAAATGATAGGGATAATAACAGAAACCGGCTTACGGCCCCACCTGCAGAATTAAGGTGACTGAAACAATGTTTCGGCCACCTTTTTTAGATTCTGATTTGCAGACAATATCCATTTCGCGTCATGTGGAAACCCTGTATTCCGCGGTTGCTTACTCTTGTTGTGTAAGCGTCTCCGGATTTACGTCTGTTGTCGGGACGGTGCCACATCTATTTTTGCAATAATTTGATTTATAGGGAGTTGTGAGACTCGGTGTGGATTAGTGGTCAAAAAATCTTCGGAAATCCACGCTTCAAATAAATGGTGCTTGATTATCAATGTATTACAGAGGTGGCCGTGGCGTCGTCCCGCCTGCCGGAATTCGTCGTGGACGGATGATTGAAAACTCAGAGGGTAACCACGCGAAATGGCCAGGCAGATATGCCTGAGGCATATTAGTGTGGCCGGACCACCATATGTAAGGCTCCCTCTGACATGTCAAATAGCCCTGGAACATTGTCAATGCCATATAGGCTTGGCCAACTATGGAAATATGTGGCATGGCAGTAAATCATTGGTCAGTCACAGCATCGTCGTTGTCATGTGGCACAGTACGGCGGAACTCACTCCGCTGCGCTCCGTTCGGCCCTCCTACCATTTCCTGCGTCCTCGCTCCCGCGAGAACTTGTCTCCGGCAGGCACCTCCCAATTCCCGAGGCCGTGGGTTGGCCACGTCCACCGTACTGCACCATCTGGCAGACGACAGGCAGATCACGTGAGAGTTAAAAAATAAGTGGTAAAGATTTGTGATGGATTTTCGAAGAAGGAGTGTACTGGACGTACACGACTGATGAGGAAAGAAATATAGACCGAAAAAACTCGCAAAGATTACCAAGTTATTTTTTAAGGATTACTTAATATCCACCAAACAGTAACAATACAGATTAAAGTTGTATATTTGGGGCCGTGAAACGGATTTTTGTCATATTATTGCTTTGTCTGTCGTTCCTGTCGTGCGACAAGCATGAAGTATGCGATGCCGTTTCACAGCAGGTCGTTTCTGTAATGGAGACGAGTTATGTCTCTCAGCCTCAGACTAATGATATTTTTGGCGTCAAGAGCATCAACATCTTCTCAGTCAGGACTGCCCCTCAGGGCCAGAGGACTTTCCGTACATTCAAACATGACGATTGTCTGGTCAGAAACGGAAAGTGTATAAACCCTCGTATTATCGATTTTTTCCTCGAAGAGATGATTTCCGGACGGGTCGGAAAGTTATCCGCAGACAGATACATCTATTCAATTTGTTTCTTGAGATTGTAAAGTAACAGTCTTATTCCCAAACTGTCATTTCTTGCACTCATTGGCTTACTTCCACGTTGAGAGCAAGTTAGTTATTCATGCTTTTTCAGACAGAAATAAGCAAATTCAAAAACTCAAGAAGTAAAAAAATGATAAATCTTATATTATTGCTTATCGGTCTCGGACTTGTAGTACTCGGGGCTGACTGGCTTGTAAATGGAGCCTCTTCTATCGCCAGAAGAGCTGGCATCAGTGAGTTTGTGATAGGACTGACCATTGTCGGATTCGGAACATCCTGCCCCGAACTCGTAGTGAGTCTTACTGGAGCGATAGAGGGGAATTCAGACATTTCTGTCGGTAATGTCGTCGGGTCAAATATTTTTAATGCGTTGTTTATCTTAGGATTGACCGCACTGGTTCTTCCCGTGGGCATGACAGATAAAAACAGACGCACAGATATCCCGATTACCCTTGTCGTTACCATTCTGCTGGTCGTGCTCGGAATAACAGGTTCAATGTCAGGACCCGTCATTTCGCGATGGGAAGGAGTCGCGATGCTTCTGGTGTTCTCCGTATACCTTTTCTATTGTTTCAAATCAGATTCAAAAGACGAGTTTCCAGAGACGCAACAGGCGACGCAGTCTTTCCCCAAAGCAATTGCATTGACCCTGACCGGACTCGCAGGTCTCATCTTCGGTGGAGACTTATTCGTGGACAGCGCGACAGCACTTGCGCGGCAGATCGGGGTGAGCGACAAATTTATCGCGGTCACGATTCTCGCCGGCGGCACCTCTCTGCCGGAACTTGCTACGAGCCTGACAGCGGCGATCAAGGGAAAGGAGCAGCTGGCGCTAGGCAACATATTGGGTTCCAACGTGTTCAATGCGATGCTGATCCTCGGGTTGTCTTCGATAATCAATCCATTGTCTTTCGCGTCCATGACAATTGTCGATATTGCAGCCCTGCTCCTCAGTTCCGTTTTGCTTCTGATTTGGGCATATACCGGCCGCAGAAACAGGATAGACCGCTGGGAGGGTGCCGCCATGCTTCTATGCTATGTCGCGTATAATGTATTCTTGTTCAGCAGATTGTAAATTCTCGCTATCCTTGACGGTGACTGAAACACTTACGTTTCGGTCACCTGTTTTTGTTTAATGCAACTTAATTCCAAGGTCTTCCAAGACACGTCTGGTAAAGAGTTTCCTGCCTCTCTTGTTCAGAAAGAAACTATTGAAATACAAGCTGTCATCCAGTCTGAACCTGTCATCCTTGCTGTAATCCAACAGCATGACATCACGACCGACATCTTTCAAATAACCGTATATATACCTTTCCTCAAACTGAGGAGTATAATATTTGGCAAGATGCTCTGTAACAGGAGGTATTACATAGACAGGCTTATCCCCATGTTCAGTACAGAAATCAATCAGATTTCTCATGAGCTGAATACGATACTCTCTGCCCTGTCTGTTCTCCTCCGTCAATGCCGCATCCATATCATCAATACCAAACTGTTTTTTCCAGCCGCTTATCCAACGCTTTGCATCACGCTCCAATTCATTGACATCCATAGGATTATGGTCAAGCAGCGGTCTCTGCTCAGTATCACAAGACTTGTCTTTGCCCGTCAAATACCTTATCAATGCCCTTAAAGCCTGCTTTTTGAACAGGATCGGATACGCTGCATAACGTTGAGCTTTCTCAAACATATATGGCTGTATCGGATCCCCTTGCACATCGAATTTGGCATACTTCATGGCATCCATTAATCCGGTTTTCTTATTGAGCCCAGTAAATGGCATAATAGTGATCAGTACGTAGCCTCCAGGCTTCAAAATACGATGGAAATGACGCAGGAGATTATAATCCTCAAGCAATGTCTGAGGCTGCTGCGCCCAATTCATCGCCTTTATGTCAATGCCAGTGTAGTCGAAAGCCCACTTGCCTCCGCTACTGCCCAAATTCACCAAATCAAAGTCCCGTTCTTCGTGCGCACCAAGCCAAACCTTGTCCGGATATGTTTCATGAGCCAAATCCACAAACATTGACTTGTACCAACTTGTGCGATAAAGCAGGTAACTGCCTGAAAAGAACCGCAATATGACTTGTACCAAATTATCTTTACTCATCTGCACTTGTTAAAAATTCTATCCGGTAACGACAAAATAACTTTCATGACCTAATTGTAGCTTCCGCCGTCCATCACGATAATCTGACCGACAATATTGTTGGCAGCTCCGCTTGCCAGAAACATTGCCGTCTCTGCCACTTCTTCAGGCATGGTGAATCGCCCAGTGGAATGGTTTGGAGTATAAACATTATCAGAATCAATGTATTGCTGCAATTCCTCCGTGATATTTGTCGGGACACGACCAGGAGCAATGCCATTGACATTTATATGATATGGAGCCAGTCTTCTGGCATTTCCTCTGGTAATCGAGTTCGCTCCCCATTTCGAAAGCGTATATGGGTCAAAACCTATTCTCTCGCCAGCCTTGGATGTCAGATTTATGATTTTTCCCTCGATCTTGTTGTCAATGAAGTAATCCCCCTCAATCTGGTTCATAAAGAACAGACCTTTCTGATTTATATCACAAATGTAATCATACATCTGTTCAGACATAATGTCTCCCGAATAGGCTGAAACCCCTGCCGCATTTATAAAAATATCAATGCCACCCAACAACTCCGCAGCCTCGAAAATCTTTCCCTTCAATCCACTGATTTCTGAGATGTCAAGCTGCATCGCTTTCAAATTCGGGCTCTTCAATGATGCCAGAGTCCTGTCCAAACCATCCTGTTTGCGAGCACAAATAAGGACTTTTGCACCTTCAGCCAAAAAAGCCTTGGCAATAGCTAATCCTATACCGCTTGTTCCCCCCGTCACGACAACTTTCTTCCCTTCGAATCTGGCATTTGGAGAACTATACGTGACGGTCAAATTAACAATTTCCTTTCGTTTGAATATTATTCGTATCGCTTGTTTGATTCTGTCCAACATCATGACTAATATTTTAACAGTGATTTATTGAAATACAGTTTCTTGGAATTACAATAATCTATAACCTCCTGAGTCCTGTCCCCAAACGTAGGACCTGCAGACAATTGAAATGAAGGATGTCCATTCTGGCAGCTGTTGATTTCAATGCAAACAGGATTGCCATCTCGGTCAATAATCATATCCCAACCTATATACTTGCAAATCGGGAACTGTCTGACATGCGCTTCTTCTACATGCTTCAAGAGAGACGGAATGAAAGACAATTTGGTCTCTTTAAAGATTATGTCACCAATATGATCTGCACGCTCCATTTTATAATTAAACCCATAATCATATAAGCGGCCATCAGGATAAACTCCTACAGCATAACCACCAGAGCACAAATTGTCAACTTCAGAACCCGCTCCTCCAAAACGCAAAATAACAGTCACAGGAGACCACTTGCCATTCAGATATAAAGATTGAATCCGAATGGTATTTACAGATGAGGGATTAAACTTCTTCAGTTCTTCTGATTCATACAAGAATTCCTGTATAACAAAATCCGTATGTCTATGCCTGATTGCGTCTTCAACTGTTTTCTTTCGGTCTGACATTGACAAAGCCCCCAATTTCAGAATTTCAATACCTTTGCCTCCTGAACCTCCCAACGAATCCTTCAAAACGACCTTTTCCTCATGCAGGCAACTCTCTATAGCCTCTTCTTTGGTGATTTGACGCATATCATCAGAATAATACTCCCCATTGACTACACGGACGAAACATTTCGGAAATCTTACTACTCCTTTCGTCAAATAACCGAAAAGACTTTTGTGCTCGAGTATTTCGGTATATTGGTAATCATTCAATCTCCTTGTAATCAGGGGAAGATAGATTGACATTGGCATGAACCGAACGTCAAATCCCCGGAAATGTTTATACAACTCATATTCGCGATATGATGACGGAGTAATTCCCCAATAATTCACGACCTCCCGTTTCTCAGTTTCAGTGAGCGGGGCAAATAAACCCGCATCCTCAACGTGCTGCAAACTCAGATACTCTTCATGCTCCTTCTCGCATCTGATCTGATAAGGTATGGAGAATAATCTGTACAGTTTAAAGGTTATCCTATTGAAGAAAGGTCTTACGAATAAGTTATTCGCAAGCTTGCTTTCTCTGATTCTTTGTTTGAAGCAATTCATATGCATGTGGTTAGCAAATTAACATCTAAATAACTTTGAGGCAATCATATCATTGATTTTCACTCTCATTGACCTGCTTATTCCGATTGTGTAAACACACAACAACGTTGACAAAACGCTGACTGCCACTGTGACAATCAATCTGAAAAAACTTGAAGGCATCATTGAAAAAACAAGGACCGGGACAATTGCTGCAATGGCAGAGACAGAGATTGCGTGCAGATAAACTTTCTTGAAGTAGTCCAGCACATCGAACTTTACCTGCTTGTATAATGCCCTGACTTCCAGCATTGAACAAACAATACAATTGAAAGACTGTATGACAAAGCAACTCCAGACAGGCAATCCCAGTTTATAGGCAACATATACCATCGGGATAAATGTTGCCGCCGAATAAACACCACTAGTGAGATTAAGAGTCTTCACATCACCTGTTGCATGCACGCCATTGATAATACTGCGTGAGAACATTTTATAAAGCGATATGCATATCACAAACCGGAGAAAAAGTGCCGCATATTCCGGAACTTCAACCAGCCATAGATTCAAGATATATTCTGCTTCCAGCAGTATCGGCAATGCCAACAGATACATGAGATAATACGAATACTTCCCCGACTCATAAATCAGCTGAAAAAACCTGGTCATATCCCCTCTCGCATAACTCTTCACAATCTGAGGATTTACTGATGTCGTGAAATTGCTTGCAAGCTGGTTGACAGCACTTTCGACTTGATAGGCAACGGCTCTGGCAGCATTGACGGCGACCCCGAAGAACATATTGATCAAGATATTGATACCCTGGCTGTTACCAGTTGCACAGAACTGCCCGACCGTATCCCATAGCGAATAGGACAGCATTCCTTTGTATATCTCTTTGTCCCTACAGAACTTGAGATGAGTTTCCTCGAACCTCTTATAACAATATACTCTGTAGAAAATCTGCAGTGCTATGCTCCAAAGCGCTACAATGACGGCATATGCTATCAGTTTATCATGAAATGGAGCATACAGCAAAAGCACTATCAATGCCAGCTTGACAATCGCCTCGCTCAGTCCCACATATGCGTATATATCCATCTTCTCATGGGCAATGATTGTCGCCCCATACGGCACCTGAGTAAGAGAGAACATACAGGAAAGAATGGACAACTGATAGACGACATTGGCCGCAAACTCCCTTCCATGAGGGATGTTCATTTTATTATTGACAAACCATAATCCGATGGTTTCCATCAATATGAAGAGCACAATGGCCACGAGGACATGCATAGTGAATGAGGCATTGAAAGTCTTGTTCAGCCTCTCCTTATCTCCCCTGCCAAGTTCAAATGTCAGAAAACGGCTTGTTCCTACCGACAAAGTTCCATTGATGATGGTGAACATGGCAACAATACTTCCGATCGCACCATAGAGACCATAATCATCCACGCCCAATGCCTGCAATATGACTCTTGAAGAGAAGAGCCCTATTACCATCATCAGGAAAGAACGGAGATAGAGAAATATCGTGTTCTTCGCAATTCGTTTATTGTCTGATTCCATTCCCATCATTTAAGGCCTCCAATATACATTTTCAGCTATTACCTCCGCAGGATTTCCGGAAGCTATGCAATGCGCAGGTATATTGGTAGTCACGACACTATTGGAAGAGATAATCGCCCCCTCACCAATTGTCACGCCCTTGGCTATACTCACATTAGAGCAAATCCAGACATTGTCTCCTATGATGACCGGCGCCTTGTCCTTATAGCCCTTGACAATGACATAATGTCCCCCGTTATTATCTCTAATCCAGACATCCCGACCGATATGGACATCTTTTCCGATGACTATCTTCTCCGCACATACTATTTTCAAACCGATATTTGTAGAGCAGCGTCCAATCAACAGTTGCGCACCCTTAAACACCTGGATGTCACTATCATACTTAAAATAGGAGTGTCCCTTGCCGAAGGTCAATGTTGCTCCGTCCTCCACCAGAAGACGGAACTCCCCTTTGCTGCCGCGAGTCCGCTTCTGATTGAGACTTACCAATCCGCCAATCTCGACATACGCAGTTTTGGCAATATCCATAGCGCAATGAGAAAGGACATTGACATACCTTCCTTCAGACAGATTTGAATGGATAGCCTTATGACAATAATTCCAGTAGAAGATACGGAAAAGCTGTGCAGGATTCTTCACATTTCTCCGGACAATCCCGAGCAGGGTCCGAATCTTCCGTTTGAGTGTAACCTTTTGTTCTGACACATATGGAAAGAACTTGGCTGCACATTCGTCAAATGGCATCTCATCCAGAGCCTTGAAGAATTCATTCCTGTCAATGCCGGCAGGATATGGCAGTTTCCCGCCCATGATAGCGGTACTGTTGCCCGGCACTATATCATCAAGACTGAACTCTTTCATCACGAGTTTGTCCCTGATGATATCAAAGTATTTCTCCCCTTTTTCCGAATTTATAATGACAAGAGATGTCCCGAGATTTTGTTCAAGAGACGGGTCAACACTGCCGATTCCCCAAAAGTCCCCGAGAGTAATGTCACTTATGCGCGGGATACCCTTGAACTTGCATTCATAACATGACGGACGTTCAAATACATTTGCATGGTATCCTCTCCGATAGTCATCTTCATGGCCTTCACCATAATATACCTGTCCGTTCTCAAAAGTAACCTTCCTCGCCAAACTATGCCATCCGTGGTCCTTGTTCTTATCCTTGATAGCCACTATCTTGGAACCGTAACGTGACTCCAGGGATTCTTTATATTTTTCGAATACCTTAGGAGAATTTGTAGCCCTGCATAGAAAATCGACGATTATGAGATTTTCATAATCCTTGCGTAAAAAACTGCGCAAGGCAGCCATTTGGCAAGGCGATCCACAGGCCAAAACTTTCTCTCCGGACTCCAGCAAAGACTTTATGCGTTTGTATAATCCTTCAGCATTGCTCTGGACATATTTGGAACTGCGAAGCCGCCTAAGGTCCTTCTTGTCATCAGATATGAAATTGACCACCTTAAAATCATCTGTATATATTGCTCCGCTGACGTATCCTTTCTGCTTATACATAGCCTGAGCCAGAAGCGAAAATACACCTCCGGACGTACTGTCAAATCTTATGACAATGTCCTTGTTGTATCCGCCGAACACCTTAGGTGCTGACTTATTGTGGTGTTTCAGAGCATCAATGTTCAAGACAGGGCATATCTTTTCGCACAGATGGCAATCTGTACATTTGTTCCTGTCGACCTCTGGATACCAGAAACCTTCATGGTCCGGATGAAATGATATCGCTCCCGCATGACATACATCACCACATGCCTGACATCCACAGCAATCAATTTTGTTCTTAACATCTATCATTTCAGCAATCCTCTTTGAATTTTTCCGTTCTGTGTCTTAGGTATAATATCAATCCATTCATAAAAAACCGGAAGTTTGTAGGCCTCGAGTTTTCCTGACAGTTGATCGTTTATGTCAGCGAAAGTCGTATTACTGTCTTTCTCCTTGACTATAAAAGCTTTAACCACCTCTCCAAGCAAGCCTTCGGCATCTGGGACACCAATACAGGCACAATCTTCGACTCCAGGAATCTTGAGCAACTGTTCCTCCACTTCAATAGGACTGACTTTCTTTCCGCCGACATTGATCAATTCCTTCTTTCTGCTTATCAGATAAACATATCCGTCTTCGGTCTTATACCCCCAGTCACCTGTTCTGAAATAATCTCCAAAGAATGAATCCCTGACAGGAAGGTCCAGGTATCCATGAGTCACATGCTCTCCCTTAATGCAGATTTCACCCTCGTTGCCCGCTTCGCACTCGACTCCATTTTCATCCAAAATCTTGATTTCCGTATGCGGTGATGCCTTACCGACAGAATCCATATGGGAGGCATCCTGATGGAACTCCATGAAAGTCGAGCGGGAGGCTTCAGTCAATCCGTAGTGCATACATACCCTGGTATCAGGAAGGATACCGGCAAGTTCATCCTTCTCTTCCTTTGAGAAAAACGCACTGCCCATCTCTATGTATCTGAGTTGACACCTAAAATCCCCCAATTTATTGCCTGTCAATTTTTTAAGATATCGCCAGCTGGCCGGGACCATCGTAAATCCAGTCACATTCTCTTCCTCGATTGTCCGGTACAATTTCTTGACATTGGCAAAACTGCCAAGAAGAATCAATGTTGCACCCTGATAGAGGCAGCACCTCACACGTCCCAATCCAAAGGAATGACTCACAGGAAGGGCGAGAAGTTCAATGTCATTCCCAGTATTTCCTATGAACTCATTTATGTTCCTTGCGGCAGCAGCCTCATTGTCATAGGTCAATGTCACTCCTTTAGGCTTTCCCGTTGTTCCTGTAGTAAAAAGGATATCCGCGATTTGATTTCCGTCAGGGAAAGACGGGACCGAGAATTCCGATGCCAATTCCTCAAATTCCTTAAGACCAATCGTCCGGATATTATTTTCAATGCCGTCAAACCCCACCAAAAGACTCGCTCCAGTCTGTTTTATTATAAAAGCCATCCTGTCCGGATTCGTTGCCGGATCAACAGGCACGACTTTCAGACCGGCCAGATGCGCCCCGAAGTAAGCATAGACAAACTCTATCTGTTTTCCGGCCGCAAGAACAATTGTACCACCGGCATTCAGCGTCGGCTGGCTTACGAAGTAATCTCGTGCTCCCAAGACCCGCTGACAAAGCTGGAGATAAGTAGCTGATTTCTTGCCGCTCTTTACAGCAGTCTTATCCGGAAGCAAAGATGCCCAATGCCATATTTTATGTTCAATACTTTCCAACATGACATTTGGCTATGACTTCAACTCCCGTATAAGACCGACGATATCTGAAACATCTTCCAGATCCATAATCATATCAGGGGTTATCTTAACTTCGAACTCTTTTTCCAACTGTGCGATAATCTGAACATTACGGAGAGAGTCCCACTCGTCCAGTTCCCCGATCTCAGTTTCCAGTGTCACCTCGCTCTTCGGAACGTTCAGCACCCGGGCTATCAATTCAATAATCTTATCTTCCATGACATCACTATTTACATCGTAGTTTTTCAATTAACAATTATGGCTAATTTACAACTAAAATCCGACAATTTCACCCGCGCAACATCACTTTGTCACATTTTCAATGATTTGGCGCATAATGAATGCTGATTTCGGGTGGGATTCTGACGGCAATTGTGGTTTAATCTGCCATAACAGTGCTGAACACGTTACCCAGCCCGCAATCAGTGGACATGGTATAATTCTGTTTCGAAAAACAGGTAAATATAATCTCGCTGTTTGATGAGCCGTGTTTTGTACCGATAAATCGTTATAAACGGAACAAAATGTTCAAATTGTTGCCATTTGTCCCATTTAATCGTTTTAAGCGGTACGAAATAATCACTTCTTCGCAGTCATTGGAAACATTGTATTCACTTCGGCAGAGGTCAAGTTCAGCACACGCCTTATCTGCTCGTTCGACGAACGAAACTCGAAACGAAGCCGTCTGGCAAGATCATACTTCTGAGACTTTCCCAAATCCCGTAACGAATTCACGTTATAGTCACTCTTCAGCAACTTCACCACCTGAAAGACAAGTTCCGTATCAGTAAGATACTCACCGTCATTGAGTTCCAGCGCAAGTTCACCATACGCCTCTACATTTTTGCTCACCATAAAAAAGTAATGATGAGCATCACGGAACAGAGACATGCCCAGTTCCAGATTGCAATACGAGGATGGGAGTATATATCCGTCATTGACTTGATATGTATCAGGAAATATTGCAGCACGGCCTCTGAACATACGACGCATTTCATTGACCTTCAGATTAGTATTGACCCCACCAAAATCAGCACCATTAAAATAATACTTTCCTGTTCCCCACGGGTAGGTAAAGGGCGTGTAATTTCTATCCGTCACAAAGCCATTGCGATTGACATAAACGATCGTGTTGCGCAGCGACTGAAGCGAGTCAATTTCTTTGTATCGAGCCTCGAAAGACGAAGGTATCTCTTTACATGTCAATGACTTTGCACATCTTCTAAGTCGCTTGTCCAGAAACGCAAAAAACATCCTGGCAAACGATTCTTCGCCTGATACGACGATATGCAGATGGTTGCTCATAACCTCAAAAGCGATAATCTCCATCCCGTCTGTAGCCACTGCTGACTGACAAATCAGGTTCATCATAAAGATATAATCTTCTTTGACTCCAAACAAAACGGGCGTCTCAACTCCAGGGGTATAGATATGCCAATAAGGACCGCCCTGAAGAAACCGCGACTCGCAATATGCTTCCAAATCTCTATATTTTCTCATATGTTAAAAATTATGTTGTCCATCATTCTCATGAGTTTTCAGCCGGAACTCTTGTTCCGTTTAAATCGTTTCACCGGTACAAAACACTGCAAGAAGATGCCTTTGTACCGATAAAACGTTTCAAACGGTACGTTTTCACAACCTGAAAACCACTCTCTCAATTGCATTTCCAACCAGCCACCACCTAACCGCCATACAGGAATCGTTTTGTTTCTTGACATCGCCCTCCAACCAGGAGCCACATCCAAAAACAAAAAAAACGAGTCGGGACAAAACATTCCTGACTCGTTACTAAAATTCCTTGCTGAGGGCAAATATAGTAAATATCAATGATATTTCACACTGCCCCCTCCACCATCTTCTCTATCTTAGGTATCAATGTCACATCTGCCGGCAACCAGTTCACAGAGCCCAACTGCGTAGATGTCAGCCACTTTGCAGCCTCATGCTCGAGCAAATGAGGACTTCCGCCGGCAATCGTGCATGCAAAACACTTCATGGAAAGATGGAAAGCAGGATAATCATACTCGATAGTATCAATAAGGTCACCCACATTGACCTCGACTTCAAGTTCCTCGCGAATCTCTCGACGAAGCGCATCCTCTGGGCTCTCCCCCGGCTCAACTTTTCCGCCCGGAAATTCCCAGCCATCCTTGAACTCCCCGTATCCGCGCTGCGTGGCGAACACCTTGCCATCCTTGAAAATCACTGCGGCAACCACATTTATCGTTTTCATTATAAATATATTATAAAAACCATTACACATTCTCTGATGTCAGATAATCATACAGATTCTTCTCCACCGGAGTATTCAACTTATATTCAATCTCAACAGCAGAAACATCTGTATTAGGCATCACAAACTCCTCCAGAATACCAGTAGGCTCATGATGGATCCTGCCAAGATAATAAAATTCCTTAGATTCCTTGTCATCCTTGTTCTTACGGACAAACAAATACATCTTCACACCATTATGCGCACTGCCGGCAGCCATCTGGACATCTGAAGACTCCAAAGTCCTCTTGCTCTTGGAAATCGCCACAAGAGTAGAAGGATCCACGAAACGGTCCTCATAACGTATGGTATCATTGATTTCCAGAGACTTGTCATAATTCACGAACACAGGATATGTCATCGTCTCCGCATCGAACTTGTATCCGCCGACATTGAGAGCCACCTCATTCTTCTTCCAGTTCAGAAGCCTGAAAACATCCTCATAAGTATATTTCTTCCCTACAACAAATTCACCAACCGACTTATAACAAGCCTCGTAACGACCTCTGGCAAAGGCCAGCACATCAGCCAGAGCCGAACGGAAATCCGGATTGGCAAGAGCAGACTCCATCATTGACGAAACTCCGTATACCCCTCCAAGTTCTTCGATCAGGACACAATCACGGAAACGCTTCCCTGCGGAACCACAGTCATAATACTCCCCTGTCATCAGAGAAATCATATTCCGGACAGCATACTCCCCGCAGTGCAATCCATGTACCTGCATTGACCTTTTCCATAAAGCGATGACATCAGCAGAAGCTGGAGCAGACGAAAGCACCTCCAGCATCAGAACCTCATTGAGCCTCTTCCCTGAAGCAAATTTCTGCGAAACAAACTCCAGAAGATGATTCTCCACCTCCGACAGAGTCTCCGCAAGGTCATCGAACCGTACCAGAAAACCATGATATGATGCAAGTTTCCGGGCCCTGGACGAATCATCCATATAAGCAAGAATCCGTAGCGGATCCATCTCGCCGAATTTGTCGAAATCGGTCAATGCCGGCCTGCGCCCCAGTTTCGCTTTGAACTGACGATAACTGTCAATGATAATCTTCCTGGTATTGATACGTGCCGCATCGATCGACTCGAAAATCCGCTTCCTCGTCACCTCATCGAAATATATGGTGGAAGCACCCTTGATAACGTTATTCCCTTCGATCAGATAGCGACGAATATTGTCTTTGTTACCAGTCCTGTCGCCAGATAATGCAATAGGAATCAGATAGTTATTGTCGTAATTGGCAATAAAGTCCAGCACCACGACGAACTCCTTGCCCCTGGCCTTTCGCAGACCACGGCCAAGCTGCTGCACGAAAATAATCGCCGACTCCGTAGGCCTGAGCATAATAACCTGATTGATCTCAGGGATATCCACACCTTCATTGAAAATATCTACGGTAAAAATGTAATCCAGAATCTCACCGTCATTGACCGAATCCGCCGCGAGCATCTCCACCGCCTTCCGGCGGGCTGTTTCGCTATCTTTTCCTGTCAATGCCACTGTCCTGTACTTCCGACCACTTTCTTTTTTGTCAATGTCGTTGAACAGCGCCGAAAGAGTCTCGGCTTCCTCTGTCCTGCTGCAGAAAGCAAGACCTCTGACCCTATCTCCGCTATAGCCGTAATACTCAGCCACATCAATGATATTCTTCACTCGCTCGGAGCTTGTCAGATCCTTGAAATCATCCACATCCACCTGACTGCCATTGACCTTCAAATCCTGGATTCCAAAATAGTGGAACGGGCACAGCAAATCATTTTCCAGAGCAGTCTGAAGCCTGATTTCGCACGCAATGTTATGGTCAAAAAGACTATATACATCGAATCCGTCAGTCCTGTCAGGAGAAGCCGACATGCCCAGAAGGAATTGAGGTCTGAAATAGTCAATGATCTTCTGATAGCTCTCTGAGCCTGAGCGATGGCACTCGTCCAAAATGATGACAGAAAACTCGTCAGGCGCAAAATTGGACGACCTGAAATCATCTTTGGCCATCATGTTCATCGTGGCGAAAACCATATCCGACGACTTTATCATTGACAAATCCTGGCAATTTCCGGACAGTTGAGCAGTTTTGAAGGTATCACCCATTACTTTCCGGTAACTCGTCTCTGCCTGGACATTGATCATTTCACGATGCGACAAGAACAGGATCTTCTTCTTTTTCAACACATTGCCGGACAGCATTTCACGAACAGCAAATGCAGAAGCGTATGTCTTTCCGGTACCCGTAGCCGAAACAAGAAGAGCCCGCCGCTGTCCGGAGCGTATCAGACGCAAGACCTCCGACATGAACTCACGCTGCATCTGATTCGGCTCAATCACGCGGGAATATGAAAGGTCCAATGTCGAGACAATCTTGTCCAATTCTGCCTTCTTGGCTCTGGCATCCCGGAATTGTCGCGAATACTCTTCCCTGCATTCACTATAATCGACAGAACTCTGCCAAACTTCATTGAATTCATTTTCAATGTCTTTCGCATATTGTCCGTCAGCTGTGGCAATGACTTTCGTATTCCATTCGAAATTCCTTGTTATGGCATTCTGGGTAAGGTTCGAACTGCCGACCAAAATTCGGATGTCATTGCCGTTGTGGAAGAGGTAACCCTTCGTATGAAAACCCACATTATTCGTGCGGAACATCCTCACTTCCAAGTTCCTGAGACCAGCCAACGTGTCAAGAGCTGCAGGGTCGCTGAACATCAGGTAATCAGTCGTCAAGATCTTTCCCGGGACATTTCTATCCTCCATTTCCTTCAGTACACCTTGCAGCGGCGTAATTCCGCCTTTGGTTATGAATGCCACCGACATCATCATTGACGAACATTCTCTCAATTCACGTTCAATTTCGGTCAACACTTTGTTTCCGTTCGCGTTGGAGACGAATTGTGGCGTATAGGACATCTCGGCCTTCACAGTTGAGTCAATGAAAGCTCTTTTGTATCCGTCAACTAGTTTAGAATTCGATATTTCTTTCATGTGGCTTGTCAATGTTATGAGGAATAGCTAATTTTGACAATGTTGTACTTGTCGATGCATCCGACATTGTGCGGGAGAAACTGACTGATTATTCCAGTCGGTTTCAATGATTGTGGAGGGGTATTATGAATTATGGATACATCAGAGTGAGCAGCGACAAGCAGACTGTCGAGAATCAGCGTTTCGAGATTCTCAAGTTCTGCGGGAAACACAACATCACCATTGACGGCTGGATAGAGGAGACTATAAGCGGAACCAAGGACTGGTCTGTCAGACGTCTCGGCAAGCTTCTCCGCATAGTGCGGAGCGGTGATCTCATTATTTGTTCCGAACTTTCCAGACTTGGCCGCAACTTGTTCATGATCATGGAGATTCTGAACATATGCATGACTAGCGGCTGCCGTGTCTGGACAATCAAGGACAACTACCGGCTTGGCGACGACATTCCCAGTAAGGTCCTGGCTTTCGCATTCGGCCTTTCCGCCGAAATCGAGCGCAATCTCATCAGTCAACGCACCAAGGAGGCTCTCGCCCGCAAAAAGGCCGAGGGTGCAGTTCTCGGTCGCCCGACGGGTTCTGTCAATGCCCCTGAGAAGTTGAAGCTCTACCATAAAAAGGAATATATTTTGTCAATGCTGAAGTCCGGCGCATCATATCGCAGTATCGCAGCGGATTGCCATGTCGATCGCAAGACCCTCATGCGCTTCCTGGCCCGGTTCTGCGGGACGGAAAAGGGTCAATAAACAGGGACCAGGTTTATGAGACGTTTGAAGAAGAGAATGTCGGTGCAGTCGTCGGTTGATAAACTTTCCTCGGTGGACTTAAGTCGTGTCTGATTTGGTGCTAGATAAAACGCTTTCGAGGAACAGAGTACTTCCACTGCTACATTTTGTCCCATCTAAAACGTTTCGGCGGAACAAAATGCGTTTCGTGAAGTGTTTTGTTCCGTTTAAAACGCTTTAACGGTACAAAACTGAATTTTCTTCCGGGAACCATCCCGGCCATATGGTTGCGAAATTCTGAAAAAGGCAGTAAATTTACATGGATTTAAAGAAAGCAAGAGATTATGCCAAAAAAGCGGTTGACATTTATTGACCTATTTGCCGGGATAGGAGGGTTTCATTACGCGTTTAACAGCATCGGCGCAAAATGCGTCTTCGCAAGCGAATGGGATAAAAATGCGAGGATAACGTACGAGGAAAATTTCAAATCGAATGACCCCGAACTTTTTAAGAAAAATGAACATGGAGAATATCTGTATTTTAACGGAGACATCAATGATGCAAAACTAGAAGAAATCCCAGATTTCGATATCTTATGTGCCGGTTTTCCTTGTCAGCCTTTTTCAATAGCCGGACTTAGAAAGGGATTCGAAGATACTAGAGGAACTTTGTTTTTTAATATTGCTAATATAGTTAGGCACAAGACATTACAAAACAAAAAACCGAAAGTCCTCTTACTTGAAAATGTAAAGGGATTAAAGAATCACATGCATGGTGAAACCTTTGAGACTCTTCTTAATGTACTACAGAAAGACCTTGGTTACGAAACTAGAACATTAGTCTTAAATGCAAAATATTTTGGCGTTCCTCAAAATCGGGAACGTCTGTTCTTCGTTTGCTGGGATAAAAGTCAAATTAACGTCGAAGATTTCAAGTTCCCTCTAGGCTTAAACAAGGACTTAAGTCCTATTTTCAAAAAAGAGGAACTCGACAACTGTATACCGACTAAAGTCAGCGACATTTTTGAGCCAAAAGGCACTTTACCCGAAAAGATAACAATCAGCGATAAAATGTGGGAAGGTCATAAAGCAAGAAAAGAACGTAACAGATTAAACGGTAAGGGCTTCGGATATTCACTATTCAATGACAACAGTGCTTATTGCAGTACTATTTCTGCCCGATATTGGAAGGATGGCAGTGAAATACTTATAGATCAGTCAGCGATTGGAAAGAATCCGAGACGCTTGACACCTGTAGAAGCAGGAAGACTTCAAGGATACAAAATCATTGGTAACGGATGGGAAGATCTAAAAGCGGCAAAGAATCAAAACAACAAAGATGGTTTACCAGAAATGCGTATTGTCGTCTCTTCCAAAGAAGCCTATCATCAATTCGGAAATAGCGTTGCCGTTCCAGTAGTAAGAACTTTAGCCACTGAAATTTATAATCAACTACTTACTCATGTTACAGAACCTGAATGAAATAGTTACTCCGATAAAAAACAAGTTGGATAGATTCGAATCTCTTGATTGCGAATTATCCAACACATTTAAGGAATCTGTCCATCAAATAGGCAGCAATGTCATGACATATGGCAGATATAATTCATGCGCCACAAATACAACAGGACAAAGGATATTCATCAGCAATACATGGTTTTACATTGCCGCAATTCTTGCACCTCTCTATATTCCATTCCACGAATATCGAAACACTTTAAGAAATATAGTAGATGATAGATTCTTGAAAGACAAGGATTTTGATAAGATTGCTTCACTTATCAATTCGTCAAAAATAATTGATGAATCTGATAAATCCGCTTTGATAAGGTTTGCAACTGATCAGCAGTGGTGGAATGGAGGCATGTCATCCACCGGAAAAACACTCGACAGAAACGATTGCTTGGCATCATCAGTTCTAGCTATCGCTAATGTGGTCAATGCGTCCCAAGGCTTCATAGTCGATATCTGGAAATATTTTGGTGAACATCCTGAAATGGCTGACTTACTTTCCATAGAGAACACTTCCTCCCCAGCCCTCCAGAAGATCTACTTCGGAAATCCGGGAAGCGGAAAATCATATAAGGTGGAGACTGAAACCAAGGGCAAGAAAGTGTTCCGCACCACCTTCCATCCAGACTCGGATTATTCGACATTTGTCGGAACTTACAAGCCGGAAAGTGATGGCGACACGATCAGATATACTTTTGTTCCTCAGACGTTTACAAACGCTTACATTGAAGCGTACAAAGACATTGGCACACCCGTTTATCTGATAATCGAGGAGATCAACCGCGGCAATTGTGCCCAGATTTTCGGCGACCTGTTCCAACTTCTCGACAGAGGAGCCGACGGCTTTTCCGAGTACTCTATCAATGCGGACAAGGACCTTCGTGACTACATCAGATGCGAATTGGCCACATACAATGGCATTGACACAGACCCCGAAGGAATTAAGGACGGCAAACTAAGGCTCCCTCCGAACCTTCACATACTGGCCACGATGAACACCTCAGACCAGTCACTCTTCCCGATGGACAGCGCGTTCAAAAGACGTTGGGACTGGGAATATGTGCCGATACAATACAAAGGCGCGACATCGAACAGCTTCACTATTACGCTCAGAGACAAGAAGTTCCGATGGATTGATTTCCTGAAAGCGGTCAATGACAGAATCCGCCGTGTCACCGAGTCCGAAGACAAACAACTCGGAAATTACTTCATAAAATCTGACATTAAGGAAAATGAATTCAAGAGTAAAGTCATGTTCTACCTCTGGAGCGAAGTCTGCAAAGACGAGTACCTGACAGAGCAGAATTTCATGAGGTCAATGACAAAGAACAGCATTGAAAAACTGAATTCCGAGAAACCTACAGACGAATTTTTCCGTGCCCACATTAGCGAATACGAAGTCGAAGAGTTTTCCTTCAATGACCTTTTCACCGAAAGAGGCTCCGACCTCCTCCTCGGTTTCATGTACAGCATGAACGTACTGCCTACAGAAATCAGAAATGAAACACAGGAGCCATAAGTAACAATCTACGCCACAGATGATTATCCTGTTCGAAAATGCGACCTATGATGCCCCATTCATAAAGGCATTGGACCTGCCTGCCGACGGCTATACGACACCGGCGGACGGCAAGGTACGCATGAACTGTACAGGATACTTCTTTTCGCCTTCTGCATCGGACGCGATTTTCATTCTTCCGAAAGTATTCCTGAAATCATCCGGCAACGGACTGACCGCCTTCGGAAAATACGACATTGATGAATTTACACATTATCCATTCCCGGACAACGTCAATGCAGACAATTCATTGACTCAGAACATTTTCTCCATTTCAATATGGATATACTTGGCAATCAAGCGGTTCCAAAGCGACTACCCGGACTCAGGCATCGTTATAGACGGGAACAAGACGCGGAATGTGACATCAAGGAAAGGACCGGACACGTGCACTCTCATTGACATAATCCTTTCCCTCATCGACTTCCACAAGAATCAGAAGACTCTCCTGACATACTGCAGCCTCATCTCGCATAGCGGGAAAAACAGGGTCCATTGGACTAAGACAGTCAACCATTCGCAGGCATATATCATTGACAATCAGCCCTTTTACCTCGACACTCTCAATCACGACAAGCAGATCGACTATAACGAGCAGCTGATATCACTCTTCTACTCTGTCCTGAACTATCTCAAGGATACATTCATGTTCGACGCGACACCTGCATTGGCATATAAGATCCTCCCGCCAAGAAGGATCAGGTCAATGATAGTGTCAGGAAAGGGAACGCGACTGCTCAAATCGATAAGAAAACGATATTTCAAAGATGAATTCGTGCTGCTCTGGAACCTGCTGTACGCATTCTTCGCAAAATGTGAAAAGGTCAATGCCAAGAATAATCGCGGTGAAGCATTGATAGCCAAAGACTTCAATATCGTTTTCGAGGCCATGACGGACAGGCTCGTCAGCGACGGAAAGGAAAGTTTACCCAATGGTCTCCGCGAACAACGGGACGGCAAAATCATTGACCATATATACAAGGATGAGGCCCCGTTCGGAACAGGACATGTTTATTACATCGGGGACAGCAAATACTATCTGGAGGACAACAGAATATCCGGAGAGTCCGTGTATAAGCAATATACCTATGCACGGAATGTCATACAGGAATGTATCACCCTTTCATACAAAAAACCGGAAGAATATCGACGCCTCGGTCTGAGATACAGGGATTCATTGACAGAAGGCTATTGCCCGACTCCGAATTTCTTTATCCGCGGAAAATTTTTCGCAGAAGCGGATAAGCCATTCAGTACAACTGAATTATATATCAAGAAGTTACCTTTCAATAGGCATAATGATATCCAGTACCAGTTCCCTGACAGATTATTCGACAGGGACACATTGATACTCATGACTTTTGAGGTGAATTTCCTGTATATCCTTAAGAATTACGCTTCAGGAAATGACGTTTCCAACGCAAAATCAGCCCTACGTTCCCGCTTTAGAAAAGGCTTCATGGAAACACTTGAGGCACTATATGACATAAGACCACTGGAAAATGCAACCGAAGAATATCTCGACCGGAACTTCCGTGAACTGAATGGTAAGGTGTTCTATGACAATGAGGCAGGAATGTTTCTGACAGCGACTCCGAAGTCAGCAATAAAAGCTATCTGACACACAAATCCAAAATCTATGGTATTTCATACCAACGCTACGGACTAGCGTCAGATTTTTGCTATATTTGCCATCTAAACAGCAACAAAATGTTCACACTATACACATTGACATCCAGCCTGCATAGCGAGGCGGCATGTAATCCGGCAGAGGAAAAATTCATAAGGGAAATCGAAGCGGTGCTTGGAGAACGGTTCGTCTTTAGGGGCGAGGATTTCTCGGGATATGGGGAAACATTGAACAACCTCATATATGTCAGGACTGGAGGAACTGAGGGGATTTTCAAGAGCATATTCAGCAATGGCGGACATCTGCAAGTGCCTGGCAACAAGCCTATAAGACTGCTTACAAGCGGCAAGAGCAACTCGTTGGCAGCATCAATGGAGATATTGTCATTTCTGAACCGTAACGGATATCCGGGAGAAATCATACATGGAAGCACTGAGGAAATCGTCAGGAAACTTAAGGCCGGATATACGATGGGAGGCAAGAACCATGTACGCAAATATGACATGGGACGGATACTGGAGGGAATGAAGGTCGGCGTTGTCGGCAAGCCGTCGGACTGGCTGATATCCAGCGACGTGAACTACGATGCAGCAAAAGAAAAACTGGGTGTCGAGATCATTGACATTGACATAAACAGGTTGATCGATTTGGCGGGAGCTCCCGACAGGGACCTGATCAAAGGGCTGAATCTCAACGCATTAAACAAGCCAAAATTCGGACACGAAATTTCTGGGGCCGACTTCGGAAAGGCACTTGACATTTATTGCGCACTGAAGTCAATAGTAAAAGAATATGAACTTGACGGCTTGTCCCTGAGATGTTTTGACTTGCTTACTGCACTTGGAAGCACCGGCTGCATGGCATTAGCAATACTGAACAGCCAAGGAATTGTGGCAACATGCGAAGGAGACGTTCCGGCGCTGTTATCCATGTGCGTCGCGATGAAAAAATATGGTACACCGGGATTCCAGGCGAATCTCTCACGCATTGACGGAGACAAATTGCTGTTCGCCCATTGCACGGTACCACTCAACATCGTAAGCAGCTACTGCTATGACACTCATTTCGAATCAGGGATAGGAGTTGCAGTGCACGGCATCCTCCCGGCAGGCCCGGCAAAGATATTGAAAATCTCGCCAGACTGCACAGAAATGTTTTTGGAAGAGGTCAATATCATTGAAAATCAATACAATGACAATCTCTGTCGCACACAAATAATCGTGGCGGCTCCGGGACTGGCAGACTACTTCCTGCGCTCGTCCATCGGGAACCACCACATTATCATTCCTGAAAGATAAAATACTCCAGTTACTAAAAGTCAAGAACGGCCGTAACCGGATAATGGTCAGATATGTATGGTATGCCGTCGAAACTCTCCGTGACTGTCCGGAAACTTGGGCACCTGGAGAAGCCGGAGTAATAGATGTAGTCGATGGTCAGGCCAGCTGTTGTCGTGAGATCCACGAACTGGTCCCCTATCGCAGCATGCTTCAGAGGCTTGCCGAAAGCATTGAAAGAAGGGATGCTGTCGGTTACCTCCGCTGTGGCGCGGGCGCTCGACATGATCCGGTCAAGGTCATCCAGAACGGCATCTGCTGGAAGAACATTGAAATCACCTGTCAATACCATCGGATATTTCTTGGGATTGATACTGTCAATGCGCTCTACTATAAGCTTCAGGCCATTCTTCTCAGCAACACGGCCCTGATGGTCAAGATGAGTATTGACATAATAGAATTCCCTGCCGGACTTGCGCATTTCAAGCAACGCCCAGGTTGCGGTACGGCGACATGCTGCATCCCATCCAAAAGAAGGCACTTCGGGAGTTTCAGAAAGCCAGAACGTACCCCAATCCTTGAGCTCGACCGTCTTGGTATTATAGAAAATCATCATCATTTCGCCCTCTGATTTTCCGTCATCACGTCCGACTCCGACACCCTTGTAATCAGGACATTGTTCCTTTATGAACTCTGTCTGGAAATCAAACGCCTCCTGCAGGCCCATGATATCGGGACGGATTTCATTGACCATCGCGGCGGAAGCTTCCCTGCGGAACACCCAGGAATTCTCCCCGTCATCAGCAACACCCATCCTAATATTGAACGAGACGACCCTGAGTTCCTCCGATGCCGGCCTGCATTGTGTCAATGTCAGTAGAACCGACAGCACAATGAATAGTTTCAATGTTATTTTTTTCATCTGTTCAATTTTTTCAATGTGCAAATATACGAATCTCAACTCATTATCCCACAGCCTACAGCCCGTGTTTTTGTACTTGGAAAATTTATCTTATCTTTGTTATTGTCGAGCGGTTCGACAAAAACAAACAAGTGTTATGAGAAAATTTTTATTGCCGGTCTTGCTGAGTCTTACGCTGACATTCTGCTTCGAAGCATGTAAGCCTGAGAAAATACCGGAAAAACCAGGACAAGAAACCCCAACCCCTGAGCCTGAGCCTGAGCCAGAGCCCGAACCCGAGCCTGAACCGGAGCCGGAACCGCAGACGAGGGATTACATCGAACGTCCGACAACGGTTATAGCCAATGCCGACTACAAATATGTGGACCACAAGGGAACGACTTACAAGTCCAGAAAGAATGTCCGCAACTATGAGGCATGCTATGACATCCGCAGACACAATCCTATGTGGGTAGCATATCCTTGCCACGAAATTTACTGGGAAGGCGGCTATACCCGACCTGCAAAGGACCCGTGGAGACCAGATCCGTCATTCAGTGAAAGCGAACAGTCCATCATATATGCATCCGACTGGAACAACTGGCCATGGACATCGACGGGCGGGACACCGACAGACAAGTACATGTACTGGTCACCTATGCCATCCGGCAAGACTGTCACCAAAGGACATCTGATGCGTTCGGCTGAAAGGGGATGCGGAAACAAGAACAACCCTATAGACCTCAATATCCAGACGTTCTATCCGACCAACATCGCACCGGAGAGATACCTGAACGAGACATCCTCAGATTCACACTGGGAAATGATCGAGCAGATTCTTCCGAACAACTGGAGGTGCAGCGACACTCTCTATGTAGTCGTCGGATGCTACTACGGGGACAAATCATGGATTCTCCAAGATGCGTGCGACTGGGGCAGAACTTCGTCAGTATCAAAGGATTGCCTCATGCCTACAGCCAGATACAAACTCGTGCTCAGAACCAAGAACGGAAATACCGGAAAGCCGATCTGGGAATGCACAGCAGACGAAGTGATGGCCATCGGATTCTGGTTCCCTCAGAGTTTCACAGGAGACAAGTTGTCCTCACTTCCGCCGCTTGCCGATTATATCTTCTCGGTTTCTGAGATAGAGAAAATGATCGGAGGCGAGTTCGACTTCTTCCCTCTGGCGCCTGCCGAAGCGAAGAAGAAGTATAATGTCAATGACTGGCCAGGTCTCTCCGCTATCGCCGGCACGCCTTCCGGCAAGGGAATGACCTCAGAGGAATTCACATCGAACGGCAAGGTCTCATGGTAAGTCCAAAGGTCCGGAACACATCGACGTTTCCGGACCTTTTTGTATCCAGACAGGACAAAGGGCTGAAATTTCAGTTTGCCAAGACAAAATATAATATTAAATTTGCGTGATTAGATACATCATATAGACGAACAATCACTAATTTATAATATGAACAATCTGAACAAAATGATTAAGGCAGTCTGCCTCGGAGCAGGACTGCTGGTCGCTACTGTCAATGGCTATTCATGGGGCCAGAAAGGCCATGATGTAACATGTGCCCTTGCAGAAAGACACCTCACCAAGAAAGCAGATAAGAAGATCTCAGAACTTCTGGACGGAAAATCCATCGTATATTGGGCAAACTGGATGGACAATGCAAGCCATACACCGGAGTACAAATACACCAGCACATGGCACTACAAGAACATTGATGCAGGCCTTACTTTCGAAGAGGCTCCCCTCAATGAGAACGGAGACGTGGTACGTGCCATCAATGAGCAGATTACGGCTCTCAAGAGCGGAAAACTCAGCAGAGACGAGCAGGTACTCTCACTCAAATTCCTCATTCATCTTATGGGCGACCTCCACTGCCCTATGCACATGGGACACAAGTCTGACCGCGGCGGCAACAGCTGGCAGGTACAGTATTTCAGAAACGGAACAAACCTCCATTCCGTCTGGGATTCAGCCCTTATAGAGAACGCTCACAAGTGGACTTACTCAGAATGGGTGGACCAGATAGACATCTACAACAAGGAAGGCAACAAAAAGATTGCAGAGGGCAACCCTGAGTCCTGGGGCAAAGAGACCTTCGAGATTTGCAAGAAAATCTATGACGCCACCCCTGTCGGTTCAAAACTCAGCTACGACTACGCAAGCGACTGGGCAGAAACAGTGGAGACCCAGCTGCTCCGCGCAGGTATCCGCCTCGCGGCAGTGCTCAACGACATATTCAAATAGTCCTGCCTGACAGATACTACAAAACGCCATCGGAAATCCCGGTGGCGTTTGTCGTATATAAGCTAATCCTCAAATAATCAGTTCGTTACCTTGCTCATCCTCTCCCAGATGCATTGAGGGACAAGACTCCACAAGAATGTCAGAATCCTGAATTTCCAGTCAATGACAACGACTCGGCGCCGATGCAGAATAGCATTGACAGCGGCCTCCCCCACCGGTACCTTATCCATTATCATAGGATATTTCTTGTTGCTGTCGAGAATGTCCGTGCGGACGAAACCGGGACGGATATCAGTAAAATCAATGTTGATATGGCGCATTCGCGCAAGCTGGGCCAATGCGTCAATGTAAGTCGTCTGCATGCGTTTTGTCGCCGAATAAGCAGGAGCGGTACCCATTCCCTTGGTTCCTGCAATGGAGGTAACCGCCGCTATCTGACCACGTTCCCCCGGACGAAGATTGTTTGCAAACCAGTTGAAGGCATAGTCCATCATTCTGACAAAACCGGTAACATTCAGTTCGGCAGTACGGATTTCAATCTCAGGCTCCAGAGCCTTGTTCTGATTTCCACGACCGGAGACATTGACAAAAAGATCCATTCCTCCAAGTCGGGAAATCAATGAGCCAAGCAATTCCACAGACTTCTCCTCAGTGATGTCAATGGTCTGGATTTCGACTCCGCAACCGGGGAACTCGTCAGCCAAAGACTTGAGAAGTTCCTCTCTTCTGGCCACAATGCCTACTTTCCAGCCCTTACGGATAAGCCCGGAAGCGATTTCCCGCCCGATGCCGGACGACGCGCCTATGACAACAGCTTTTTTCATTGACCTATCTATTCTCGATTTTATGCACGATATTGATTACAATACTGCCCAATACGCCGGCGCTGAGCGAGCCGAGCAAAACGGCAACCTTACCCATATCCCTCAGTTTGGCCGTAACTTCAGGCAACTGGTCACCGAATGAAAGGGTATCCACGAAGATTGACATCGTAAATCCTATACCACCGAGGCAGGCGACCGCGATAAGCATCTTCCATGAAGCCTTTGCCGGCATCTCACCAGCGTGAAACTTGATTGCCAGGAAACTTGCGAGAGAAATTCCAAGAGGCTTTCCGATAAGCAGGCCGAAGAAAATACCCATTCCGACACTACCGAGGGCAGGGTCAAAATTAAAGACATTGAAATAAGAGATGTCCGGAATCTCCACACCGGCATTGGCAAGGGCAAAAATCGGCATAATCAGGAAATTCACCCAAGGTTCGAGAATATGCTCCAGATGATAACTCATTCCCATAGCGCCCTTCGAAACGACTGAAATCCTTCTGAGGCAATGCCTTTGCGGACCGTTAGGGAACACGTCTGATTCAGAAGACAGAGCATCATACTCAGCTATACGACGCATATACTGCTTCTCTTTCCTGTTGAAGTAGGCGCGCTGGTAACGCGGTGCCATAGGAACAAGGAATGCCATCACGACACCGGACATGGTAGAGTGGATGCCTGCATAGTAGAACAGACTCCAGACAATGATGGCACAAACCATGTAGAAGGCTCCGCGCTTCTCTCCCAGCTTGTTCATTCTCACGGCGAAAATGATGACCAGCACGGCAATTCCCAAAAGGATGAAATTAATCTGGCCGCCGTAGAACAGCGCCACTACCAGAATCGCAATCAGGTCGTCAGCAATCGCGAGAGCGGTAAGGAATACTTTCAATGATACCGGGACCCTGTCACCCAGAATCGACAAAATGCCGACCGCAAAGGCGATATCAGTGGCGGTAGGAATACCCCATCCGGTAGCTGCAGCCGTACCGTGGTTGACAGCGAAGAAAATCAATGCAGGTGCGACGACACCTCCGAATGCGGCGATGACCGGAAGCATGGCCTTCTTGACGGAAGACAATTCTCCAACCTTCATCTCCCTGCGGATTTCCAGGCCGACAGTAAAGAAGAACACAGTCATCAATATATCATTGATAAAAGCCTCGACTGTCATCCCGCGTGGAAAAAATATGCCGTTCCCGTCAGGCGACTGGCAGAAAAGGGAGATATTGGTTTCCAGAAGGTTATGGTAAAAATCCTTTGTTGCAGGAAGGTTTGCGAGCAACATGGCAACGATTACGCAGGTCAAAAGCACGACGCCCTGCGCCCAAGGCTGTTTGGCGAAAACTTTACGGCGATGGTCGAAATTCCGCACACCTTTGGTCCAAGTATAAATAGGTATAAGTCCCATATAAATTATAACTTTTTATTAAGTAACGCTTCCAGCTCACCTCTAACATTGACAATGTTGTCAAAGCGTATCGCATTGATTCCAAGCTGCCTTGCCATATCTACATTATCTTTGTTGTCGTCTACGAAGACACATTCCTCAGGTCTCAGGGAATACCTTCCGAGCAGGATTTCATAAATTCTCCTGTCCGGCTTGACTATCTTCTCGACACCTGAGACGACTATCCCGTCGAACAGGCTGAAGAACGGATAATTTGAGAAAGCATAACCGATTTTCTCTGCCGACCAGTTGGTGAGGCCGTAAATGCCGTAACCAATGGATTTCAGTTCACGGAGAAGGTCAATGCTATCAGGCAATTCGCATTTGAGCATCTTCTCCCAGCCCTCGTCATACATCTGAATCGCCTCAGCATACTCCGGACACTTCGCCTGAAGTTCCTTCACACCATCTGCGAAAGGACGTCCGGCATCCAGCTGCGAGTTCCATTCGCCATTACAGATGTCAGCAAGGAAATGCTCCATCTTCTCGTCATCATTGAAATAAGACTTGTACAGATAACGCGGGTTCCAGTCTAGAAGGACTCCCCCGAAATCGAAAATGATATTCTTGATCTCTTTCATTTGGATTTTAATCTAGATAAAGCGTTTCTGCTCCTCGGAATATTCAAAACCGGCTTCTGCAAGTTTCTTTTCAAGTTCTGCACGGTCTTCATGATAATAATCACAAATCTGGTCGAGGTTGTCGAATTCCTCATCCCTGAGGAGAAAATTGATTGCCGAAGCAAGCATCGGCATGTCGTTCTGCGGCAAATGTTCCATAATAATACAAATTTAGTTTCTCAAGTCCCTGGACGCGAGTTTCCGGAGTGCAAATTTAGAAATATAATGCAATTAGTTGCTTCTGAAATGAATATTTTTTAGACTTCCGGACTTCCCTGAAAGGTATAATAAAGGCTTAGCCTCAAGTGCAGAGACTAAGCCGTCCTCTAATAAAAACTGATATAAATAGGGCCTCACGGCTTTTTTTCGTTATTGTAAAGTTAATAAATCAAATTCAATCTGCAAAATAATTCGTTCATATTTGGTTCATTTCTATACAAACGAGACTTTTTGCACACCATACGCCAGTATTTTTACGAAAAAACAGCCGACAATACTACTTTTTGAATACTACTCTATAACCTTGACCTCATACAGACGGCACCAGTTCTTTCCTGTCAGGTAGAGTTTACCGTCCGCAGGGTTATAGGCAATGCCATTCAGCACATCCGTATCCGGTGTCCTGAGTTCATCAGGAAGAAGACCGGAACAGTCTATGACACCCGTCACCGCCCCGTCAGAAGGGTCAATGACAACTATCATATCCGTCAGATAGACATTGGCCCAAACCTTTCCGTCAATGTACTCCAATTCATTCAACCCGGTCAGAGCCCTTCCGTCAAGTCTCACAGTGACAGACCTTTGAGTCTGGAAACTGTCGTTCATGAAGAAGAGTTTCGATGAACCATCACTTGCGATAAGTTCTTTGCCGTCGGTGGTGATTCCCCAGCCTTCACGCGGATATGAATATGATGCCTTGTACTCCAATGTCTCAGCATCATAGACGAATGCCACATTGTTCATCCAGGTAAGCATATAGATGTTTCCGTCTTTCTCCACGGAACCTTCCAGGAAATACTTTCTGTCGAAATCGAGCCTGAAAGTCGGCTCCCCGGTCGCAATATTCACCTTTCTGAATGAAGACAGCCCGTTCATTCCGGTACTCTCATACATCTGTCCCTTGTAGAAGAACAGTCCCTGTGTATAGGATGTCACATCATGCGGGAACTCATTGACAACCTGAAGTCTATATGGTTTGGCATTGACCTTCCTCTTCGCCGGCGTTTCCATGGCGGCGGCAGAAGCGGCTGCAGTCTCTCCGGATTTCTTCTTGGAGCCGGAGGCGTTGGCGCAGGAACAGAATGTCAGCGGCAGCACTGCAGCCATTAAAGTCAACATTGACAATATCGGTCTCATTCTTCGCCTCTCTGCTTGCGGTATTCCATGGCGGCCTTTACGAATGCCACGAATATCGGCTGCGGTTTCTCCGGTGTACTCTTGTATTCAGGATGGAACTGTACGCCGATGAAGAAAGGATGTGTAGGGATTTCGACGATCTCGACAAGGCCGGTCTCAGGGTTACGTCCGGTAGCCTTGAGTCCTCCCTCCTCCATTCTCTCGAGGAAGTCACCGTTGAACTCATATCTATGTCTGTGACGCTCGGAAATAATGTCTGTGCCATAGATCTTGTATGCGAGAGAATTTCTGTCGAGCTGGCACTCGTAAGCACCGAGTCGCATTGTGCCACCCTTGATAGTGGTGCTCTTCTGATCCTCCATAAGGTCAATGACAGGGTACGGTGTAGAAGGATTGACCTCCGCAGAAGCGGCTTCCTTCAAACCGAGCACGTCTCTTGCGAACTCTACAACGCACATCTGCATGCCGAGGCAGATTCCGAAGAACGGAACGTTGTGCTCACGTGCATATTTGATAGCCACAACCTTTCCTTCGAGACCTCTCTCTCCGAAACCCGGAGCAACGAGCACTGCGTCCATTCCGCCGATCTTCTCTTCGACATTGGATGCGTCCACGAATTCACTCTGAATGGTATGGACATTGACCTTGCACTCATTGGCAGCGCCTGCATGCACGAAGGACTCGAGAATCGACTTATATGCGTCCTGGAGTTCGACATATTTTCCTACGAGGGCGATATCCACCTGATGCTTAGGGTGATAGAGTTTATCGAGGAAGCCCTTGAGGTTTGTAAAGTCAGGAGCCGGAAGGTCATTGATATGGAAATGGTTCAGAATCATCTCGTCGAGCTTCTCGCCTTCCATATTCAGAGGAACCTGATAAATGGACGGAGCGTCGATGGACTGGATGACGTGGCCAGGTTTCACGTTACAGAACAGGGCAACCTTTCTTCTGATTTCTGTGGTAAGTTCCTTTTCAGTACGGCATACGATGACGTCAGGATGGACACCGGCCTGCTGGAGCATCTGGACTGAGTGCTGTGTAGGCTTGGTTTTCAATTCCTTTGCCGCACGGAGATATGGGACAAGCGTAAGATGGATGCTGGCAAGGTCTTCCTCCGGCAATTCCCACTGCAGCTGACGGATAGCCTCAAGGAACGGCTGTGACTCCATGTCGCCGACTGTTCCGCCGACCTCGGTGATGATTACATCGAACTTGCCGGACTTTCCGAGAAGCAGCATACGCCTCTTGATTTCATCTGTGATATGAGGAATGATCTGTACGGTCTTTCCCAGATATGCGCCTTCGCGTTCCTTGTTGATTACTGTAAAATAGACTTTTCCTGTAGTGACATTGTTGGCCTTGGTCATGTGTACACCTAGGAATCTCTCGTAGTGTCCGAGGTCCAAGTCAGTTTCCGCACCGTCATCGGTCACATAGCACTCTCCATGCTCATACGGGTTCAATGTGCCCGGGTCAATGTTAATATACGGATCAAATTTCTGGATGGTGACTCTGAGACCTCTGGCTTGCAGAAGTTTAGCCAATGATGCAGCAATGATTCCTTTTCCGAGTGAGGAAGCCACACCCCCTGTTACGAAGACGTATTTTGTATTCATATTGTATAGTTTACCTTAACAGGGATACAAATTTAGCCATTTTTTAGAGATAATAAAGCATTTTCAGGAAACTTTCCCGTGTAAAATGATTTTGTAAGGGCTTTTCTTTGAAGTTCGTGTAATTCTCCCTCAAAGCGTGTCGTGAAACCTGCCAGATCCGTTGCCCGGCCTGTCGTGTTCCAATTATTAAACTTATATTTCATTTGGGACATTATTTCTCAGAATTGCTATATTTGGAGAAAATTACAAATGGCATGAAAAAGATAATTGGCATCGTATGCTGCTTGATCTCAGCAATTTGCATAAGCAGCTGCAAAGAAAACTATTCAAACGGCGAAAAGGTCGGAAATCTCATCGAATTCACCAGCAAAGGCGTCTTCTGGGACTCATGGGAAGGCAGGATGAACATGACACAGACAGGAATGAACACCAGCGGTGAGCCGTTTTCATTCAGTTTCGACAATGACAGGCACGACCAGGATTCATTGATCAATCTCATGAAGCAGGCTCAGGTCGAGGGCTGGAAACTGAAGATCAGGTACCACGAGGTCTGGGGTCTCCGCAACTGTTTCTACAACCGTGGCGAAACCGACTATTTCGTCGATGATGTGACAGTACTGGACAAAGACTTCGCAAACCCTCTGCGCAATCTCGGCACACAGCCACAGGGAAGCGTCGTAGATACCGTCTGGGTAGTCATTGACAAGTCCGAGGTTCTCAGACGCATGAAAAAATAGGCCGGCACGTCTGTTGTTTCCGAAATCGGGGATAACTTGCTAACTTTGCCGCGATTCCTGCACATTGCTGGAAGAAAACGAATAACTGATAAATCATATGTACTACGTCAGCAAAAGATTTGAAGTCGCAGGAGCGCACTATGTCACCACAGAGCACAGAAGCAAGTGCGAAGAACTGCACGGACACAACTGGATTGTCATAGTCCATTGCAAGTCAATGGAATTGAACGACGACGGCATGGTCACGGACTTCACGATGATAAAGAAAAACATCATGACCCGCATTGACCATAAAAATCTCAATGAGGTTCTCCCCTTCAGCCCGACAGCCGAAAACATTGCAAAATGGATTTGCGACGAGACTGAAAACTGCTACAAGGTCGAAATCTGGGAGTCGGAAAACAACAAGGCCATCTACGAAAAAGACTAAAACCGGAGGCGATGAAGTCGGATACTACGACATCATCGCCTCTAATGCATTGACAGCATCCTTCAGGTCCTCCGCGAAATGCGTATGTTCCATCAGGAAATCCGGACGACCCGCCGCAAGACATTGATACAGACGGCGATTCATCCCTATCGCATATGACGACACGGCACACTCTATCTCGTCCTTCTGAGTCTTGCTGCCGGAAAATTCATAGACACGCTGCTTCTGATGGAAAATGCAATATGCAGATTCAATGGCATCCGACGGAATCCTTACCTCCTCCAGGATTTTGTCAATGACAGGATATATATCATCTTCAGAAGTGTACGGATGGACATTGAAATAACTGTCACCGGTAATCATGGCCGACATCTGCGCCCTTGTCCTGTCATAGAAAACATGGCAAGGCTTGCCGATGCTCTCGGCAAAACCAAGCTCATAACCGACACCCAAAGAAGGATTCGTGCACTCACCTATCAGCACGTCGCTCTCGCGGAGCCATGACGTATCCTGCCTGTAGATATCAATATCACCAGCACCTTTCTCCTTGACAGCCAATGCCTTATCGCCGATATGCTCAGTCAGGACAATGTCAGTTTCCTTTATATATGATATGATACGGGAATAGAGTTCCGCATCGGTCCTGCCGCCCCTGATAGAGCCAGCAAAATATACTTTAACTTTCATCAGATTATAATCACATCAAGTTCCGCAGCCACTAAAGCCCGGACAAATCTATTTGACAATGCCCTTTTCCAGATACTCCACCAGATTCATGCGCACATGCTCACTGGCATTGTCTCCTGCGACCTTGGCCATGTCATGGTCCACCATCAGCTTGACAAGTTCCTCAAACGACGTCTTCGCCGGATTCCACCCGAGTTCCGCCTTCGCCTTCGTCGGGTCTCCCCACAAATTGACGACATCCGTCGGACGATAAAAATCAGGAGAAACCTCGACAAGCACGCGACCTGTTTTCTTGTCAATGCCTTTTTCGTCAGCCCCCTCGCCGACAAATTCGAGGTCAATGCCAACATGCTTGAATGCCAGATAGCAGAATTCGCGCACGCTATGCTGAACTCCGGTCGCAATCACGAAATCCTCTGGCTTTTCATGCTGAAGAATCAGCCACATGCATTCCACATAGTCCTTGGCATATCCCCAGTCGCGCAATGACGACAGATTACCGAGATACAGCTTGTCCTGCTTGCCCTGTGCAATACGTGCAGCGGCCAATGTTATCTTTCTGGTGACAAAGGTCTCGCCCCTGCGCTCCGACTCATGGTTGAAGAGAATTCCAGAGCAGCAGAACATGTTATAGGCCTCACGATATTCCTTGACAATCCAGAAGCCATACAGTTTGGCAACTGCATAAGGGCTATAAGGATGGAACGGCGTATTCTCATTCTGAGGAACCTCCTCCACCTTTCCGTAGAGCTCCGATGTCGATGCCTGGTACATTCGGCAAGTCCCAGTCAACCCGCATTGACGTATAGCCTCAAGCACGCGCAGCACGCCGACAGCGTCAGCATTGGCCGTATATTCCGGAGAATCGAAGCTGACCTGGACGTGGCTCTGGGCCGCGAGATTATATACCTCGTCCGGGCGCACCTTAGACATAACCTGGAACATGCTCATGGAGTCGGTCATGTCAGCATAATGCAGATGGAAATGCGGACGGCCCTCCAGATGGGCAATCCTTTCACGGAAATCTACTGATGAACGGCGTATCACACCATGCACGTCATATCCTTTTTCCAACAAGAATTCTGCAAGATAGGATCCGTCCTGTCCCGTCACGCCTGTTATCAATGCTTTTTTCATATATCAATGTATTTTGCTTGTATATACGGAAACCTATCCTATATGCTGAATCATTCTCATGAACGGTTCTCCGAAGAACATTACCTGCTCGCCTTTTTCGAAGCCGACTGACTCGTAAAGTTTATGGAGCCATGGCTTGACGACGTCCACGAGCAATGTCACCTTAGTGAATCCCAACGCCTCGGCGGATTCCAAAGCATTGTTCATAAGGATTTTGCCTATGCCATGTCCTCTAAATTCCGGCAAGACAGCCATAGAATCCAAATAATATTCGCCTTCTCCTGTCTCCGTTCCGGGTTTCATCTCAGGAATTCCCAGCGATTTAGCGACAAGTGAGAATGTCCTTTCAGCGAGTTCCTTGTAATCGCCGCCATTGTAGGACACCAACGCCCCGGCAACCTGACCGCCAAACAGCGCGATATCCGTATTCCTGTAACTGTACAATGTATCCTCTCTTGCGCAGATGTCTGTCAATGCAACAAGAATGTCTGACAATTTTCCAAGCGGAGACGTGCCGCTCTCGGCAACCTCCTTGTCAAACACATTATACCCCATCGCAACCATTACCACATGAGCAATGAATCCGGCATCTTCTTTCTGTGCCTTCCTCAATTCCACCTGATTTTTTTTCATTTCTTCAAGAGGATTGGCAACTGGCTTGCTATCAATGCATTTGTTGTTCCGTATGTTGTCCGGATCTTTATAAATAAGGTCCATAACCAAAAAATTTGCTAAATTATTTTGTAAATATAAAAATTTGTTTCTACATTTGCAAACGCAAACGGGGATATAGCTCAGTTGGCTAGAGCATCTGCTTTGCAAGCAGAGGGTCGTCGGTTCGACTCCGTCTATCTCCACTTCGAGGCTTCTGAATCATCAGAGGCCTCTTTTTTTGTATCAATGACAGCAATGCGTGGCGGTCAGGAGTTACTAATTGACACGCTTACATCCCTCCCAGTCAGATGATTGTAAAAATACGCGGTTGGACACGACCGCCGTACTTCACCACCGACAGTACGGTATGCCGATGATGTAGCGGCAGCAGGCTGCACCCGGGAGGACTTGCCGCCCTCGGCACGAGAGGGAGGGACCCACGCAGTGGGAGGGCCTGGTCCTCCCGGGCGCAGCCTGCTGACCACTAACAACACCGGAAACCAATCAAGAAGAGCCAGATTTTCGACCCTCTTGGCAGATAAAAATCAATATAGTTAATTGATATCCAAATAATTACGAAATCCGTCACCTGCCAAGAGGTACCAATGAAAGGAGGTCTTGGCAGATTGGCATGAGATGCCATTATCACCTAATATCCTAAAACACAACACCTTACAACAAAGAGAACTAAAATCACGCCTGCCAAGACGGTCGAAATATTTCCATGATTACTAAAGCCGCATAATCAAGTTATACAGAATAATAATATCTTTGAATAAGGATAATAACCTCGCGAATATGGACACACTCAAGAATCATGATGAAGAAGCCATAATCATAACTTCATGCATTTCAATAAAGCCAAACTGCATCAGCGCATTTCTCGAAATCGCAAAAGAAATCATAGAAGCAACCCGAAACGAACCCAACTGCCTGGAATACAGATTCCTGCAAGACCCGTTCTGCCCTGACGTATTTTTATTCCATGAAGTGTATAAGAACAAGGAAGCACAGCTGTTCCACTCCGGGCAGGACTATCTGAAGAAATTCAAGAAACTGCGCGAACCAATGTTACAGCAGCAACCTGTCCTGAAAATCTACCGCGCCACCCAATGCTGATCCGGCAGACATCTGCCAGGCCAACCATATCCAAAAGACATACGCAAAATGCCACCCCATACGGAGCGGCATTTTACAATATCTGAACGGAAACTAGTCCGCAAATAATCGGCTAATACTCATCCCAAGACTTGATCTTGATTTCATCAAGAGACATTGAGCAGAACGCACGGATGAAGGCTGTGGCCAGACGCGCATTGGTAAACAGCGGAATATTGCAGTCAATCGCGTTACGGCGAATGTGATATCCATTATACAGCTCAAGCTCACTGAAATTCTTAGGGATATTGATAACCATATCGACCTCCTTGTTGCGAATCATATCGAGCGCTGAAGGGAAAAGACTCTTGAGAGAAGCATCCTTTTCCTCAGACGGCCATAGAACACGCTGACATGGAAGACTGTTCTCGATGAAATACTTATATGTACCTCCCGTAGCGAAAAGTTCATAACCCTTGTCAGCCAACAACTTGCATGCTATCAACATATCTGCCTTCTGGAGCGGATTGCCAGTCGAAAGCAAAATCCTCTTGGCAGGAATCGTATTGCCGACAGAAAGGATAGACTTGAGAAGAGCCTCATCCAGGTCATCACCGATACAGCCTACCTCACCGGTAGAAGACATGTCCACACCAAGCATAGGGTCAGCCTCCTCAAGACGCGCAAACGAGAATTGAGACGACTTCACACCCACATAATCCAAATCGAAAGCACTCTTCTGAGGAGCTGCAGGATGCTTGCCGAGCATAACCTTGGTAGCAAGCTCGATAAAATTGATCTTCAGCACCTTGGAGACGAACGGGAAGCTTCTGGAAGCCCTCAGGTTACACTCGATAACCTTAATCTTGTTCTCCTTGGCCAGGAACTGGATATTGAAAGGACCTGAAATCTGAAGAGCACCCGCAATCTTGCGTGCAATCTTCTTGATACGTCTAACAGTCTCGACATACAACTTCTGAGGAGGGAACTGGATAGTAGCATCACCAGAATGCACACCAGCATACTCGATATGCTCCGAAATTGCATAGGCAAGAATCTCACCCTCATCTGCAACAGCATCGAACTCGATCTCCTTGCAACGGTCCATGAACTTGCTGATTACCACAGGATGCTCCTGAGAAACCGCAGAGGCCAATGACAGGAAGTGAGTCAACTGCTCCTCATCATAACAAACATTCATGGCAGCACCTGAAAGCACATACGAAGGGCGCACAAGCACAGGGAAACCGACCTTGGAAATGAACTTGTCCACATCATCCATAGTCGTAAGCTCACTCCACTCAGGCTGATCCACACCCAGAGCATCTACAATGCTGGAGAACTTGTTCCTGTCCTCAGCCTTGTCAATGTTGCAAGCCTTGGTTCCGAGAATAGGCACACCGCACTTGTCAAGCCTGAGAGCCAAGTTGTTAGGAATCTGACCACCCACAGAAACGACCACTCCATGAGGAGTTTCAAGTTCTATGACATCCATTACCCTCTCGAAGGTAAGCTCATCGAAATACAGCCTGTCACACTTGTCATAGTCAGTAGAAACAGTCTCAGGGTTATAATTCAAAAGAACACCCCTGTAGCCCTCTTTCCTAATAGTGTCAATGCAATTGACCGAACACCAGTCAAACTCCACAGAACTACCGATTCGATATGCACCTGAGCCAAGAACCACTACAGACTTCTTGTCATTCTCATACTGGATATCATTGTAAGTGCCATTATAAGTGAGATACAGGTAGTTGGTAGCTGCAGGGAACTCCGCAGCAAGAGTATCAATCTGCTTTACAACAGGGACAATGCCATGAGACTTACGGAAAGCACGGACAATATCCTGATTGTCTTTGAGGTTGCCTTTGTCCTTGAATACGGCACGCTGAATCTGGAAATCCGAGAAGCCCTGGCACTTCGCCTGACGGAGAAGATCCAACGGCATTGACTCCAACGTGTCATACTCATTCATCTCGTTGTAGGTAGAGACAATGTTCTGCAGACGGTCAAGGAACCACTTGTCAATCTTGGTGAGTTCATGAATCTGATCGACAGTGTAACCGGCGCGCATAGCCTTGGAAATCACGAAGATACGCCTGTCGGTAGGTTCACGGAGCGCCTCATCCACATTGGCAACCTGGAACTCCTTGTTTCCCACATAGCCATGAGCCCCCTGCCCGATCATACGAAGACCCTTCTGGATAGCCTCCTCGAAAGAGCGTCCGACAGCCATGACCTCGCCGACACTCTTCATGCTGGAGCCAATCTTGCGAGACACACCATGGAATTTGGAAAGGTCCCAACGAGGAATCTTGCAGACAATATAGTCAAGCGCAGGCTCGAAGAAAGCAGGTGTTGTCTTGGTAACAGAGTTCTTAAGGTCGAACAAACCATAGCCGAGACCAAGTTTCGCAGCCACGAAAGCAAGAGGATAACCTGTAGCCTTGGATGCCAATGCAGAAGACCTCGACAATCTGGCATTGACCTCGATCACCCTGTAATCCATGGCATTAGGATCGTAAGCATACTGCACATTACACTCACCCACGATACCTATATGGCGCACGATGCGGATAGAAAGTTCACGAAGGAAATAGTAGTCCTTGTTAGACAAAGTCTGTGAAGGAGCGACCACGATACTCTCACCGGTATGGATTCCGAGAGGGTCGAAGTTCTCCATATTGCAAACAGTGATACAGTTGTCATATTTATCACGGACCACCTCATACTCAATCTCTTTCCAGCCCTTGAGAGACTTCTCCACAAGAACCTGAGGAGAGAACGAGAAAGCCTTGGCACAAAGTTCTTCAAGCTGCTCGTCATTATCACAGAAACCCGAACCCAGACCGCCGAGAGCATAGGCAGCACGGACAATCAGAGGATAACCGAGTTCATGGGCGGCACGTCTGGCCTCCTCCATATTCTCGGCCGGATGCGACTTTATGGTCTGGACATTGATTTCATCCAGTTTCTTCACGAAAAGCTCGCGGTCCTCTGTATCCATGATAGCCTGGACAGGAGTACCGAGCACCTGGACACCATACTTCTCCAGAACCTTGCTCTCATACAGTTCCACACCGCAGTTAAGCGCTGTCTGGCCGCCGAATGAAAGGAGAATGCCCTGAGGACGCTCCTTTGCGATAACCTTCTCCACGAAGAAAGGAGTAACCGGAAGGAAATAAATCTTATCGGCCACACCCTCTGAAGTCTGGACGGTAGCGATATTAGGGTTTATGAGCACAGTCTCGATACCCTCTTCATGAAGGGCCTTGAGTGCCTGTGAGCCAGAGTAGTCGAACTCACCGGCCTGACCGATTTTCAATGCTCCTGAACCCAGGATAAGGACTTTTCTTATATTTGGATTTTTCATACTGTCAAAAATTAAAGTTTACTGATAAACTCGTCAAACAGGAACTCCGTATCGGTAGGACCGCTGGAGGCCTCAGGATGGAACTGGACAGAGCAGAAAGGCTTGGTCTTATGACGGATACCCTCATTGGTACCGTCATTCATATTCACGAACCACGGCTCCCAGTCACTGCCAAGGGCGGAAGGGTCCACTGCATAACCGTGATTCTGGGAAGTGATGAAGCACCTGTTGGTACCTATCATGCGGACTGGCTGGTTATGGCTTCTATGTCCATATTTGAGTTTATAAGTAGTCGCGCCGGCTGCTCTTGCCAGGAGCTGGTTACCCATACAGATACCGAAAATCGGCTTGTCCTGCTCCATCGCCTTGCGGATATTGTCCACAGTCTTCTGGCAGAACTCAGGGTTGCCCGGACCATTGGAAATGAAAAGTCCATCGTAATCCAACGACAGGAAATCATAGTCCCATGGAACTCTGATAAGCTCCACTCCCCTGTCCACAAAACATCTCAGGATATTGTGCTTCACGCCGCAATCGACCAGAACAACCTTCTTGTCGCCTGAGCCATAGCGGATTACCTCCTTGCAGCTGACAATATCGATCTGATTGTCAGTATTAGGATCATGAACCTCCTCCTCGGCAACTTCACCCTCCGGGACAATCTGTCCCAGCATCGAACCATTATCCCTCAGCATCTTGGTTATCTCTCTGGTATCGACTCCATAGATTCCAGGAATTTTCTGCTCCTTCATCCACTCGTCAAGGCTCTTTACCGCATCCCAATGGCTGTATTTGAACGAATACTCAGAAATCACAAGGCCACGTACCCAGATTTTCTCAGACTCGAAGTTCTTAGAAATACCGTACTGGTCAATGCCCTCGTCCGGTACGCCATAGTTACCGATGAGCGGATAGGTTACACAAAGAATCTGTCCTGAATAAGACGGATCGGTAAGGCTTTCCGGATAACCCACCATAGCTGTGGAGAATACCACCTCTCCATCACATGGCTTGTCATACCCGAAAGACCAGCCCTTCAGTTCTGTCCCATTCTGAAGGCGTAGTGTTGCGCGAAGTCTTTTTTCCATTTCTACTCGTAATATTAAAAAAAAGACCACTCCCGGAAAACAACGGGAACGGCCAATCAATCAACGGTTTCAGGAAACAATGATAACAAAGGACACATGTTCTGGAGCGAATCCTGAATATTTACGTATGTTCCTATGTACATGACCTGAAAATTTTTTATGTTCTTTTTCAGGTTGCAAATTTAAGATTTTTTTTTGAATACAAAACGCCGGACTGCAATATATTCCCACAAAAATTGTTTTAGAAATACGATTTCACAAACTCGTATCGTTTCACACATTGCAACATTGATATAAAGAATTATTTTTGCGCGATTTTTACATGAACAAGACGTCAATTATGACAAACGAGAAAAATAACTTCAGGAGATGGCTTCCGGTCATAAGCCTCACATTCTCCACATTCATATTCAACACATCGGAATTCATTCCCATCGGACTGCTTTCCGATATCGCCTCCGACTTTGCAATCACTGAGTCAAAGGCGGGCATGCTCATCACCGTCTATGCATGGATAGTGGCATTGGCCTCACTCCCCCTCATGCTCGCATTTTCGAAGACCGAGAACAAGAAGCTGATGCTCAGCATCGTAGCATTGTTCATCGCCAGCCACGTACTCTCAGGATTTTCGACAAGTTACTACGTGCTGATGCTGTCCAGAGCCGGAGTCGCATGCGCCCATGCGATATTCTGGTCAATAGTAACTCCGCTGGCAGTACGTGTAGCCCCGGAAGGCAGACGCTCGACGGCATTGAGCCTGATCGTCACTGGATCGTCAGTGGCAATGATAGTCGGACTGCCGCTTGGCAGGGCCGTGGGCCTTCTCGTCGGATGGAGGGCCACTTTCCTTCTTATCGCCGCATTGTCAGCAATCGTATTCATAATTCTGGCCGCCTCACTTCCGAAGACGCCAAGCGACAACGACGTTTCCATCAAGTCACTTCCCGCTCTTCTCAGAACACCGGGGCTCGGAGGCATCTACCTGCTTACAGTCATAATAATCACAGGCCACTACACCTCGTACAGTTACATCGAGCCGTTCCTCGCACAGGTAGCCGGGATGTCAAACACATTGATTACAATAGTCCTCTCCATCTTCGGCATCGTTGGAATCATCGGAAGCTATTTCTTCGCGAAATACTTTGACAGACACCAGTTTACATTCATCAGATTCGCCGTGGTAGGAATAAGCATCTTCACTCTTCTGCTCATTCCGTCCGCAATCAACACGGCAACCGTCATCCTGATATGTATCCTCTGGGGCCTGGCCATAAACAGTTACAACCTCTCGTTCCAGTCTGAAATCCTCCAAGTCGCCCCTCACGGAACTGCCATCGCAATGTCCATCTATTCCGGCATCTATAATGTAGGAATAGGAGCAGGCGCCCTCGTGGGAGGAAACGTCTGCTCCTATATGGGAATCAGCAATATCGGATTTGTCGGCGGCGCCATCGGACTGGTCGCTTCCGCCTACTGCATTCTGAGGCTCATACCGATTCTCAGAAAGTCCGCCTGAAAGCACACAAATCTGACAGCACCACGACCGACGAATCTATCTTATAATTATCTCATCCACGAACAGCCAGGCCTTGCTGCCTGCGAGCCAGTTCCAGGATGGGACATCACCCTCAGACGAAGCCTTGACATTGACATACCTCGTCTTTACCGGCGCGAAATCGAGCACATGTTCCTTTGTCGCCGCAGTCTCTTCCGTAACCTGTTGAAAATCAGAGCTTGCAACCTTCTTGAACGCCTTTCCATCATCGGAAACGGAAATCGTCATATCCTTCGCATCGAAAATACCATCATGGCTGACAATGCAGAAACTTGCACCTGCTGATGAGATCTCCACTGGTTCGCCAAGGTCAATGACAGCGTCCAGACCATCCCCGTCTGCAAAGCCGAGCCAACGGCCGGAAGAGAACATGGTATTGCCCCTCAGACCGTCCACCAGCATTATCGCGCCACCATACTTATAAGAGTCAGACGGCTGGACACCAAGAGAAATCTTTGTGGCAGTAGCCTTGTTAAAAGATATATTTTCCTCAAACTCAGCACCTTTCTCGCCATTTCTGAAGGTCACGGCCCTAATGTCAGAAGCCTGGCGTATTTCCAGAGGAGAAGTATAGACGGCTGACTCGAGAGTAGGCTCCGAACCATCTGTCGTGTACCTTATTTCCGGATCTCCGGCAGCGCGGAGAGTCACGACAATAGCATTGCGCTCCACATCAGTCGAAAGACTGGCATTGACATCGAAAATATGCTTTGCATAGTTATAGCCGTTCTTGTCATAAATTCTGGTAAGCGGAACGACAGCCTTCAGGAATTTGTCATAATCCTTCACTGCTGGATTGCGCCATTGGTTTTCAGCAAGGGCAGCCCATCGAGGCAGGACCATATACTGCGCATGACGGAAATCCGGAACATATTCTGTCCACAGATTCGCCTGTACACCAAGAATATGCCTGGCCTGCTCGGCATTGAGTTCAGCCGGAACCGGATTATACATATAGACGTTCTCGACAGGAGTATAACCGCCGATTGCCAACGGTTCTTTAGAGACGTCCTTTCCCTGATAGAAATCGAAATACAGACAAGACTTCGGAGTCATAATCACGTCATGCCCTGCCTTGGCAGCCTCGATACCACCTTTTTCGCCCCTCCATGACATGACAATCGCACCCGGAGCGACACCACCTTCCAGAATCTCATCCCAGCCGATCACCTTGCGACCTCTCTCCCCCAGATACTCAGTCACATGCTTCATGACATAACTCTGAAGTTTCTGCTCCTTCGTGTGAACCCCGTCATCAGTCAATCCAAGTTTCGCTATAAGTGCCTGGCATTTAGGACAATGCTGCCACTTCGTCTTTGGGCACTCATCACCTCCTATATGTATATATTCTGACGGGAACATCTCCAAGACCTCATCGAAAACATTGTCAAGGAACTCGTAAATCTTCGGATTTCCGGCACAGAGCACATCATCAGAAACACCCCAGGTCGTCCAGACCTCGTAAGGACCTCCTGTACAGCCAAGTTCAGGATATGAGGCCAATGCAGCCAGCATATGTCCTGGAAGATCAATCTCAGGAATAACATTGATATGACGCTTCGCCGCATAAGAGACGATATCACGGATCTGCTCCTGGGTATAATAACCGCCATGCCGTTTCCCGTCATACCTCTTCGGGACATCAGTGGAATTGCCGATGATAGTCTCTTTTCTCCATGCACCCACCTCAGTCAGCCTCGGATACTTCTTTATCTCCACTCTCCATCCCTGGTCCTCAGTCAGATGCCAGTGCAGCATATTCATATTGTGCAACGCCATCATGTCGATGTAAGTCTTGACCTCATCGACAGTGAAAAAATGACGGCTGACATCAAAGTGAGCTCCGCGATAGCCGAATGCCGGCTCATCCTCGATCTTCACCGCAGGAAGCGAAGGGTCCGAAGCAAGACACTTGCGAAGGGTCTGAGCCCCGTAAAAGACGCCCGCAGAAGAACCGCCCCTGATAGAAACGCCATCAGAACCGATTGTCAGCTCATAGCCTTCCTCCGGAAGTTTTTTGTCAATGTCAATGCTGAACTCATTCTCAGAAACCGACTTGACAGCAACGGCCAGTCGCTTTCCCGTTTCCTCGGCAATATAATCCGACAGGAATCCGGCCTCATTGAAAAGAGCAGAATCCGGCAGTGAAATCAGCGTATTGTCATTGATAAGAAATGAGCCTCTTCCCGCAGTCATCGTTTTCGGGGTAGGGACGATTTCATAAGATATTTCACTCTGACTATTACATGAAACAATGCCGATTCCGGCAGCCAATAATGGCATCAGTGATAGACACTTCATCTTGTTTGCAGTTTTAAATGTTACTACTCGAAAGAGGCTTGTCGCAAGTCCTTTCCGAAGACAAAAGTAGTACATTTTTCGCTATTTTTTCATTTTTCTTATTATTCATCCGATAATTTGTAAAAAATTTCATAAATTTGGAAATCAATAACTCAAGCAGCGCAAGCACAAAACTTGAGCATATACAACAACGCCCGGCCTGCCTCTTCAAATTGGCAGGCCGAGCAAAAGAATGAATAGTATCATGGCAGAAGGTTTTCTCAGTAACGTAAATGAAAAGAACGCAGTGCTTAAACAGAGAATCCTCAGTTTATGTATCGCGGACGGTGATTACAGCATCTCTGATTTCAGCAAAGAACTGGACAGCAGCATTCCGACTATAACCAAATTAGTCTCGGAACTTATAGAGGCAGGATACCTGAAAGATCTCGGCAAGGCCGGAATTTCCAGCGGCCGCAGACCGAGCATCTACGGACTGAATCCGGATGCAGGATATATTGTCGGCGTGGATGTCAGAAGGTATCACATAAGCGTAGCAGTAACAGACTTCAAGGGCAAAATAGTCGATTCCCAGTCAGATATCCCGTTCACATTGACAAACACGGTGGAATCTTTCCATGAACTGTGCGAGTTCCTTCTCGCGTATATCGGGAAACTCGGCATAAAGAAAGAGAACGTCCTCACCTACGGGCTTAACCTCACCGGACGAGTGAACCACGTGACCGGTTACAGTTATTCATACTTCATCGGAGAGGACAAGCCAATCGCGGCAACGATGGAAAACTACCTGGGCCGCCCGGTGTCCATAGAAAATGACTCCAGGGCCATGTGCTTCGGCGAATATCGCGCCGGCATAGGCAAGAACGAGCAGAACATGATTTTCATCAATGTCAGCTGGGGTCTCGGCATGGGAATGATAATGGACGGGAAGCTTTACTACGGAAAATCAGGTTTCTCAGGCGAAATCGGACACGTTCCGCTTCTCTCGAATGACATCATCTGCCAATGCGGAAAGGTGGGTTGCCTAGAAACTGAAGCCTCAGGCTCGGCACTTCACAGGGAGTTCATAGAGAAACTCGCAGCAAGCAGGGCATCCATCCTTTCTGAAAAATACAAGAAAGGAGAAGAAATCACCATTGAAGACATCACGGGAGCATTGGCCGATGAAGACATGCTTGCCATCGAATGCATAGAGCATGTCGGCAAGACATTGGGAAAAGCATTGGCCGGACTCATAAACATTTTCAACCCGGAACTCGTCGTCATCGGCGGAAGACTCAATGTCACGGGCGATTATCTCCTTCTGCCTATCAAGAGCGCAATCAACAAATATTCGCTCAATATGGTAAGCAAGGATTCAAGGATTGAAATGTCCAAATTGGGCAAGGACGCTGGACCTATCGGAGCCTGCATGCTGTCAAGAAGCCGTCTCCTCGGTCTGATGTAAACATTTTCAAGATATCTAACACGCTGAGTATTGGATTACTGCGGACGAATTTGTAGCTTTGGATTTGATTCACCTCTAATCTTTATCAATTATGAAAGCTACAAGAATCCTAAGCGCCATTGTGATCGGCGCATTCGCAGTTTTCTCATTATCATGCAAGAAAGACTCTCCAACTGTGCCTGAAACCCCGGGACCTGAACCGGAAAATCCTGACGAAACAGTCGTACCTGCACCGGTTCCTATGGACACACTAGTCTATGCCTTTGATCAGGAAGCGGTCAAGGACCAGACATATTACTATGCCGCAATCTGGAAAGACGGCAAGAAAACACTGCTCTCTGATGGCGAATATGACGCCTTCTGCAACGCCGCAGTCGCAGACAACGAATATCTGTACGTGATAGGCTGCGAGGCTACCGGCGATCTGATAGACGACGGATTCTATGATCCGTACAATGCCAACAGAGGCGTCCTCTGGAAAGTCAAGATCGGGGATGAGACAAATGTGACCAAGACCAATCTCAGCGACGGAAAATACAACACCTCCCCCATAGCAGTCACAGTAGTGGACGGAAAGGTCTATGCCGCAGGCTTCGACACGCCGAAGTACGACAGAAGAGTCATCATGTGGTCAGACGGACAGCAGGAATATCTTACTGACGGCAGTTCTGACGCCCTCGCGTATTGCATCTGCGCAGACGGAAAAGACATATATGTAGGCGGTTACATCCAGCCGGCAGACAACAGGTCGGGCGGAATCGCGACAATCTGGAAGAACGGTGTCGCACAAAGCCTGACGGACGGAACCACAGTGGCGAAGGTCAATGCTATCTGCGTGGACAACGGCAAGGTATATGCGGCCGGAGCGGAAAAAGTATCCGGCGGACGCTGGAAGGGAGTCCTCTGGATCGACGGCAAAGCACAGTATTTCACTGAAGAAGCCGGCACTGAAGTCTGCGGACTTTACGTTAAGGACGGAAAGTATGTCATCTCAGGAAACATGACCGGAACCGGTTCTGCCAGCGACATTTCTGTCTATGTCTGGACCAATGACGGTGCGACCAAGGTTTCCTCCGGGGATGTGTGTCAGGGCACAGGTCTTACTGTCGCGGGTAAGGATGTCTATGTATGTGGCAATCAGTTCATTGGCTATACAGAGGACTACATGGAAATCTATAACGGATATCTCTGGAAAAACGGCGAACTTCAGACACTGGAAGTCGAAGCTCAGGACTACTCGCTCTGGGGAGTGACCTTCGCATCAGTTCCGAAGAAATAATAACCCTGGAGAATCACCGGACAATCAGTTGTACAGCTCAATTTCAGTCATTTACTGGAATTGAGCTGTTTTTCGATTTCCATACGCTCCGACTCTTTCATCGGAAGGGTCAATGCCTTTTGCAGGCAACTGGAAGCCTCATCAGAACGACCTGCAGAAAGATAATAATGGCTCAGGGTCTTGTAGGTATTATAATAATCCGGATTCAGGGAAACATACAATTTCAATGAATCGTCAGGAAATGTCAGTCCGAGATGGGCAGCTTTCTGAATCACATACGTCATGCGCTTGAACTCCAGGACATTCCTGAATGCCTGGGAATGCACGAATGAATCCTCAGGAATTTCATCGGAAACGGATTCAATGTCAGAAGAAAAATCAGAAGAGAATACCTTTTCCAAGTCATAGCAGACGAACTTGCCGCACTGCCAAGGCGAAGTGGATACCCATATTTTCCTCTCCTCAGGGCGGAAAATCACAGAATGCATGGCCAGCAGCTGATTGATTGCCAGCTCATTGCAATATCCTACAGACTTGCCGCCTTCTCCATGCATATCACGCAGGATGAGAGCAGCCGAAGACACAGAAACACGACCGACAGAGTCCAACAATTCCTCTACCCTGCGGAAACGATGCATGCTGTCAGACATACGGATATTCTCCACATTAACAGGATTGTCCCTGAAAAAGTCTGACTGATAATGGTTTGTGCAGACGATTCTGGACACTGAAGAATCGGAGGCGGCAGGATTATACAATGCCATTGACGAAGGAGTCTTTTCAATGATGGCAACCCTCTTGTCATTGACAGAACCCACCATTATCGACTCGGAAACGAAGGTGCTGTACTCGCCCGCGATTTTCCATGCCTCGTCAATGTTGGAGGCATATTGGAGAATTCTCTTGGTCAATATCGAAATCGGAGTGGCAGACATCGTAGGCACCTCAAGCTTCGAAGCATTGATAGTTACGGTCAGGCCCTCGGTGTTCATTCCCGAAAGGACACCCAGCATTCCCGGCCATGTCACAGAGACATAAGCATAGCCCGAATCAGGTTTCTCAAAGAGGATCAGCTTGTTACGGGAGAATTCCTCGCCCATGTAAAAATCAAAATTGCGCCCTATTATCATTGATGAATCCTCCGAATCCTTGCCCCAGGCAGCAAAAGAAGTGCATCCGACAAGCATATAGTCCTGCATGACGTGACCGATGTCGTGGGCCGAATGGTACTGCATCTGTCTCTCGTAAGGATTTCCGAAATCGTCGAACTCATGGGTGCAAGAGGCAGACATTCCCTTGATTTCCTGACGGTATTCCAGAGGGACGCTCTGACCGAGACGCCTGTTGAAAATCGTGATGAAGTAATGCAGGAAATCGCGATAGCGCTTGCTGGGAACCATCTCGAACAGCTTGTCAGTAAAAGCCTTTTCCTGAATATAAAGCAGGTCGGGAGCTAGTTTGCCGATTGCCTCTCCCCTCTCAAATGCGGAACCGGAAACCTTCATTTCCCAGAGTCCGTCCGCATTGATACGCAATGCATTGTCCTTCCACCTGCGGAGGCTGTCGGACACGATTTCCGCATTCCCATCAGTAGGCGAAAACTCCGGCTCATCCAGATCCGCAGTCGCATGAAGCACAACACAGACAGTTGCAAGCACCAGGGCTATCGCCAGTACACCGGCAAGGCCCCAGAAGAGCAGTTTGAGAAAAAACTTGGCAATACGTGACATAACTTCATCTAAAACTTCAATATATAGAATGTATTGGAAGTGACCGCATCATTGGAACGGACAGTCATCTTCAATCCGACTGCAGAGGCAATTGCTTCCATCCTTGAATGGGATATGAAATTCAGTTCGCCCTGAGTACGGTTGAATGCAAGAATACGGGTGGAGAACACTTCGCTCAATGCAGTAACTTTCTGTCCCTTCGCATTTTCCGAATCCGAATCGCGCACCAGAATCATTCCTCCAGGCAACAGTTTTTCAGCACATCTTCTTATCAATGCCTCCTGCGCTTCCCCATCGAGATAATGAAGCATATCGCTGATTACAAACGCATTGCTCTCAGGAAGTTCACATTCGGCCGCATTACCGCACCTGAACTCGAGATCCGGAAGATTCTTCAGAAGCCAGGAGTTCTGCGCAACTGCTATCTTGTCAGCATCATAGTCAATGCCGATAATCCGTCTCTCCGGACAATACATGGAAAGCATGAAATCCATCTGCCCCATGCCGCAGCCTATATCGGTTATCCTGCCCTCTCTTGGAAGGACAGAGTGGAAGAACGAGTAACTGTCCTCCATCTTGGTCTTGACCTTCACATACCACTCAGTCACAGGACCTTTGTAAATATATGAAGAGACCAGAGCCTTACGGAAATACGGATTCACAGGGCTGTCATACTTCCTGCACAATTCCGCATACTCCGACTTCACAAGAGCTGATATACGGGACGTAAGTTCATGATACTCAATGTCGGCAGACTGGACAGGCGGCAGGATTTCAGTAACGGCAATGCCTTCCGTCATATTGAATCCCTGATTCTTCGGTGCAATCCTCCAGTTGCCATAGAAGACCACAGGTATGACAGGAACTCCGACCTGCGAAGCCAAATAGAATGCACCCTTATGGAACCTCTTGATTCTGCCGTTCAGGGAACGTGTCCCCTCCGGGAAAACAGCAAGACACCAGCCGTCAGCCACATCGTCACGTAATCTTTCAAGAGACTTTTCATAGCCTTCAGAACGGCTGTAATAGCCTAGGAATCTGGAGATTGCCCCGAACAGCGGAGATGTCAGCACCCAGTCGGCCACCATGAACTTGACCTTCGGGAAGGTCGCCAGAATCATTATTATGTCCAGAGAAGACTGATGATTAGCGACAATGACTCCCGCCTCCCCTTTCCAGCTGCGGATCCGCTCCCCGTCAGATCCGATTCGTCTAGGATGGATAAAAGCGGCATAGCCAACCAGAATACGACATGCCCTGTGCAACATCCAGCCGATCGCCGCCTGTCTTGAACTCCTCTTTGCAGGAACAAGCATGGCAACGGAACTCAGCAGCAGGATAAATGCACTGCCCAGCACAGGAGGTATGTAGAAAACAATATTCCGAAGAATAGCCCAAAGCGTGAACGGCGGACGTCCCTGAGAGGTAGGTTTCGTCACAAAGGCATTGAAAATCACCGGCTCGGCAGTATAGGCGACGAGCACTACCGCGAACATTCCGAGAATTGTTATAATCGCGATGGAATGAAGTGCCGGATGGCGGGCGAAGACCAGGGCCCCGATTCCCACTATCATAGTAAAGGCAGAGAAGAAGATCGCTGTCTTGTGAGGATCCAGCAACTTCTTGCCGGTCTTGTACTTATAGAGAAGTCCCTCCATGATGAAGATGCTGAAATCGTCTCCCATACCGAAAATGAACGTGGACAGAATGATGTTCACTATATTGAACTGGACTCCAAGCATACCCATTATTCCCGTGATTATCACCCAGCTGATGGCCATCGGCAGGAAACTCAGCAAGGCCAGTTCCAGACGCCCGTAAGAAAGCCAGAGAACGAAGAAAATCAGGAACGAGGATATGAATAGAATAAGATAAAAGTCATTGTTGATACCCTCTGCAGCCTTTCCCGCGAAATATCCCTGGTCGAAAATCACGACATCATGGTCGTCCGCAAACCTCGCATACACTTCGTCAATGTTGTCCTTGTCCATTGTCACCTGTGTGATGAACATCTTCAAGTCATCTGAAGCTCCCACCCAGCTGGTAAATGCCTCAGGGACAGACTTGTCGCTGAAATAATCGAGGGGTTCATACTTCTTGGAGAGCCTTGCAAGAGCACCGTCGAATGCATCTTCCCTGAATCCGTAACGAAGGGCGGCAGCCCTGACCTCAGCAGTCAGTTTTTCGACACGCTCATCGCTCCACCAGGCATTCCATCTGTCTATTCTTGCCTGCTGTTCCTCCGGACCGCAGATAAATGAGTCACCGTCTGAAAATCCCTTCACAAGGCCTTCAGATTGCATTGACACAAGACTATGCGAAGTGTTTCCATAGGTTTCGTATGCCTCTTCCGCAGTTCTGCCTACGCTTACGAACATAACTGTCTTCATGCTGTCCGCAGTTTCCGCTGTAAGTATCTGTTCGGCTTCCTTGAGTTTAGGCTCCCAGTAAGTCAGCCCCATCATATCACTCTCGAAGCCAACTTTTGTGGACATATAGACGCAAACAGCAGTCAGAACCACAAGCGCTCCTTTCAGCCACTTGTTCTTGTCATACGGATAAGAACTAATCTTTTCAATGACGCGGAGCACTCTCCCCTCACGCAAATCCGCCTGTCCCACAAGGAATTGCGGAAGAAAGACAAGACAGAACAGCATCGTACCGACCAAGGTCAATGCTGCAAAGAGTCCGAAATCCTGAAGCAGTCCGGACGATGTGAAAAGCAGTCCGGCAAACGCTCCGACAGTCGTTACGCTTCCGATTATCAGAGGGTTGCAGAGTTCATCCAGAAGCTGAGGAATGTCATGGACATAGTTCTGATGAGCCAGCAGATGAATGGAATAACTCAATGCAATGCCCATGATTGCAGCACCCGCACCCACGGCAATTCCCGAAATGCTTCCGCACAGCAGCCATGACATGGCCAAAGCGAAGATTGCACCGTACAATACCGGACAAAGTATCAGGAAGATGGAACGCCTGCGCTTGAATACGGCAAGTATAAACAGGACAATGATAATCAGTGCAACAATGGAAGTGGAATAAGTATCGCGCTTAATCTGTCTCGCATTATAGACACTCATTACAGGGCCGCCGAAATAATGCATCCTGACCGTCGGAAATTCCTTCGACAATGTATCCAGAGCACAGTCTATAACATTGACCAGCTTGTCATTACGTCCTGTCTCTCCGGATGCGAAGGCCGGCTCAATGAATGACAGCATTGTCTTTCCCCCGGGCGTGAAGACATGACCGTCACGGATGACATAGTCAGTCGCGGGGTTGAGCCGGGCGGTTCTGGACATGACACTGCCTCCGATAGCCAAAGGGTCTGCCATGATATAGTCTTTCATCGCGAATCCTGCCGGCGAAATCAGATTTATGTAATCATTCATTATCGCCGAATCCACAGCCTCAGGAGAATCCAGTTCAGAAAGACGCTCATAATCAGAGTCTTCCATAAATGACGGCAGATGATCAAGCACGAAATTGATCATCCCTGCAGCATCAGCCTGACCGATGCTCCCTACATATTTGTCGATGATTCTGTCCTCTCCGCCAAGTATCTCCCCGAGCCTGTCCGAAGCGAGATAAAGGCTGTCAAGCGTCTCGGCTTCAGGCACTTCGGATGTATCAGCAGCATTGAACATGACGATAATCTTGTCGCTCACTTTCAGGTGAGAAAAGACATCAGCCATGTTGGCCGTGTTCTTGGACGACGGAAAGAATGAGGTGATGTTTTCCTCGAATTGTATTCTGGAGGCCATCAGGACAAGCACGGCAATGCTGGCGAACAATGACGTCCAGAAAGCAGCCCGATGGTTTCTGAACCAATAATATAGTCTTATGAAAAATCTGGACATCTTACTGTGGATTTGATGGTCGGCGGAAAACCGAGAGCAGCAACATTGACACGACCCAACACAGAACAGCCAGCACTATTCCGAAAATGATACTTCCGAAAATATACTGGACCAGAATACCGCCGATGGACGTCATGTCGATCTGCTGGAACGAAATTATCACCGGCTGGCCCAGCAGTTTGCAACCAGTCCAATAACCGCCGAAAATAATGAACGGAATCAGAGGAGGAAGGCTGATATTTGCCGCCACCAATGTTATGACTTTATTGAGTTTTAAGATGTGTGCCAATGCAAAAGCACAAATCATCTGATATCCCCAAATCGGCATCACCCCCATGAAAACGCCGAAACCGATAGCCGAAGCAATACGTGCATTGCTTTCAGGCGAATGGATTATATTCCTGTCAATGAAAGACTTGATGTTCTTCCACGAAAGTTTCCTGAAAAAATTCGCCGGCCATCTCCAGAGCAGACAATACAGGACAAGAAGAGTATTCAGAATACTGATCTTGGTAAAGTCCCGGAATGGTCTGAAATGCGAAACCCGCTCTCCTTCAGGAGGATAATATACACGCACAGGAATATTCTTCACTGGAATACCCTGCCATGCCGTAAAGACAAGCATTTCCAGTTCGAATTCATATCCACCTGTCAGAAGATGCGACCCTAGTGAAATCTTGTCCAGCGGATAGGCCCTGAAACCGGACTGCGTATCTTCCAGACGTACACCCGTTTCAAGTCTGAACCAAAAATTCGAGAACCGGTTGGCAAAAGTGTTCTTGCCCGGCATACCATCGGCATTGAGGTTACGCGCACCTACCAGCAAAGTCCCGGGATTCTGCTCAATGGCATCCACAAACTTCGGTATATCAGATGGATAATGCTGTCCGTCAGAGTCCATTGTTATCGCATACCGGAATCCGAGTCTTTGCGCATAAGCCATACCGCACTGAAGGGCAATGCCTTTCCCCTGGTTACGTTCCTGTGTCAATGACCTGATACGTTCTCCGAAAGAGCCGATTATCTGAGCGGTCCCGTCAGTGCAGCCGTCATTGACAACAATGACATCAGCGCAATACTCCAAGGTCTCATCAATGACAGCAGAAAGAGTCCCGGCATTGTTGTAGGTCGGGATTATCACGCAGCACCTGAGGTCCTTGAGCCTCTTAATGCAATTATTTGCAATGACTTGTGTCTGGTCGTTCATCAGTGTCTCAGTCGATATTTATGGTTTTTCTCAGTTTCATCGCCAGAAATGACGCAAATGGCTTTCCCTCAAGAAAACCGGCAGCGGAATTCATTGTATATGAATCTTTTGTCAATGTCATGTCGAAGAGTGTCATTCCGAAATATGTAGTCCCGATTACTCTCACTGTATCAACGGACTCCTTCCTTGCCACCATCAGACCGGAGAGTTCCCTTCTCCCTGCTTTCAGCACGAAATCATAGCAGTTCTCAGACATAGAGGCCTGATTTCCAACCGATTCCGACATTGACAATTCCACAGTTTCTACCGCCCCGGAAATGAGCAGCCGAGGCATACAGGCTCCCATTGTCAATGCTGCACTAGCGTACGTCAAAAACAGCAGAAGGTATCGTCTCATTGAATTTCTTTTCAGAAAAAACATATCCGGTATAGTCAGTTTCATTTTCGTACATGACCAGGCGGTTCACTGAGTAGTCTTTTTTGTCCAAATATATTTCCATCTTGAAGATATAGTTCCTGACTGTCTGACTCTGAGGCGTTATGATAATCAGAAAGTCAGACTTGGACTCCATGACTACAGTCTTGAATCCCGAGCCCATGGCACTGAGATTTCCAGTCATGCAGGCAGCTATAAGCGAACTCATCTGATCCATCATAGGGTTTCCTTTGGCGCTTATGACATTGGCCTTGCCATTGCCGACCGTCTTTATCCGGTCACCGGCAATCGTGATACGATATTTTGCAGGTGTCTGATAGTCAAGGCAGATACTATTCGGTTTCTGCCAGTAAAAGCGTCCCTCCGACTTCACGATGCGGCTGAAAACGCTGAGAAATTTTTCCTGGATGAATTTCGTCTGAATCGACGTAACAGCCGAAGTGCTGGACATCAGCTCTTTGCGGAATGCCTGTTCGTCTTTCACAGGTCCATATCCGGCGTTGTTGCCTGCCCTCATTGACGTTACCGCCATCAGGCACGACAACAGAATTATTGCGATTTTTCTCATATAGTCAATCTATTAAGTGCATGGACAGCAACGTGCTGGCCGGCACTGGTTCTAAACTTACAAATATAGTGAAACGACACCAAAGAATAAAATTCATGGTGCCGAAATAAGTAACTTTCAAAAAAAATATCCTGCCTCAGATTAGGAGAAGATTTTCGAGGATAGATCTATTTTAGAAGAAGGAGTGTGCCAGTAATGCTGTTCCTATATTCTATTCTGTTTTTTAATCTTTCAGACAAGCAAGCGGTATGACTTTGACTCCATCTGGGCGTGTGTAAGCCATGCTGCCACCTGTCATGACGATCATCAGGTCGGGCTCGCGCAACGGCACCTGCTTTTCTGTCTCATTATGCACTTGAATGAGTCGTTTAATTTCCAAAAGATGTTTGGCTCCTTCTTCTA
>CAKUXR010000004.1 GCA_934700615.1 uncultured Bacteroidales bacterium
CACTGATTTCAAAGAACTATTATTCTACGGCGTTCGCGCCGCGGCGTAAAACTTATAAAATTAACGAACTATTGATCTTCATAATGTTTAAATAATTGGTTTGGCCGCGAATATACACTATAGCGAGCTAAAAAATTTGGAAAAATGCTCGAATGGGAATAATTCATGGTCGAAGCGGAAAAATAAGGCATCCATACCTAATTTCACCTGTCCAGCCACTTCCTGAACTGTGCTGCCTTTTCCTTGCTTATCATGATATCATTATCATCACATCCTTTTAATTTCACTATAAGCTTGGAGTTGAAGAACAGCCTGATTTTCACGATACTATTTATATTTGCAATATATTGCCTATTGATGCGAAAGAATTTATCAGGATTCAAATCCTGCTCCAATTCCGTCATAGTCATTGCCAATGGATATGACGTGCCATCTTCTACAAAAGCCAAAACATCGCTTTCCGTTTTGATTATATAACTGATATTATCAACATATAGCATTATCAATTCATCACCCTTGCCGACCAAGAAACGCTCCCTATATTTATGAGTTTCATTTAACAGTCTATCCAACTGGCTATAGGATTCTTCATGCTGACCAGATGCCAACATATTCAGCCTGTCCATTGCCGAACGTAGTTCTTTGAAGTCAATGGGCTTCATCAGATAATCAAGCCCATTATTTTTGATAGCCTGCATTGAATATTCATCGTATGCAGTTGTAAAGATGACAAAACTTTTGGGCATAACCATACGGAATGCTTCAAATACGTCACCATCAACAAGACGGATATCAGAGAATATCAGGTCGTAGTCATTGCTCGTGGTCAGTTCTTCGACTACCTTATTTACACTTTCCAAAGGGCCATGGATATCAACTGCGTCGTCAATATCCAGAATTAGTCTCTTCAGCCGTTTTGCACTGAAATAGTCATCTTCTATTATCAATATCTTATTCATGCCTTATATTCCTTTTAATCAATGGCAAGCGGACTTCAAATGAGTCCCTACTGACATCGTATTCAATTCTTTTCCCGCACTCCAATTCATACCGACGCTTTAGATTTTGCAATCCGATGCCATACGATTCAATGGTCTGGTCATTACGCGAATCCGTATAAATCCTGTTGTTTTTAATCGAAAGCATACTATTACATCTGCTTATTTGGATATAGAGCGGAGCGTCCTCTTTTGGGATGTTGTGCTTTACCGCGTTTTCTATTAGCAACTGCAGACTCAATGCCAGAATGAAATCATCATTTTGCCCTTGAACAGAATTCATTTCTAATATGATTCTGTCGTCATATCTCAGATTAAGCAGGTCAATATACCCTTCGGTAAAAGCCATAGCCTCTTTGACCGTTATATAGTCTTGTTCAATATGCCTCAACATGTACCTGTAAACACGTGATAAACCAACCACATATTCCTCGGCCCTTCGTGGTGCTATCTCTATCATGCCAGCCAAAGAACTCAAACCATTGAAAATAAAATGAGGGTCCAATTGCAGTTTCAGATATTTCTTTTGCAAAATCATGTTCTCCCTGTTTCTCTGTATCATTATATCGGAGTAATGCAACAACAAGTGGATAAGCGCTAATAGGCTAGCTATAACTCCAAACATAAAGAATGTACCCCATACGTCATTATTTACGAAATCAGGGTCAATAAAGCCTACCAATACATCGAAAACGCCAGCGATAAAAATGTTAATCACAACTATGACGACCATGCAACTCAGAAATCCTTTACGCTCAGTTCCGGCAAAATTAAAGAAACCGTGCATGAGCAAAACATGATTAGCCGACAGACCAATCAAAGAAAACAAGCCACAATATACTAAATCCGAAAGAATGTAAAGATAATGACCATTCAGATATAGACTAAAGTTTTCAAAATCAGCAATTGCCCAAATAACGTCATACAGAAAGAAAAACAAAAGAGTAAAACATATCCACTCTTTCCATGATATCTTATATTTGCCGAATTCCTTCATCATCTATCTTAAAAACATCACATTAGCACTTAACCTCTTGATTCTGAATCACGATTTCACCATTCTGTGCAAATGTCGCAATTTAATTTTAAAGTCAAAAGTTCATTTTGACTTTGACGGGCATGGCACCTGACAGAAACTCGACATGACGAAACCAATATACCCTTCAGGTAGTGATTCAACGGTCTTTTAAAGTCATCCGAGACACCACGATAATCTTCAGTCTCTCAAATAACTATGCGCAGTTCACAGGATATTAACAAAAGTCTGGAGGCCAACTCATTAAAGAGCCGACCTCCAGATTCTTTCGAAAGCTATCAGATGCTAAAATGCATAAGAAACAGTAAACTTCAACAAGTGGCGACTATAGCCATAGCGGTTATACTCGGTCGGATGAGGATAATGATGAACCTCTTCACTGAATCGGCCGGAGTCGAATGCGTATGAAAGAGAGAACGAAATATGGCAGATATCCACGCCCACTGCCGGAGATATAAGCAAGCCGAAACCATCGTCTTTCATGAAGACCACTCCGCTTCTCATTCCAACAAACGGACTGATGACATTATCTATAAAACTGTGCCTGACTTCTCCGAAAAGAGGGAACGCGAAATCATTTCCGCTCATATCTGTGAAAAATTCCAGACCGCCTCCGACATATGTTCCCTGTCCGAATGAATATCCATGACTGGTAGATACCGTAAGAACTGCTCCCTGGGAACTGCCACCCTTTGCGATAGATGCCGCTCCACCAAGAGAAATATTGGGTACGTAACCTTCCTTGAAATAAACATTACTCCTCCAGTTCCTGGCTGAAACGCCAAGCCCCATCAAAAGGAGCACTACTAGCAAAATGCACTTTCTCATATGTGATTGGTTCGTTAAATTTGTATTATTGCGAATATACACTATAACGAGCTAAAAAATCTGGAAAAACGCTCGAATGGGAATAATTCATGGTCGAAGCGGAAAAAATAACAATCCAACTGATAACACTTCTCAATGCTAGCTTATGTGTCCATATCAAAGGCTGTTCGCAGCCGCTGACGCTGAGCAAAGAAAAATCGTCCGAACACAGGGAGTGGCTAGGATAACAAGGCATCGATTTCATCATATGTCAATATGTGCTGGAACAAGTTCAATGCTGCCGATGACGAGGAAGATATCGAGGTAGGGCACGCCGGAGAAGCCGAACTGGACGAGATTCCTACTGGAAACATCCATCAGATTCAGTTATTTCAGGAAATCACTGCCGGAGGTGTGGCCGTGGGAGGCATGGCCGCCCATGGCCTTGTGAATGGGATGTCGGGCGCGAGCCCGACAGGGATGAGCGAAGCGAACCTCCCGCGGCCACACCTCCGCCGGGCGAATTAAACCGCTGGGAACACATCAATCCGTAACCGCGGAGACGCTTACAAAAGCAGTGCGGGACGACGCCACGCCTGTTTTCATAACATATTATCATACAGATAGTTATAAAAACACGTGTGGATTTTCGACCCAAAAAAGCCTGCAAATCCACACCGAAATCTAATAACACCTGATTATCAATGTGTTACGAATAATCCTGTGGCACCGTCCCGCATGCGGATACACCTCCTTCTGGCGCGTCAAACCACTGGACGCGCATCAACCAGTAACTCCTGAGACGCTTACAAAAGCAGTGCGGGACTCAGACAGCCCACAACCGCGAAGACACCTACAAGTGCATGGTCGGACCGGTAATCAGTGCTCCAGCGAGGACAGGAAAAAGAGGCGGCGCTGGAGGCGGGATATGGGATGGCAGACTATATGCGATGAGCGCAGGTCACAGACATTGAGATTATTGATCTCGGAAAGATACAGAAAATCATAACGGATTTCATTCTGCGACTGAAGCGAGGTCGTAAAATCCACTATATCAGCCACCTTCTCATCAGAAATGGTATCCTTGCTGAAAATGTAGAGCCCCAGGGAATCGAACTTTCCATAAAAGCCGTTACCTGCCTTGGACACCTTGTTTTCAATGATACGACGCATCGGAAGCGCAAGAGACCAATAGTCATACTCCTTGGAACCGACATACTGGCCGCCGTCAAGACCGTAGCCGTAACCCGATGCCAGCATCTTGTCAATGTCTTCCGCACCATCACTCGCCTCCCTGACAGACCTGATGCCAGCCATCTCCTTCAGCATCGTATCCGCAGCCTCCTTGGTCTCAGGCATCGCCCTGGTAACCTCGATACCCAAAGTTTTCCCGTCAGCGGACTGCAAGTCCGGCCTGTCCATATTCAACAGAGCCGCAAAGTCCTTATCCAGCAGTTTCTCCAATGAAACTCTGGCATATCTCTCGAAGAAACACGTATCGAAACGGCTCATATTCAGGATTTTATAAAATTATTCCTGTCCTCTTTCAGATACCACATCCCTCCTGCGGAAAGAAGAATGAGGATAATCAGAAGAATAGATGACGCTCTGGAAATATCAGAACTGATGCGGTAAGATGCCGGCTCGAAACGCATCACCATATCATGCTCACCCGCAGGAAGCACAGCACCGCGCAACGTCCAGTCCGCACGGAACAACTTCAATGAATTTCCTGAAGCTTCGCCCGCATTGTCCGCCAAGGTCAATGTCCATCCGTCCGGATAATATATCTCACTGAATACCACGGCCCTGTCGGCAGAACTGCGATAATGGTAACGCAACTCATTAGGGGCATATGAAGTCATATAAACAGTATCACGTCCGGCATTAATCTTCGCGTCAATGCCGGCGTCCGCACTCACACAAGACTCTATCGCATCGGCCGCCCAAGTAAAATCAGGACCGATTACAGCAGTAGTATGAAGGTCAATGTTCTTCAGCATTGATATTTCCTCATTTGCAGAAGCGGCACGCGCAGCGGAATCCACGAACCAGACATTGCCCATTGCGTAAGGATTCACGGCAGGGGCGCTGTTTCCGTCGAGAATAACGTACTTGTCATTCAGCATTGACAAGACCGGCACGCGCGGGAACGTGTCCATAAGCCCATCAATCGTTCCGGCAGCATTGACAGCCTTGATTATGGAATTTATTTCTCCGGTCAGATGGCGCTCGATAAGGTCCTGATAGCGCTGCATCTTGACAGGGCTGTATCCGCCGATATTCTTATGCCAATAGCTCGGATGAGAATCATTGAAAACATTGACAGTCAGGTCAAGAACACGATAATCCAGACTTTTGTCCTCCAGAATCGCCTCATCCACAGGCCTTTCCGCAAACTGGCCGTTGAAATTGCGAGGGGTGATGAAATGGTCAGAATTCAGGTAGCGCTTTCCGACCGCGAACATGTTCAGAAGCACCAATGCAGAGATGGCGGCAGCTGCGGCATACCTTCTCTTACCGACATAGGCATCATCTCCGGGAACGTCTTTCGGCTTGCTGTACGCCCACAAAATCAGGACATACGCGAAAATGATAAGCCAGAATGATATCATGGAGTCATGGGAGAGGAGGCTCGCCCTGTCCTGCTGGAGCGCCGCCACGAGTTCCGGGTGCATCTGCGCGTCGGACGCGGAGGAAAAATCGCCGGCAATGCCCGGGAATATCCAGCACAGCAAGCAGAAGCCTGCGGTCAATGCCAGTGCGGCAAAGCCCGGTTTCCGGAATTGTTCAGCGGAATACCCGCCTTTCAGTATCTTGTCCAGAACCAGGAAGCCGAGCATCGGCAATGTCACCTGAAGTATTATCAATGCCATCGAGACGGTCCTGAACTTGCTGTAGAACGGCATGTAATAGTACCAGAACTTCGTAAACGGCATGAAGTGGCTTCCCACGCCGAGCAATATCGCGATGAGTGTGGCGGCAACTATCCACCACTTGTCACGCCCCTTGCACATGAAGAGTCCTAGAATGAACAGGAACACGGTTATGGCTCCCATATACATAGGACCTGCCGTGAACGGCTGAGGACCCCAGTAGAGAGGAAGATTCTTCGCCACCTCTCTGGTATTGGTCTGTCCGAACTGCTTCAGGAGTTTTATAGTCTCTGATTTTGAAGGATTGACGGCACCTGCCGAAGATCCGCCGTTGAAGTTCGGAATCATGAGGTTAGGCAGTTCCTGCCAGCCATACGACCATGATGTGGCATATTCCAAGTCAAGGCCCTTCGACTTTTCAGCATTGACCTGTCCCTCAGCCGCCAGTTCGGATCCTCCGCGCATTGTCTGGTGCGAGTAGCGGTACATCGGGATCAGTTTGTTGGCATTGGCACCGATTCCGACGATTCCGAGGAACAGAAGGAGGAAGGATGCGATGAAGAATTTTCCCAGTCCGCGGCGGCGCTCCTTGTCCGATACGAGCCAGATGAAAAGTCCTATAGCATAGCAGAATATGATGATTGCCAAGTAGTAGGAAATCTGGATATGGTTTGCCTTTATCTGGAAGTTCAATGCCATTCCGAAGAGTGCGGCGCCGAGCACAGCCTGCGGAATCCACGCTTTCCAGCCCTTTTCTCCGGACTTCTTGTCAATGTTACCGTTTTCCTGCCTGCGGTATATTCCCAACGCCGACCGATACGTGAATATCACGGCGGCAAGCACCCACGACAGCCACGCGATAGCCATCATCTTCGTGTTGTGGCCGACCTGGATAATCTGCATGTTGTATGAGCAGAAGGCGACAGCGACGGCTCCGCCGATTGCAAGTATCTTGTCAATGCCGAGAGACAGCATCAGGAGGAATGCTCCCAGAAGTGTGATGAAGAGATACGTCGCGGGGCGTTTTCCCACGAGGAACGCATCATAGATTTTCTGTGTCCAGTCTCCTGCCGGATTGCCGGTTATCATGGTTGTAGGCATTCCGCCGAACATGGAGTTTGTCCATGCCGTGCGGTCCTCTGGATGTGCCGAATTCCATTCGTTGGCTTCATGGGCCATGCCGACATAACCTGATATATCGCTTTGGTTAACTATCTTTCCGCCAAGTACTTGCGGCACAAATCCGTATGCCAGTACCAAAAAGAACGCTACGATGCCCACATAAATCAGGGCCTTTTTCCATATTTTCTGCATCTTGGACGCTGTTTATTTTTTCATTTTACTTAGTAATCCGCAAAGATAGTTCAATTCCGCGAGGCCGCGAATTACTTACGGGAATATACTGCAAAGGAATATTGGAGTCCGTTCTCGGGATCTGTTTCCACAGGAGTCTCCGAGTCCTTGTTCCATACGGAAGGGTCAATGTCAGGAAAGAATGCGTCGGCATCCGGAACTGAGGTGCGGACATGGGTGATGTAGAGTTTGTCCGCCTGGGACATCATACGCTCGTAAGTCTTGGCTCCTCCGATTATAAAGCATTGACCTTCACCATTTTGAGCATCAGCATTGACAAGAGCCTCTTCCGCGACTGCGATTGCAGCGGCAGCATCCGGGACCTGGGCAACGGCTTCCGGGGCTTCGAAGCGGCTTTTGGTGATGACGATATTCTTGCGGCCCGGCAGCGGGCGACCTATCGAAAGCCATGTCCTGTAGCCCATGATTACGGGACAGCCCATAGTCGTGCGGCGGAAATATTTCATGTCTGCGGAGATGTGCCACAGGAGTTCATTGTCACGGCCGATGGCTCCGTTGTCGGCGACTGCCGCTATGATGTTCTTTTGCATTTTAGTACATTGTTCGGGTTATACGGCGACCGGGGCTTTGATTGCAGGCCACGGGTCGTAGCCTTCGAGTGTAAAATCCTCGTATTTGAAATCGAAGATGCTCTTCACTTCCGGGTTCAGTTTCATTACCGGCAATGGGCGCGGCTCCCTGGAGAGCTGAAGGTCCACCTGTTCGAAGTGGTTCAGGTATATGTGGGTGTCCCCTGTCGTGTGGATGAATTCTCCCGGTTTCAGTCCGCAGACCTGCGCTATCATCATGGTCAGGAGCGCGTAGGATGCGATGTTGAACGGCACTCCGAGGAAGGTATCGGCGCTGCGCTGGTAGAGCTGGCAGGAGAGTTTGCCGTCGGCCACGTAGAACTGGAAAAGGCAATGGCAGGGCGGCAGGGCCATGTTGTCCACTTCGCCCGGGTTCCACGCGGAGACTATCATTCTGCGGGAATCGGGATTGTTCTTTATCATGTCTATGACCTGTGAGAGCTGGTCGATGCTTCTGCCGTCAGGGGCAGGCCAGCTTCTCCACTGATGTCCATAGACGGGTCCCAGGTCGCCGTTTTCGTCGGCCCATTCGTCCCAGATGGAGACTCCGTGATCCTTGAGATACTTGATATTGGTGTCACCGGCAATGAACCAGAGCAGCTCGTAAATGATTGATTTCAGGTGTACTTTCTTGGTGGTCAGAAGCGGAAAGCCTTCAGCGAGGTCGAACCTCATCTGATAACCGAATATGCTCTGCGTTCCGACACCGGTGCGGTCATGTTTTACAGCTCCGTCTTTACGGATGTGGCGGAGGAGATCAAGATATTGTTTCATTGGCCTGGGACCTATATGCAGTTGCCTCAGAATTCTTTTACAGATCTGAGGCAACTTGAGTTATCTATCTTACTGAGAATGCGAATATTATTGCCTGTTCGAACACTTCTCCCGGACGGAGTACTGTCGTCGGATATGAAGGCTCGTTAGGGGAATCCGGATAGTGCTGGCATTCTATGGCAACACCGTCATAGTCGTGGTAGATGTGCCCGTCTTTTCCTTCAGGACAGCCTTCGAGCCAGTTTCCGGTATAGATCTGTACTCCAGGCTGTGTGGTGAGGACTTCGAGAACACGTCCGCTTTCCGGTGAGTAGAGTTCTGCCGCAGACTGAATCTGTCCCGGCTCGGCTCCGTCAATGACGTAGCAGTTATCGTATCCTTTTCCGTATTTCAATGCCGGATAGTCGGCCTTGATGTCTCTTCCGAGCGTCTTGGCATTGACAAAATCCATTGGGGTTCCTGCGACGTCTTCCGGTTCTCCGACAGGTATAAGTGTCTCATTTGTAGGGAGATATTCAGAAGCGTTCAGTTTCAGTTCGTGGTTCAGCACTGTGCCTGAGCCCTCGCCGTCGAGATTGAAATATGCGTGATTTGTCAGGTTCACGACTGTCGCCGCGTCGGTTTCAGCGGTGAAGGTCAATGCCAGTTCGTTCTCTTCTGACCACTCGTAGTGGGCCACGACCTTGAGATTGCCCGGATATCCGGCTTCCCCGTCTTCCGAGAAGTACATGAATTCCACTGCATCGCCTACTATCCTGCTGTCCCATACCTGATTCTGGAATCCGTCAGGGCCTCCATGGAGGTGGTTGCAGGCGTTGTTGATAGGGAGTTCGTATTCCTTTCCGTCGAGGGTGAAGTGGCCCTTGGCGACTCTGTTGGCATATCTTCCAGGGCATTTGCCGAAGCATGGGCCGTCTCCGAAGTATGATTCGGGAACAGGATATCCCAGAACGACGTCAGCCATTTTTCCGTTCTTGTCAGGCACTACAATTGAAACAATTCCAGCTCCGATGCTGGACAATTTGACCGATGCGCCTGATTCATTTGTCAATGTGTAGAGGTATATTTCCCTGCCGTCGGCAGTCTTGCCCCAAAGTGTTTTTTCAATCTGCATACAATTAAGGACGTGAGATTTGCCCACGTCCTTCAAATTTATAATTATTCCCGCTTTTTAGCAAATAAGTAATTCTTAAAACGCTTACTAAACAGGTGATAAAGCCCAAAGTTCACAAGTTTGTGGACCACAAGTTTGTGAACTTTGGGGAAATCATCGCCCAACTACTTCACTGTCAGCTTATATGACACACTCCATTTGAATGATTCTCCGGGATGGATATCGTAGGGAGTATGCGGCTCGACACAGGCGATTCTGCGAATTCCCCAGAAAACGGCATGATGCATGACGGCATCAGATGAGACCTCAACGGAAGGGGCTCTTCCGTCCTCCAATACAGATGACATCTTGAAACCGTAAGGGCTATAACCCGATGGGGAATGGACATTACCCATATAGACAGTTTCACCGGTCACCAGCGGTCTGAGGAAACGGATTCCACTGTCAGTCAAAGCCACACTGTCATACTCGCTTCTCCAGTCCCCGGCCGGAGGGAAAGGAAAGCCAATGCCAGACCATGGCCCTGTACCACGGCCTCCTAAAGTGAAGAAATTATGATTATATACCATCCCCTCCAAAGGACGGGAACCGATATTGGACAGGTAATGTTCAATCCGGAATGAACCTGGACGGTCGCATAGCACTATCTTCTTAACATATTCATAACCATACTCTTCCCCATTGACGGACTGCATGAAAGACACCTCATTTCCGGACACTTCCACAAAACGCTTGCCCTCATCCGCCAACGGATACCTGTGGAACCAGTCATATGGTTTTTCATCCTCACGGCGAAGAATCCCGACACCAGGCTTGACGAACAATCCTCCGGGGGCAGCGTCATCATAACCATTCTGAGAAAACTCCTCGACAGGACCGGTCAGACAATCATGCCTATATGGGTCATGCCCGTCATACCACTGTCCAGAAAAAACGACGCCGCCATACTCGATACGGGAAAATACGCCGGCCCGGTCGAACCTTGCCCCACGATAAAAGCCGGTCTTCTCGTCAGGGACAGAAACAGTCAGTCTCAAGTCTCCTGACTCAAGACTGACAAAAGGATATTCTGAATTCATCGGTCAAATTCTATTTCTCAAATATCAGAACCGCGAGGTCATACTGTCCAAGTTTCACAATGCCTGATTTTGAGACCTCCGCATTTCCAAGTACCGACCAGTCAACCAGTTTCGCTCCGTCAACATTGACACGGGTCTTTACGGCAGATGCTTTCCTATTCTGATTGGCCACCACTACCGCAATCCGTTTCTCTCCGACGAAAGAACGGGCGTCCGCGGCCGGATTGGAGTTCGAGAAACCCAAGACATCATTGTATCTTCCCAGCAGAAGTTCATCCCGATATTTGGACTTTATGTCATTGACCTGACGAAGATAATTCTGATAAACTGGGGTATCGTCGATGAGATCGCGGCAACGGTAGATTTCAATGTCATTCCGCTGGCCGTCAAGCAGCGTATTGTTCACGTGCCAATAAACATCATTGTCATCGCGCTGTCCCCTGTCCGTAAAGACCAGTTCTGGGAATGTGTAGCGGAAGAAATTCATGAAGCGCTCCTTTCCGTCATTGGCCGGATATCCGTGGGTATAATCACAATACTGGGCAAGCACATCCACTGTCCCTTCAGCGCCTAATGCGAATTCAGGGGCCTTTTCAGCATAACGGTCACGTAAAGTCTTCAGCATCTGGGCACGTTTGGCAATACCGAAAACATCTGGAACAGGATATTCACGGGAACAATCCCAGTCCGTGCTCTGTTTTTCCGTATAACCAAGCTGGTCAAAGAATACACTGGACGCTCCAAGATTATAGGCCCTGTCCTGAAGGGCGAACAGCACCTTGTTCCATTCAGGGTCCTTCATCTTTGCCACGGCAAATGTACGGGCATCATACTCTCCGAGCCAAGTGCCCATTCCCGTAAAGCGGTAATGCTCATGCAGTTCCGAACCGGTATTGTCATGACGGCATACGCGGCTGCCCGCGCCACTCTTATAGAAGCGGCTCTCTTTGTCGATCAGTTTGCCGTTATAGTACAGAAGAAGGTGGCTGCCATCCGCCTGATATTTGGCAATCGCGTCTTTAAGGGCGGCATCACCTCCCTGCGATTCATCGGGAGAATAGTCAGGATTGCCGTGGTCCATTCCTTCCGCCCACCATCCGAACAGAAAGACCGCATTGGAGTTTACGCTTTTGTCCACATCTTTCAGATGTCCATACAGGTCAGGATAACGGAAGAAATACTCACCATACTGGTGCTTGAAGATGACTCTCTGCCAGCTGTTCATCTGACGCAGCCACATAGGAGTTTCACGATGGTCCCACCAGGTATCAACCCATCTGCGATAGATGCGGGAAGCCACATGCCACGTTCCGGCATAAGGTGAAACGACATTGGCGTCACACGACCAGTCCTCTCCGGCGAAGCAGTGCGGATACTTGTAGAAGCCAAGTTCCAGGTCATCAAATTTCCCGTCCTGTCCCTTATAGACACGTATTCCATGCCAAGTGTCCTGGAAGGTAGTGTCATGACTGCCAAGATATAATCCTTGTTTCTCGCCAATCAGCGCAAAACAGTTCATGAATACCTTATGACCATATTTCACGTCAATGCTGCGGAAGAACTGCTCCGGGCTCTTGTATGGAGACGCCGATATATGACCTCCTATCAGCTTTACAGGATCATCATAAAGTTTTCCGCCGAATTCGGACGTATATAGCTTATGGTCAGCAGGAATATTGACATTCCTGACCAGCGGATAATGGATTTCACGGATGACAGTATGCTCGACATTGTTCTGCATGGAGACTCCGAAACGGACTTTATCGCTTTCCAGAGATACTCTAAGGTTCAGTTTCATGTCCAGGTCAATGTCGCGGCTTCTCAATGTCCCGTACGAAATCGTTATCACATTCCCATCCTTAGAAACCGAAGGCTTCTGCCCTTCTCCGGTAACTTGAATTTCCTTTTCCGAAGGAGAGTCGTAATAAAGTCTCCACAGATAACCTCCGGAAGCATAGTCCTGTCCGGTAACATTGTCCTTGAGACTTTCCAATGCGCCGTCAGCACCGATGGTGACACTCATGAGATCATTCGAAAGGGAATATGTCTGTGCTGAAAGCCCTGCACATAAGAGCATTGCAGCCATGAGGAAGAAAACTTTTTTCATTCTACTTGGATATTTTCACATCTGCACTGACCGGGAAATGGTCAGATGCATAAAGATCATTATATAGCGTGTTGTTGCAGTGATAAGCCGAAACTTTCACATTATTGCGATAATAAATATAATCAATTCTGGACTTTCCCTGCTGAGTTGACCATCCGTTATAGGTATTCGGTGCTCCGTCACGTGTCTCAGCATCCGCAAAAGCATCTTTCCACCATGTCTTGTATGTAGCCGTGGCCGATGCAGAAGGAACGGCATTGAAATCCCCCACAAAGAAAGAAGGAAGCCCGTCAGGGTTATATTTCTTTTCAATGTCAATGTAAACGTGGGCAAACTTGGCGTTAGGAGCCGCGTTGAGACAGGCATGAGTGCACATCATGAAGAACTTCATCCCAGTCTCTTTATGGGTGAATACGGCACAACACCCGCCTCTGTTGAAGTTGCCCTTGTCGCCAGTGTCATTGGATACGCACACATCCGGATTTTCTGAAGCCCAGAAATAATGCCAGTCGGACATGGTGAATTTGGATGTACGGAACAGTATTCCCATAGCCTTGTCACCTTGGCCGTTCTGCCAGTAAGGGCTGAAGAAAGCCAATGTATAGTCTTTGTCAAATGCTGCTTTCAAGTCCTTCTGGGCCTGAGTGCTGACCTCCTGCACTCCGAAGATATCGAATGCATTGTCCTTTATGGAGGAAATCAGTCTCGGAAGCCTGGCGCTCCATATATTGTCGGCATCCTTGTCAAGGTTGGACATTCTGATATTGTAAGTGCCTATCCTGAACTCGGCTGTCTTCATGTCCTGTCCGTTGTCGGCTGCCGCCTGTCTGACATTGACAATACACTCGGGTGCATTTTGGGCTTTGAACGTGACTGTTGCAGGACGTTCCTGATTATAAGGATTTTTCATCACTCTGACATTGACTTCGGCATTTCCGGTTCCTTTTGTTTTGGACAGGACGACATAGGCCGAAGATTCTTCATTGACCTCGGCGGTCCATCTGCAGTCCGCCTCAACTTTGATTGTCTCTGTACTGAGTCCCGCAGGCACATTGATTTCAGACGGGTTTACAGAAAGGTGGTTCTCCCCACCTCCATCCTTGGTGCAGGATGTGATGAAGAGAGCCACTGCCATTAATATTAAACCAATTTTGTATTTCATATGTTACTTCTTGATTTTCACCAGAATATCATCTATGAAGAATCTCTCGTCAGGTTTTCCGGCCTTCACTGAATTCTCCGCGCCGACGCTTTCGATTTTCAGGACGGTAGTCTGGTCTGCTCCTGTTATGGTAAAGGTGAATGACTTGAATTCATCCATCGGAAGTGCCATAACGCCGCCGTCACTGACAGTACCCTTAGTAGCTGTAACTACCGGCTTCGCATTGCAGGCCTCGCCGTATGCGGTCGTCATTCCTCCGGCTTTCATGCTGACAGTAAGATCGGCGGAGGTGAGTCCCATCTCCTTGAGACGTTCACCGACATTGACAGAATAAGAGCCGTGTATATAGAACTCGTTCTTGCTGAATGCCATAGCCTCGTCTGCATAGCCGACCTGAAGGAATCCCGGACGGGAATAACATGCAACAGGAGTTACAATTGCAGGCATTGTTTCTACGTTTTCTGCCGTATATGAAGGTGCCGTCCTGGTACCTGAAGTCCATGCTTCCAGGAAGGTGGCATGCATCAGACAGAATGCCGGAGCGCCTATGATATTGTCGAATCCTTCCGAGAATACAACTTCTGAAGCATCCTGTGCAGGCAGATTGCTTCTTTCTCCCTCGGCAGGGACCAGAGCTATTCCATTCTGCATTGTGACACCGACTGATGCTGAAGCGCATGACAGGGTTTCCTTGACAATGAGTTTTCCGCCGGCATTGACTTTCTTCGATTCAGGGATCTCGAAGTCAAGATATTTTACCGCCGCATCTGATTTTCCGGAAGACGCCGCTCCGACTTCTGTCCATGTGGCACCGCCATCCGAGCTCCAGCTGTAACTGTCCTCTTTCTCCTTTCGCTGACCTTTCACAAGACGGACCTTTCCATAGACCTCGGATTTGAACGGAATGGTATAGGTAAACGTCCATTTGTCATTTCCAGTCGCACAAAGACCTTCCTGATAGCCCGCAAATTTAGTAGGATTGGTGTGGGCAGGACGGGCCACGACAAATACTGTAGGTTCATCTCCTGTTGCCTCTATTTCAAGGCCGTCACTGAATGTTACCTTGCTGCCGTCGACAGTCGCACCCAATATAGGCATTTCCGTGAAATCTACCTTGATAATTTTTCCGCCGGCTATGTCAATGTCCTGTCCGGTAGTAAATACTTGGAGCATCGGAAATCCATATCCTGTCGGCTCCGGCTCCGGTTCTGGTTCTGGTTCTGGCTCCGGTTCGGGTTCCGGCTCATTCGGATTTCCGCTTTGGGTAACATCCAGAAAAGCCTTGGCTGATTCTCCGGCCTCGAAGACGAGAACTGCCGAACGCTCCTCTTTACCGGGATTCTCAACTACCTTTATTTGCATTGACACTGAACCGTTTCCGGCGATTCTATCGACCTTCACCCATTGTATTTCATTCCCGTCCGCATCTGTACGGGATATCGTCCACTGAGTATTGGCCTCAACATTTATATCGAAGACTTCAGCAGTATAGTCTGCGGATATTGACGTAGGCTTGACACTGATGGAAGGATCGATTTCTATCTGACTTTCAGATTTGCACCCCCAGAGCACTGCCGCCAGGGTTAATGCACATATTATATATCTTTTCATTTGTATCGCATTTCTAAAACACCGCAATTGCGGAATACTATAGCCACTGCCAGCCCTCATTCTGGCCTATCTTAGGATTCACATTGGCTGCAGAGACCGGTATCGGGAGAAGATACATCTTGTCATCCCACTGGAGCCTGTAATTATAAATGATATAACCATATTTGCCCTCGGACAGTGTCACTCCCCTGTCGTCTGATGAGGTTATCTTATAGTTGGTCTCACTGGAAGCCTTTGTGGTGGAAACGGTAAAGTGCTTGCCATTGAAATCAAAGCCATTCTCCGCCTCTTCCTTGGTCACATAAACACCTCTCCATCCCTTGTGGGCATATCTGCGTTCAATAAGGTCTCCGAGATTCCATCGCATGAGGTCATCATAACGGCTATCCTGCTCCAACATCATTTCCACTGCGCGCTCGCGCCTGATTTCCAGCTGGATATCGCTCAGGGAAGCAGAGTGCAGAACATCTTCAGTGTAATATTTTCTGAGCCACTGGTCAGCCACATAATCAGCAGCGCCCGGATATGCGGAGTTGGTTATGCCGCCATGCACCTTGCGGAGTTCCCCAATTGTGGAGTTCCATACTGATTCTGTCATCTTTCCAAGTTCTGCGGCAGCTTCAGCATGATTCAGAAGGACTTCGCCATAACGGAGAACAGGCATCGAGTTTATAGAGGTGTTGGCTGAACTGTTCATAGCGGCATATTCAGCCATCACCCACTTGATCCAGACATAGCCGGAAACAGTCCAAGTGAAATCAGGGGCAAAGTCAATGTCATTGCCTTTCTGGTCCTTCATCTTTTGTCCAGGACCGAGTACGGTGGCCGCAAGACGCTTGTCTCTGGACTTGAATTCTTCTGTCATTGACACGGCACCGCTTTCCACAGGTTTTCCGTCAGAACGGAGAAACATCATCACATAATCCTTGGTAGGAGAATAAAGCTGGGATGACGTGGTAGAACAATATTTATACGTCACACTGTGCTTTATTCCCAGGTCCTCGCTGTATGTCCTTCCCCAGATGACTTCGTCTGTCGGAAGTTTCGCGCTGGTGAACAATTCTCGAAAATTCTTATGAAGAGAGAATTTTCCGCTTTCCATAATCTCTCCCGAGTATTTCATCGCCAATGCCAACAATTCATCAGCAGACTCGAACTCCCCGTTCCATGGTTTGCCGGTCGAAGGATTGACACTGTGATACTTGCGATATGTTCCTTCATAAAGACAGACGCGTGAAGCCAATGCCAATGCCACATATTTGTTGATATAGATTCTTCCGTCAGTATTGACGCCTATTCCGTCTGAAAGACAATTCTCACACGCGAAAGCAAGATCCTCGACCACTTTATGCATGATGAACTCTCTGTCTTGGCGTGGTCCGTAGAGCAATGATGAGTCAGAAGGACTGATCACACGGTCAATCCAATACACGTCACCGAATTTCTTCACCTTATTGAAGGTCGACATTGCCCTGAAATAACGGGCAACTCCCTCATAATGATTGTACTTCGCCTCTGAGACATTTCCTTTGGCATTTGACATATTGCTCAGCATGTAGGCGACCTTGCGGAGGAAACTCCAGTTGGAATAAGACCACCCGGAAGCAATGGCGGCAGTGTAGCGGTCCGGCTGGAAAAACTGCTTGGAATCCTTGGTCCCGCAGAAATCCGTATATGTATCACTTCCAAGAGCGATGTCGTCAGCATCAGGAATAGCGGAGTCAATGAGCCCGTTGGTATAAGACTGGAGATCCGTTTCAGTCTTGAAGAACATGTTGGCCGCGAACTTGTTCTCAGGTTCTCTCTCGAAGAACTTTTCACAAGAACTCAACCCGAGAACGGCAACAAATATATATAATATCTTTTTCATGATGGTATCTGTATTATAATGAGATGTTTATACCGAATGTGAACGTTCTGAGCATAGGATAGCTGTAGCCATCTCCCATATTTTCAGAAGTTCCGTCATGGAAGTCAGAATCACCGTTTCCGATAACCTCAGGGTCAAACATTGATGTATGTCTGAACATCGGAGACCAGGTAAACAGATTCTCGCCTGTGACATACAGTCTGAGCTGTTTCAATCCTATCTTCTTTATGAGTTTCTCCGGGAATGAATAATCGACGGTAAGAGTCTTGAGTCTCACATAAGCGGCATTCTGGAGGAAATGGTCATTAGGGAAGGTCAATGCTCCCGTATTGTTGTTGGCCACACCATATGTACGTCTGGTCCAATAAGGATTCTTGTCTGCGTTTGCAACTTTCCAGTCCGTAGTACTCTTGTCGAGCATCACATGGTTGTCACCTGCCTGGTCCTTAAGTACATATGCACAATATGCGCGGGAATATCCGCCCCAGAAGAAATCAGAGCCTCTTCCAGGATACCAGTCTCTCTTGCCTACGCCCTGGAAAAATGCGCTGAGGCCTATTCCGTTCCATTTGAAGTCAAGATTGAGACCGAACTGATAACGTGGAGCCTCGTTTCCGATGCGCTCAAGGTCACCATGGTCATCAAGAGTCCAGGAACCTGTATTGATGACTTTGTCTCCATTCCTGTCAAGGAATCTGAGGTCACCGGCATAAGGTCCTGTAACAGGGACGAAATTATGGAACTCATCCTTGTACCACGAAGAAGCCTCCGAATTGGACATGAAGATGCCGTCTGTGCGGAAACCCCAGATTTCACCGAGTTCCTTTCCTTCATAGTAGTTATAGATTCCACCGGACTGATTGTAGTATTTGGTTACCCAAGTACGGCTGTCCCACATGCTGGCCTTCACATTGTATCTGAAGTCCTTTCCTGCCATATTGAATGAGTCTTTCCATGCCAATGTCAGTTCCCATCCCTTAGTCTGCAACGCTCCATAGTTTCCTTTCGGAGTGGATGCTCCGAAAATGGCCGGAATTTCAGGACCTGCAATGTAAAGATCGGTAGTGTTTCTCACGTAATAGTCTGCGGACAGGGACAGCCTGCTCTTAAGCACGTCCATATCCAGACCGACATCATAAGTGGTGACTTTCTCCCATGTAAGATTGTCCGGAATCACGTTAGGATTTCCGACTTTATTCTCGAGGGCACCGTCAAATACGCTTGAGGTCTTGTTTATGGACATGGTGGTCAGGAATGAATACGGAGAAATCGTTCCGTTTCCGAGAGAACCCGCATTGGCACGAATCTTAAGATTGTCCAGCCAGCCTCTGGTGGCTTTCATCCAAGGTTCCTGTGAAATTCTCCAACCCAATGATGCAGAAGGGAACAGGCCCCATTGCTGCGATACCGGGAATTTCGAACTTCCGTCATAACGGGCTGACACCTCGAAAATATACCTGTTGAGAAGAGTGTAGTTCGCACGGCCGAAGAAACCGACAAGACCATAAGAACTGCCGTCCTGTGTCAATGTCACTTCAGAGCCGTCCATCAATTCAAAGTTAGGCTTGGACGGATAGAGAATACCCTGACGGAGAATGCCCATACGGTGATAGTTGTAGTTCTCCAGGTTCCATCCTGCGACAACATTGAGATTATGATTGTTGCCGAGCTTAGGAGTGAGGGTAGCCACCACATTGGCCGTCACCTGCTCTGTGGAATAATCATATCTGCGTTTGTATGAATCCGCCTGGGAGACATAATTTGTCATTGACTCAGGAGCCGTGCTGTACTGCACGGGGGCAATGTATCTTTCCAATGTACGGCGGGTTGTCTTGTAGGCGAAATCTCCACGGACCTTGAACACATCCTTGAAAGGCTCGACTGTTACACCTGTGGATGTGGTGACGGTCAGTTTGTTGTCGATCTGAGCCGAATTTCCGTCTTTGAATGCAGCATATCCGCTGGCAGCTGCGCCTACGGTATAGGTGCCGTCCTCATTTGTAGGAGGGAGTACAGGAAATCCCATCATGGCAATCTGGAAAAGCTGGCTTCCCACTCCGCTGGAGAGTTTCTTGGAGAAGATAGGCTGGTCATAGTTCATCCTGTAAATGGACGTGTTGTTGTCAAACGTAAGCCAGTCATTGGCCTTTACGCTGATCTTGCTGCGGAGGTTATATGCGTTGTAATCCTCGTTTCCGATTTTATAGATTCCGTCCTGCATATAGTAACGTCCTGACAATCCGTACGATACCTTTCCTGACGAGCCATTGATGCTCAAACTGTGAGTCTGACTGGCATTATGCCTCTTGTAGAACATCTTAAGATAATTGTAGTCACCATAATAGAGATATGATTTGCCGTTCATCTCATAAGTATTGGTGGCACCGGACGCAACATGCTCGCGGTAACGCTCAAGGTAATCTGAAGGAATGGCATATATGTTCATCTTCGTAGGCCTCTTGCCCTCCGCCGTCGGTGTGGCTGAATTTCCCAGCCAGTGGTCATACATGGTTTCCACATAAGTAAGACCGTCACAGATAACATTGTCTTCCCATTTTATGGTCCTGCTGTTGATAGAAACGGAACCATTGTAGGTCACACTGATTTTATCACCTTTGGAACTCTTAGTGGTGACCAGGATTACGCCATATGCTGCCCTTGCTCCGTAAATAACTGAAGATGAGGCGTCTTTCAGCACGGAGATGCTTTCCACGTCATCAGGATTGACAGAAGACAATTCTCCCTCTACACCGTCGATGAGCACAAGCGCAGAACCGCCTTGACCGATAGAGTAGGAAGTCTTTGCACCTCCGGACGCACTCTTAGACACATAACTTGTAGCGCCGCCTCTGATATAGACGGATCCGCCGTGGGTAGGCTTACCGTCCACCTGAATGATATTGAGGCCCGGGACCTGTCCCTGAAGAGACCTCGTGATATTGGAATTGGACCTGTCTTCGAGAACTTCTCCGGACACGTTTTCCACTGAGCCGACAAGCTGTGATTTCTTCAAAGTACCATATCCTACGACAACAGTACCGTCAAGAAGCTGAGAGTCTTCTTCGAGCGCAAAGTTCAGCATGCCGCCTTTTTCCGGTACCTTCTTTTCAAGATTCGCATAACCGAGTTGCTGACACACCAGTCTTGCACCAGGCGCGACAGTAATTTCATACTTTCCTTCATGGTCGGTAACAGTACCATTGTCAGCCGCACCATTGACCAAAATCGCCGCACCAGGTATGGTTTCCTTAGTCACGGCATCGGTAACGACACCTTTGACAAGGACATTCTGGGCCAATGCCGCCAGACATACAGACAGCATGCAGGCTAAAGTCAACAGAAATTTTTTCATATTATAGATCAATGTTATTGGTTTCAGTATCATTAACTAAGTAATATTCCGACTCGCGGAACCCAAGTAAACTACCTTCCTATCTGGAAGTCTGAGGTCTAACCCTGAAATCGGCATATACCGGACAGTGGTCTGACGGAAATATGCCGCCGTCCATTCTGCCGTCGCATGTATAGTGGAGAGGTTCAATGCCTTCTCCCCGGTAATAGATAAAGTCAATCCTCGGGGCAGTCTCCATTTTTCCGAGATTCAGCCCGTGATTATTGAAAGTGCCTGTCGAACCTGTCTTCATTTCAGCCGGCAATGACAGAAACGTGTCATTCCACCATGTCCTGAACAACTGGGAAGCAGGCCTTTCCTCCCTGGTGTTCAAATCACCTGCGAAGAAAGACGGAAGATTCTCAGGATTATACATTTTTGCACGTTCAAGGATAATGGGGGCCGAATTGGCATTGGCCTCATGCCCCAACGGCATATGGCTCATCATGAAGAAAAACTTCATTCCCGACACCTTGTCCCGGAAAATTGCGCAACAGGCGCCACGCTTGAACTTCATTTCATCCCATCCGGAACTCATTACGTCCGGAGTAGGAGAAAGCCAGAAACGGTGGCTCTCAAGCATTTCGAAACGGCTTTTCCTATAGACGATACCCTGAGCCTTCGACCCGGCTCCGTCTTCAGAATAAGGACTTACCACGAACCATGAGTAATCTCCGCCTTCCTTTTCCACCAACGAAGGCAGCTCCCTCTGGATAGTGGTATCGACTTCCTGAATTCCGAAAATATCGAAATCAATGTCAGCAATCGCCCTTGCCAGTTTTTCTTTCCTCAGATTCCACTGATACTCGCCTTTTCCGAGATCCGAACGCCACAAGTTATAAGAACCCACACGAAGGTTCATATAGGACGCAGAGGCGTCAACAGCGCTTTCGGCATGCTTTCCTGTTCCACATGACATCAATGCCAATGACGCGAACAATATGTAAAATACTTTTTTCATTTTCATTTAGTGTGGTCTGGTGTGGTATATCAACATTGCAAATTTAAGAATAATCAGATAATCTGAAAATAATTATTGCAAAAAATTTCACCCATCAGTCTAAATATGTTTGTCATTTAAAAAAGCCCTCAAGCCATTGAACGTGGCATTGGAAAAGTCAGATACCGGAGCCACTTTTCTCAAGGAGGGAACACCATGCAGTGACCGCATCAATGCCGGACCGAACAGATCAAAAGATCTGGAGATCTGCCCTCCGAAGAGCAGGCAGCCGATATTGTATTCTGCCAATATCGGAGATATCGTATCTCCCAGAATACCCCCGACTTCTTCGAAAGTGGTCAATGCTATCGGGTCGCCAGTATGGGCAAGGTCCGAAATCATCTTGACTGTCATTGACTTGTCTCCTTCGCCTCCATTCCGGTGATAACCGGAAACTATACCTCGTTTGGATACATAATCTTCCAGAATCCCGTCCCTGAACGGACGTCCGTAAATGGACACAAGCGGAGATTTCATATCATTCTCGAGAATCTTCCCGTCCACGCACATTGAGAAGCCCAGACCTGTCCCAAGTGTCACCAGAGCCGTATTTCCCTCACCGGAGGCGGCGCCTGAAGTTATTTCTCCAAGCAGCATACAGTTCACATCATGTATAAACCTGAACGCCACGTCGGAGTCCGTCAATCCTGTTCCGGACAGGACAATGTCAGAGAACTTTTCACCATAAACGGAAGCAAACTTATGCTTCATAAGAAAGATTCCTTTGTCGTAGTCGAATTTCCCTGGTATGGCAACTGCGACATGATCTCCGGCATTGACATTTCCTACAGCTGTCTTCAGGGAATTGGCGATATCACTTCCGGTTCCTCCCGAATCTATGGGAATTTCTCTGCCGTCACCGCATTTTATGAAAGTTCCCCCGACATCCAGGAGAATCGGGGACACTTTCATCGGACAAATATCTGCCATAACTATGCGGGATCATTCTGATAACCATCCCTCAACATCGTCTTATGCACACGGACAGGTTCCTTTCCAAGGTTCTCTATCACATATTTCCCCATATCAGCAGGCACACATATGATATCCAGATACTCTGCATCATAGTATCTCTCAGGATGTTCAACGCTTCTGATACGGACTTTCTCGCCATCGACAAGGGCAAGAACATGGAATCGCTCTCCATGAGTGTCCTGTTCACAAACTTTCTCGAACTCAAGCCTCCTCAATGAGAAATACAGAAGAGGATTTTCACCGACTATGTATTCCTGCCAGCCTTCACCTTCATCGGCAAGCCTAGGTTTCTGGACAATGTTCTCCCGAACCCATGTGGTTCGCCTGTCCTGCGCCACGGTCTTCTCGCCTAGTCTGGTATGTATCGGGCGCTGTTTGCCGTCGAAGTCAAGACGCAGGTAGTCATACATCTTGTAAGTGTAGGAACCGATTGTAAGCGAGCCGATTTCGAGTACCACCTGGTTACGGCCGCTGGAGTGTATCGTACCGGCAGGAATCATGACCTGCAATCCCGGTTTGGACTCTTCGTAGCTCACATATTTCATATAGTCACAAGGCTTGTGCTCAGTATCGGCAGCCTCGATGTCCTTAAAGAACTGAGGAATGTCAGCATCGTCCCTGAAGCCGATAAACGTCTTGGCATCATGACCGGTAGCACATACATAATAGCTCTCATCCTGACGTCCGAACTCACCATACTGCTCGATATTGAACTTGGCTCCGGAATGGCACTGGATACTCATGTTTCCGGTACTGTGGTAACTGTCATCATAATTGAATCGTATCGGGAAGTATCCGTGGAATTTCTTTACGCAATCCTCACTCATCAGTTTCACGCCCTCCTTGTGTACGAATGTGCAATAGTTGATATCCAGCACGTTCTCACCGGCCTCGACCAAAACGCTGACTTCCATAGGAATGAAGTCAAACACCCAGGCAGCATTGCGCATTTCGTCAGGAAGATTGCGAAGTTTCTTCATGAATGTTCCGCCCCACACGCCTTCAAGATATACAGGCTTGGTTCTGAACGGATATTTGACCAATTGTGAACACACCTCATCAAATGATTCCCTCGGCAGCATCTTGACATTTCTGACATCATCCGAAAGTACCATATAGTCAATGGCATCCGACTGGAGAAGTTCCTTTCTGCTGTTCACTGCCATCTCGAAATCGCAGTAATAACAACGGCGGATTACACGTGCCGGAATATCCGGACGTTTCTTGCCGATATTCGCATACTCTCCACCTCTTATACGAAGGATGCTGGTTTTAGGAGTAACGTCGAAGAACAGTTTCAGCTCATAAAGGTCCCTCAGTTCAGGAACAAGTACTCCATATCCGTAAACGGCTATGACCTTTCCTTTACCTGTTTTTGCAGCATTGACATTATCCTTGAAGGCTTTCACCTTGTCCGCATCCAGCATTCCCTGATAGCCTCCTCTGTAGATCCGGCCGAAAAGCAGTGTCGGATCCTTTGTGGTGTCCCATTCAAGCATAGAATCTATCATGGCATTGATTTCTTCGTCGCTGATGAATGTTGCTGCATTGCCGTCAATGGTCTCCAGTCCGATTCCGAGAACACCAAGTTCCCTGCTCAGCAAGTTGAGAAACAACTGCCACTGTGCTGTGGTATATCCGTCAAGGCCTATTGCCACATTTCCCGATTCTGCTTTTCCGGCAAGTTCGGCTGCCAGTTTTTTAGCTGCAGCAGCAGTGCCCGACACAATAGATTCTTTTGTCTTTTTGCTAAGTTCCGGACGATTCACCGGTCTCGGGTCATCGTACGGGAACGGATTGTACATAAAACTCATCGTATTCCTTATTTTAAATTGTAAAACTCAAATCCCATCATTTCAGCCAGGTCCTGCAATTCGGCAGTCCAGTCTCCGTCAACGACTGCGTAATGCTGTGTGGCACCTATCTTCAGTATCCGCTCAAACAGGTCCTTTACAGGAACAACAGGTCTGAAAATGGTATGTGAATATGTGGCCAGAAGGTGCTTTCCAGGCAGAGACTCTACCTGAGTGCATATAAGTTTGTACTTGCCATTCTCTTCATACAGTCCGGCCATCGTCTTCATTCCCGGACTTATACGGTACCATGCGAATGGAGCCCCCGCATATTTCCAGCTGGTCTTTGCAAAACGGACATCTCTGGCAATCAGCACATTACCCTGCCATTCAGGGTCATTATGGTCATTAGGACCTGCATGTCCTCCGGCAAAATTTCCAAACTCATCCTCGACATGGAAAGGCTCTATGAAATTCACATTCTTTCCGGTTATCAGTTTGAGCATATATGTGACAAGGCCTGCTCCGATATCTGCTTCCGGAACGAGCACGCTCACATTGTCATTGAACCATTGGGGATAGAATCCGGCGCGGCACCCGGCCGTCTTGAAAGTGGCGCGGTCAATGTCATTGTACACAAAGCAGTCAATATCATTGTCTTTCGCCATATTCTTTATTGCCAATGTTGCCTTGACACAGCCGATAAACTTGTCATAGGCGACATCCTCCATCATCTTGTACCGGGAGGTGAGTTCGTCAGCATATTCCTTCACTTCAGCGTCAGAAAGTTTCGCTATGTACTCACCGTAATCACTATATGGGAGATAATGGATTTCAGGACCTATCTTGGTAAATAAGTCATAATTGTCAATGTAAGTGCTCCACATCGCCTCGTTCATATTTGCCATAAGTCCTACTGTGGAATGGCGCAGGACGGACCGTGTAAGAGCCGCCTTCGAGAACACTCTGATTTTTTCCGTCACCTCGTCTCTGGTTCCCATAACCACTTTGACATTGGCACGCGGAATACGTCTGATGCTTCCGGATCCTTCCAGAGAACCGACAAGAGTACCTGAACACAGATAATCCATGAAATCGTCCTCGTCGAGAGTGGTCTCGAAACTCATCTTGTCCTTGACGACATTTGTAAATATCATAGGCACCGCCGGCATGTCACGCAAGAAACGGATCCACGCAAAGTCCTCGCTCCAAGAAAGGAATTCGGCGACAATGAAATCGACCTCATTGTCAGAAAACATCTTCATGGCCTTTTCGGCATCTTCTCTCTCATAGATGATTCCGGGATATGAAAGATCCAGAAAATCCATTGAAGATTTGATATCCTCGACCGCCTTGAGTTTGCGATCATTGTAAGTGCCGCGCTGAGGACCGCTCAGGTTCTTGAACCGCGGTGACGCAATCAAAAGCAGACCGGCTTTAGGTTTGCGTGATTTCAGTTCTCTATTCATCTTTACAATGCTTTTGATAATCCTTGTTATAGTGAAGTCTGGCGGAGATATACATCATGACGCCACTGACAAGCCATACAATTCCCAGGACAGGGAAGGTGGCGGAAAGACTTCCGATACTCTGTTTCATTGCGCCAAGCACCACAGGAGCCAGAGCGCCTACTGCAAATCCTGTCATGATCATGGCACTTGAACATGAAGCATGCAATCTCTCAGGAGTCACATCATAGAGTACAGAATAGATGTTGGCATCGAAAAATGCCCTGAAGAATCCCCATCCGGCGAACATCAGATAGACAATCCAGACCGATGTCCTGGCTCCCATGAAGAACAGGAACAACGAGCCTCCCACAAGGCCGGCAGCCTGCAATATCATTCTGGATGAATGGCTGCGAGCCGCGAACTTGTCAGACAAGGTTCCTGAAATAAGGACTCCGATAAAGGCCGCCACATATGTATATACCATGGAATTGAATCCGGCCATAGCCTGGTTCTGCCCGAACTCTTCCTGCAGATAGGCGGGAACCCATGTCATATATCCCGTGATTACAAATATCTCACAACTGAACCCGATGGTAAGGACAAGGGCAGTAGGCGTGGTAAAAACCACCTTGAAGCCTTCAAAGAAGCCGGGTTTGGCAACTGCCGCCTGTTCAGATACTTCTTCGTCCTTATCGTGGAGTCTGAATATCATGATAAGTCCCCATATGACTCCGGCTGCACCAAAGATGATGAATGAGTACTTCCACCCGAGGGAATCAGCAATGGCACCGGCCAACCAGCCAGCCAGAATCACTCCTACGTAATAGGCCGTCTGATGTATGGACATCGCCCTGGCCCTGGTATCCGTATGATATTGACCCAGAAGGGAATAATTTGCCGGACCAAAGAATGCTTCGCCACCTCCGGTAGCAACGGAGCGCAGAACGACAAGCCAGAGGAAACTTGTCGCCAGACCGGTAAAAGCAGTGGCCACGCTCCAGAATATTATGCTCAGGGTTGTAACCCACTTGCGGCTGAAGCGGTCCCCAGCCCAGCCGCCGACAGGAACCATGACAGCATAGAAAAGATTGAAAATAGTGGCGATAAGGCCCACCGATGTGTCAGTAAGGTTCAATGAATCCCTGATGGCTGGCAGCACAGTATTGAACACTTGCCTGTCACCCTGGTTCAGAAGAAATGCCATCCATAGGAGCAGGAGAACTTCCCACTTGTAGGAACTTTTTTTTGTAAATGAACAATTCATATATTCGGCACCGTTTAGTTTATTGTGGTGTGGTGTGGTGCAAAGATAAGTCATTTCTTTTTCAAAACAAGATAAATCTGCAATTAATTTGTAATATTTTTCAAAACTCGGTAATTTTGCGGAAACGTGGCTGTGCTATGGTGTGTTATTTTACCTGCCAAGTCACGCAAAAGCAAGCTATAACTGCAGATAACCCGTAAAATCAGATTACGCCATGTCCATAAAACTGAGACTCGACAACAATTCTCAAACACCTGTATATAAGCAGATTATGGAGAATATCGAGAAGTCTATCAAATCCGGCAAAAGTGCTGCCGGTGATATGCTCCCATCCATGAACGAACTTGCTGCCGAACTGGAAGTTTCTAAGGAGACTGTAAAAAAAGCCTATTTTCTCCTTCGTGACAAGGGAATAATATCATCGACTCAGGGTAAAGGATATTATATAGCAGAGCAGTCAAAGTCCAGGAAACTGCGGATATTGATGCTTTTCGACAAGCTGAGCAATACGAAGCAGGTACTGTTCAATTCTTTTGCCTCTACCATAAACGGCAAGGCAGACATTACCATATATCTGCACAATCAGCAGATCAGCCTGCTGGAATACTACATTGATGAAAATCTTGGCGATTTCGACTACTACGTGATCACCCCTCACTTTCCACTGGACACACAGACACAGAAACGGGTAATGAAGGTCCTGCGCCGGATTCCTAACAGGAAACTGATTCTGCTCGACCACAACATAGACACACTCGCAGGCAATTTCGGCGCTGTCTATCAGGACTTTGAGAATGATGCGACTGTCGGCTTGTCTATGGGTATGGACAAGTTCAGCAAAATATCCAAACTGAACGTCATAATAGAGACATCTTCCCTCTATCATCCATATGTAGTGAAAGCCATCGACAAATTCTGCAAGACGAACCACATCGAATGCCAGCTCTACAACCAGGTAACGCCGGAGGTGGTCCGTCCCGGAGAAGTATATCTCATAATCAATGGTCAGCTCGACATGGAACTGATTCACCTGGTCCGAGCAGCCAAGACACTGGGCCTCAAACCGGGAAAAGATTTCAGCATCATATCATACAACGAATCCCCTATCAATGAGATCATTCTGGACGGACTTACCACTATTTCAGCTGATTTCTGCCAAATGGGACATCTCGCCGCAGAAATGATTTTGGAAGGGACGCTCAAGAAGATAAAATGCGACTTCAAGATGACCCGTCGCAGCACATTCTGATGCCTATTCCCTCTCCCTGCCGTAAATCTCCCCGTAGGTCTTGTCTATCCAGGCAGTTACATCCTCGAAGGTAGCATCTTTCAGGATGACTTTCTTGTCTTTGTCGAGAATATACAGGGACGGGATGGCCCTCACGCTGTAGGTGAGGTCATTTCTGATGATATAGTTGTAGTCATATCCGCAGAGCCACTCGCGCGGATACTCTGGAACGTACTCACGCCATTTGTCTATCTGCTCGTCGATGTAGATATTTACTATCTTCATCTTGCCGGCATTGACCATTTCCGAAACCTCCGAATTGGCTATCAGGCCCTCGGTGATTTCCTTGCAGTTCGGACACCCCGGATTGGCAAAGAAAAGAAGGGTATAGTCGGAACGGATGCCGTAGAGAGTATATTTCTTGCCATTGATATCCTCGAACTTGATGTCGGCGGCCTTCTCCCCTATCCTGTTCAGAGAACACATTGACAAATCGAACTCATATGCAGGCTTCATGTCGGGATTTGCAAAATCCGATTTCACAAGTTTCTGGAGATAAGCAAGATAGCACTCCTCGCTCCTGACAGGAGAATTGGGATCATAGAAATATTTCTCGGCAAACCCGGTGATGGTCTCGAAGACATTGGAAGAAGTATCCTTCCTCTCACACGCCTCGGCAGCATCGAACATCTTGGAAACGGACTGTGCAAGGGCATTGACATCTGCAACACTGTGCAATATTGCGGAATACTCGCCGAACGCCTTTTCCACATCTTCCTTCAGGACTCCCGCAACATGCAGAGAATCACTGGCTCCGCTCATGTCGGCAAGACGGTCCCAGAAATGATCAATGACATATGTAATGCGTTCCGTCGGGTCCTCAATCATTTTCGGAACGACCAGCTGAGGGAACGGCTGACCCGCTGCCGCGGAATCAGAAACAACCTGCCTGCCGCTTTTGCCGGTTCGCCCGCAGGACACCGCCAGCACTAGCATTGTCAATGCCAATATGACCTTTTTTCTATCCATTTTCAGCGATTTTAGCTTCAGAAACATTGATCATGAAGTCGCCCATCTTCTCCAGCTCGGCAACGATATCCATGTAGAACACGCCCACCTGGTAGTTGTAGTTCGGGTTCTCCTCGATATTGATGATATGCTCCTCGCGAAGAGTATTGCGGCATTCATTGATATTATACTCGGCATCCTGAGCATTGGTGATGTCCTTCAGGCTGGTATAAGGAGCCTTGAGGTTTGCGTTCATAGACTTGAAAGCATCATCCAGAAGGTCACACATCCTGCCGAGCCTCTTGAGCTGCTCAGCGTCGAAATCCAGACCATGCTCATTTCTGCGGGACAGTATACGTCCTACCGCGTCGCCGGAATCACCAAGGCTCTCCAACTCGCCGATAATCTTGTACATACCCTTGATTCTGCCTGCAGAAGTGCCTGAAATATCGCCCTTGGACACCTCGTTCAGGTAGTCCGCGATTTCATACTCGATCCTGTCAGTGATACCCTCGTACTTGATGAGTTTCTCTCTGAGTTCATTGAACTTGGCAGTATCCTTCTCGACAATAGCCTGTCTCATGTAGCCGAAATCATTGTAGCAAATCTCAGCGAAATGCACGATTTCCTGCTCAGCCTCATCCAAAGAAAGCTCGGCTGTGGAAAGAGGACCGCCCTGAATATATTTGAGACGGAAGACCTCCTTCTCCTTAGGCGCAGGAATAATCCAGGAAACAATCTTCTCTATCTGAGGGATAAACCATATGAGAATGAGAGTATTGGTAACATTGAACAGCGTATGCATCGTGGTAACGCTGTACAACAGTGACATCTTGATGGTATCAGAATTCGCGGTGTCCGTAAGGTCGGTAGTGTTCGGATCCGGCAGACCTGTAGATGAGATGATGAATCCGATGAATTTCAGGAACAGCGGGAATATGGCCAGCACCCACAATACACCGAAGACATTGAAAACAGTATGGGCCATGGCGGCTCGCTTGGCCGTAGTATTTCCCACTGACGCGGCAATATTGGCAGCAATTGTAGTTCCGATGTTCTCTCCAAGAATCATCGCGGCGGCAAGTTTGAACGGAATCACGCCGGTCGTAATGAGGAGCATGATAATCGCCATAGTAGCGGCAGAAGACTGGAAGCAGACCGTCATCACGGTTCCAATCAAAAGGAAAAGGAGGACAGAAACATTGACCGGACCGAGATGGAGGTTTGTCAATGCCTGAAGACCGGTAAGGTCAAGGTTGTCCAGAAGAATTCCGGAAGTCTCCTTGAGTTTCGCAAATCCGACGAAGAACAATGCGAATCCGATGATAATCTCACCCAAATCATGGATTTTCTTGTTCTTCTTGTTCAGCATCATCAGGAAACCGACGGCGATGAGCGGGAACGAAATCGTGGATATGTCATAAGAAAATCCGAAAATCGCCATAATCCATGAGGTGACCGTGGTACCGATATTCGCACCCATGATCACGCCTATGGCCTGTGCCAATGTCAATAGACCTGCATTGACAAAACTTACGACCATAATGGTCGTGGCGGTGGATGATTGGATGGCTGCGGTCACTCCGACTCCTGTGACAAGGCGCTTGAATGCGCTGGATGTCATGGATGCGAGGAAGGATCTCAGTCCGTCTCCAGCGACTTTCTGGAGTCCGACGCTAAGTAAGCTGAGTCCGAAAAGAAATAATGTAACGGCCCCTATGAGGGTCACGAATTGGAACATCATCTGCATATATAGTGCGGCATAGAATTAAATTATGCGCAAAATTATAAAAAATAGTTAGATTTGCCTTTGCAAACACGGGGTTAATTTTCAGTATTACTGAAGATTCCGCCAAAGAACGCCTACAGAATGACGCCTGACATGAAAATATCCTCCATCACCAGAATAATATCAGTTGCCTTTTGCTGCATTTTCTTCGCAGTCCAGCCGGCACATGCGCAGTTCTACACGAACGGAGATGACCCGGGAAAGACAAGATGGTCGAGGATGGACTCCCCTAACTACAGGATAATATACCCGTCAGGCCTGGACTCCCTGGCAAGAGTATATGGTCATGAACTTGAGCGGTTCCGCATGGCAGAAAGCATCAGCAGCGGACTCATACCGGGAGAGGGATACAGAAGACGCACGCCTGTCATTCTTCACGCATTTAACGGAATATCAAACGGTTCCATTACCTGGGCTCCGAAAAGGGCCGACCTCTATACCCTTCAGGACGCATATGACCCCGAACCGATGCCCTGGGTAAAATCACTTGCCGTCCATGAGAGCCGGCACATGGCCCAGATGCAATTCGGATACAAGGGATGGCTGAAGCCACTGACCTACATCATCGGAGACATGGCAGTAGGCGCCTATTCTGCAATCTGGCCAAACAACTGGTTTCTGGAAGGCGATGCTGTAGTTGCCGAAACGGCATTGACAAACTACGGCAGAGGCCGCAGCGCGGATTTCCTCTCCTACTACATGATGGCCTTCGACAATGCCGACTGGAGGAACTGGTACAGATGGAGATACGGCTCATACAGGCATTATTCCCCGAACCATTACGCACTCGGATACATGACCATAGCCGGCACAAGATATTGCTTCGATGACCCGCTTTTCACGGAACGATATTTCGTCCGGACGGCCTCCAATCCGTTCAGATTCTTCAATACCCAGAAGACTGTCAAGCAGGCCTCAGGAAAGCGTTTCAAGGATTCGTTCAGCGAAATCATGACAGGTTTTCACGAAATATGGAAGGAGGAAGCCGCATTGCGGGAACCTTTCACGGAAGCGGCACAATTACAGGAAAGCGGCAAATGGTATAGGGAGATTTCAGGAACGACCATATCTGACGGCAGAGTCTTCTGCATCGTCAATGGCATGGACAAGACATCATATCTTGCTGAGTATAATAAAGTTACAGGTAGTTTCAGAAGATTGTCAGGCTTCACTTCATATTCCAGCAGAATCAAGGCCCACGATGGCAGAATCTGGTGGAGCGAGTCAATACCGGACAGCCGCTGGTCCCTCGAAATGACCTCACGGATAAGGTATTACGACATATCAACCGGAAAAATCAGGAACCTGACAAGCAAGGGACGCCTGTTCAATCCTTCCATTTCAGAAGACGGGTCAATGATAGCCTGTACGGAATACCCGGTCGCCGGCGGGTCCGCCGTCGTAATGCTGTCAGCCGCTGATGGAAAAGAAATTTCGCGCCTGCAGATGCCGGATTCACTTCAGGCCGTAGAGGCCTGCTTCGCGGGAAAACGCCTCGCAGTCAGCACAATATCCGAGAAAGGCTCCGGAATTTTCATTGTCAATGCCAGTGAGTCTCTTTCCTGCATACTGGAACCCGAACCGGTAAGCATACACAACCTTTCTTTCAATGACGGAAAACTCTTCTTCTCCTCTGACAGGGACGGAACAATGGAGTTGTATAGCATTGACCTTCAGACACTTTCCGTGCGACAGCACTCATCACTCCCCTACGGCGGAGACGAATTCTGCATTGACGGAAACGAAATGTACTTCTCGGCATTGACACCGTCGGGAAAGGTTCTGCACAAATCGGCACTCGGCGAGGGCAGCAGCATTGACTTTTCCGACATTCACCGGTATCGGGTGGCGGACAAACTTTCGGCGCAGGAGCGCGAGATGGCGTCCCGGAAAGGGATTCAGTGGGCGGATTCTTCTCACTCCAAGACTACTTTCACCAAGCCTGTCAGATATCGTAAAGCTCTGAATATCTTAAGATTCCACTCGTGGGCCCCGGTATATTTCAGTTACGACAAGATTCAGAACCTGAGCGGAGACTTCAATTTCCAGAAGGCGTCCGTCGGAGCAACTGCCCTGTTCCAGAATTCTCTTGGCACGGCTTCCGGATTCATCGGCTATTCCTTCCATAATGATCCGTATTCGTATCTTTATACGGACGGAAGCCGCAAGTACCGCCATTCCGGCCATGTAATGTTCACTTATTCAGGTCTTTATCCTGTTTTCGAGATCTCTGCGGACTTCAATGACATGGCCGCCGTAAGATATTACCGGAGGACTTATGTGGCTGGCGGAAATGCAAAAGAAAGCGTTCTGGGAGTGCTTCTGGACAGGCCTTCCGTTTCCGGCAGTGTCAAGGTCTATATTCCGTTCAATTTCTCTTCAGGCGGCGTAAGGAGAGGGCTCATTCCTCAGGTCAGATATACTTTCAGCAATGACCTTTTCGACAGGTCCCGGGTCACCGTCACTTATGACGGCAATTTCCTTGGAAGCAAGGGACCGGAGCATCTGATCGGTTATGAGAAGGACAAGACCGTATTCATGCAGACTGTCAATGCCTCATTGAGGGGCTATATCATGAGGCCTGTGGCGACATCAGGTGTCTATCCGAGACTAGGCATAGGCTTCGACGCGGGGTATTCTTCCAGGATAGCATTGACAAAACTTTACAGTTCTTCGGCGTATATTTATGGTTACGGCTATCTTCCGGGTATCACTTCCACTCAGGGGCTTAAGCTTTCCGCCAGATATCAGCACCAGTTCGAGGCCACGGTAAAGCGAGAGAATGCCATCTCGGTGGCCCCGAGGGGTTTCAATGACTCCGGAGCAGAGTATTTTATCAGGAACCTGTCTGCCGACCATCTGAATATCACTGCGGATTACGCGATTCCTGTCTGGGTCGGCGACATCTCCTGCTTCTCCCCTCTTTTCTACATAAAGAACTTCGAACTGACGCCGCATTTCGATTACACGATGTTCTCATTGGGAAGGTCAATGACAGACGGAGGTCTTTTCAGTGCCGGTGCAACATTGACGGCCAAACTTGCCAATTTCCTGTGGATTCCGTTCGACACTACTGTCGGAGTGACGTTCTCCTATAACGGCGGGCCTTCTTTCAATGCCATAAAAAATAGTGGCTATCTCATGGATAACCACTATATAGGATTTGTTTTCAATGTCGCTATGTAGCATTGACAATGCTTATGCCAATGCAGGCTTGATGACTCCGAAGATGAGATAAGCGATTACCAATGTCACGAAGATATTGAAGGTCTGGGCCGTGAGGAACACCTTGAGCGGGACTCTGTTTTCCTTGCCGAAGATATCCTTGATTCTGGTCTCGAGACCGATGCATACGAATGCTACGCTGAACAATGTGTTCTGGAATCCTTTGGTGACCTTGCCTACGGTCTTTGCCATATCAGGTGAAAGGAGGAAGCTGAATACAAGGGATGCGACGATCATTCCGACGACGAACTTAGGGAATCTTTCCCAGATAAGTCCTACAGATGGCCTTACTTCCTTGTTTGTTCCACGGTATGCCCACATCATTGAAATGAAGAATGCAGCGAGTCCGAGAAGCACGTTCTGCGAAGATTTCACGATAATCGCGGTCTGCTCGGCAGCCGGGTCCTCGATGAGTGAGCCTGCGGCAGCAACAGCTCCGGTGGTGTCAATGGTACCTCCAATCCATGCTCCGGCAACTTCCGGCGACAGATTCATGAGGCCTGCAAGCCACGGGAGAATGTACATCATAGGGATGGCGATGATGAGCACGAGGGAAACGACGTATGACAGTTTCTTGTTGTCGCCATTGATGACTCCGCAAGTTGCGATGGCGGCTGAGACACCGCAGATGGAAACTGCACTTGAAAGCATTGTACCCATCTCAGGGTCCACATTCATCTTCTTTCCTACCCAGAAGCAGAAGTACCATACGGTGAATACCACGATGAAGGACTGTGCAAGGCCGAATGCGCCTGATTTCATCATTTCACCGAAGAGTATGGTGGAACCGAGGCAGATGATGCCCACCTTGATGTAGAACTCGCTGTTTACGGCTCTTTTCAGCCAGTCAGGAAGCTTGAAGCAGTTGTTCAGTACCAATCCGTAGATGACAGCGAAGAATACTGATTCGAAGCCCCATTCCTTGATTATAGGGATGTTTGCCGTAAGCTGGGCAAGCAGGGTTATGCCGAAGATGAAGATCAGCGAAATGAAGGTTCCCTTTACAGGGCGTCTGAGTGCCGCAAGTGTTACATAAGTAAGGATAAGTACGAATCCGAACATATAAACGGCATTTATCAAGTCCGCTGATGTCGTCAATGTCTTGGGAAGAGACGGCATGGCTCCTGGGAAAATGCACGCAAGAGCGAGCACTGCCGCACCTACAAAGACTATGATCCAGTCTTCTGATGCGAATTGTTTAATCCACGATTTCATTGAGTAAGATTTAGTTTTTAGTTGAGTCCTTATGAAACTGATGTCTCTCCTCTTCGAGACAGTTTAGCTTTATTTCATAAAATTTCCGGGCGGTCGTCCCAAAAATCGTCCAAAGATAGTAATTATTATTATTTTTGCATTGATTTTATCCCTAGTAATTATGCCAGAAGCACTTTCAATAACAGCAAAATGCGCGAAATGCGGCGCTGAAACAGATATTAATACCTATCCTGACATCAATGTCAGCAAGTCACCTGAACTGAAGGAAAAAGTCAAGGACGGCTCGATTTTCCTCTGGTCCTGCGAGCATTGCGGACAGGTAAATCTTACTCCGTTCCAGACATTGTATCATGACCCGGAAGAGAAACTGATGGTCTGGCTGACGCCTTCCAACATGTCTTTTTCAGAAAGGGCTCTCGTTGAAAGTCACATCAAGGCCATTTCCGCCCAGATCGAAGCGGACAAGAGCGGAGAACTGCTTCGCGGATATACTCTCAGAAGGGTCAATGAAGCCGGAGATCTTATAGAAAAGGTCAATGTCCATGATGCCGGACTGGATGATGTCGCAATAGAGCTTTGCAAGTATGTCACCAAGATGGAAATCGCTGAAAAAGAGACAGATAAGGAGAAGGCCAGGCAGATTATGGACGCCAGATTCAAGTTCTACAAGATGGAAGGCGCCGACAATGACATTACTCTGACTTATCCTCTGGACGGACAGATCCAGGGCATCAGCATAGGTTTCAATGTCTATGAAGACTGTCGCGGCATAATAAAAAGAAACCCCGATGTCGTACCGGCACCGGGATTCGCTATTGTCGATCAGGAATGGCTGGCTACAAAAATCCGCTAGCCGTTCCGGAATTTAGTCTTCAAGTTTTCTTGCTCCGTCGCTTATGATGACATCATAAATCTTAGGGGCATGACCGAATTTCTCTGTAAACTGCTCGATGGCAGAGTTGATGAAATTGTCATAAAGTTCTTCTTTGACGAGGTTGATGGTACAGCCTCCGAAACCGCCGCCCATTACACGTGAACCGGTAACGTCACATTTGCGTGCAAGTTTGTTCAAGAAATCAAGTTCCTCGCAGCTGACCTCATAAAGATGGCTGAGACCGAAGTGTGTCTGATACATCATCTCTCCAACTGTCTCATAATCACCTCTTTCGAGTGCATCGCACACGTCGAGGACTCTCTGTACCTCACCGATTACGTACTCAGCTCTGAGGAAATCCTCCTCTGGAACCAGGTCGCGTACTTCTTCAAGCCAAACTCTCTTGGCGTCGCTGAGGAACTCCACTTCACTGTGGTTCTTTCTGATGGCAGCGCAGACATTCTCGCAAGACTGACGTCTCTTGTTGTATGCTGAAGATGCAAGCTCATGTTTTACGCATGAATCCACGAGAACGAGTCTGTAACCTGCCCGAGTAGGATCGAATGGGAAATACTTGTATTCCAATGTCTTGCAGTTCAGTCGGATAAGGCTTCCCTTCTTTCCGAATACAGATGCGAACTGGTCCATGATTCCGCAGTTCACACCGCAGTAGTTATGCTCTGTGGCCTGTCCGATCTTTGCGAGTTCGAATTTGTCTATCTTGTTGTTGAACAAATAGTTCAATGCATAAGCATATGTGCTCTCAAGTGCAGCTGATGAAGAAAGGCCTGCTCCGAGAGGAACGTCTCCTGCGAATACGGTATCGAATCCTTCTACTTTTCCGCCCCTCTTCATTGTCTCACGGCATACTCCGAAAATGTAGCATGCCCAGCTCTGCTGAGGTTTGTCTTCTTCGTTAAGTCCGAATTCTACATATTCATCATAATCGAGAGAATACGCATGAACTTTGTCCGTTCCGTTAACTTTAATTTCGGCAACAATGCCTTTGTTGATAGCTCCCGGGAATACATATCCGCCGTTGTAGTCCGTGTGTTCTCCGATAAGATTGATACGGCCTGCAGATGCGAACATTTCACCATTTGTACCATACAGGACTTTGAATTTTTCCTGAATTTTGGATTTCATCTCCATATTTTATGTGTATTAATTATTTTTCCTGTTTCCAACCGGTCTCCGCAATGAACAAAAACCAGTCCATTACATTCTGGAAATTACCGACTTATTCAGCAAATTTAATGAAAAATATCGTTATTTCCATTAAAAAACGGACTAGTTGTCATTTGGCAGTTTTTTAAGGATTACTAACTTCAAGAAGCACCGGACAATGGTCGCTCACTCCTCCCGTATAGTTCGGCCCCACATAAGTTCTGAGAGGCTTTTCTCCGGACATGGTATTGTCCCTTACGGTCAGAAAGGGTATTCTGACGATATGCATTGATGAAGAATCTGACATTGGCCCGGTTGTCCAGAACATGTCTATCAAGTTCCATTTCCCGTTGAATCTTATGGTTCCTTCACCCTTCGAGGCCAGAAGCTCGGACTTGTTCTCAAGCAGCGGTTTCAGGACATCGAATTCTCTGGCACGCGGTGTATCATTGAAATCACCCATTACGACAATGTTCCAGAAACCGGCATTATAGACGGAATCAGCGACTTCACGGAGGCGCGACGCCGCTTTTTTACGTTTCCAGGCAGTCTTTCCGCCGCCGAATTTAGACGGAAGATGCACCACGATGAAGGCCATCCTGGCATTGTCATTCTTCCTTATGAACTGAACAAGCAGGATATCCCTTGTCTGCAGGCCGTCCACATGGCAGGGGAGTGCAGACACATATTCCAGGTTTTCCCGCCTCCAGAGCAGAGCAACATCTATCCCGCGCCTGTCGGGGGAGTCAAAGTGGACTATGGAATATCCCGCCTTGTTCAGTGACGTCGAATGAAGAAGCCGCATGAGAACATCTCTGTTTTCCACTTCAGCCACGCCCACAACGTCCGGAAGTTTTCCGTAATTGTCTGATATCCACCAGACCGACTTGGCTATGGCATTGCTTTTGGCATAGAACCTGGAAGGTGTCCAATGCCGGCTTCCAGACGGACTGAAGTCGCTGTCCGACTCGTTGGCGCCATCATCTCTCCAGTCAAAGTAATTCTCCAGATTCCAGAACATTACAAGCATTCCGGAAGAGTCCGCAGGGCAACATTGATCTGTCTCATTTTCACTGCGGCTCAGGCCGTCTGCAATAGGGGAGAGCAGCGTACAAATCAGCACAACAATTCCCGCAACAAACTTTTTCATTCTCCGTTCCATAAGATCCGTTTTGGTCGCCGCTAATATGGACAGTATCCGGGAAAACTTGTTTAAAAATCATAAAAAAGTAGTTTAAAAATCATAAAAACTTTTTTATTACTACCTTTGTGGTTTGATTTGACGAAAAAATTTAATCATATATGTCACTTAAATGCGGAATTGTAGGACTTCCTAATGTCGGGAAATCCACACTTTTCAACTGTATCAGTTCAGGAAAGGCCCAGAGCGCAAACTTTCCGTTCTGCACAATAGAGCCAAATCTCGGTTCGACTAACGTTCCTGACAAGAGGCTTGAATCACTTGCAGATCTTTGCAACCCGAAGAGGGTAGTGCCTGCCACTGTAGATATCGTGGATATCGCAGGCCTCGTAAAGGGTGCCAGCAAGGGAGAAGGACTGGGAAATCAGTTCCTGGCAAATATTCGTGAAACTGATGCTATTCTTCACGTGCTGAGATGTTTCGACAATGACAATATTGTCCACGTGGATGGTTCTGTGGATCCGGTAAGGGATAAGGAGGTTGTAGATACAGAGTTGCAGATCAAGGACCTTGAAACTGTGGAAAGCAGGCTTGCAAAGGTCCAGAAACAGGCCAATACAGGCGGAGACAAGGATGCCAAGAAGCTCATGGAACTGCTTCTCAGATACAAGAAGGCCCTCGAATCCGGCAAGTCTTGCCGCACTGTAGAACTTGCATCTGATGAAGAGGCTATGGCACATGACCTTTTCCTCCTCACAAACAAGCCTGTAATGTATGTCTGCAATGTGGATGACAAGTCTGCCGTAAACGGAAATGCTTATGTGGATGCCGTAAGGGAGGCAACAAAAGATGAGCATGCCGAGATTCTTATCATTTCCGCAAGGACCGAATCCGACATCGCAGAGATGGAGAGTTATGAGGACAGACAGATGTTCCTGGATGAGATGGGATTGACAGAATCAGGCTCAGCAAGACTCATTCAGGGCGCATACAAGCTGCTCGGTCTCCAGACATTCTTCACTGCAGGAGCTGACGAGTGCCGCGCCTGGACTATAAACAAGGGAGACAAGGCGCCTAAGGCTGCCGGCGTAATCCACTCCGACTTCGAAAAAGGCTTCATACGCGCAGAAGTCATCAAATATGAAGACTTCATCCAATACAAGTCAGAAGCTGCCGTCAGGGCCGCAGGAAAGTTTGCCACGGAGGGTAAGGAGTACACTGTCCAGGATGGAGACATCATGCACTTCCTTTTCAATGTCTAAGAAGTTCTAAAGTTTCGCACCACGCGGAACTTTTACAATAGCACAAAAAAAGACCGGCCTTGACGACCGGTCTTTTTTGTGCTATTGTCTATCTATTAATAGAATCTTGCTCTGTTGTCCTTCACGTCAGCATCCTGCATCATGACAGGGATAATCATCTGTGAAGCGTACATGGCCATCTGGCTCTGACGTGCCTTAGCATCATCCTCAGTGTAGAATGCTCCGGTGTCACGACCTGTAACCTTGAATACATATACACCGATGGAACCTGCGATAGGAGCACTTACCTTGCCGACCTCAGCTACAGATACGGCACCGATGAACTTAGGATCAAGACCCTGGGCGCTCATTGATGAGAATGCCACACCTGACTGTAAACTTACGGTTGTTCCAAGTTTCTCAGCGATAGCCTGGAGGTCATCCATTCCCTTGATCTTTTCAGCAACTTCAGCTGACTTCTTCGCAGCGAGTTTCTCGTAGTAGAGCTGCTGCTTGATAGAAGAAGCAACTTCATTGACCTTGGCGTATCCTTCTTTGTGGATTCCGCGGACGGTAGCGATGATGAAGTAGTTGTTGTCGACGGTGATGATGTTGGAAACCTTGCCTACCTTGTTCTCGAATGCCCAACGTGAAACTTCCTTGGCATTATCGATAGAACCGAGTCTGTCAGTTCCCTCTACCATGTTGTTTACAGGATGAGAATAAACACCGAGTGTATCGACTGCCTTCTTGTAGTTGTCGTAGCTTCCTGCCGCTGTGACAGCGAACTTGTTGGCCTTAGCATAAGCTGTCTGGAATGTCTCCTTGCTTGCAAGGGTCTCCTTGTAGAGCACTGCAACTTTCTTCTTGAGTACAGGAGCAGTAGTCTTGGAAACTTCCACTACGTGATAGCCATAGTTTGTCTTGAGAACGAAAGGAACGTTCTTGGCAGCTGTGAGAACTGACTCGAAACCAGGAATCATATAGTTCTGGGTCATCCAGCCGATATTTCCTTTCTCTCCGTCTGCTGCAGAGTTCTTGTCGAGAGAATAGAGAGCAGCAAGGCTTGAGAAGTTACCGCCCTTGGCGATGACATTCTTCAGACTGTCAGCCTCTTTCTCGGCATTGTCGCCCTGGAGAAGGATGTGCTTTACATATACTGAGTCAGGAATCATCCTGGTATCCATAATTCTTGCGACGCAGAAGTCATTGCCCTTTGCAATCACGCCTGAAACATTCTCATCGCTGTTCCATACGAACTCTTCCACTTCAGGAGAAACTGTCTTGAGGTCACCTTTCTTATAGTAGATATCCTCATATGGCTTGTCAGAGTTCTTCATAAGGAAGGACTTCATGTTGGCTGCAGTAGCGAATTCCTCATGGAGTTCTGCCACTTTCTTGCCTTCTTCAGCAACGTCCTTTGCTGATGGCTTCACTTCGAATACTACATATTCGATATCGCGGCTTGCAGACTGCTTGTAGAACTTCTTGTGGGAATTGTAGTAGCTCTTGATTTCGCTGTCAGAAACAACGATGGAAGAATCCTGCTGATATCCGAAAGGAACCATTACGAAATCAACGTCTGAAGTGTTGTTGTTCTCAGCGATGGTTCTCTTGAGCATCATAGGTGACATTACGTTGCTCTGGGTAAACAGTGAGTTGTACTTAGCGAACAGCTGCTGGTTGTAGATAGAGCTCTGGAGATAGTTCCAGTAGAGTCTGAGACTTCCTGACTGGTCCTGGTCGAGATTGTTTACAAGCTGTACAAGGTTAGATTTTGAGAAATTTCCGTTCTCATCCATGAATGCAGGATTCTGTGCGATAAGAGGAGAAATGGCATTACCTGTGGTAAGGTCAAGCATTTCTGCATCACCTACCTTAAGACCAGCCTCCATAGCCTTCTCATCGAAAAGGTATCTGTAGATAAGGTCCTGCCATGCTGCATTTCTGATCTGTGCCTGCTGCTCAGCGCCCTGGGCAGACGATCCTGTCATGAATTCATTGATAGTGGTGAATTTCTGGATATCCTCCTGGAAATTGTTGTAAGATACCGACTTGCCGTTAATTTCGCCAACGTCAAATTTAGATGACATTCCGTTGAAAGCAGAAATTACTTCATTCGGATCTATAATGAAGGATAACAGGCCTATGGCGATGATAATGGATACCGCCATGCCGAATTTTACGCGTAACTTTTCAAGAACCGCCATTGTTATAGTTTGTTTAATTAATTACAATTTGTTAAGGGGTACGAAGATAGCAATTTTCCACGAAACCAGCATTATTTTTTTAGCAATGGACCTATAAAATTAACTGAATCAATGATTACCTCGGTCGAATCTTTCACTATCACCGCAAAATTATTGAAAGGCTTAAGAATTATAGAGTTCCGCGCCCTTTCATCGGAACGCATTCCATACCCCTGCATAAAGCCGTCAGGTGAATACATTCTCACGTAACAGTCCGTATAAATCTCTTTGTTCGTCCTGTCCCAATAGATAGTGTCAGTTTCCATTGTCTGCTGCTTGACGATATTCTTCACGACTACGTTTCCGAAAGCCTTCCATATTTCCTTGTCGGTTTTCTTGTTCCTCTCATGGCTGGCCTCGTCAGAAACAATGGTCGATTCAAGAACTTCGTCATCCGTATATGCATAAACCCACAGACCGTCAGGGAAGTACTCGTACGACACCGAATCGTTGTCAAATCTCTGGAGTTTACCGGTAACGACGCGCATCTGGATCTTGCCGTTGTCTGTCTGAAGCATATACATGCTGTCCACGGTCTGAAGCGGAGTTTTGGACAAATCCAGACGCTCTGCGACAGACAATTTCGATTTGCATGAATAAACGACGAAAGCAACCGCTGATGCGGTTGCTATCATCTTTATGATATTTCCGTACCTTTTCAAAGGATACAAATGTTTAATTGAAAACTGCCAGATGATTATTTCTGGGTCCTTACTCTGGTAGTAGCCTTCATTCCACCGCAAGATACAGTGTAAGACTGGCCGTCTGTAAGGTTATACATGAATGCCTCTGCTGTCTGAGGATAGTAAACTCTGTACTGGGAGATCATTCTGTTGCAATCGTCAGCAAGTGAAGCATCAGCTGCCTTTGCCTTCTCCATGTAGTCAACAGCAACCCAGTAAGGAGCTCTGCGTGAAATTTCATCACCGCTGCAAGTGGTTGCACCCCAAATGGTTCCGATAAGGAAGTAAGCCTTTCCTGTATAGTTTGAAGAAAGTTCCTTAGCTTTCTCTGCGAACTCGATAGCCTTGGCATTGTGACCGTTCTTCAGGCAGAATGTAGCAGCCTCGTAGTTATAGTCTGCAGCTGTCTCGACATTGATGTCAGGATAGGTGAGAGCCTCGGAGAGAGCACTGATGGCCTCATCATAGTTTCCTCTGGCAGCATTGAGCCTGTAAAGGAAGTATGCCGACTGGCATGTAGGCTGGAGTTTGTGGAGTGATGTTGCAGCTCTGAGATAGAGGTCATTGTCTGTACAATTCTCAGCTGCGCTCATCATCTTCACGATATTTGAAACAAGCGCAAGATCCTCAGGTGCAGCCTCATATCTAGGAGTGTAAACCTCGAGAATCTTCTCGCAGCTTGCAACCTTACTGCTGATGAAGAGGCTTTCCATATCGTCTTTTACCTTCTCAAGTTCCTCTTTGGCATTGGCATCAGCAGGAACTGCCTGCTCGAGATATGCCATGTTGTTCTGGTAAACATTGATAAGAGCGTCAGCATCGAGCTGGTTGTCCTGGTACAACTGGATTGCTGCATTGAGGTCGATGAGGAGGACTGAAGCCTTTGTCTGCTCCTTGTTCTCGGCGATAACCTCATTCAATCCGTTGAAAAGTTTCTCCGCATCATTCTTGTAGAAGTTGGCCATGTCAAGTCCGAGGTTGTTCATGGCAACCACCTTGTATTTAGGATAATACTGTGCACGTGTTCTGTGGATTGTAAGCAGAGTATCCACCAGAGCAGCTCTGTACTGGGCATTTGCAGCATTCTTTGCGATAACCTTTCTCATGAGAGAGGTACCGTCGATAAGCATGGTCTGGTTTGCAGTAGGAGGGCAGAGTGAGTACGCCTTTCTCCAGTTAGGGAGGGCAGCATCAAAGTTCTTGCTCTTGTAGTACTCCTTGTAGTAAGACAAGTATTTGATACACTCAGCACTGTCAGCGCCATACTTGCCCTGGGCGGACATTACGTTTCCGCCGAAAATCATCAAGACCGTTGAAACAACGATAAATCCAATTTTTTTCATATCAGTAAATGTTTTTTAATTTCTAGTCGTACTTAGGTTTCTGGAACCAGATGTCATGGATATTGAATCCTACAACAAACATCGCATAGCGTTCACGAATCATGTTTCCCGTGTTGGTTCCGCGTTGTCCGAGATCCACTCCAATAGATATACCATTATACCATCTGAATACCGGCAATGTTATACCGAGCGTAACGCCATATGAATTCACGGTATTGCCGTCCAGTTTGTAATAGTCTCTGTCATAATACATTCCGGCCCTATAGGAACATCTTCTCATGTAGTATCTGATATCATTCCTGTTAGGGACGATTTCAAATCCGGCCTTGAATGACTGTGAGTAAGTCGTGGAGAAGGTTGAAGCTCCTACATTGGCAAAACCTGTAGTCTTGTCGAAATTTGAATTCCTCCAGTCGGAACGGGTATAGTCGAATTCGATTCTCCATTTGTCGCCTTTCCTCAATGCTATTCCGACACCGTATTCGCTGGCAAGTTTCACGTTGCTGCCGTGTGAAAGGGTATCCACATTGTAGTGAAGAGTATCGCTCTGGCTGGAAATCGTGGCATATTTATAGTCGGAAACACGACCTTTCAGACGTGAAGAAGTCTTATATGTCGCACCCACTGTCATATAAAGCCCCGGTGCCAATGCCTGATCATACTGGACACCGAATTTTCCGCCCACGGCGTGGAGATTCAGGTTATATCCGCTGTAGATGTCACGATACGATGCAGAAGTGAAATCCATCGATGTGGATTTGTCCATATTTCCGAAATAATACAGAAACTGGGCACCTACTGACAACTTGTTCCAGAAAGTGGCTCCACCGCCGAGAAACAGCTGATAGAGGCTCCCCTCTCCATTGGAACGGTAGTTTATATTACCGGCAGATGCCACAAGAGCAGGATCAGTAATGTCATGGGAAAAGTCATATCCCAAAGAACTGTAGGGAGTTACACCTGCAATGAAAGCTGATTTCTTATAAATCGGCACGGTGAATACGAAATCGTAAATATTGAAAATATTGCTTGCGGACTTCACATCACCCTGCTTGTAGATCTTGCCCTCTCCAGAAACTCCGAAATCGAGCATGAATGAAAGAGTATCCCTTGCGGCAACAGCGGCCGGATTCAGGTAATTGATGAATCTATTGTTGCGGGAAGCGATACCTACGCCGCCCATGCTCTTGTTATAAGCTGTTCCCTGACGGGCAATATCTCCGACACCGAAAACTGAATATGGAGAATATGAACTGTATGCCCCGTCCTGAGCACTCACAACGTTACAACTCAAGACCAGCGCAGCCCCAAAAATAATTTTTCTAAATAACTTAATCGACATACCCGTCAGCAATTAATGCTAAACCTGTTAGCACAAGATTACAAATTACAAATATCGAGTTTTTCATCCTTTTTGCAAAATAAATCGCATCACCTCCGGTGAAAACGACAATATTTTCAGGATAACCCGAAACGTACCCCTCTATTTCAAACATTATGCCCTTAATGATTCCTGATGCTATAGATTCGTTGACGGAAAGCCCGAGTTCGCATATTTTTTCAGGCAAGTCAATGAGCGGAAGTGCTCTGGAATAGCGGTTTACAGCCTTGAACCGGGTCCTGCATCCAAGCGAAATATTACCTCCCAAATACCGTCCTTCAGCATTGACAATATCAATGGTGAGGGTCGTTCCGAAGTCGATGACAGTGACTCCTTTTCCGGCAAATTCATGCCTCACCGCGATAATCGACGCAGCCCTGTCGAACGTCATTTCCTCCGGGAGAGAATAACGTGAAAGCACCTCGGAATGAGCCTTGTCCAGAACGAGAAGTCTGGTACATCTTTCCCTGTAGGCTGCCTCATCCGCACTGCTTATCTCGTACACCGACGAAACCACCATAGTATGCGGCCTTTCCTTCCGGGTGAGAGAAAGTATGAAATCCTTGACCTTCTCCCCCTGATACCTGAAAGTCCGTCCTAAAATCGGCCCGTCCGCCCACGCAGCTTTGACTGCGGTATTTCCTATATCTATGATGAGATTTTGCAAAATAATGTCTTTTAAACGTAAATCTCCGCAAAGTTATAACAACTTTCCTAAAACATCATAAGCTTTTGCCAATGAATCCACTTTGCGGGAAATTATGCGCAGTTTGCCATTCTTGTTGTTCAGTTCACATACACCTGCAAGATGCTGCATTTTTTCCAGGATGCCTGTGAAAACCTTTGATTTATAATAAGATGACATCGGATTGGAAATAAAGAAAGCTATCAGTATTCCGTTCTTTATTATAATCTTTTCGAAGCCGAGTTTCTTTCCGCGATGTCTGATTCTCACGATATCGAACAGGTGGGAAACCTCCTCAGGAACCGGTCCGAACCTGTCAGTAAGTTTGGCCGCCATCTTGTCAAGTTCACTATCCTTTTCCACAGAATCAAGTTCCTTGTATATGCGGATCTTCTCAGCAGGCACATCTATATATGTGTCAGGTATCAGGGCCACCTGGTCGGTATCGATGGTGCAATCCTCTATGAAAGAATCTTTCACATTCTTCGTCGATATGCCCGTCTCCACCCCAAGTTCATCCATAGCCTCGGCCAGAATCTTCTGGTATGTCTCATAACCCATATCCGCGATATAGCCGCTCTGCTCGGCACCGAGAAGATTGCCTGCGCCACGGATATCCAGATCCTGCATTGCAATATTGAACCCGCTTCCGAGATCCGAGAACTCCTCGATAGCCTTCAGACGCCTTCTCGAATCCTCCGACAATGTCGTCAGAGGCGGCACGATAAGATAGCAGAAAGCCTTCTTGTTCGACCTTCCGACCCTTCCCCTCAGCTGATGCAGTTCACTCAGACCGAAATTCTGAGCCTGATTTATGATGATGGTATTGGCATTGGAAATGTCAAGGCCGCTCTCAATGATAGTGGTGCTCAGCAGCAGATCGTAGTCACCCTGTATGAAATCGAGCATCTTCTCCTCCAGTTCCTTCGCCGCCATCTGTCCGTGCGCCACACAAATCTTCATGTCAGGGACTATCCTGTGGAGGATATCATACACGGCCGGCAGTTCATGCACCTTGTTGTGAAGGAAGAAAATCTGCCCTCCGCGGTCCAGTTCATAATTTATGATATTCCTTATTTCTTCTTCATTGAAAAGAATAATCTCCGTCTGCACAGGAATCCTGTTCGGCGGGGGAGTGCTGATGATGGAAAGATCCCTCGCCCCGAGCAGCGAAAACTGCAACGTCCTCGGAATAGGGGTCGCTGTCAATGTCAATGTATCGACAGAAAGTTTCAGCTGACGCAACTTCTCCTTCGCGCTGACGCCGAATTTCTGCTCCTCATCAATGATAAGAAGGCCCAAATCCTTGAATTCGAAAGAACCGCCCAATATCTTATGGGTCCCTATCAATATGTCTATCTGTCCCTTCCTGAGTTTTTCCTTAATGTCGGACACCTCCTTCGCAGTCCTCAGACGGCTCACGTAATCCACATTGCAAGGAAAATCCTTGAGCCTGGACTTGAATGTATTATAGTGCTGGAAAGCAAGAATGGTAGTCGGCACGAGCACCACAACCTGCTTGCTGTCAGCCACGGCCTTGAATGCGGCCCTCACTGCAAGTTCCGTCTTGCCGAAACCAACATCACCGCATACCAGCCTGTCCATCGGACTGCTGTCCTCCATATCCCTCTTTATGGCCTGGGTTGCCGTCTCCTGGTCAGGAGTATCTTCATACATGAAACTGGACTCAAGTTCCTCCTGAAGATAAGTGTCGGCAGAAAACGCAAAGCCTGGAGCCGACTTCCTCTTCGCATACAGACTGATAAGTTCCTTCGCGATATCCTTGACCTTGGCCTTGGCATTGTTCTTCAATGTCTGCCATGTCTTGGACCCCAGCTTGTTTATTTTCGGAGGTATGGAATCCTTGGACTTGTAACGGGAAATCTTGTAGAGGGCATGTACCGACACGAAAACGACATCCCCGTCCTTATAGGTAAGCTTGACCACCTCATGCACCCTTCCCTTGTCGTCACGCATACGGACAAGACCGCCATAGATACCGACTCCATTGTCAATGTGCACGACATAGTCTCCAATATTGAAAGAACTGAGATCGTTCAATGTCAGCTGCTCGTTTTTCTCTACAGTCCGCCTAATGCTTACCCTGTGGAAACGGTCGAAAATCTCATGGTCAGTATAACAGCAGATCCTGTCATCATTGTCAATGAAACCCCGGTGGATGCTCTTTCCGGTCACAAACTCCGGCATCACCCGTTCGTTCTTGTAAAGAATAGATCTGAGCCTGTCCGCCTGAGCCTCCTTGTCACAGAAAACATTCACCGAATAACCACGTTCAAGACGCTCGCGGATATCTGCGGAAAGCAGCTCGAAATTCTTGTTGAATACCGGCTGCGGGACAATGTTGAACTGGACAGTTTTCTCCTTCTTCAAGTCAAGCGGGACATCCAGGAAAACCCGCTTGAACCTTTCGATTTCACGATAGAAATCACAGCTCCTGTACGAGTCCGGAGAGTCCATCCAGACGACAGTATCTTCAGGGAAAAGTTCAGTGATTTTCATACTCCCGCCATCCACATTTTCCTCGGCAATCATGTCGGGAAAAATGTCGGCTGATTCCCTCTCTTCCTTCGACAGCTGGGTATTGCAGTCGAACAGATTTATCTTCTCGATTTCGTTCCCGAAAAATGAAATTCTGAACGGATCATTACTGGTAAATGAGAACACATCCACGAGCGATCCGCGCACTGCAAACTGACCGGGCGCAGAGACGAAATCCACCTTCGAAAAATTGTTCGAGACGAGCTTCGAAAACAATCCGTCACGATCGGTTTCTTCTCCTTTTTTCAATGTTACCAGAGCCTCGGAAATCCTGCTTTTCGCCGGAATCGGTTCATCCAATGCCTCCGGATACGTCACTATGAAAAGCTGTGAAGAAATGTTCTTTTCTGCCAATATGCTCCCGATGGCCGACGTCCTCTGCACCCCGAGAGAAGACTTGTAATTGCTCCTTTCAATGTTCTTTCCGGAGCCCGGAAGAAAGAACACTTTGTCACCGTCAATGATAGAGTACAGGTCACCTGAGCAGTACTCCGCAGACTCCTTGTCAGGCAGGATAATCACATGCATCCCGGACTTGGCGACCTGGGACAGGACCATCCATCTGGCGGACATGAAAAGCCCGCTACAGAAGGTATCTTTATTGGACGAAATACTCTGTTCGAGTAGTGATGTTGCTTCTTTACTTATTAACATTCCACCTTAAAATTCGGTTGATAACCTGTTAAAAAACCTGTTGATATCAATTGAAAAGTCAATTGTCCAAACCCGGTTTTTTATGTTATGCACGGTCCCGACGTATATTGCAAATAATTTTACGCACATTTTATCATTCAGGGCTCTTCAGAGATATCAACATTTTTCAACATATCCAAAACATTGATTTTCAGGAGAGTTGTGAGTGTTATCAACATTTCAACAAACTTAATAAAAACAACATTAAAATAAAAATATGTAAATTTGTATTAATAATATTGTTTTGAAAATGCCTGACGATTTTACACCGTATTCCGCCGGGACGGACAAAGATAAGGATTTAGACGGAATAATCAGACCCCATGAACTGACAGACTTCACCGGTCAGGACAAGATTGTGGCGAACCTGAAAATCTTTATAAAGGCGGCGAAAATGAGAGGTGAAGCCTTGGACCATGTGCTCTTTCACGGGCCTCCGGGTCTGGGCAAGACCACACTTGCAAACATTGTCGCGAACGAGCTTGGAGTGAATATAAAAATCACTTCCGGTCCGGTGCTTGACAAGCCTGGAGATCTGGCCGGACTGCTTACTTCCCTGGAGTCCGGAGATGTTCTATTTATCGACGAGATCCATCGTCTGTCACCTGTCGTGGAAGAGTATCTCTATTCAGCGATGGAGCAGTTCGCCATAGATATCCTTATAGATAAAGGTCCGGGTGCAAGGTCCGTGAGACTTGCCCTGAAACCGTTCACTCTGGTAGGTGCGACTACCCGCAAAGGTTTGTTGACAGCACCTCTCAGGGCTCGCTTCGGAATCGACTTTTCATTGGAGTATTATGATGCTTCAGAACTCGTAAAAATCGTGAAGAGGAACAGTGCTCTCCTGGGTGTCGGAATCGATGATGATGCAGCCATGGAAATAGCATTGCGAAGCCGCGGAACTCCACGTATCGCGAATGCTCTTCTGCGTCGTGTAAGGGACTTCGCGCAGGTCGAAGGTGACGGTCACATTGACCTTGAAATTTCACGTTATGCGCTCAATGCTCTCAACATTGACAAGAGGGGATTGAACCAGATCGACAACAAGATTCTTTACAGCATCATCACGAAGTTCAAGGGCGGTCCGGTAGGCATCAGTACGATCGCGACTTCGGTGGGGGAGGACCAGGGTTCGGTGGAGGAAGTTTACGAGCCTTTCCTTATTAAAGAAGGGTTTATCCAGCGGACTCCGAGGGGGCGTGTCGTGACGGATCTCGCTTATGCCCATCTCGGCATTGAAAAGCCCGACAGAGGCCCTGTAGAACCTGAAGTTATACAGAATACTCTTTTTTAGATTTTCTTGGTGAAAATCAAGGTTTATTCAGTAAAAATGACTAAACTTGCATATTAATTGTACAATTTTCATAATAACTAAAAATGGCCGATAAATTAATCTCAAAGATTCCTGACGGACCTTTGGCTGAAAAATGGACCAAAAGGAAGTCAGAAATTCGTCTTGTCAGTCCTAACAACAAAAGGAAACTTGAAATCATTGTAGTCGGTACAGGTCTCGGCGGCGCGTCTGCAGCTGCTACACTTGGTGAGCTCGGTTATAATGTGAAGGTTTTCTGTATCAGTGATTCTCCTCGCCGTGCACACTCTATCGCGGCTCAGGGTGGTATCAATGCTGCCAAGAACTATCAGAATGACAATGACTCTGTGTACCGTCTTTTCTACGATACCATCAAAGGTGGTGACTATCGTAGTAGAGAGGCAAACGTCTATCGTCTTGCAGAAGTCAGTGCCGCTATCATTGACCAGTGCGTAGCTCAGGGTATTCCTTTCGCAAGAGAATACGGCGGATACCTTGCCAACCGTTCTTTCGGTGGTGTTCAGGTAAGCCGTACTTTCTATGCCCGCGGACAAACCGGACAGCAGCTTCTTCTCGGAGCTTATGCTGCTCTGAACAGACAGGTTGCCGCAGGAACAGTGAAGAGCTATCCTCGTCATGAGATGCTCGACCTCGTAGTTATCAATGGTGAGGCTAAGGGTATTATCGCAAGAAACCTTGTGACAGGTAAACTTGAGAGATTCGGAGCACACGCTGTCGTTATCGCTACCGGCGGTTACGGTCGCGCATACTTCCTTTCTACCAATGCCATGAACAGCAACGGTTCAGCTGCTATGCAGTGCTTCAGGAAAGGTGCTTACTTCGCTAACCCTGCCTTCGCTCAGATTCACCCTACTTGTATCCCTGTACACGGTGATCAGCAGTGCAAGCTGACCCTCATGTCAGAGTCACTCCGTAATGACGGACGTATCTGGGTTCCTAAGAAGATGGAAGATGTCATGAAGCTCCGCAAGCATGAGATCAAACCTTCACAGATCGCAGAGGAAGATAGAGATTACTATCTCGAGCGTCGTTACCCTGCATTCGGAAACCTCGTTCCTCGTGACGTTGCTTCCCGTGCAGCTAAGGAGAGATGCGATGCAGGTTTCGGTGTCAATGAGACCGGACTCGCAGTATTCCTCGATTTCAAGGATGCTATCGAGAGACTCGGTAAGCAGAGAGTTGCCGAGCGTTATGGTAACCTCTTCCAGATGTATGAGAAGATTACTGCTTCCAGCCCTTGGGAGGAGCCAATGATGATTTATCCGGCTATCCACTATACTATGGGCGGTATCTGGGTTGACTACGATCTTCAGACCACTATCCCTGGTCTTTATGCAATCGGTGAGGCCAACTTCTCAGACCATGGTGGAAACCGTCTCGGTGCATCTGCCCTCATGCAGGGTCTTGCTGACGGTTACTTCATCCTGCCTGTTACTATCGGTGACTACCTCTCACACAAGTTCGCAGAGCCTAAGACAGATACTTCTGCTCCTGAGTTCGACGCTGCAGAGAAGGCTGTCCAGAACAGAATTGACAGACTCTTCGCTGTCAAGGGTACAGAGCCGGTTGATGCAATCCACAAGAAACTCGGACACATCATGTGGGAGCACATCGGTATGGGCCGTACTGCAGAAGGACTTAAGAAAGGTATCGCTGAGATTCAGGAACTCCGTAAGGAATTCTGGAAGACTGTACGCGTAACCGGTACCCAGTATGAATTCAACCAGGAACTCGAGAAAGCTCTCAGACTTGAAGATTTCTTCGATATAGGTGAACTTATGGCTAAGGACGCTCTTAACCGTAACGAATCCTGCGGAGGTCACTTCCGTGAGGAAAGCCAGACACCGGAAGGCGAGGCTAAACGTGACGATGAGAACTATATGTATGTAGCTGCCTGGGAGTACAAGGGAGAAGGTCAGGAACCTGAACTCCACAAGGAGCCTCTCGTTTATGAGAATATCCATGTTGCTACCAGAAACTATAAAGACTAATTAAGATGGATTTCAAGTTAAAAATATGGCGTCAGAAAAACGCCCAGTCTCAGGGACATTTTGAAACATATTCCGTAACCGGAATTGAGGAGGACGCTTCATTCCTCGAAATGCTTGATATTCTTAACGAGCAGCTTGTCAGAAAAGGAGAGGATCCTGTTGCTGTAGAGAAAGGATGTCAGAGCAGCGGTCCTGTGTCTTTCGACCATGACTGCCGTGAAGGTATCTGCGGTGCTTGCTCACTTTATATTGACGGTAGGGCACATGGTCCAGATGATCAGGTTACTACCTGCCAGCTTTTCATGCGTCATTTCCAGAATGGTGCTACCATTACGGTAGAGCCTTGGAGAAGTGCAGCTTTCCCAGTAATCAAGGACCTCGTTGTCGATAGAACTGCTTTCGACAAGATCCTCCAGGCCGGTGGCTTCATTTCTGTCCGTACAGGTTCTGCCCAGGACGGAAATACACTTCTTATCCCTCATGATAAGGCAGAGAAGAGTATGGACGCAGCTGCTTGCGTAGGTTGCGGTGCTTGTGTAGCTACATGTAAGAATGGTTCTGCAATGCTTTTCGTTGCTGCCAGAGTCAGCTCACTTGCTCTCCTTCCTCAGGGAAGACCAGAGGCTGCAAGAAGAGCCCGCGCTATGGTTGCCAAGATGGACGAACTCGGATTCGGTAACTGTACCAACACCCGTGCTTGTGAAATGGAGTGCCCTAAGGGTATCTCAGTTGATCACATCGCACGTCTCAACAGAGAGTTCCTCGCAGCAAAATTCAGCGAATAATTAACTGGATATATACAAAGTAGGGTTGGCCAAACCGGCCAACCCTTTTTTTGTCAATTTCTGCTACCAGAGGAAATTATTGAAAGGATATCTTCCTGCATGAATTTCAGCAACCATCTTGTAGATGTCATTTCTGAGTTTGTCAATGCCTATTTTCTCCTTGGCTGATATGAATATGCATGGAGTTTTCTCCTTCGCTATCCAGCTGTTCTTAAGTTCCTCAAGGGAAACATTGTTCTTGCCTTTCGGCTCCAGCGAGAACTCATCGTATTCCTCATAGGTGTATGAGTCGATCTTATTGAAAATGACATATATAGGCTTATTGTCAGCCTTTATGTCCCTCAATGTCTGCTCCACGACTTCCATCTGCTCCTCAAATCCCGGATGTGAGATGTCCACTACGTGAATCAGGATATCGGCTTCTCTTACCTCGTCAAGGGTACTTTTAAAGGCCTCTATAAGTTGCGTAGGGAGCTTTCTGATAAATCCTACTGTATCGCTGAGAAGGAACGGCACGTTCTCCAAAACGACTTTTCTGACCGTCGTATCCAATGTCGCGAAGAGTTTGTTCTCGGCAAATACATCGCTCTTGGAAAGCAGATTCATAAGAGTACTCTTGCCGACATTAGTATAACCTACAAGTGCAAGCCTTACCAGCTGCCCTCTGTTTCCGCGCTGTGTGGCCATCTGTCTGTCGACTTTCTTGAGCTGTTCCTTAAGCTTGGATATGCGCTCCTTTACGATTCGTCGGTCAATCTCAATCTGAGTTTCACCCATTCCTCCTCGCGTTCCCATACCTCCCCTCTGTCTCTCAAGGTGAGTCCACATACCCGCGAGCCTAGGCAACATATAGTTGTATTTTGCGAGTTCTACCTGCATTTTCGCATATGCGGTTTTTGCCCGCTGCGCGAATATTTCGAGGATGAGACTGGTCCTGTCAATGACACTCGATGTCTTAATTATCTTCTCAATGTTGCGCTGCTGAGTGCCTGAAAGTTCATCGTCGAAGATTACGTACCTTATCTCATTTTCTTCGCAATAATCAGCAATTTCCTGAAGTTTTCCGCTCCTGATATACGTTGCGTTATCAGGCCTGTCAAGTCGCTGCACAAATTTCTTATCCCTCGTAGCACCTGCTGTCTCAGCAAGAAACTCAAGTTCATCAAGGTATTCATATACCTTTCGCTCATCGTCTTTGTCAGTTATTATTCCTACAAAGACGGCTTTTTCCGTGTTATTCGTCGTCATATATTAATATAAAAAGGCCATCCTGATTGGGGACAGCCTTATTAATTCCGGAGAAATAAATTATCTCAACTGGAAAATTACAGGGAAGGTGTAGGTTACTTTAACCGCACGGTCTCTCTGTTTACCAGGCTTCCATTTAGGGGAGCTTGAAACTACTCTGACAGCCTCTTTGTCAAGTGAGGAATCGACGCCACGAAGAACCTTTACATTGGATACGGTACCGTCAGCGTTTACTGTGAACTGAAGAGTTACACGACCCTGAACACCATTCTCCTTTGCAATTTCAGGGTAAACAAGTCTTGAGTTCACCCATTTAGAGAATTCGTTTGCGTCTCCGCCATTGAATGAAGGTTTTTCCTCTACCAACTGGAAAGGAATAGCTTCTTCCTCTACAGTTTCCTCTTCCGGTGCGCTTTCGATGTAGTCCATAATCTCGACGCCTGAATTTGCATCGTCCTCGAGGTTCTGGAACATGTTGTCATCGACTTTGATGTTGTCATCGACAACGTCGATCTGGTCGGAAAGTACAGGAATCTTAGGTGCTACTTCTGGTGGTGGAGGTGTCTCCTGTGTGATAGGAATCATGTCCTCTACTTCCACTACTGCATTCTCTGCTTCAAGAACAGCGGTCTGCTTTTCTTTTGTGGACCAGTTGAAAGCTCCCAAAACGATAACTAGAGTAAGAACAAATCCAATCTCCAAAAAGAGGAATCGCTTGTTCTCAAGGCTTGCCTTGGATGTTTTTTTAACTTCCATGTCAATGTTTTTTATTTTTCCATTCGCGTTTCAAAGTTATTAATAAATATTCCTTTTTCAAAGTTTATCTTCTTGCTTTTTTGTAGATTTGCAAACTTAATTTTAAGGATATGGTTAGTTATAGTCTTGAAGACATCAAGTTTGAGTTCAAGCATAAGCGTCTTAATAATGCCTGGCTCAAAATGGTTGCTGAAAGTGAAGTGAAGAAACTCGGCAACATCTGTATTATCTTCTGTTCGGACAATTACATCCTCGATGTTAATATCAAGTTTCTCGGTCATGATTATTTTACCGATATCATTACTTTCGATTATTGCGAGGGAAATGTTCTTTCGGGAGATTTGTTCATCAGCATTGACTCTGTCCGTGAGAATGCGGAGTATTATAAAACGGAGTTCTCCGATGAACTCAATAGGGTAATTGTGCATGGACTTCTTCACCTGATAGGTTATGATGATCATACTGAAGAGGAGCAGAAGGTTATGCGTGAGAAAGAGAACTATTATCTCGAGTTGAGAAATCATATTAATAATTGAGTTAAATGTACGCAAAGCAATTCGATATAATTGTAGTGGGAGGTGGCCATGCAGGTTGTGAAGCCGCAATGGCTGCTGCAACCATGGGGTCGTCCGTACTTCTGGTAACTTCTGATTTTACCGGTCTTGCGAAGATGTCTTGCAATCCATCGATAGGGGGAATTGCCAAAGGACAGATTGTCCGTGAGATTGATGCTCTTGGAGGATACACCGGAATTGTTACGGATGCTTCTACTTTGCAGTTCCGTATGCTGAATCGCTCCAAAGGACCTGCAATGTGGAGTCCGCGTGCCCAATGCGATAAAATCAAGTTTTCCCTGTACTGGCGTAAAATTCTCGAAAGTAATTGTAAATTAAGCATTTACATTGATAATGTTACTTCTTTCCTCTTCGAGAATTCTAAAATTACAGGCGTCCGTACATCTACCGGTGCAATTTTCTACTCTCGTGCGGTTGTTTTGACTACCGGCACGTTCCTTAACGGAAAAATTTTCATCGGCAGGACAGAATTTCCTGGCGGTAGGATAGGGGAGTCTCCGACTGACGGTCTGACTGAGCAACTTGTTTCTCTTGGTGTGAAGACCGATAGGATGAAGACTGGTACTCCACCAAGAATTGATATCAGGAGTATTGACCTTTCGAAGTCAGTTTATCAATATGGTGATACTCACCCCGACAAGTTCTCGTATCTTCCTTTCTTGTCTGCTGCGCAGAATGGAAACGAACAAATGCCTTGTTTTATTTTCCATACCAATAAGAATGTTCATGACATTTTACGTTCCGGCTTCTCGGACTCGCCTTTGTTCAACGGACTGATTCACGGAAGGGGACCACGTTATTGTCCTAGCATTGAGGATAAACTCAGGACTTTCGCGGATAAGGATTCCCACCAGCTTTTCCTTGAGCCGGAAGGACGTTCCACAAATGAATATTACCTTCAAGGATTTTCTTCTTCACTGCCTCTTGATATTCAGGTCGAGGCCTTGAAGGCGATTGACGGATTTGAGAATGTGGAAATTTATCGTCCGGCTTATGCGGTGGAGTATGATTTCTTCGATCCACTTCAATTGAAGTCAAGTCTTGAATTGAAAGATATCCCGGGTTTATTCTTCGCCGGTCAGATCAATGGTACCACCGGTTACGAAGAGGCGGCAGCACAGGGATTGATGGCAGGTATCAATGCTGCTTTGTTTGTTCAGGAAAAAGCCCCGTTCATTCTAAAGAGAGATGAATCTTATATAGGAGTCCTTATTGATGACCTGGTAACTAAAGGAGTTGATGAACCGTACCGAATGTTTACTTCCCGTGCCGAATATCGGATACTTCTTCGTCAGGACAATGCTGATAAGCGTCTTACAGCCTTATCTCATAATATTGGTCTGGCTGATGAGTACAGGTATTCGTACACTATGCGAAAATATGATAGGGTAGAGGAGTTGATTGATTTTGCAGAAAAAGTCAATGTTACTTCAGAACAGGTTAACGATTATTTCACATCTATCGGTGAAGCAACACTTTCTGAATCCAAGCGAGTTAAAGATGTACTGTCACGCCCTAATGTAGAGTATTCAGAAATTCTTAAAGTTGTTCCACGTGGAACAAAACTTATAGAGTCCTTATCTGAAGATAAGTCAATATTGCCGGCTTCTACTCCTGAGGATATTACTGAATCTAATATGGACCATAACCAATCTTTATACTACGCTTCAATGATTTTGCATCTAAATCAGTCGATGCAGTTCAATCGTGAGTGTATGGATGATTATAAAGATATAGTATTCCATAAATATCTCGATACTATTATTTCAGATGCTGAAGTCTTAGTAAAATATAGAGGGTACATAGAGAGGGAAAAACAAATTGCGGACAAGATTTCTCACCTGGAGAATCTTTCAATTCCTGATAATTATGACTTTGATAATGTTCCTGGCCTCTCTATAGAATGTCGTCAGAAACTTCTGAAATATAAACCGGCAACTATCGGTCAGGCCTCACGTATTTCAGGTATTTCACCTTCTGATGTTTCTATACTTTTGATTCACTTCGGGAGATAAATAACATTCAAAAAATAATCTGAAGCAGGTTTTTTTTAATTTAAATCCGGAAAAGCTGTTCCACATGGAACATTTCTTTTCCGGATTTGTCTTATTTGGATAATATGATTCCTCCTGAGGGTATTATCCTGTATCGTCAGAGCCTTTTCAATCCCTCTCTAATGATGGTCTCGATGGAAGCATCTGGACTTTCTTTCAATATTTCAGGCAGGATTTTATTTATATTGACCTTTGAGAATCCGAGATTCAGTAGGGCAGTGGTAGCCTCATCAATGTTATGATTCTTGGCCGGAACTGTGATTTCAGCAGCCTCTACACCTGCACCCTTGACGATCTTATCCTTCAGATCAAGGATAAGTCTCTGGGCAGTTTTCATACCGATTCCCTTGATGCTTTTAATTGTTCTTACATCCTCGCTCAGGATGGCGTTTCGTATTTCTTCGTCTGTCAATGATGACAGCATCATCCTTGCTGAGCCTACACCTACTCCTGAAACGCTGATTAGAAGTTTGAACAGTTCGCGCTCATTCTTCGTGGCGAATCCGTAGAATTGCTCATCGTCTTCCCTGATGTGATGATATATATATACTTTAGCTTCCGAACTTGATTTCAAGGCATCATAAGTCTGCAAAGATATCATGATGCTGTAGCCGATTCCGCAGCATTCCAAGATGACTTCAGTGGGAGTAATTTCCACTATATCTCCTTTGATATAATCGTACATATAGTTTAGTTTTATTGTCTTATTGCAAAAATAGTGGATTATCCTCAAAAAGAATTAATTTGTTCGAAAAAGTGGAGATAATGAGTGATTACTTTCGTAACTTTGTAGTTTGCGATGGAACTTGAGTTTGAGAGATTATTTATAATTTAATCATTTCTGATATGGCTTCAGTTAATGACATAAGAGCTATGTTTCCGATTCTTTCCAGAAAGGTTTACGGAAAAGATCTCGTTTATTTTGACAACGCTGCGACGGCACAGAGGCCACAGCAGGTCATAGATATGTGGAACAGGCTTACAACGCAGTCCAATGCCAATATCCATAGGGGCATCCACAGTCTTGCCGAGGAAGCGACAGGCGAATATGAGACAACTCGTGATGCTGTACGGGACTTTATCAATGCTGAATGCAGGGAAGAAATTGTTTTCACTTCCGGCACTACGGCATCGGTAAATCTTGTCGCTTTCAGCTTCGGGGAGGCGTTTGTCCATGAAGGGGACGAAGTGATAGTATCTGAAGTGGAGCATCATTCTGATATTGTTCCTTGGCAGATGATGTGCCAGAGAAAGAAGGCTATTCTCAAGGTTCTCAGAGTCGATGACAGCGGCTATCTCAAGGTAGATATGCTTGAGTCAATGATAACCGACAGGACCAGAATTGTGGCCGTTACACAGATTTCCAATGTCCTCGGAATCATAAATCCTATCGACGAAATCGTAAGGATCTGCCATTCCAAGAATGTTCCCGTTTTGATTGATGGCGCCCAGGGTGTTGTCCATGAAGGAATGGATGTGCGGAAAACCGACTGTGATTTCTATGCCTTTTCCGGACATAAATTATATGCAGCGACAGGCGTCGGCGTACTTTACGGAAAGAAACATTGGCTTGAGCAGATGCCTCCTTATATGGGCGGGGGAGAGATGATTGCTACCGTCAAATTCAGCGGTACGACATATGCTCCGCTCCCTGAAAAATTCGAGGCGGGTACCCTGAACTTTGCCGGTGTACCGACATTGAAACCGGCGATTGAGGTCACCAAGATGATGCGCGACAGTGAAGTTGCAGCTTATTACGACTCTGTAAGGAATTATATGTATAACGCATTGATGAGCGATGACAGGATTACTTTGTATGGAGTTCCGCGTGGAACATCTGAGAAGATTCCGCTTTTCTCATTCACTGTAAAAGGGGCACACCACGAAGATCTGGCATTGATTCTGGACAAGATGGGAATCGCTGCCCGTTCGGGTCAGATGTGTGCAGAACCTGTTATGGACAGATACGGTGTCACAGGTATGCTGAGGATATCCTTGGCCCCTTACAACACAATGGAGGAGGCAGAATACTTTATGAAATCGTTGGACAAGGCTATTAATATGTTACGATAAGAAGATGGAAAACAATATCAAAACATTGAAGGAAGCGGAGGACGAAGTAGTAGATTCCTTCTCCATGTATGACGAATGGCTGGACAAATATGAGTATCTGATAGACTTGGGAAAGAATCTGGCACCTTATCCGGATTCGTCCAAGACAGATGACAGACTCATCAAAGGATGTCAGTCCAGAGTTTGGCTGGACTATCAGATGAAGGACGGTAAACTGTGGTTCACAGCCGACAGTGATGCCATCATAACAAAGGGTATAATATCCCTTCTTGTCAGCATTTACTCAGGCCGTACACCGGAAGAAATCGCATCATCAGATTTCAGTTTCATTGAGAAGATAGGACTGAAAGAAAACCTGTCACCGACGAGGGCGAATGGATTGGCATCAATGATAGCGACGATTAAGGCTGTGGCATTGGAAAACTCAGCCAAGTAAGATACAGAATTGATTATGGAAGAGAATAAGAATACGGAGCAGGAAGTGCTTACCGCAGAAGATGCAAAAGCACTTGCTCCATTGTACACGGATGTCATCAAGGCATTGAAACAAGTATATGACCCTGAAATTCCGGTGAACATTTATGACTTGGGACTCATATATGAGCTGGTGATAAACAAGGAGCATGACGTTGCCATCAAAATGACGTTTACGGCGCCTAATTGCCCGATGGCGGACGAGGTGATGGCTGAGGTCAAGACATCTGTCGAGGACGTCCCAGGAATCAAATCCTGCAACATTGAACTGGTTTTCGAACCTGTATGGGACAAGAGCATGCTCTCTGAAGAAGCCAGGCTCGACCTCGGATTAGACAGTGACGACTGATGGAAAAGGCTGGCATTGACGTTTATCTCGGGCTGGGCTCCAACGAGGGCGACCGCGAGGCGAACATAAGATTGGCATTGTCAATGCTAGACGATGTGGATGGCGTGAGCGTCGTCAAGGTTTCAGACCTTATCGAGACAGAACCCTGGGGTTTCAATGCTGATGTTAAGTTTCTGAACTGCGCGGCCGAAGTCTTTGTCAATGAGAAAGTTACGCCCCTGTCGCTTCTTAAGGAGTGCAAGAGGATAGAAAAGTCCATGGGACGGGACGAGGTCGTCGAATTCGATACGGATGGGAAGAGGGTGTATCATTCCCGGCCTATTGACATTGATATACTCCTTTATGGTAAGCAATATATTGATAATGAAGTACTTACTATTCCTCATCCTTTGATGTCGGAGCGTGATTTCGTCTTGATTCCATTGAGACAGATTGTCTCTGAGGAGGAGAAGGAGGCATTTCCGGAGGTCTTCAAGAGAAACAGATGATTACTCTGCGGTATTTGAAAACAAATGCGTAAATTTGCGTTTTGCACGTGAAGAACAAAATGCCCGTAACAGGGGCATTCCGATTGATTATTAATTAAATAATATATCTGTTATGACACAGGATGAACTTTTCAAAGTCCTAGTTGCGCACTGCAAGGAGTATGGTTTCATTTTTCCTTCAAGCGAAATCTATGATGGACTGGCTGCCGTTTATGATTACGGTCAGATGGGCGTAGAACTTAAGAACAACATCAAGAGATATTGGTGGGAGGCTATGACCCGCCTTCACGAGAATGTTGTCGGCATTGACTCTTGCATCTTCATGCATCCTAAGGTTTGGGTTGCATCAGGCCATGTCGCTGCGTTCAACGATCCTCTTATCGACAATAAGGATTCCAAGAAAAGATATCGTGCAGACAACCTTATCGAAGATTATCTCGGCAAAATCGAAGAGAAAATAGAGAAGGAAGTTGCCAAGGGCCGCAAGAAGTTCGGTGAGAATTTCGACGAGGAGAAGTTCCGCGAGACAAACCCTAACGTGCTCCGCGAGAAGGCAAAATATGAGGCTGTACACTCAAGATACGTTGCTGCCGAGCAGGCCAATGACCTTAAGGAATACAAGCAGATAATACTCGATTGCGGTATTGTTTGTCCTATCTCAGGTACAGCAAACTGGACAGATGTACGTCAGTTTAACTTGATGTTCAGCACCCAGATCAGCAACACAGGAGAAGCTGACGACAAGATCTATCTTCGTCCGGAGACGGCACAGGGTATCTTCGTCGAGTATCTTAATGTCCAGAAGACAGGCCGCAACAAGATTCCTTTCGGTATCGCGCAGATCGGAAAGGCATTCAGAAATGAGATTGTCGCACGTCAGTTCATCTTCCGTATGAGAGAGTTTGAGCAGATGGAGATGGAATTCTTCTGCAAACCTGGAACTGAGATGGAGTTCTTCAAATATTGGAAGGAAACCCGTATGAAGTGGCATGTGAACCTCGGTATGGGAGCTGAGAACTATCGTTTCCACGACCATGAGAAACTTGCCCACTATGCCAATGCTGCTACCGATATCGAGTTCAATTTCCCATTCGGTTTCAAGGAACTCGAAGGTATTCATTCCAGAACTGACTTCGACCTTTCGAATCATGCGAAACTTTCCGGAAAGAAGATCCAGTACTTCGATCCTGAAACAGGCGAAAGCTATACTCCGTATTGCGTAGAGACATCTATTGGTGTTGACCGTATGTTCCTCGCTGTCCTTTCACACTCTTACAAGGTAGAGGAACTTGAGAACGGTGAGTCACGTGTAGTCCTCAGCATTCCGGCTCCGCTTGCTCCTGTCAAGGTTGCCATTCTTCCTCTTCTTAAGAAAGATGGTCTCCCTGAACTAGCACAGGAAGTTGTCAAGGAAATCAGATACGATTTCAACTATCAGTACGATGAGAAAGACAGTATCGGAAAGAGATATCGTCGTCAGGATGCCATCGGTACTCCGTTCTGCGTAACTGTCGATCACGATTCACTTAAGGATCATTGCGTTACAGTCCGTGACCGTGACACCATGGAACAGGTCAGAGTGCCTATTTCAGAACTCCGTGCCATGATCGACAAGAAAGTCAACATGTCTAACCTTCTCAGAGGAATCGAGGGCTAAAATCGCCTGAAACAACGTCATAGAAAATCCCCGAAGTACATCAAATACTCCGGGGATTTTTTGACATATTCAATAAAAATATTAATGATGTGTTTCAGGAGATAGCAGAAATACCGGCAAGACAAAGACAAGCGCAATGACAGAGAACAACATACCTCCAATGGTACCGACAGCAAAATCAAACCAGAAAACCTCCTCAGGACCGTCAGTGAGGAAAGGAATCAGTCCGAGGACAGTGGATGTTGAGTCCTTCTTTTGATACAAAACTATTCCAACTATTATATGACACACTTTGATTTAACTTGGTTTCTCCAACTATATTGAGAGTCGAATCCAAAATTATAATCGCGTAAAGGCCCAGCAGTTAAAGCACAGGTGGCCCGTCCTTGCCTTCATGTCTACTTCTCGCGCGCGTTACAGTGCCGTGTCTGATTCGTTGGAAAAAGTGTGAGACTCTAGGTATTATTCGCTTGAAAAAATGCGCCACAACTTGGTTTATTCGCTAGAAAAAGTGTAATTTTGTCATTGGGGAATAAAGTTGTGCCATGCTTAATAGGAAAATAGAAACATATTTAGCCGACTGGAAACAGTCTGAGGACAGAAAGCCTCTGGTGATAAAAGGTATGCGCCAATGTGGAAAGACATACATTGTCCAGAAATTCGCAAGAGAGAATTATGATAGCGTGGTCTATATGAATTTCATTCTTGAGCCAGACAAGAAGTCTGCTTTTACTGGCAATATAGATGTTGACACCATCATTCTCAATCTCTCTGCTTTGATTAAAGGCAGTCGTTTTATCGAAGGGAAAACCTGTATTATCCTTGATGAAATTCAAGAATGTAAGGAAGCAAGGACTGCCTTGAAGTCATTCCATATAGACGGGCGTTTCGATGTTATCGCCACTGGTTCTCTTTTGGGAGTAAAAGGCTACGGCCAAAGTAAGAAAAAGAAAGAAGATATAGGACAAGATTCAGTTCCTGTCGGATACGAAACCGTGATAGACATGTACCCGTTGGATTTTGAAGAATTCCTATGGGCAAACGGTATCAGTACGTCGGTTATTGATTCTGTAAAATCATGCTTTGAGAACGAGTTGGTTGTTCCCGAGGGGGTTCATAAGGCCATGATGGAGCTGCTATACAGATATGTCATTGTTGGAGGTTTGCCGGAAGTGGTGAATTGTTTCCTTGAGACTAAGAATATCGAACTAATATATAAGTTACAGCGAAATCTTATTGCCGAGTACGAAGAGGATATGGTCAAATATGCAGATGATGCAGACAAACCCAATATCCGTGAATGTTTTGAATCTATTCCGAAGCAATTGGCTAAAGAAAACAAGAAATTCCAGTATTCAGTTCTAAAAAAGGGAGGAAGGTCTTCTCAATACATTGGTAGTATTCAATGGCTGGAGGATGCCGGGATTGTACGTAGATGCTATAACATACAAACCACGGAACTGCCGTTAGAGGGAAATTCCATCAAGGACTGTTTCAAAGTGTACACTACCGATATAGGTCTCTTTGTGGCAATGCTCGACTACGGCACTCAGGCGGATATTTTAAAGGGTAATCTTCTTGGATACAAGGGATCTATCTTTGAGAATCTGATGGCGGATTTTCTATGTAAATCCGGTCAAAAACTATACTATCTCCATAAGGACAGCGGGCTTGAATTAGACTTTCTGGTAAGATTCAAAGGCGAATGTGTTATCCTTGAAATTAAAGCAAAAACAGGTAAGTCAAAAAGCATGACTACAGTTCTTAAAAACAAGAACGTATATCATGTTAAAAATGCAATCAAGCTAGGTCAATATAATGTTGGACGCGAGGGAGATATACTTACTATTCCGCTATACATGGGATTTCTTGTTAACGACAAACTTGCTGACGTTATCATTCCTGACGTTGATGTGCGTTTATTGTCAGTTTAATTCCACTGCGTAACCCTCCCACGGTCGACTCTGGATTGGCTGTTCTTCTTCGCAAGTTACATAAAAAATCCCCGAAGTACATCAGAATACTTCGGGGATTTTTTATTATATTGTCAGACTACCGTTTTGCAAGTTTGTAGCCCAGTTTCATGCCTTTGTAGGAACTCGTGAGGCTTGAAAGTCCTGATGCTGCAGTCGAACCTTTTCCGGCGAAAGAAAGGGCTGATTTGATGAATGTGAGGAACCTGTCGGCATCGAAAAGAATCTCGCAACCTTCGGAGGTTCTTGTCAATGTTCCTGTCATTGAAAGATATTTCATGACTTTTCCGTACTGGAGGGTAACCCTCTTGGCCTCATCATTGATCTGCCATGTTCCGGAAAGATTGATGCCGAAAATAGTGCTGGTAAAGGTCTTGTCCTCATTGAAAGTGAAGTGGACGGCACCCGGCTTCACGCCGATTTTCTTGAGATACCCGTCGATTTTGTTCTCAATGCCGGAGGTGACTGCTGTACCTGCGATATTGGAAACGGCTGTCTCGCCGCTCAGCGATACGGCTGCGCCAGTGTAGCTCCATGAACCTGGGAGGCTGACGGCATTGGCCCCCGGAACATAGGTATTGATTACAGAATTCACTACATCAGATGATGCGGCCTTTTTCAGCAAATTGCCCAACTTCTGTGCGGAAGCGTCAACGGGCATGAAGACCATGGCGGCTGCCATGATGACAATTGAAAAGATTTTCATGTTCGGTTTTATTTATTAGTTATTCATTTTCTTTCCATCCTTGCGCATGGAGAGGAAGTTCTGCTCCCTCCGGAGTCACGACGACTGTGCCGACCTCAGGCTTTGCCAAATGTCCGATGATAGAGAAAGTCTGGAAATCGTGACGGAAAGTCTCATACTTCGAAATCGGCACGACATAGACGATACGGAAATCATCACCTCCATTCATTGCGGCAGCAACAGGGTCAATGTTGAGTTTCTTTCCCGCCTCGAAGGAATTTCCCTCGAAAGGAATCTGGTTGGAATAAAGTTTCACGCCCAGGCCGCTGTCGCGGTTCAGCCTCTTTGCCATGTCCGCAAGTCCCCTGTCTGCGAGATATCCATAAGAAGGAATTATGTCCGAATCTGAAAGTTCATTGACAATGTCAGGATTGATCTCAGGTTTCAGATAAGCGCCGACCAGCATCTTGTATTTTTCAATGCCAGGAGTCCCGGTCAGGTCGCCCGCCTTTTCGAACTTGCGTTTTTCCGCCTCGAGCAGACTCATGCCCAAAAATGCCCCTCCGACATTTCCGGAAATACATATAAGGTCCTTGCTGTTCGCGGATTTTCGATTCTCAGAGACTTCAGGAGAAGTTAATCCAGTAACTACTATGCTGATAGTTAATCCGTTACGTGATGGAATCAGGTCCAAATCCGCTCTACTGACATGATGCTCTTCTGCTGCTGCGCAGATGCCGTTCCACAATTCCGTCACCTGAGGAAGGTCAAGTTTGGCGGAAATGCCAAGTCTGACGGAAATCGACTGCGGTCTGGCAAGCGAAGCGTAAAGTTCACCGACAGTTCCCACCACACATTTGTATCCGAGATGTTTCAGAGGAAAATAAGTAAGGTCGAAGTCAATGCCTTCAAGCCAGAGACGGGAAGCCGTCCTTACGACTCCGCCTTTTTCTCCGCTTAGAAATGCAGTACCATCCTTCTGTTTGAAAGGTGAGACTTCGAAGAGTTGTCTTATCGCTTCCACCTTGCCGATATCACTGAAATTTTTCTTTTCCATGAGTTAGAATCCGTTTGAAATCCCACAAAAATAATACTTTATTTTCAGATACGTAAGCGTTAAAAAATAAGTTGGTAAAGATTTGCGGAGATATATGGAAATGAGTTGTTGTCATAACCGCCAAAAAGTCCTAATTTTGTAAAAACCAACGTAATCACGACGTAATCATGAAAATAAGAAACATCCTTGCAATCGTTGCATTTGCATTGACATTCATTCCTGCCGCGCGCGCAGCAGGCGACACTCCCGATGAAATCACAGTCATTTCCTACAACATAAGAATGGGTGAGGCGAAAGACGGCACGAACTCATGGGAATACAGGTATCCGGCATCCGCATTGATGATCGACGACCAGAAGCCCGACGTGTTCGGCCTCCAGGAAGCCTTTGATTATCAGGTCAGATATATGGACGAGTACTGCAAAGGGTACAAGTGCGTCGGAGTGGGACGTGAGGACGGAAAGCACAAGGGCGAGCACATGTCCATCTTCTACAACACGAAGACAGTCCAGCTTCTGAAATGGGGAACTTATTGGCTTTCAGAAACTCCGGACAAGCCGTCCAAAGGATGGGACGCAGCCTGTGTGAGGACTGCCACGTGGACTCTCATGAAAGACAAGAAGAACGGAAGGAAATTCTACTATGTCAATACCCATCTTGACCATGTCGGACGCGAGGCCCAGAGAAAAGGTCTGGAACTCATTGTCAATAAAATCAAGGAAATGAACAAGGAAGGTTATCCTATGATTCTTACTGGAGACTTCAATGTCGAGCCTACAGATCCTGTGCTTGAAGGTCTCAATTCAATGATGACAAGCGCCCGTGAATCAGCCGTCAAGACCGATAAGGACTACACTTACAACGGATGGGGAAAATCGAAGGCTACCATTGATTATATCTATTATTCAGGATTCAGCGCTGCGCCGGTGTTCGAGGTAGTGAGGAAGCCTTATATGGAAAGGACATTCATTTCGGACCATTTCCCGGTAAAGGCGGTATTGGTTTTCTAAGGGTTGCGCGTATCCTGTAACTGCGTGAAATACAATGTTTAAGATATGAGAGGTATCGTAAAATATGCTACGGTTGCCGTAATGGCGGCTGTAGCATTTTCTGTCAATTCCGAAGGCAGGAAGAAGCAGGCGGAGCCGTTTGGCGGAAAGGCTCTTATCGAAGAAGTTTCGCCGAGGTCAATGGGAATGGACGAGTCCAGATTGCAGCTCATTGACAGTGCCGTGTGGGATGCCATCGGGAATCAAATTATTCCCGGGGCAGTAGTTTCTGTGGTCAGGGAGGACAAGATAGTGTATCTCAAGGCTTTCGGAAACAAATCCGTCGTTCCTGACACTGCCAGGATGACCCGTGATGTCATGTTTGACCTTGCGTCCTGCAGCAAATGCGTCGGTACTACATTGGCTTTCATGCAGTTGATAGAAGACGGCAAAGTCAGGCTTCATGACAATGTGGACAGGTACATTCCGGGATTTCGCGGCTGGAAACCTGCCGGCTCAGCGGATGATGAAATGGAGGATATAACCATAGAACACCTTCTGACACACTCCTCCGGCATTGACCCGTACATAAGTGTGGCGTCTTACATTGAAAAATACGGGCAGGATTCTCCGGGTTCCCTGGTGAGGTTTATTGCACGCGAGTCCGGCAGAAACTTCAGGCCGGGAACGGATTTCATGTACAGTTGCCTGAATTTCGTGACGCTTCAGGCCATTCTGGAGAAGGTGACAGGGGAGAGGCTTTGCGACTATGCCTTGAATCATATTTTCAGGCCACTTGGATTGAGCCATACCCACTATATGGACCTGGACTTCATTTCTGAAGGGAAAGACGCTTATGGTGTCTCTTATGATGAACTGAAGAAACTATGCGCTCCGACAGAGGTGCAGGCGGACGGAAAGCCGCTTCTGGGAATGGTTCATGACCCTCTGGCCAGGCTGATAAATTCTGGAAACTCCGGCAATGCGGGCATATTTTCCGACGCGACGGATATGAGCGTAATCTGCGCGGCAATCATGAACGGGGGAGAGTTCAATGGAGTCAGGATACTGTCTCCGGCGGCCGTGAAACTTATGGGCACCGTGCCTGCTGACATTGACCCGAAAGTTGGACGGGCACTGGGATGGGACCACAACAGTTCCCATTCAGGTCCGCGGGGCGACCTTTTCAGCAGAGAAAATACGATCTGCCATACGGGCTACACAGGCACGTCCGTAACGATGGACCTGGACAGCCGCACTGCATTGATAATCTTCGCCCATAGGGTGCATCCTGCGGATAAGGGCAGTGTCGGGAGGCTTCGCGCCGTACTTGCCAATATCGTCGCCGGAGCCGTAACTGATTGATACTCCGACATTGACAAATTCCTTCTAGGCGTTTTTCAATGTTACCTTGTGCCTGAGCCCGAGGTCCCGCAGGTCCGCGATGAAATCGGCTGAGACATTGACAGGGTACTTGCGGGCGATGAAATCGACGCCATATTCGGTCTTGTGGTCGCTCACATACATTGAAAGCGGAATCGTTCCCTTGTGAGTCTTGAGCACGCTCTTCAGCTTCTTTCTGAAATCGGGGCTCAGGACATGGTCCGGCACCTCTATCGAGAAGCCGTCAATCAGTGAATCGGCGATATTGCCGAGCAGGGACATCTTATTGATTCTGAACTTGTAAGGGATATTTGCAGGCTTGTTCGGGTCATCTTTGCCGAACCAGGCCTCCTTGACCGTACCTTCGATGAAAATGGTGGTATGGTCCTTCAGATACTCGAGATAATTCTCGTATTCCTTTCCGAAGAACACGAAATCCCTGGAACCGCTGAAGTCCTCCACAATGATTTTGGCATAAGGGCGTCCCGTCTTGGACTGCTTGGTCTCCACCGAGGTGATGAGTCCCGCAAGATTCAGCTTCCTCATGGTCTTGGTCTTGTTGCACTCAGCGATAATGTCGTCAACCTCAGACAGTTTGCATGAGGTGAAAGTATCAAGTTCGAACTCGAATTTCTTCAGCGGATGGTCGGACAGGTACATGCCCACGATTTCCTTTTCCTTCTGGAGGATTTCCAGGATGTCCGGCTCCACTGTCAATGCCGGCGGCTCCGGTTTCTCTATCTTAAGTTCCTCAGCATCACCGAAAAGCGAGGCCGCATCATCCTCTGCATTCTGCACGGTCACAGAAGCATAATTCATGATGTCATCGAGGAAAGGAAGACCGCTTCTTCCGGTAATGAAGTACTGGTTCCTGTCAATGCCGAATGAGTCGAACGCGCCGGCGTAAATCAATGATTCCATGGCCTTTCTGTTCACGATTCCGCACATTCTGACACAGAAATCATAAACGTCCGCGAACAGGCCCCTTTCCTCGCGCTCCTTGACGATGGCATCTACGATATTGGCACCGAAACCCTTCATTCCGCCCATGCCGAAACGGATATCTCCGTTCTTGTTGACGGTGAAATTGGATTCACTCTCATTCACATCCGGATTCAGAACCCTTATATGGTGCTTCTTGCAGTCCGCCATAATGGCCTGAATCTCAGTCATGTTGCTCTTGTTGATACTCAAGTTGGCAGCCTGGAACTCGGACGGGTAGTGGGCCTTCAGCCAGCCGGTCTGGTAACTTACCCAGGCATAGCATGTCGCGTGGGACTTGTTGAAAGCATAGGAAGCGAATTTCTCCCAGTCTTTCCAAATCTTCTTCAGCACATCCTCAGGATGGCCGTTCTTCTTTCCGCCCTCAATGAACTCTCCATAAAGCGACTGAAGAATGTCTATCTTCTTCTTACCCATCGCCTTACGCAGTTTGTCCGCCTTACCTTTCGAGAAGCCTGCAACCTTCTGCGAGATAAGCATGACCTGCTCCTGATAGACGGTGACACCATAGGTCTCCTTCAGGAACTCCTCCATGGCCGGAAGGTCATAAGTAATCGGCTCGTCGCCTCGTTTTCTGGCAACGAAAGACGGAATGTAGTCCATCGGACCCGGACGATACAGCGCATTCATCGCGATAAGGTCCTCGAAACGCTCCGGATGCAGCTTCTGGAGCCACTCCATCATACCCGGGGACTCGAACTGGAACACACTCTTCGTATCGCCATTCGAATAAATCTCATAAGCCTTCGGGTCGTCAATCGGAATTTTTTCAATGTCAATGTCAATGCCGAATCTCTTCTTGACTTCGGCAAGACATATCTTGATGATTGTCAATGTCTTGAGGCCGAGGAAGTCCATCTTCAGCATACCTACGTCCTCGATGAACGAACCCTCATACTGGGACACCCAAACCTTCTGGTTGGTAGCCTTATCCATACCCAGAGTAATAGGAATGTAGTCAGTGAGGTTGCCTCGTCCGATAATCATCGCGCAGGCATGGATACCGATCTGGCGGATGCAACCCTCAAGCTGGAGGGCATATTTCAGAACTTCCTTCACCAGTTCCGAGCCGTTTTCAAGCTCGTTCTTCAGTTCGGGAACATATTTGACGCAGTTCTTCAGCGTCGGCTTCTTCTCAGACTCCTTCTTTACGACCTTGAAACGCTTTCCGTCTTTTTCAATGATTTTGTCACCCTCTTCCGGCACTTCGTCCTCCTTCAATTCCACCTCGGAAGTCTCCGTGATGGTAATCGGCTTGTCCGGAATCATCTTGGTGAGCCTGTTGGACTCCTCCAGTGGAAGTCTGCTGATTCGTGCGACGTCCTTGATGGCCCCCTTTGCAGCCATCGTACCGAAAGTGATGACATGGGAAACATGATCGACACCATATCTGTCCTGCACATACTGGATGACACGATAACGTCCGTCATCATCGAAGTCCACATCAATATCCGGCATTGACACACGCTCCGGATTAAGGAAACGCTCGAACAGGAGGTCGTACTTGATAGGGTCCAAGTTGGTGATACCCAAGCAGTAAGCAACAGCAGAACCGGCAGCGGAACCACGTCCCGGACCCACAGATATGCCTTGGGCCCTGGCTGCTGCTATATAGTCCTGGACGATGAGGAAGTAGTCCGGGAAACCCATTCTGGAGATGGTCTTGAGCTCGAAATCCAGACGCTCCGAAGTTTCCTCATCCAGAACGTCTCCGTAGCGATCCTTCGCTCCCTTGTAGCACAGATGGCAGAGGAAGGCTACCGAATGACGGAACTCATCGCCACGGTCGTTGCCCTTTTCGTCGCACCTGCCCGCGTCAATGACACCCTTGTATTTTTCCAGCTGATTGTCAATGTCAGCGAGGAACTCAGGATCAATCTGGAATTTCGGAAGCACGTGGCCTCGGTCAATGGTATAGTTCTCTACCTTGTCGCAGATTTCCAGAGTATTCGAGATGACTTCCGGATGGTCTGGGAACAAAGCTGCCATCTCCTCTTCACTCTTCAGGTATTCCTGCTGTGTGTACCGGAGCCTATCGACATCATCAATATAAGCATTGGTAGTCAGGCAGATAAGCCTGTCATGAGCCGGTCCGTCCTCCTTTCTTACGAAGTGGGCGTCGTTTGTTGCGATAACCTTTACGCCATGCTTCTCGGCGAGGTCGAAGATGACTTCGTCGTACTCTTTCTCTTTTTCATAAACCTCAAGGGAAAGTCCCGGAATTTCGGTCTTGTGAAGCATGACCTCCAGATAGTAATCGTCCCCGAAAACGCTCTTGTGCCACTCTATCGCTTTCTCTGCACCTGCTATGTCACCATCCAGAATCATTCTCGGAATTTCACCCGCCATACATGCTGACGAGCATATCAGGTCCTGATGATACTTGGCGATAACTTCATGCGAAACCCTTGGTTTATAATACATTCCCTCGATATGCCCGGTGGAGACAATCTTCATCAGGTTCTTGTATCCGTTATAGTTCTTGGCAAGCAGGATAAGGTGATAATAACCTTTTTCCTTCAGCCTGTGGTCACCCTTGGATACGTAGATTTCGCATCCGATGATAGGTTTCACGCTCGGATGTTTGGCCGCGAACTTGAAGAACTCCTTCACACCATACATGTTGCCGTGGTCCGTGATCGCAAGACCAGGCATGCCAAGCTCTTCCGCCCTGTTGAACAGGTTTTCTATGGAAGACTGGCCGTCAAGGATAGAGTATTGTGTATGGACGTGAAGGTGTACAAAAGCCATTTTCTGCTGATTTTAAGGCGATTACAAATTAGTGCCGTTTTCCGTGGAAGGACAGGCGGCAAAACATACAAATTTACGAAAAATTCGTGGTATTTGGGAGACGGATTTCCAAATACATTCGTTATATTTGTGTAGATGCAAATAGAAGATGCAGATGAAACAACTTAGGCAATTTCTGCTCATGATACTCTTGCTTGTTTCTGCAGATGTCATGACCGCCCAGCAAAACAGGGCGCTTTTCAGTATTTCAGGAAAGGTCGTAGATGCCAAGACCGGCGAACCTGTGATAGGTGCCGCTGTCAATGTGGAAGATACGGGTATCTGGGCCATATCTGATGAAAATGGAACATTCTTTCTGCCGGATATCAGACCAGGCGACTATGCCGTGCAGTTCTCTTGTCTTGGCTTTGTCGATAAGCGACTCTCATTCGTTGTAAAGAAAGACATTCCTAACCTCACTATCAAGCTGGATCAGAATACATTGGCTCTCAATAGCGTAGTGGTTACGGCCGAGCGGGACAAGGAGGGCATGAACACATCACTGAAGTTCGGTGCGAATGCATTGAACCATCTCCAAATGTCCAATGTTACAGATATCAGCGCCCTTCTTCCGGGCGGAAAAACCGTAAATCCGGACCTTACGAAAGACAATGCGGTGTCGTTGCGCTCAGGAGGCCTCGCTGCCGGAAATGCCGCATTCGGAACTGCGCTGGAAGTCGATGGTGTAAGGGTCGGAAACAATGCTTCTTTCGGGTCAATGTCAGGAACCGGAACCCGTAATATCTCTACAGAGAATGTCCAGTCTATCGAAGTCATAACCGGCGTTCCTTCAGCTGAATACGGAGACCTAAACAGCGGAATGGTAAGAATCAACACCCGTAAGGGACTTACTCCGTGGAATATAACTTTCGCCGTAAATCCAAGAACCTATCAGGCATCTGCGTCCAAAGGCATTGACCTTATGAAAAACAGGGGAGTCCTCAATGTCAGTGCGGAATGGACTCGTGCGACACAGAAACTTTCATCTCCATATACTTCTTACACAAGGCGCGGATTTTCAGCATCTTACAGCAACACATTCAAGAACGTATTGAAATTTGAAATCGGTGCCACCGGAAACATCGGCGGAATGAATACCAAGAATGATCCTGATGCGTATAAGGGGACATGGAGTAAGGTGAGAGACAATGTGTTAAGAGCGAATACATCTCTTACATGGCTTCTGCGCAAGTCTTGGATCACTAACCTGAAACTGGATGCTTCTGTGAATTACAATGACAACCGTTTACAGGACCACGCCTATGGTTCTTCCGCGTCAATGATGCCTGCCGTGCATTCGGAACTTACAGGTTACTATCTTGCCGACAGGCTTCCGGTAAGCTATTTCTCGGATAAAGTCATTGACTCCAAGGAACTTGACTATGCGGCTTCCCTGAAATACGAGTGGTTCAAAAAATCCGGCAAGAGGCTGAGCAAACTGAAGGCCGGCGTGCAGTGGAAAGCTAATGGAAATGTCGGGGAAGGTGAGTATTACAAGGACCCTTCAGTTGCTGCAAATGGATATAGACCAAGGCCTTACAGCCAGTATCCTTTCATGCACAACGTGGCAGCATACATCGAAGAGGACTACACATTCCCGATAGGAAAAACCTCACTTCAGATTTCTGCCGGTCTCCGTCTTGAAAACCTTTTCGTGAAAGATACCGATTACAAGAACGTCAGCAGTCTTTCTCCAAGGTTCAATGCAAAGTGGAAGATTTCCGACAACCTGTCCATCCGTGGCGGCTGGGGAGTCAGCGAAAAACTGCCTTCATTCTATATCCTCTATCCTGTGCAGAAGTATCGCGATATTCAGACCTTCGGATTCTCTCATGGCGACTCTTCTTCGTATGTGTATTATACTCAGCCATATAAGATGCTTTTCAATGAAAATCTGAAATGGCAGAAGAACTATAACGCGGAGTTTGGCATTGAAGCATACTTCCTGCGCACATCCGTTTCTCTCGTAGGATTCTTCAACAAGACAAAGAATCCATATACCTACCAGAACATCTACACTCCGTTCTCCTATAACATCATGTCCGTTCCTTCCGGCTATACGGTCCCGGACAATCCTGAGATACGTGTTGATAGTCAGACCGGCCAGGTTTACATGAGAGGCAGCAACGAGGAGTTCTGGACACCGATGGCTACCAAGGTGACCGACAAGACGTTCTTCGAGTCACAGATGCCTGGAAATGGAGATGACATCTACAGGACCGGAGCCGAACTTATAGTTGACTTCCCGGAAATTGCTCCGATAAGGACCAAGTTCAGACTGGATGCCAATTATGCATACACTCACTACATTGACAATACCCTTAACTGGACCTATAGGACAGGATGGTCTCACACGTCGTTGTCCAACAGGTCTTACCAGTATGTCGGTATTTATGCAAACGGCGGAGAATCAGGAACTTTCAACGGTAAAGAGTCCCATTCCCTGAACGCGAATCTGACGGCCATAACCCATATCCCGGAGGCGAGAATCGTCATCACCTGCCGCCTGGAAATGCCGCTTCTGAGCCGCTTCCGCAACCTGTCCCGCTACCAGGGAAAGGAATATGCGTATAATGTCAATGCCGACGGAGTGGAATCGATAGGCGGAAGTATTTATGATTCAAATAATTACACGGCTATACGTCCTGTGAAGTATATGGATGAGAATGGCGATGTTCATGATTTTACGGACAAGGAGGCTTCCGATCCGGCTTTTGCGAACCTCATCATAAAGTCAGGTAACGCATATACTTTCTCTCAGGATGGCTATGGAGCATATCTTTCTGCCAATCTGAGTGTTACAAAGGAAATCGGAGACCATGTCTCGCTTTCATTCTTCGCGAACAACTTTACGAATTCGCGAATGTACGTTACCTCCAAGGCTACGGGAGTGAGTGCGATCTTTACTCCGGCATTCTATTATGGACTTACTTGCAGACTTAAATTCTGACAGTTATGAAGAAATTTATATATCTGATATTTGCAGCATTGACCTTGGCCTCTTGCGTAAGCATCAAGTCCGGGGACCCGTATGACGGGGGACTATATCGTCTGGTCGTGGATCCGGTTTATCCTGAAGGATTTCCCGAGGCGCAGAAAATTGGCGTTCCCGTGTCCGTGACAGAAAGGAATCTCGGCAACAAGTATTCCCAAAATACCGGAGAGGATGGAACGGCCGTTCTGGAATTGCCTGCCGGAAGTTACAGAGTGACTTTTAGTTACAGCCATGACGGAGTTTCGTATAACGGAGCCATCGACAAGGTCATTCTGGGAGAGGCAGGCGTGAAGGAGGTCAAACTTCCCGTAAAGGATTCCCGTTCAGGAAAGATCGTTTTCAAGGAAATTTATTGCGGAGGCTGTACGAAGTATCCGGAGCAGGGCAACTACAGGGGTGACTCTTATGTGATACTGCACAACAATACTTCTGAGGTCCAGTATCTTGACGGATTGTGTTTCGGTGCTCTCGACCCTTCCAATTCTGTCGGAACCAATGTTTGGGTGACGACTGATCCTGCTACCGGCGAGACCATTTATCCTGATTTCATTCCTCTTTCTCAGGCTGTCTGGCAGATAGGCGGGGACGGCACTGCGTTCCCTCTGGAACCTGGAGAAGATGCCGTGATAGTGGTCTTCGGAGCGATAGATCATCATTCGAAGTATCCTAACTCGGTGAATCTGAATAACTCACAGTATTTCGTGTGCTATAATACGACGTACTTCCCGAATCCTAATTATCATCTTGCACCTGGCAACAACATCCGGCAGGACCATATTCTGGACGTGGTGATAAAGACCGGAAAGGCCAATGCCTTTACTTTCTCCATCAATTCCCCTGCAACCGTAATTTTCAGGGCGCCTGAGGGTACTACGATGAAAGAGTTCGTGTCTGAATCCGGAAACGTCATTCCTAAGCCTGGTTCGACCAGCGAAAACATTGTCAAACTCCCGATTGATTGGGTGATTGACGGTGTAGAGGTGTTCGTGAAGGGCGGTTCCAACAAGAAGAGACTCTGTCCTGACATTGATGCAGGTGCGGTAGAATTCTCCGGCTCATACCAGGGACATACTCTTTTCCGTAAGGCTGATGAAGCATCAAGCCAGACTTTCGGATATGAAATCCTGGCCGATACAAATAACTCTACCAATGATTTTTATGAACGTGAAAAACAGTCGCTCCATGAATAAGACATTGAAAATAACTGTGGCTGCGGCCCTTCTTTTCTGGTCTGCGGGACTGTTTGCGCAGACATTCGACATTGTGGAACGCAGGGATTTCTGGAATGCCGGCAGGAACGTCAACGGATTGCGGACAGACTCATTGACAGTATCTTACGCTGAACTCGGAGCTGATTATACCAGCGGTGGTTTCAGGGATGTCAATGATCCTAAGACTATCTGGAGTGCAGGCGCCGAGGCCGGTACCATAACCCATCTGAAGAAGTTCTCCATGATCGGGGCATTTTCTTTCCGAAATGCAGAGAGCCGGAAGGCATGTGGATCAATGTCGGCACGTCCCGGTTACTATCCGGTGGACATCTACGAGTTTACTCCGGGCCGCAAGACCAGACAGACCTATTCTTTCCTCGGAGGAATTGCCGTTGATCTGAATGACAGTTGGCGACTTGGAGGAAAACTGGACTTTGCAGCTGAGAACTATACGAAGCGTAAGGATCTGCGTCATACTAATTTTCTCTTGGACATGACTTTTGCGCCGAGTATCATGTGGCATCGCGGAGACTTGGCATTGGGTGCAAGCTACGTTTTCTCCAAGACTTCGGAAACGATTACAGCTGAGGAACTTGGAATCACTTCAGGAGTATATTATGCTTTCATTGACAAGGGCCTTATGTATGGTGTCCAGGATATCTGGGACAATTCCGGCCTGCACATCAAGGAAGCCGGAGTCAGCGGTTTTCCGTCCAGGGAACTGACAAACGGCGGTGCCGCGCAGATTCAGTGGCGGAACTTCTATGCTGAAATCGAGGCATTGGCAAGTCACGGAAGCACAGGTGAAAAGCAGAAAATCTGGTACAACTTCGATGGCTGGTCCATGGGCGTGAAAATGGACTACAGGATTCCGGGCAACGGGCACAGCCATTATCTCAGGGGGCATTATTCTTTCAGGACCCAGGACAATGACGAGAATGTTCTGGAGGACGTTACGGAAAATGGTGTCACCACGACCCGCAAATATGGCTCGAATACCATCTTCACGCGCCAGAATATCAATGCCGGTGCAGAATGGGAGGTGCTTCTCGACTCAGGGGAGTATTTCAATGCCGGTCTGGGATGGACTCAGGACCGCGAGGTTTCAACGATGACCTATCCGTTCGTAAATACTTGCAAGGCAGATGTTTTCAATGTCTTTGCATCCTTCCTCTTGAAGTTCGGGCGTTTCGACATCAAGCTCAATGCCAATGTGTCGAAGGGTAAGGATGACGAGTATCATTGGAAATCACAGGGTATCGAGGCTTCGGGCGAGCCGTTCCGTCTGGCTGATTATGAGGCTGCCATGACTGCGTACAAGACCTGCGCAAAGGTCAATGGAGGACTTGCCGTCAGGTATAATTTCAAGAAAGGAGTTTATCTCGAGGCTTCTTATGAGGGCATTTCACGCTTGAGGAAGAAATTCGACGTCATAAAGGGATTCTCTGACGGACGTATAAGAAATACGGAAGCATTGACAATAGGCTATAATTTTTAAAACATAAGTAACATGAAAAAAATAAGTTGCCTCAGATTAAGAGAAGATTTTCGAGGATAGATCTGTTTTCGAAGAAGGAGTGTGCCGGTGGCACATGACTGATGAGAAAAAAGATCTAGACCGAAAAGATTCCTTAAGATGATGCGGGTTATTTTTTGAAGGTTACTAAAATACGTTAACGATATGAAAAAAGTCATTTTACTTGCTGCGGCTGTGGCTGTGTTGGCCGGCTGTCAGACTGAAAAAATCGAGACTCCTGTTCCTGGACTCGTGAAGATTGTTCCGGTAATGACCAAAGTTACTGATGTCAATTTCGAGAATGGCGACAAAGTAGGTGTCACCATCATGCAGGGAGATGTGGCGTATGCGAAGAATCAGCTTCTTACATATTCAGACAATGTTTTCTCAGGCACACTCAACTGGTATGCGGAGGCATTGACACCATCTACATTGACAGCATATTATCCTTATGCTGCAGAGGGTGTGCCTTCTGCTTTCAAGGTTGCTGCAGACCAGACTACCGGTTACGGGGCTTCGGATTTCATTGCCGGCAAGAAAGAGGGGGTTACGCCTTCTGTCAATGCTGTTGTAGTGCCTTTCAAGCATATGTTGACAAAGATTTCTCTTGTTGTGGACAACCAGTCTCAGGCCGGAATTTCCGCTGTAGAGCTTCGCGGTTCCAAGACAACTGCTGACATTGACCTTGTCAATATGACTGCTGCGGTTTCTGAGGGTGCTGCTGTCGAGGCTATCAAGGCTCATGCGGTTACTGAGGGTGAACTTTACAGCGCCATCGTTGTGCCTCAGACAGTTGCTTTCGAGCTTGCTGTCACTACATCTACAGGTAAGGAACTTACCCAGAAACTTGTTTCAACTGAGCTTAAGCAGGGACTCCAATATACTATCAATGTGAAGGTTATGCCTTCAGACATCAAGGTTTCCATTTCCGGAAATATCGAGAACTGGGGTGACGGCGGTGAAATCGGCGGAGACGTGCCTACTTACATTGACTTTGCTGAATATGACGGTTATTTCATCTACAAGAATGAGAAATATACTACCGTGAAGATGTCTGACGGTTCAGTATGGATGTCACAGTCCATGCGCTATGTTCCTGAGGGATACACTGTTTCTTCAGATCCTGCTGCGGAGTCACACATTTGGGCGCCTTACACTATCGTAAATGGTGTTCCTACCCCTTCAACCGATGCCGATTTTGTAAATAAGAAGGGTTATCTTTATGACTATCAGGCTATTTTCGGTGAGGAAATCACTGTGGATAATGCCGCTTCGTTCGAGGGCAAGCAGGGTATCTGCCCTAACGGATGGCATGTTCCTACCAGAAGTGAGTATCTTGCTCTTTGCGGTTATTCAGCAAAAGGTGTCAATGATGAGGCAGCCATAACGAAGGATGATGCATTGCTCTGGGATACCGCAGCCGGTTATGGCTCAGTGAAGAAGGCTAATGAACTTGGCTGGAATATGGAGCTTGTAGGTTATCGTCAGGTTACCAAGTTCGGTGCGACCGGACAGTATCTCAAGAACGCTATTGCTGCGGCCAATACCAATGATGCTGCTCTGGCCGGCAGTCCTGCCATCACCTATATCGCTTCTTCTACTTTCAACAAGGCGAATTATGATTCCAAGGAGCCTACCAAACTCAATACGCTCCAGTATTTCGGCATGATGACCACATTCACAAGCCAGTATAAGGATGGTCGTCTGTCTCTGGCATTTGTTCACAGCGGATGCGGTATGACTCTGCGTTGTGTGAAGAATAAATAAGTCATAACATAAACACTGGAAGCCGTTGTCGTGTGATGGCGGCTTCTGTAATGCTAAACTTAATGGCTAAACAATCAACAATCAAAAGGAATTGGCCTAAATATCTCCTTCAGTGGGGTGTTCTGGCCGCATTGGCAGCTTTCCTGCTCATCCCGGGCAAGGATCCTGCAAACCCTGAGGCTTATTGCCCTATGGGCGGTCTTCAGGCATTGACAACATTCTTCGTAAGAGGCTCACTTCCATGCAGCATGAGCATGGTGCAGATAGTGATGGGTATCGTTCTGGCTGCCGCAGTTGTGCTTTTCAGCAAACTTTTCTGCGGTTATCTCTGCCCGCTGGGAACTGTCCAGGACCTTCTCATGAAACTCCGCAACACTATCGGCTGGAGAGGTATCGTGGTAAAGAACGGTACTGTTGCCGACAAGGTCCTCCGCGTGATCAAGTATGTGCTTCTGTTCTGGATTTTCTATTCTACGGCTACCGCTAGCGAGCTGTTCTGCAAGAACCTTGACCCTTACTATGCTGTGGCTACCGGATTCAAGGGCGAGATAACTCTCTGGATGTCATTGATTTCAGTTGCGGCTGTGATTCTCTGCGGCTTCATGGTCAACATGTTCTGGTGCAAGTATCTCTGTCCTCTCGGAGCCATTTCCAATTCTCTGAAGTTCTGGGTGTGGATTGTGGTTCTTGCTGCGGCTTATTACCTTCTCGGATCTATCGGCGTCAATGTCCCTTGGTGGGCTCTTCTCGCTGCGTTCTGCGTTGTGGGATATCTTCTTGAAATCCTTTGCGGAAAACCTGGGCTCCAGGTGCTCCATATCATGAAGAATGACTCCAAGTGTACGCATTGCGGCCTTTGTACGAAGGCTTGTCCTTATGGCATTGATGTGGCTGGCTGCAGGGCCGGTGCCGTCAAGGCTGTGGATTGTACTCTGTGCGGTGAGTGTACGGCAGTTTGTCCTGTGGATGCCATCCATACCGGTGTGTGCGTGAAAGGTGGACGCAACGTGTGGAACGTGCTGGCTCCGGCTGTCATTGCATTGGTTCTCATGGGTATCGGTCTCTGGGCCGGCGGAAAGTATGAGCTTCCTACTATCAATGTTACCTGGGGTATCGAGCAGACTCTGGAGGATGGTACGGTGAAGCAGCTGGTGGATCCGTCATCATTGAAAACTATGGAGATGGAGGGTCTGCGTTCTGTCAAGTGCTACGGCAGTTCTATGGCTTTCAAGGCCAAATTGGAGAAGATCAGGGGCGTTCATGGTGTGAAGACGTTTGTTTCCCACCACAGGGCCGTGATTACTTATGATCCTGCTGCCACTACTCCTGAGGTTATCCAGGAGAGCGTGTTCACTCCTTCCAAGTTCCGTGTCAATACTCCGGATATGGCTTCAGTGGACAGCATCAAGGTGGTTACTATCCGTACCGAGAATATGTATGACAAGCTGGACCTTAATTATCTCGGTCTCCAGATGCGTCTGACTGACAAGAAGATATATGGCCTCGAGTCCGAGTTCGCATGTCCTCTCATCGTCCGTGTCTATATGGATGCTTCAGAGACTGCCGACAAGGCATGGTTCAAGAAGATTGTCAATATGAAGGAGCTTGAGATGCCTGTCCACGGCGGCGGCACCAAGAGTACTCCTGTGAACTTCAAGTTCGTGGATCTTGAGGATGGCGTGTCCTATATTTCTACGGAGTCTTTCATCCGCAAGATGTTCACTCCGTTCAAGGCCCAGTTCTCCAGCAGGGTAGAGGAGTTCGCCGGCAAGCCTCAGTTCGTATATGAGATTCCGGATGCCAATTATGAGAAGCCTATCATTCTCAGAAATCTGCCGTTCGTAAGCAATCATCTTTCCAAGAATGACGGCATCATAGGTGTCTATCTCGAGCTTGACAACAGCCTGACTCCGGCTCTCATGATCCGTTATGCCGCACCTATGACAGCTGACCGCATCTGGGAACTCCTGAACATGGAAACATGGACCATCACCTACAAGAAGGACGATGTCCGTGAGGAAGCCGCGAAGCTGAAATTCAAGAACAAAGGCGTGGAAGTGCCGTTCAGCGGCTCCGCGCTGGAGAAGGTTCTGGAATCTGAATAATTGAGATTAAAAGATGAAAATGAGAAGGATATATCTGGCCGCATTGACATTGGCCGGAATTATGTTGGGACAGGCGACTGCGTTGGCCGATGAGGGCATGTGGCTGATTCAGGATATCAATGCGGCGCTGGAAAAGAAGATGCAGGAGAGGGGTCTGAAACTTTCGGCAGGGGAGATTTACAATGCGGATGCGCCGGGTTCGGCTGTTTCGGATGCGATTGTTTCTCTGGGATTCTATTGCACGGGAAGTATAATTTCTGATCAGGGTCTTCTGATAACGAACCACCATTGTGCTTATTCGGATGTTTTCGCGCTGAGTGCTCCGGAGCATAATTATCTGGAAGAGGGCTATTGGGCTGTGCGCAGTGACCAGGAACTGCCTATTCCGGACAAGCAGGTATTTTTCCTGAAGAGGGTCCTGGATGTCACGGCGGAAGTGAAGAATCTCCGTGAGGATTTGGCGAAGAAGGGGCTTCCTTGCGGAATGCGTCGCGTGAGCAATATCATGGAGAAAAAGTATAAGGCTGAGACCGGCAAGGAGGCTTATTTGAACTCTATGTGGTCCGGTGAGAAGTATTATATGGCTCTTTACGACGTATATACTGACCTTCGTCTTGTGGCTGCTCCTCCTGTTTCCGTGGCTGCATTCGGTGGTGATACGGATAACTGGGAGTGGCCTCAGCAGAAGTGCGATTTCGCCATGTATCGTGTCTATACTGCGCCTGACGGAAAGCCGGCTGATTATTCTAAGAACAATGTGCCTCTCAAGCCGTTGCGCAAGCTGGATATTTCTCTGGACGGTTATAAGCCTGAGGATTACACTATGGTCATCGGATATCCTGGAAGAACTAACCGTTATGCTTCTTCTTTGGAGACTGATTTCCAGGAGTGTGTGTCTCTTCCTATTGCCAATGAGTTGAGGCGCAACCAGATGGAAATCATGCGCCGTTGGATGGATGCGGATCCTGCCGTTTGGCTCAAATATTCTGACACTTTCTTCGGTCTCAGCAATATCGGTGAGATGCAGGAAGGTGAGGCAGAATGTCTCAAGAGATTCGGTGTCAAGGCTATAAAGGAGTCCGAGGAGAAGGATTTGCAGGCTTGGATAGAGGCTGATCCTCAGCGTAAGGCCAAGTGGGGAACTCTTATGTCTGACCTGAAGAAGTTATATGATGCTACTGAGTCTGTGGAGCGCAATAAGGCTTATTTCCGTGAGACTTTCTTCCGTGGGACCATCATTGGCAGAACCATCATGAGGATGAACAGTGCCCGCGGTAATTTCAAGCCGATGAAGAGGCATCTTATGAGGGGTATTGCAGATACTGATCCGAGAGTGGAGAGGGATTTGCTCGAATATTCTATCTCTCAGTATTTCTCCAACATTGACACAACCCTTTTCGGACCTTATCAGAAGGAGCTTGCGGCGAAGTTCGGTACGGATTTCAAGGCGATGACAGATTATATCTGGGCTGGAACTATGGTTGCTTCCAGAGAGAAGGCGGAGGCGTTCAATGACCCGGCTCAGTTCAATGATGACAGGCTGAAGAAGCTTCTCCTGGATGTCAGCATTCTTGATTTCAACAATAAGGATAATGACATGTGTAACCGTAATGAGATTCTGGCGATGAATAAGGAGTATACTCATGCTCTTTATGAGATGCGCGCGGACAAGGGAATCGCTCAGTATCCTGATGCAAACTCCACTATGAGAATCACTTACGGTACTGTAGGTCCGATCGAGCCGCATGATGGCGTCTGGTGTTCATGGCAGACTTCGACCAACGGTGTCATTGAAAAGTATGACGCTGAGAATCGCGATTTCAAGCCTTCGGATGCGTTTATGTCAATGCTAGAGTCTCGTGATTGGGGGCGTTGGGCTGTGAAGATGCCTTCTTCCGGCAAAAAGGCTGCTCCGGCACCTGTCGGCTCTGCTCCTGCCGGGACAATGCCTGCTGATTTCCTTACAGACAACGATATTACCGGCGGTAATTCTGGCAGCCCTGTGCTCAATGCCGAGGGCAAGGTCATCGGCTTGGCCTTTGACGGAAATAAGGAGTCTCTCGCCAGCGACCTGTATGCGGTTCCGGGCTACAACAAGTGTGTCTGCGTGGATATCCGCTACATTCTCTGGACTCTGGACAAGTATGCCGGAATGAGCCGTATTATCGAAGAACTTGGACTGTAATAGATTGATCGTGAATAAATTGCTTACTATCAGCGCGATATCAGTTTTGGCGCTGTCATTTGTGTCCTGTGCGGAAGAACCCGCATGGGACACAACTATGGAGATAGGTCCATATACGGTTTCTCTTGTCGAGAAGGATGTATGGCATGTGGAAGACTGTAATTCGTCGAATCCTCCGGGGGAGTCCGTACTGGAAGACGGAACGGTCAGGCATAATGTGTGCTCGGATATGTACATCGTCAGGGGCCGTAAGAAGGCTATTCTGATAGATTTGTCCAACAATGTAAAGTGGGCGGATGATGCGGATGAGTCGTTGAGGCGGATTTTTTATGACCGTGCAGGTAAAAGGGAGAAGCTGATAGCGATTACGCATAATCATTACGACCACACGGGCATGTACGGTGCTTTCAAGGATGAAAAAGGTATTCGGTATTTGCTTCCGAAGGAGGATTTCAAGAGGGATACGCTTTTTACTCATGATACCACGCTCGTCGCTGACCATGATGTTATAGACTTGGGCGGAATGAAGCTGGAATGTGTTCAGTGTGAGGGGCATACGCCTGGCTCGATGATTTATTTCCTGAAAGGTCATGATATGGCTTTTTCGGGTGATGCAATCGGCTCGGGAGAATGTGTGTGGATTTTCGACATGCCTGGATTCGAGAATTACAGGCGCAGTGTTTCCAGGTTGCTCAAGTACCTGGAGGACCCTGCATCCGGCATTGACGAGAGTATATTCAGGTTCTTGCCTGGTCATGCATATCAGATGAAGGATATCGATATGGATATCCAGTATGTGCGTGATATGGATGAACTTAACAACCGCATCAGCATGGGAGAGGCGGAGAGGGAGCCGTATCCCATGGCTCACCGCGGCCTGGATGCCAGATTCAAGTACGGCAAGGTTGCCATCGTGTGGAACAAGGCGTTAAGTGAGGCCTATGCCGCACGCATGGCTGCGGAATAAATAGCGCATACTTGCTGAACAAAATTTGGTAATCCCGAATATTCGTTTTATATTTGCATTCCTATTTGGAGAATCGGTTAACGAATCTCTCGAAGGAATGCATTTCCGGAGAGGTGGGTGAGTGGCTGAAACCACCAGTTTGCTAAACTGACGTACGGGTTTACCGTACCACGAGTTCGAATCTCGTCCTCTCCGCAAAACGTCATGAAGCTCGGCGCATCGCGCCGGGCTTTTTCATTTGAAGGCCGTCAGGAGCTCGCTCCTGTAAAGGCCTTCAAATGTAAAAGACCCACGGCCTCCGGCCGTGAGCTTCATGGCGTGTGCAAGGGCCCCTCCGGCAAGGAGCAGAGAAAAGGCACGCTCAGCGTGGCTAATCCCGTCCTCTCCGCTGAAAAGTGGCTTACAAGTATCTGTAGGCCACTTTTTCTATTTAATATCCCAAAAAATATCCCATTTTTGAATTTCGGTCGCAAGCGGACTTGTGCGGTTATGAGGGGTCAGGAACTCGACCCTCTTGACAGCGGCGTGTCAATGCTATCGGCTGATGGCCAGTCATTTACGTGATTCGGGAAATGCCAAGAGGTGGTCTTGAAATGGGGTCTTGACAGATTGTCAAGGCCCTGTTTTGTTCAGTATAACATTGATATAGAATACTTTAGCGACAAGAGTAACGAATCGGCTGCTGCCAAGAGGGTCGAAATCTTGAGATGGTCGGCATGCCGGTGTCCTTCTCTATAGGCACAGAAAACGGTGTAGGAAACGCCTTGATTTTACCCCGTTTCGTTCAAAAATGAGATTCCGTGTAAAATATGCCGGTTTTTTACACGAAATCTTGCGGCTTGACCGAGTTCCGTGGTCGGTCACGCGTCATGACCACACAGATGCGTCTGTTATACATTTGCGTGGCTGGACCACCCTGTGGAAGGCCCCCTCTGCCACGTCAGATGGCCACGGAGCACTCTCTATGCCATATAGTTGTGGTCAGTTACGGAGCGGTTGTTCCAATAAATCTGACATCTTGGGGATATTTATGGTGGTGTCTTCATAGATATCCTGTTAGCGTCATATTCGGTGGTCTCTACTATATGTCCCTTAATGTCCATATAATCGCAGGTATGTTCCTTTTACTGTGAGACAATAATCTCGAATTCAGAATTATTTTAAAACGATCCCCTCATTATGTGGGTTTGGAGGCCTTAGAATAGGTGTTTTTTTGTTGTCAAAGTCAGGAAAAACACGTATTTTGGAAACCGTTTTGAATTATTCAGGATGCAATATTGGACATTTCTAACAATTATAAACATAGAATTATGAAGACGAGAAGACTACTTTGGATGTTTGCTGCGACCGCAGGTGTGATTGTCGCAGGATGTAAGGACAATGCTGCGCCGGAGCCGACGAAACCAGAACCGGAACCAGAACCACAACCTGAGGCAGCTTACCAGTTCAATTTCAAGGACATAACATCATCAGGCGCGACCATCGAGGTTACTCCTTTGGACAATTCAACATATTACACATGGGACGTGATGACGTCCGAAAATTTCAGAATCTCATACGGTACGGACATGAATGCACTCGTCAGGGAGCACGTGGCCTACATTAAAGAACAACTCTCAAATTATCAGGCAGAGGTGGATCCTAACGGCTCGCTTCTCGATTTGCTGAGCATAGGGTTTGATTCTCAGCGTCTTTCCGCACTCAAGCCAGAGACTGAATATACAGTGTTCGCTTTCGGAATGAACGCGGACGGTACTCCTGTGGAGAACGTCGTTACCGGCACGTTCACTACAAAGAAATTCGAGGTCGTGGACAAATGTACGTTTGACATCACGGCAGGGGAGGTTAGCCAGCTTTCATTCTCGTTCACCGTGACGCCTTCTGACAATTCCACAAAATACTATGTGGGCCTTGTTAATACAGAGGACCTCAAACAGGCCACAGCTGAAGACATTGCCCAGGGAATGATTCAGCAGGCCAATGTTGCCGAGGTGGACTGGTCTTCTACGGACTTGCTGATTTCAGGAACACATAAGTTGGATACGTACAAGGACTTGGAAATCAGTGACCTGGAGCCTGGCACGGAGTACTCGGTCATCGTTTTCGGCGTGAGCCCGCTTGGCGAGCGCACCACAGCTGTGGCACACAAGGAGATCACCACAGCGAATGTGCCTGTATCGTCGATGACTTTCGACATCAATGTCGTAGAGACCTATGCTGACGGAGCATTGATAAAGATCATTCCTTCTGCGAAGGATGAGACTTATATGGCAGGATGTATCCAGAGGGCGGAATACGAGAAGTTTAAGAAGGAAGACGGTACTTATGATGATGCGGCATTCATGGAATATCTCATCACCAACGGAAATCTCGTTCTGAATGAGGGCGACATCGAACTGAACAGAAAAGGTGCGCTGCTGACAGATACGAAGTACATATGCTTCGCGTTCGGCTATCAGGGCGGTGCGACAACGAAACTGTACGTGAAAGATTTCGAGACCGGGACCCATGACACGAGCGGTGAGGCTACCGTGGAAATCACTAAGATAACAGTGACTTCCCCTTCGGAAATCAGTTCATTCGCGGATGGAGACATACATGCATATCTTAAGGCCAATGACAAGGCAGAGCACTGGTATGCCGCTTTCTTCAGGGCCAATAAGGATGGTGTGGCCATAGACTATAATGACGATCCGATGACCGACAGCGAAATCCTCAGCGGAATCACCGGCGGTGCCGGAAATACGGACAAGGATGTCATAAGCAGGGCTGTCGCTTTTGGAAACAGCTACCTCGTTTATGCCGTAGCCAAAGACGCTGACGGTAACTTGGGCAAGGTTGTGAAGCAGTTGATTATCCCTACTGCGGATATGGTAGAGAAGTAACGCTAAAAAAGTATAAACGAAAAATCTCAACCCTCTTGACAGCGGCGTGTCAATGCTATCGATTGATGGCCAGTCATTTACGTGATTCGGGAAATGCCAAGAGGTGGGTTTGAAATGGGGTCTTGACAGATTGTCAAGGCCCTGTTTTGTTCAGTATAACATTGATATAGAATACTTTAGCTGTGAGATTTCCAAATCGGCGGCTGCCAAGAGGGTCGAAATCTCGATCTGGTCGGCGTTTCTTACCCCGTTTCGTTCAAATGATGTGACCCCCAAAGATCGGCCGGTTTTTACACGGAATCTTGCGGCTCGACAGACGTCGGCTAGCTTCAGGGGTGGTCGTACCTGCTGTCGGCATTGAATCTTGCACGATATTCTTTAGGCGATATGCCCACTTCACGTGTGAACATGGCTGAAAAATATGATGCGTCATCGAAATTCAGACGCCATGAGATTTCTTTGATGCTTAGTTTGGCCTCTGAAAGCAGGCGGCATGCTTCCTGGATTCTCAGGCTGAGAATATATTTGGCAGGTGAAATACCGGTGAATTCCTTGAATTTCTTGCGGAACCAGGAATAGCTCATGCCCGTATCTTTCGCGATGTCCTCCAGGTTCAGATCTTCGTTGAAATGACTTCTTATCAGATGCTTCGCGGAGTCTATTTTTTCTGCAATGTAGTCTGACTCCACGTCATGATTCGTATCAAGATAGACTGCAAGACCCAGAAGCAGGTTCACTATCCCGGAAAGATATTGCTGATAAGAAGGTTTTTCCTGAATGGCAATCTTTATTGCATCATTGTAAATGGAAACAATATCTTCTCTGACTCCTACCCTATAGACGGTCTTGGACAGGAACCCGATTCTGACCCTTTCATCTATGACAGGCCCTTTGAAGCCGATCCAATATTCCTCCCATCCGGTTTCTTTGTCGGGTGTGTAACTATGCCAGACACCCGGTCTCAGCAGAATCATTTCTCCACAATTTATCTGTCCGGCATTGCCCTTTTTATCATATATTGTTCCTTTTCCTGAGTGGATATAAAGCAACTGCCAGCTATCCAGAATTCTTCCTTTGTTGACGTCAAAGAAGAATCCTTCCGGATGTTTTTCCGCTGGCGGATAGCTGATATAATTCTTTTCAATCGTCTGCGTGCCAACAGTGTTTATGGTAATTCCCCATTGTTCGTCTCTCTTGGCGCTGAGGAGATATTTAATGCTCTGAACGTTGTCCATGATTGTTTCAGTGTTTCTCAAATTTAAGAAAAATATGACTAAAACCGAGTAAAAATCAAAAAACTAAAGTTTAATGTCATATCGTATGAGCTGAAGACAATGAAATCACCTTAATTTGCACTCGTCGGGCAAGTAAAAAATCACATATTGTTTGCCGATAGGGAAATTACTAAAGAATAACACTAAAATGGCATCTGTAGCAATAGATTTGGGAGCGACCAGCGGTCGTGTCGTCCTTGGAAAATATACTGACAAGGGCATTCAAATGACTGAAATCCACAGGTTTCAGAATAACATCATTAAGGTGAACGGGCGCAGCTATTGGGACTTGTTCGGACTCTGGCATGAGATTCTGACAGGACTCCGCAAGGCAGTTTTGTCTGGAGAAAAAGTGGAATCCATCGGCGTGGATACATGGGGAGTAGATTTCGTATTGCTCGGTAAGGATGGACAAATTCTGTCCCAGCCGCGCTCTTATCGCGATACTTATACATGTGGAATTCCGGAGAAGTTCTTCAATCATATTTCACAAAAAACACTGTATGAGAGGACAGGAATCCAGATAATGAATTTCAATACCATTTTTCAGCTATATGCCATGCGGCAGGAACGCAATTCTTCTTTAGAGGCTGCTGATAAACTGTTGTTCATTCCTGATGCCATAATATGGATGCTTTCCGGAAGCCAGGTTTGTGAATATACCATCCTCTCAACTTCTGCTCTCATGAATCCGGACACTCATGATTTCGATGAAGAAATCCTCTCTGCCGCCGGCCTTTCAAGAGAGTTGTTCGGAAAGATCATCATGCCTGGAGAAGTTGCCGGAATCCTGTCAGATGAAGTCGCTTCTGAAACAGGGCTGGGTAAGATTCCGATAATAGCGGTAGCAGGACATGACACAGGGTCTGCTGTTGCAGCCGTGCCTGCCGATGATGATAATTTCGCATATCTGAGTTCCGGGACATGGTCGCTCATGGGAGTTGAAATACCTTCCCCGATTGTCACAGAAAAGTCTTTCGAAATGAATTTTACCAATGAAGGTGGGGCGGAAGGCAATATCCGTTTTCTTAAAAACATTACCGGAATGTGGCTGTTGGAGAGATGCAGGGCAGAGTGGAAAAATGAAGGCAGAGACTATTCCTATTCCCAGATTGCGTCAATGATAGAGGGTGTGGAGCCATTCAGGAGTATCATTGACCCGGATGATCCGGCTTTTGCCAATCCTGACGATATGCGGTCAGCGATACGTGATTATTGTCTGTCTCATGGCGAAGTCCCGCCTTCTTCTGATGCGGAATATATACGCTGCATCTTCGAATCACTGGCATTGAAATATAGATTTGTGCTCAACCGTTTGCGGGAGCTCTCGGGAAAGAATATCGGACGCCTGCATGTGATCGGAGGCGGTTCCCTCAATGCTGCCCTTAATCAGATGATTGCCGATTCACTTGGAATCCCCGTCGTTGCAGGTCCTGCCGAAGCCACTACCGCAGGAAATCTGATGGCTCAGTTTGTCGGATTGGGTAAGGCTGAATCAATGTCAGATATGCGAAAAACTCTTGCTTCTGACAGCTCTTTACGAAGGTTTGAACCTGAAAATAAAGAAATCTGGGACGATGCTTATCAATGTTTTAAAGAAATTACTAGACTATAAATCAACATATTATGAAAACGGAACTTGTAAACAGGGCATACGAGATTGCAAAGGATCGTTATGCGGAATTTGGAATTGATACTGAAAAAGTCCTTGGACAGCTTCAGGATTTTCACCTCAGCATGCATTGCTGGCAAGCTGATGATGTAAAAGGCTTCGAAGTGCAGGCCGGTGCGCTCTCCGGAGGTATCCAGGCGACTGGAAATTATCCTGGCGCTGCCCGTAATATTGATGAGCTTCGTGCGGATATCCTCAAGGCCAAGAGCCTGATTCCTGGTACGCACAGACTGAATCTTCATGAAATTTATGGCGACTTTAAAGGGAAAGTGGTTGATCGTGACGAGGTTACGCCAGAGTATTTCCAGAGCTGGATAGAGTGGGGAAATGAAAACAACACCAAACTTGATTTCAATTCCACTTCATTCTCTCATCCCAAGAGCGGAAATCTTTCTCTTGCCAATCCTGATAAGGGAATAAGGGATTTCTGGGTAGAACATACAAAGCGTTGCCGCGAGATTGCGGACGTGATCGGCAAGGCTCAAGGCGATCCATGTATAATGAATGTGTGGGTGCACGATGGATGTAAAGATGTGTCTGTCAATCATTTCCTGTATCGAAGTCTGCTGAAGGACTCTCTTGACAGAATATTTGCGGAGAAAAAGGACAATATGAAGGACTGCATTGAGGGTAAGGTCTTCGGCATCGGATTGGAGAGTTTTACTGTAGGTTCCCATGATTTCTACACCGCTTATGCGACTGCGAACGGCAAGATTCCTACTATCGACACCGGACATTATCATCCTACGGAAAGTCCGGCAGACAAGGTCTCAGCACTTCTTTGTTTTGTTCCGGAGCTGATGTTGCATGTAAGCCGGCCGATCAGATGGGACTCGGATCATGTGACTATCATGGACGACAATACTGTAGAACTCTTTTCTGAAATAGTACGTGCCGGCGCACTTGACCGTGTTCATTACGGGCTGGATTATTTCGATGGCGCCATGAACCGTGTCGGAGCATACGTGACTGGTTCACGTGCAGCTCAGAAGGCAATGTTACGTGCTCTTCTTGAACCGGTATCATTGATCTCGAAGTATGAAATGGAGGACCGTCATTTCGAGGTTCTTGCACTGGAAGAAGAATGCAAGGCGCTTCCGTGGAATGCGGTATATGACGAGTTCTGTCTTCGCAATAATGTCCCTGTAGGCAGTGAGTTCATTGCTGAAATACAGAGATATGAGAAAGAAGTGACCTCTAAAAGATAAGTTATGAATACATTGATCGGCCTTTTGGTGATAGCGATTGGAAGTTTCTGCCAGTCAAGCTCATATGTACCGATAAAGAAGGTACGTGAGTGGAGTTGGGAAAACTTCTGGCTGGTTCAGGGCATATTCGCATGGCTGGTGTTCCCTCTTTTGGGTGCTCTGCTTTCGGTCCCGTCCGGCAGTTCATTGATGGAGATCCTCACATCAGACTCTTCTGCGGCTTTAAAGTCAATCGGTTTCGGTGCTCTCTGGGGAATCGGAGGATTGACCTTCGGACTCAGCATGCGCTATCTGGGTGTCGCTATGGGACAGTCACTGTCTTTGGGTTTGTGTGCAGCGGTGGGAACTCTTCTTCCGGCGGTCATCTCCAGGGAAGACTTGTTTCACGGCAGTGGGCTCATCCTTCTTATCGGCGTTTGTCTGACAATAGCAGGTATAGCTGTCATCGGATATGCCGGAGCACTACGTTCGAAACAGATGAGTGATGAGGACAGGGCTCAGGCCATCAAGGATTTTGCTCTTACCAAGGGACTGCTCATCGCGATTCTGTCCGGTGTGATGTCGGCTTGTTTCAGTCTCGGACTTGAATCCGGAAAGACTCTCCAGATAAGCGGGATGAAGCCTCTGTTCGCCGCGTTGCCGGCAACATTCCTTGTAACTATGGGTGGTTTTGTTACCAATGCGGTGTACTGTCTTTACAAGAATTTCACCAATCATACATTCGGTGATTATGCTGATGTCAAGGTCCTTGGCGGGAATCTCGTCTTCTGTGCTCTTGCCGGTGTATTATGGTATAGCCAATTCTTCGGACTTGGCGTCGGAAAGTCATTTTTTGCGGAAGAATCCGTGGCAATGAAATTCTCATGGTGCATCCTCATGGCATTGAATGTCATATTTTCCAATGTCTGGGGTATTGTCCTTAAAGAATGGAAGGGGACAAGCCTGAAGACTGTGTCTGTTCTTGTCGGCGGACTGATTCTGCTGATAATATCATTGGTATTTCCTAATCTTTTTTAAAAATGTCAATATTGGATAATCGCCCGGAATTGAGGCGAGAAATAGAAAAAGTTTCAGAAGTTGCCGGTTATCTTTGGGAGAAAGGATGGGCCGAGCGCAACGGAGGCAATATTGTTGTCAATGTTACTGAATACATTGATGATGAACTGAAATCAATGCCTGCTATAGCACCTGCCGTGCCGATGGCGCAGGAACTGCCGAATCTCAAAGGCTGCTGGTTTTTCTGCAAGGGAACCAACAGGAGGATGCGGGATCTTGCCAGGTTCCCGATGGAGAACGGTTCTGTCATCCGTATTTGTGACGACTGCAGAAGTTATGAAATTGTCGCGGATAATCCGGTGAAACCCACATCCGAACTTGCTTCGCATCTCGCGATACATTCGTTGATGATAGAAAGAGGAAACGGATACAAGGCTTCGCTTCATACCCATCCTATCGAGCTTGTGGCCATGACGCATTATCGTCCGTTCCTCGAAAAAGACGTTCTGACGAGATTGCTGTGGTCAATGATTCCTGAGACTCGTGCATTCTGTCCAAAAGGTCTCGGCATTATTCCTTACGAGATGCCTTCATCTACCGCACTCGCTGACGCGACAGTTGCACAGTTGGATGAATATGATGTCGTGATGTGGGAAAAGCATGGCGTATGTGCCGTCGGTCCGGAAATCGGAGAGGCTTTCGATCAGGTGGACGTACTTAACAAAGCGGCCCTCATATATGAGGCATCCCGCAATATGGGGTTCATTCCGGAAGGAATGTCTGATGAGCAGATGAACGAGCTGAAAGAGGCCTTTCATCTGTAATTCAAGTGTGCCGGTCCATAAGCCGTCCTGACAGGGGGAGTGTCTGACCGAGTTCATCGGGAAGTAACGCTAAAAAAGTATAAACGAAAAATCTCGACCCTCTTGACAGCGGCGTGTCAATGCTATCGGCTGATGGATAGTCATTTACGTGATTCGGGAAATGCCAAGAGGTGGTTTTGAAATGGGGTCTTGACAGATTGTCAAGGCCTTTTCTGTTCAGTATAACATTGATATAGAATACTTTAGTGGTGATATCTCCGATTCGGCTGCTGCCAAGAGGGTCGAAATCTTGAGATGGTCGGTGTACCGGTGTACTTCTCTCTACAAGCACAGAAAACGGTGTAAGAAACGCCTTGATTTTACCCCGTTTCGTTCAAATGATGTGACCCCCAAAGATCGGCCGGTTTTTACACGGAATCTTGCGGCTCGATGGAATCCCGTGGTCGGTCACGCGTCATGGCTACACAGATGAGTCTGTGACACATTTGCGTGGCTGGACCACCCTGTAGAAGACCCCCTCTGCCACGTCAGATGACTAAGGAGCACTCTCTATGCCATATAGTTGTGGTCAGTTACTGAAGATTTTGCCGCTTACTTTTCGCAAAATATCTCCCCGAGTTATTTTTATATCGTTATTTTGTTTACATTTGCCATTTATGGTGCCGGGCTTTCCGGCAGTTTGAAAAGACAAAAAATACAAAACTGACATTATGATAAGTAAACTTGCAAAACAAGCATTGGTCTGCACGGCAGCATTGGCTTTATTCGCATCAGGTCTTTCGGCCCAGAGCCGCGAAGACAGGAAGGTCCGTACCCCGAACTATGAACTGGCAGAAAGATTCTCTGCCAAGAGGGTTGGACAGATGGTGTTCTCGACATCCGTAAGACCGCAGTGGTTCAGGAACGGAGACAAATTCCTCTATGCGTGGAAGACATCTGAAGGAACAGAATACTACATTGCTGACCCTAAGCTCGGCAAGACCGAGAAGGCATTCGATATGGAAAAGCTTGCGATGCAGATTACCGGAATCGTACGCGACCCGTTCGAGGCAAAACACCTCCCTATGAGGAACCTCACCATTGACCCTGAAAACGACGGTATCCTGAAATTCGACATCGTCAGCTCGCAGGAAAAGAAAGACACTACAGGAAAATCTACAGGTGACAGGCTCACATATCACTTCAGTTACAAGATTTCTGACAAGAGCCTCACTTACAATACTACAGACAAAGACGACAAATATCCTTCATGGGCAAACGTGTCACCTGACGGAATGACTGGAGTCTATATGAAGAACTCCAACCTCTTCTACATGGACACTTTGAACATGCGCAAGGCCGCCAAAGACCCTAAGGACAGCACAATCGTGGAGCACAGAATCACGAGCGACGGCTATAAGGATTTCTGCTATGGCATAAACAACTACAACGGCAACACCGTGACAGATACGACCAAACGCGTATTCCCTACAGAACTTGTATGGTCACCTGATTCCAAGCACATCGCAGTCATGCGTTGGGACATGAGCCCGGTAAAAGACTTCTGGGTAATCAACTCCCTCAGCAGACCACGTCCGACGCTCGAAACCTACAAATACCAGATGCCGGGCGAGCCTGGCCCTCACGGCCATTTGTATGTTTTCAATGCCGGTGACTGGACCTCCCATACGGTGAAAATCAATGCCTTCAAGGATCAGGAACTGTCACTCCAGTCCGCTCCGGCTACTGTCAATGACCAGTTCGAAGAATTCGGCGGCATCAAATGGCTCGGCGGCCCGGACGGTTTCTGGCTTACAAGAATGAGCCGCGACCTCAAACGCATGGACATCTGCTACGTCGGCGTTGACAGCGACTCCACAAAGACAGTCATTGCAGAGAGAATGAACACCTACGTCGAGAGCCGCGCGCTCAGAATCATTGACAACGGCAAGAAACTCATCCATTGGTCCGAAAGGAACGGATGGGCGAACCTCTACCTCTGCGACCTGAACGGCAAGGTGCTCCGCAACCTCACAGAAGGCGCTTACCATGTGGATGACGTGCTCGCTGTCAATGAAAAAGAAGGCTACATCCTGTTCCGTGCCTGCGGAAAGGAAAAAGGCGAGAACCCTTACCAGATGCATGTATATAGAGTAAGTCTCCAGGGCGGAGAACCTAAGATGCTCGACATGCCGGACATGAACATCGACGCAATCGCTACTGAAGACGGCAAGTACTTCATTGCCAATTGCTCACGAGTGGATTACAAGCCGTTATCAGTCCTCTATGACGCGACCGGAAAGAAAGTCTGCGACCTCGGCGAGGCTGACTTCTCACTCCTCTTCGCTGCCGGATACAAATTCCCTGAGCGTTTCACCGTAAAGGCTGCCGACGGCATTACCGACCTTCACGGAGCAATCTACAAACCATTCGACTTCGACTCCACAAAGGTTTATCCTATATGTGATTACGTTTATCCGGGCCCACAGGTCGAGGCCAACAACATCAGCTGGAGCAGGGGATTCACCAGAACAGACCGTCTTGCACAGCTTGGCTTCATCGTCATAACAGTCGGCAACAGGGGAGGTCATCCTGACAGGTCGAAGTGGTATCACAACTACGGCTACGGCAACCTCCGCGACTACGGTCTCGAGGACCAGAAATATGCAATCCAGCAGCTCGGAGCGAAGTATCCATGGATTGATCTCGGCAGAGTTGGTATCCACGGACACTCAGGCGGCGGATTTATGTCCACAGCAGCCATGCTCAAGTACCCTGACTTCTTCAAGGCAGCCGTTTCTTGCGCGGGCAACCATGACAACAACATCTACAACCGCTGGTGGAGCGAACAGCATCACGGAATCAAAGAGAAGATCGAGGCCGGCGACACAACCTTCGTATATTCCATCGAGACCAATCCTCAGATTGCCTCCAACCTGAAGGGCCACCTCATGCTCGTGCACGGCGACATCGACAACAACGTGCATCCTGCGAACTCTATCCGTGTCGTCAATGCCCTCATCCGCGCCAACAAGCGTTTCGACATGCTCATCCTCCCTGGTCAGCGCCACGGATTCGGCGACATGAACGAGTACTTCTTCTGGCGTATGGCCGACTACTACTGCGAGTGGCTGATGGGAGCTAGCGAAAGGCATGAAGTCGATATAAAAGAAATGAACAACGATTAATGTTACTATGAGATTTAGATCAATGTTAATGTGTGCAGGCGCAATCTTCACGATTGCCGCCTGCCATGACTCCTCAGTGAGTGTCGATAAGGTCAATGTCAATGTTACCGAGCCTCTTTCTCCGGAAAGAACTGACTCAGTGACAGTTGCAATAAGCATTGAATATCCGTCAAGCGGACTGGAAGACTCGGTCAAGACAGCCATCTGCGAAAATATCGTCGAAGCCGCATTCGGCTCGGACTATGCCGGCCTGGACCTGAAGTCCGCTGCCGACAAATGGACTGCAGACTTCGTCGCAGAATACCGCAGCACCTGCATGGACCTGCTCAAGGCCAATGCGGAGAATGACGATGTCAATGTTACCGAGAGCCTCGGCTTCCTGGTGTGGTCCAGCAACATTGAAGGCTATTTCTCGGGCAAGCATGAAGACATAGTCTCCTATACTATAGCAGATTACGTCTATGAAGGCGGCGCCCACGGCTCATCTTCCGAGGTTACTTTCAATGTGGACATGAAGACCGGAAAACAGATTACCGAAGAGGATTTCTTCATTCCGGGATACAAAGAGGAACTTTCCAAACTGCTCACATCACATCTTCGTGATGCAATGCCTGACCAGGAGTCATACGACTGCCTGTTCATCAAGGACATCGAGCCTAACGGAAACTTCAAGGTCTCAGAGACAGGCGTCACCTATGTTTACGGCCAGTACGAAATCGGCCCGTATTCAGTAGGCATCATAAAGGTCACTGTTCCATGGGAAGAACTCGGCGACCTCGTCCGCGAGCATCCTCTGAGATAACTACAGCAACAAATGTTCAAATCCATCAAAGACCAGACGGACGAAGTCCTTCTTGTGAAATTGAAGCGTGGCAATATCCGCAGTTTCGAGGCGATATATGACCGCTACGCTCCGATGGTATTGAACTTTGTCCGCAAGATAATCAAGGATCAGATGCGTGCGGAAGATATTACCCAGAACATATTCATGCGGCTTTATGTCTCACGGAACAGCCTGGATCCGGGGCTCTCGCTGAAGAACTGGCTGTTCGTGTGCGCCAGGAACGAGGCGTTGGATGTTCTCAGGTCCAAATGGGCGAAGGATGTGGAGAAAGTCCAGGAGATAAAGGAAGATGTCCAGGTTTCTGTTCCGGAAGACGAGATGATACGGAGGGAATCCGCCGCGCAACTGCGTACCATGGTGGACGACCTTCCGGGCCAGCGCGCCAAGATATTGAAGATGAGTAAGCTGGATGAACTTTCAAATAGGGAGATAGCCGAGAGGCTGGGGCTCTCTGTACGCACTGTGGAGAAGCATCTGGAACTCGCCCTGAAAGATCTTCGCGGAAAGCTGAATTGACCTTTTATGGCATTGACATAAAAAAATCAAAAATTTTTCCTAAACCGTTACGTAAATTTTCCTGGTCGTACGTTCTTATGGTGAAAGGCAGTGAAAGACTGCCACAGAAATCTGTTTCCTTATCATATCGTAATGGACAAGAGACTGAAAGATTATTATGACGGCTTGTTTTCCCCGGAGGAAGAGTCAGAAGTCCAGAAGTGGCTCGCTCTCCACGGGAAAGATGAATCTGTGTCCGACTCCTTGCGGGAGCTGTTCGACGGGGAAGAAAAGCGCTCCAGCGAACAGACATTGATGTATAAGCGCATTTCTCCGGAAAAGAAGAGCATCTGGCGCAGCAGTCTCATGGCGGCCTGCATTGCCGGTCTCCTCGCAGTTGCGGTCTCTTCGCCGGTTGCTTATTTCGTCGGGAAGAAGGATGCTCCGGTGCAGCTCGCGGAGGTGGAATGGCGTGAATATAAAGTCCCTGCAGGCGAGAATCACCGTATGGTGTTGCCTGACAGTTCGGAGATTTGGCTGAACGCAGGTTCCCGCATCACCTATCCGTCACGTTTCGAGGGCAATGAACGCAAAGTGTTCATCGACGGAGAGGTCTATGCCCATATCACGTCTGACCCTCAGCATCCGTTCATAATAAATTCAGGTGACACACGCCTGAAAGTCTATGGAACCACATTCAACTACAAGACTTACAGTGAGAGCGAATGTGTCGAGGTCCTGCTTCTGAAAGGCTCCGTCAGCCTCGATGTGAATGTCGGGGGCGAGATGAAGACAGTGCAGATGGCACCTGGATATATGGTGCAGTATGACAGGAATACCTGCTCTGTCGATATGCAGACATTCGACCGGACGAACTACCGGGCGTTCTCTGAGAAGCATTCATTCCATTTCTTCAATCTTACTATGGCTGACATCGCCAGGGATCTGTCCCGCTATTTCGGGACCAGGATTGTCGTGCAGGACGACAAGCTGGCGAAGACGCATTTCTACGCATATTTTACTAATAACGAAACCCTTGAGCAGATTCTTTCTGCGATGAACACTGACAAGAAAATGAAAATCAAGTCGAGTGACGGCGTCATATACTTGTCATCCCGATAGAATTCCACATATTATTCATTTAACCATATTAAACAATCGATGAAAGTAAAAATTTTACTTGCATCGCTGCTTGCCATGGTGATAAGTTTGTCCGCTTCGGCTCTGGAAATAGACCTGAAGCTGCACAATGTCACCATAAGAGAAGCGATTGCCGCATTGAACAAGATGGAAAACTGGTCCATCATCGTTAATTCTGACGAAATCGATTTGTCCAGGAAAGTGTCTGTCGATGCTGCCGGTGCCAGCATCAATGATGTCCTTGACCAAATCTTTGTCGGACAGAATGTAACTTATGTCATAAACGGAAGCAGCGTGTCCATCACCGGGCATCAGGCTGCGCCAAAGGCTGAAGAGCCTGCGAAGATTACCGTAAAGGGCAAGGTGACCGATCCGTCGGGAGCACCTCTTCCTGCAGCCTCACTCATGGTGAAGGGCACCAAGACCGGCTTCTTCACTGACATGGACGGAAACTTTGAATTGTCCGGCATAGACTTTCCTGTGACTCTCGTGGTGTCGTATATCGGATTCTCCGAAAGGGAGGTCAATGTCAATGGAACAGAGACAGACCTCACAATCAGCCTCTCTGATGACCAGAACCTTCTTGACGATGTGGTCGTGGTCGGATATGGCACACAGAAGAAAGTGAACCTGACTGGAGCTGTCTCCGTGATCGACGGAAAGGATCTCAATGCCCGCCCTGTCACCAACACCGCCATGGCTCTTCAGGGAGCAGACCCTTCCCTCACTCTTACCACAGGAAACGGTTCCATTGCCGGAAATCATTACAAGATGTCCATCCGTGGTGCGGTGTCATTGAACTCAGGCTCGCCGCTCGTCCTCATCGACGGTATCGAGGGTAGCCTCGCGCAGGTGAACCCTAACGATATCGAGAACATATCAGTCCTCAAGGACGCGTCCTCCTGTGCCATCTATGGTGCGAAGGCTTCTGCCGGCGTGATTCTGATTACCACCAAGAGCGGCGCTGACGGAAAGGCGAAGATTACCTACAACGGGCGTTTCAGTATTTCCGACAATACTACTTCCACGGACTATATCACATCAGGTTATGACTATGTCACTCTGACCAATGAGTTCTATAACTACACCAAGGGCTATGGCGCATGGACTTATACCGACGCTCAACTGCAGATGCTGAAGGAGCGCCGCTACGACAAGACTGAGAACCCTGCTCGTCCGTGGGTGGTTCCTGACGAGACCGGAACATATACATATCTCTATCTTGGAAACTTTGACTGGTACAACTACCTGCTGAACAAGACACGCCCTGAAACGGAGCATAACATCACCGTCCGCGGAGGCAATGACAAGATAACATACTATGCCTCAGGACGCTATCTCTACCGTAGAGGTCTCTTCGGGAACAGCGTGAAGGATAATTATAACGGTTACTCTTTCCGTTCCAAGATAGATGTGAAGATGACTAAGTGGCTGAACTACTCGAACAACATCAGTTTCGAGCGCACGGACTATTCTTACGGCGGATTCTGGGAAATCGACGGTTCCGACGGTCTGGCTTCCAATGGTATCCTCTATGACCTCATGAGAAACGTCGGCCCGAACATTACACCGTACAACCCTGACGGAACCATCAATATCCAGTCAGGATATATGGCGGATGCCACATCGCCATTGTTCTCAGGACGAGGCGGAACCTTCATGGACGGCAGGAACCATAACCAGGTAGTGAACAATTATCTGACACTTACTAACCGCTTCACGGCGAACATCGCCAAGGGGCTCCAGTTCATCGCCGACTATACCTACCGTCGCCGCGACCAGCTGAAGGCATACCGTAGTCTCCCTTCAGCGAACTGCTATGACAATGCCAACAAGCGTATGTACAAGGGCGCTGACGACAGTGTTCCGCAGGGACAGTTCACGAATGGTTCAGTGTTCGACTTCTATCAGGAGAACCGCTACTATCAGGACGGTCATATCATCAATGCTTACTTCAAGTACAATCATACTTTTGCCGATGCGCACAATCTCTCTGCCACTGTCGGAGGAAACTTCGACGACTATCGCAGCAGTTCATTGGTAAACAGGCAGAAAGGCTCACTTTCTCCTTCATTGTCATATATCAACATGGCGAATGGCGATATCGACAGGGACAGGGAGACGAACTCTTCATACAGGACTCTGGGCTTCTTCGGCCGTGTGAACTATGACTGGAAAGGACGCTATCTCCTGGAAGTGTCAGGCCGTTTCGACGGATCTTCACGATTCCCTGCAAATCACAGATGGGGCTTCTTCCCGTCAGCATCAGCGGGATGGCGTATCTCTGAGGAACCGTTCTGGAAGAATCTGAAGAATGCCGTGAACAATGCCAAGGTTCGTGTTTCCTATGGTACACTCGGAAACCAGCAGGTAAGCAACTACTATTACTGGGACACCATCAGTACAGGGCTTGCATCGGACACAAAGGTGTCATACACCTTTGATGGAAAGAACAAGGCCAGTATGGCCACTGCATCCGCTCCTGTATCCAGCAGCCTTACCTGGGAGACGGTCGTGTCCGAGAACCTCGGTATCGATCTCGGCTTCCTTCAGGGCAGGCTGAACTTCTCGACCGACCTCTATATAAGGGATACCAAGAATATGCTTACCAAGGGCAAGACAGTCCCTGTCGTATATGGCGAGGCTGCGCCTAAGGAGAATGCTGCAAACCTCCGCACGAAGGGATATGAGATTTCTCTCGGATGGAGAGACTCTTTCAACATGGCTGGGAAGCCGTTCTCTTATGGCGTGACTGCTACACTCGGTGACTATCAGACACATATCACCAAATTCGACAATCCTGAGAAGAAACTGAGCGACCACTATGTGGGACAGAGGCTCGGTGATATCTGGGGTTATGTGTCGGACGGTCTGTTCGCCACTGACGAAGAGGCTGCCGCTTATGAGGCCGCCATCGATTCCAAAGGTACGGTACACAAGACATTGTTCGGCTGCAAGGCTCCGTATAACCACCTGATGGCAGGAGATATCCGCTATAAGGACCTGAACGGTGACGGAAAGATCGACGCCGGCTCGACCACTCTTGACAAGCCGGGCGACCGCAGGGTGATCGGAAACAAGCTCCCTCGCTACAACTATTCTGTCAAGGGAGACTTCAGCTGGAACGGAATCGATCTCAGTGTCTTCTTCCAGGGCGTTGGCAAGCTCGACTGGCTGCCGTCACAGAACTGTCTGTATTTCTACGGCCCTTATGCCTTCGAGCGTCCAAGCTTCATCTCCAAGGACTTCGACAGCCTTTGCTGGTCATCCGAGGAAGGGGCTGACAATAGCCACGCTATTTTCCCGCGCAAGCGAGGCAATCTCGTAAAAGGCAAGAACTACGTGGCGACTGACTATTTCCTCCAGAATGCGAGGTACATCAGGCTGAAGAACCTCACGGTAGGATATACGCTTCCTATCAAATCCAAGGCACTTGAGAGAGCGAGAATATACTTCTCGGGCGAGAACCTGTTCTACATATCTCCGCTCAGGAAGGCATGCAAGACCATAGACCCTGAGGTGGCTACGACCACTGCCACGAATGACAGTATGTATCCATACTCAAGGACATTCTCCGTTGGTATTGATATCACGTTCTAAAACATTGAAAAACAATGAAAAAAATACTTAGCATAATATCATTGTCCGCAGCGGTACTCCTTTCTGCGTCCTGCGAGGACTTCCTTACCAAGGTTCCTGAGACAGACCTTTCTCCGGACACGTTCTTCACGACCGAGGCGGAACTTGAGATGTGGACAAACAACTTCTATGCGGAAATCCTTCCGGAGGCCGATAACCTTACCGCACAGGTAGCTGACGACCATTATACGTCTTCCCTGAATGCCGTCGAGAAGGGAACCCGTTCTCCGTCATCTAACTCATGGGGTGTAAGCACATGGCAGCCTCTCAGGCGCATAAACTACTTTTTGGAGAACAACAAGTGCACTGACCCGGCCGTAAAGGCGGAATATGAAGGCGTCGCATACTTCTTCCGTGCGATGTTCTATTTCAACAAGGTGCGCCAATATGGCGATATCCCGTATTATGACAATGTCATAGGATCCTCTGACGATGCTATGCTGAACAAGCCGCGTGACCCGCGCGGTTATGTAATGCTTAAGATTTGCCAGGACTTGGACAAGGCATACGAGCTTCTTCCTGATAAATGGGAAGCATACAGCGTATATAAGGTGACCAAGGATGCCGCTATGGCACTCAAGTCACGTGCCGCCCTTTTCGAGGGAACATTCCGCAAGTACCACGCCGGCACTGAATATGTTCCGCAGGACGAGCAGACATTCGACGGTGTGACCGTCTCTTCCAAGTGGTTTCTGGAGCAGGCTGCCGAGGCTGCTTCCAAAGTGATGGGCAAGCATAGCCTCTATACCGGCAACACTCTCGGTCTCGCAACGAAGGCGACAAAGGCTTCATATCGCGAGTACTTCATCCTTGAGGATGCCGAAAGCAGCGAGACTATTCTCTCCAGGCGCTACAGCGTGTCACTGCTGATTCGCCACAGCATCCAGTTCAATATGAAGAACGGACGCCACAGCGCCACGGCACGTTTCGTGAACCACTATCTTCAGGCGGACGGCACACCTATCCAGAACAGAAGCGGCTGGCAGACATTGTCATACGGCGATGAGTTCAAGAACCGCGACCCTCGTATGGAGCAGACACTTCACGGGCCGTCCTACGTGGCTTATCAGGGCAAGGGGCACGAGATGATGACATTCGACAGAAACCTCAGCGGATACCGTATCATAAAGTTCGTCAGCAGCACGGATCACGAGAACTCCACCACATCCACCACGGACTATCCTATAATCCGCTATGCAGAGGTACTTCTGAACTATGCCGAGGCGAAGGCCGAACTAGGAACTCTTACGGCGGATGATCTTGCCAAGACTATAAACGTGATACGCGCCCGTGTCGGAATGCCCGGATTGTCAGCAGTGCCTACGGAACCTGATGCGCTTATGAAGGAATACTATCCTAATGCCAAGGGCGAGCAGCTTGCAGCAATCCTCGAAATCCGCCGCGAGCGTACCGTGGAGCTCTTCTGCGAAGGCTTCCGTCAGTGGGACCTTCTCCGCTGGGATGAGGGAAAGTGGATTGTTCCTTCCACCAACAAGGGCTTTCAGGGCATTTATGTTCCTGCGCTTGGCGAATACGACCTGGACAATGACGGAAAACTCGATGCCGGATTCTATGCGAAGGCACTGTCAGCTGATGATAAAACCACTGTCCCTGCCACGAACCAGATTGTGATAGGCGGTGGCTGGACACTCTCTGAAGGCGACCACGGCTATCTGACATATCATGCAGCAGAGGATTATGTCTGGGATGATGCCAAGGACTATCTTTGGCCGATTCCTGTGGATCAGCGCACCTTGACAGGAGGAGCATTGACGCAGAACCCTGGTTGGAAGGACAGTTACGGAAAGTAATATGAAGATTAGAAACATCATATCTGCATTGACATTGACCTTCGTGCTGATGGCGGCATCTTGCGGGAAGGAGAATACCCCGGAGGAGAGATCCTTCGAGGTGACTCCTCTTACTCTTGATGTCGAGTCTCTGGGCGGACAGGTCTCTGTCAATGTTGTTTCCTCCAGCGGCTGGCTGGTCCGCTCCGACGCATCGTGGGCGAAAGTGCTCACGGCATCAGGAAAGGGCTCGCAGACGTCCGAGAAGGTGATGATATCAGTAGAGGAGAATACCTCCAAGGAAGCACGCTCGGCGAAGATTTCCGTCAGCAGCCTGTCAGGCGACAACGCGACGGTAGCATTGACACAGGCAGGGAGCGACGGCGATACTGGCAGACGGGGAATTTCATCTGCAGAGGATCTTCTGGCATTTGCCACGGCTGTGAACGAAGGTGCTTCGGTGAACCGGTATATGTCCAACGGCATTGTCAAGATCATTTCCGACATAGATGCCTCATCCATACGGGAATGGACGCCTGCCGGGACAGCGGAACACCCTCTGACATACAGCATTGACGGAGGCGGACACCGCATCACCGGTATCAGCTGGTTCATTGACCTTGCGAAGACACCGTATGTCGGTCTCGTCGGCTATGCAAAGAACGCATCCATCAGGGATATAGTCCTCGAAGGAGACGGAATCACACTGAAAGGATCGGCTTCCAAGGTCAATGCAGGTGCTTTCGTGGGCCGTTCAGATGGCTGCACCATGTCAATGCTCGTGAATAAGGCGGGTGTCACCATGGTGGAGAACACTTCCGAAGGAGCGGGCATCGCCATAGGCGGCATCTGCGGTTTCATGGACTCCGGTTCCACTATGGGCGGGGAACTCAAACGTGACGGTTGCGAAAACCAGGGCGATATCCTGGCTTCCGCGTCCTGCAACGTAGGCGGCATCGTCGGGCATAACGAGGGCACGGTGACTAACTGCACCAACAGCGGCGCTGTCCTCGGCAAGAAGTCGTCAGACGGAAAGTGCGGCCCTGCGTGGGGATGTTCCTATAACAAGAATCGGGACGGTTTCAAGTCCAACTTCGGCTATGGCTATGTAGGCGAGTATGCCGAGTTCAAGTCTGAGCCGCATAAGGCTGCTCCGGCGATGTTCGTGAACGCTGTCGTCTATCCGGAGCATAATCTTGACGTGTTGGAAAACACAGTGGACTGGACTCTGGACGCATACTATGACTGGAAGGAGGTAGGCTCTGCCGATGTCCGTTCCGGAGTGAAGTATCATCACTATTCCTGCACGAACATCCCTAGGCACATCCACGTGCTGGAGATTGACCTGAATGATGCCGGAGTGGACATCACTACATCGTATGCGGAAGACATTGTCCCGAATCCGAACGGAAACAAGAACGGGAACAACGGAAAGAACATCCGCGAGACACTATCCGAACTCTGCGCCCGCAAGCGCAAGGAGGGGATGAATGTCATCGCCGGGATAAACACCGGATTCTTCGACTCTAATGACGGTATCTCAAGAGGATTCCATATTGAGGATGGTGAGCCTGTGTACATAAACAACCCTAAGGTGTTCAAGGACCAGTACCACGTCCACGGATGGGGATTTACGGTGTTCAATGACAGGACAATGTCCTGCGGCAAGAAGACTTTCTCGGGAAAGATCAGCGCCGGGGGCAGGGAGTACGACTATTATACTGTCAATGACACGACTCTGCGCCACGTCTCAAAGGCTTATCCTGTCAATGTCTATACGAGCAGGTATGTCCAGTATCCTCATCCGGAAAAGAATTCCCTGGTGAACGGACTTGCATCCAATGCGTTGTATGTCGTAGCGAAGTATGTGTCGGAGCCGATGAAGGTGAACTGCGGATATGCGGATGCCGACATCACAGCCATATACGACGGGCGGACATCTGCATTGACACAGACTCCTTACCTTTCCGGCCGGAACGAGGTGGCGATAGCCCTTTCCGGTTCTGAGGCTGCGTCTCTTGCGGCTGCGGTGAAGGTCGGGGCCAGGATCAGGCTCAGATGCGACATCGGCATCAAGACCGATGACAATGATGCAAGCCCTGTCGTCAAGCCGATTCTCACTCAGAATTCATCCGCGTATTACTTGATGAAGAACGGCGAGGATTACAGCCAGACCCCTGGTGCGGCGGCGAGTGTCCATTCCAAGTTCGACCCTATGACCTTTGCGGTGCTTGACAAGGATTGCAGGAAGGTATGGCTTGTGGTCGTGGACGGCCGACAGGACTGGTATTCTACCGGAGTGAAGGGATATGAGGTGTACCGTATAGCGAAGAAACTCGGCGGATGGACCTGCACCCGCTTCGACGGTGGCGGCTCGTCTTGTATGTGGCTCTATGACAACGGCTCCGGCAAGATAGTGAACAGCGTCTCCGACTCGAAAGGGGAGCGCAGCTGCCTGAACTACCTTCTCATAACCGGGAAATAAGACAAATAAACAACAACGAAAATGAAAAGATATATCAGAATAATAGCTTCGATGCTGCTTGGCGGTGCCATCCTTGGCGCCTGCAACGGCACGGATTACGATTTCAGTGTCTGCGAGATGAAGGTGGACAGAGATGCCATCGTGGATGTCGCGGCGCAGAACCCTGGGCAGGAAGCCGTGGTGCTCACCACGACAGCCCCTTACTGGATGGTCCAGACTCCGGACTGGATCACGCCTGATGCCACCACGGGCTACGGCGAGCAGTCCATCATCACGTTCACCATCGCATCCAACTTCAGGAATGAGAACACCGATATGGCTGCCAGAAGCGGCGAGATCAAGATTTCCGGAGGAATGACATCAGTCATCATCACCGTGAACCAACTCGGGTATACTGCTCCGGTCGATCCTGACGCAAGCATCGGCGGCATCACGGACATAGATGAGTTCAAGGACTTCGTTGCCGCTGTGAACAATGGCAGGAAACTCTCCAGATGGTACAATTCAGATGGCGAAGTCGAACTCCTCACTGACATTGACCTTTCCGACTTCACGGAATGGGAGCCTATCGGAATGCCGGAGAAGGTTACTTACGGCAACAATAGCCTTACTTATACCGGTTCTGCATTCAAGGGCAAGTTCAACGGCGGCGGGCATACCATCTCCAACTTCAATCTCACCGCCGCAGTCGCGAAGGACGCTGCAGTCGGCTTTTTCGGAATGCTGGAGGGCGCTACTGTCAAGAACCTGACCATCAATGGCAAGATGTCCATCTCGGCTACAGGCGCAGGCTCCGCCGGAATGCTCGCTGGCGCGATGATCAGCACCACTGTCGAGAATGTTAAGGTCAATGCTGATGTCGAGTTCAAAGGTACAATCGCCTCCGACAGGTTCGCCACAGGCGGTCTCATCGGTTTCTCCTACGGAACAGGTGATGCCAATTCCCTGATAAAGAATTGCATTATGACCGGCAATGTGAATGCCGTGAGCGGTGAAGGAAACGTCACCAACGGAGCTACGGCTGTTGTCTATGGCGGTATCGCCGGATTCTCCACGAGTCCTGCCGAATCGGCAACGGTTATCGAAGGCTGCGAGAACAACGGTAAGATTACCGCGTCTCTCGGTCGCTGCAGCGGAATCGTGGCTACGGCTCATGCCGGAACGACCATAAAGGGCTGTGTAAACAATGCTGACCAAGTGAATACGTTTGACAATGGTCGTATCGGAAATATCGTGTCCGTGATAGGAAGCAATGGTCGCATTGAGGACTGTATCAACAACGGAAACCTCACCACTACAACCGCTAAGACTACGACAGGAGCCATTGCCGCACTGCTCAACGAATCTCACGTCGTGATAAAGGGTGGCCGAAATAACGGTACTGTCATCGGCGGCAATACTTCTACAATCGGACTGATTGCAGCGAACTTCTCCAAGTTCTCTTCAGTGTCAGGCTTTACGGTGAGCGGAAAGATCGGCTACTATAAAGAGGACGGAAACCACGAGATGCAGGATCTTAACGAAGGGACATATATGAATTTCATCGGAAAGATTACATCCGCCAACCGGACTAAGGTAACAGATATCAAGTTCGAGCCTGCGAAATAGTAATATGTCAAGAATATTTTAAGGGGTTATCCAATAGTTGCCGACATGTGTAATAAATGATAACTTCTAAACAGTTTGATATGAAAAGATTCTTTAAGATGATCGCCGTACCGGCATTGACCCTCGGACTTGTGCTCTGCGGGTCAGCCGCGTCGGCGCAGAAAAGTCCGGCGTTCAAGGCTAAGTACAAGATCGCTGAGGGCGCTGACCTCCGTATTCTCGATGACAATATCTGGGACTACAGCAAGGACACTATTCCTCCGAGATGGAAGGAAATAGGCGAGGATCCTCGTGATTTCAAGAGGGCACCGCAGTTCGCCCGTCTGGTGAAGGACTATATGCCAGATGTATTCGCGCTTCAGGAGTACTCCTCTCATATGCACAAGGAGTTCTATCCTCTGGTTCAGAAAAGCGGATACGTCATCGCCTGGGAGTCCAAGGAGGACTGGAACAATACTCCTATCTTCTATAATGAGAAGACGATGGAGCCCCTGTATGTTTTCTATAATAAGTACACTCCGGAACAATGGTGCAACCACGGCTCCAAGTCATTCACTTCGGCTGTATTCCGCCGCAAGTCGGATGGTAAGGTATTCGGTTTCATCGGCACTCATCTGTGGTGGAAGAGTGACAAGGCAAAGCCTGGCAGTACGATGGCGAGGGCTTCTCAGCTTCGTCTGGTCATGGCGGAGACAGATATCATGAGGGCCAAGTTCGGAGACATTCCGGTGTTCGTCGTGGGCGACATGAACTGCGAGGAGGGGACAGTTCCTATCCAGCAGATGCTTCAGGGCGGATATGTTCCTTGCTACAAGGCTGCAACGACCTATGGAGATACTCATAACGGTCATCACGTCTGCAGTCCTGGCGAAGGCTATTCCACTGTCAGCCACAGGAAGGGCGCCGACCGTGAGACCGGAGCGATAGACCACTGTCTCATATATGACCCGTCCAAGTCTGTCGAGGTGAAGGTGTTCGACTGCATCATGGAAGACTACCTGGTCAAACTCACGGATCACTATCCGAATCTTATAGACGTGAGATGTTTATGAATAGATGTGAAATGTTTATGAATCGGTTGTTTTTGATTGCAACGTTATCTGTTGCTTTATTAAATGGATGCTCAAAATCTACTGAAGAAAGGCATCCCGTAGGTGGGTATTCATTTGAGGATATATATCTTTATTCTAACGGCAGTCTAGTGGATATGCAAAACTTGAAGATATTCGTTCCTGCTGAAGAAGGTGTTACGGATTTGGAAGTGGTCTCTTACGGTCTGACCCGCTTCCAGTGTCTAGAGGAAAATGAGAATATAACCTTGGAGAAGTCTTTTTCGGTTCCTCCAGAAGAAAAAGATGTTTACGAGAACGTTGATGGAAATCATGTCAGATATAAACAGACACTTCGCATAAGGCATCGGTACAATCCGTATAAGAGTCGTCAATGCTCGTATCGGATATTCTCTGCCGGATTTGATGGTCTCGCAGCTGACATCACAATCGTCCAACGGAGCGCAAGAGACTGATTAATGTGTTTTTTGGTTTGCCCGCCGCAGGATTGTCCTCGGCGGGTTTTATCTATATTCCGGTGCAAATAGATCATTCAGGACAATCAGACTTTGTACGATATCGCTATGAGAGTTCATTTTCAGACCTTCCGTAGTGACTAATGTCAGGATTATGGATTTGCTCGTGTGCGTCTCGTCCTGAAATACTTCTATGCGATGGTTGAGTTTCTGTTCCTGGGCGTTGTCGATTTCATATTCCGAGCGGGAGAATTTCATCTCGCAGAGATTGATGGTCTCGTCCTTACGGTCTATGAGCAAGTCGATTTGGGCTTTCTGTGATGCTCTCTTGCTTGACCAGGAACAAGCGTTGGTCTGTACGCCGGATATCCCGAGACGTTGCTTCATCTGAGGAAGATGTGCAAGGCACAACTTCTCGAAAGCCAGCCCTGCCCACGTGTTATGCGTAGGACTGTTCGCGGAATGTGACCAGAACTGAGAATCGTGGTATCTGTTCTTCTGAATGAATGTGAAATAGAACATAGTGAAGAAATCTACCAGCTGGAACAGGGTGTCTTTCGGGAGTCGGCTCCCGGAAGATGGAGAAGACGCCCCGAAAGGAAGGTAACTTCGGATGAATCCGCATTGTTCCAGTTCCTCAAGCACGGAACTGAACGCTCCGTTATCCGTCAGTCCTGCCTTTCTTACCAGTTCCTGGCGCGTCATTCCTTTGCCAACTTCGGCAAGTGTTGTGACTACGGCGATGTATGGCTCCGGTTTCTTGAACAATGCACGGTACAATGCCGAGAACTCATCGCGAAGTTCCGAGTCCTTGCGGAAAAAAAGTGCGTCAATATTCTGGGCGAGGCTCAAGGACTTGTCCATCAATGACAGGTAATATGGTATTCCTCCGGTGACCATGTAACATTCTGCCATCTGCCGTCTTGAATACTTGAATCCGAAGTGGGTGAAATAGCGCTCACAGTCATAAAGGCAGAAAGGCTCGACAAGTATCTGGTGCGTGAGTCTGCCATGAAGACCGCCCTTGCTGTGTATCAGGTTGTTTATCATCCACGAAGTTGCAGAACCGCAGACGATGAGCTTCACATCATCGCGTAGTGCCGCCCAACTGTTCCAGAAGTTTTCCAGGGCGGGGATGAAACCTGATTTTGCATTGTCCATCCACGGAAGTTCATCAATGAAGATTATTTTGCGTCCTTTCGGCATCTTCTCGATGCTTTGGGCAAGGGCATTGAATGCCAGCAGCCAGTTCTTCTCGATTTTAATAGTCTCCGTCCCGAAGCAGCGTTGCATAGCCATGGCAAAATTAGTAAGTTGGTCTGGCTTTGTGGCATTGTACATTCCGGTAACATAAAATGCGAACCTGTCTTCGCATACTTGTCTTACGAGGAATGTCTTTCCCACGCGGCGTCTGCCATAGACGGCTATGAATTCTGAACGGTCTGATGCCAGATATTCCGTAAGTCGCTCTGTTTCAAATTCTCTTCCGATTAGTGTCTCTTTCATGGTGTAAAGATTTTCTGCGCAAAGATACTTTTTTAAGCATGTTTGCGCAAATAATTTTTAGATTTTCTGCGCAAATGGGCTTTAAAAACGTGTTTGCGCAAATAATTTCGGGGTTTTGCGCTCCGGACACTTGCCATGCGGGGCGGTGCATCAGCCGGCATTGACCCCGACGGCTTCCTTTTTTAGTGTTGAGAATGGAGAAAATTCCCCCGAAAGGGTTGATATTGTCAGATTTAGTTGTATATTCACTTTTTTGCAGGCTATAGACCTGCGGAATTTAAGTTTTTTATAAAAAATTTTGCTCAAAATTTAATTTATGAAGAAGAATCTGCTTCTGTTATCTGTGCTATCCTTAGCTACAGGTGTGCTGTTCTCATGTAAAGAAAACGAGAAAGAATCTGCGGTCCAGCTTCCTGCTCCTATCGTATTGCAGGATGAAGCCAAATCCGGAGCAACTACAGTTGCCGCCACATGGACTGAGATCCCTAATGCCATCAGTTACAGCGTTGTATTTGATGAGGGTGAACCTATAACCATATCGTCGACCGAGATGGCTTGGCCTAATCTTGAGGAAAAATCCGAGCATCTTGTCAAGGTCAAGGCGCTGTCAGGTAACAAAAGCAAGTATTCTGATTCCAATTGGAGCGAGGTCGTCGTGCTGAAGACCATCGGCACCAGCAAGCCTTCAGGGGAAGCATATACGATATCATTCAGCAACATTGACTTTTACAAGGCTGATGCCCATATCGAGTCCCACCTCGGAAAGGATTATTTCTTCGAGGTGACTCCGAAGGCATTGTTCGACAGGGACTACGATGGGGAATTCGACAATTTCGCTGCTGACTATGTGGCTCAGATCAAGCAGCTTGCCGAAATAAGCGAAAAGACATTCGGTGACATGTGGATTGCTTTCAAATATGACGGAAGCAAGAATAATGACTTCACCATCAGCTCATTGGCTCCGGAGACAGAGTATATCGGCATCGCATTCGGCGTTGACATCGACGGAAACATCACTACGCCATGCTCGTATGAGACCTTTACCACGACCAAGGACCCGGGTTATGCCGAATCAGAGATGAAGTTCGACATCGGTGTTGAATTCCTGAAAGAGACCACCGTGAAGGTGAGCGTAACTCCTACTGTCAACGATGAATACTACTTCTATGCGGCCATCAACAAGGAGCAGCTTCCGGGCAATACCGACGAGGATATCATCAATTATTATCTGAGGGTGTTCGCCCAGTATCTTGAGGGTGAGACCTTCGAGTCATTTGCCAAAGCCAACCTCACCAAGGGTGCCGATTCATATACATATTCAGGACTTCCTGACAATGCTGAGTATGTGGTAGTTGCATTCGGCGTCACATATCACGGAGAAATGTGCGTAGCCACTACCGGACTGACGAAGAAGGAGTTCCATACCGGAGAAATTTCTACCAATCCGGAGGAAAGGGAGATCGAACTTTCGATCAACAAACTTACTTCCACCAATATAGAGGCTACCATCATCCCTTCCGACAAAAACAAGTCATATCTGTACGATTTCGTGACATTTGATAGGTTCAAAGGACTTACAGATGAGGAAATCATGGATAAGGTCATTGCGGAAAGAGGCGGATATGTGTGGATGACCGCCACCAAACAAAATACGACTTACAGGAATGTCAATGACCTTAAAGCCGGCACAGAGTACATCCTGTACGCGTTCTACATTGATGAGGTTCCTGATAATGAGGCTGCTGCCAAGGCTTCGGGAAAACTGTTCAAGACGATTATTGTCCCTCCTGCCGAGGGCGGTACCGAGCCTGAAAAACCATCATTGACTTTCTCCATTTCTCCGGATGAGGTCACTGCGACCTCCATCAAGGCGACCGTAACCCCTTCAGATGCTTCTGCCAAGTACCTGAGTGTGCTTGTGGAGGCTTCCAAATATGAAGGAAAGAGCGACGAGGAAATCATGAAAGGTGTCATTTCCGACTATGGCTATGATATTTACGGCGCAGAAAAGACCGGTACGACGACATTGGCATCAAGCAAATGCAAGCCTGAAACAGAGTACCTTGCATTGGCTTTCGGCGTGGATGACTCGTATAATGCCAACAGCAGTCTTACCAAGAGGACTATCGAGACGAAGTCTGACGGCACGAATCCGCCTTCTGAAGAAAAGACCATTTCTATCAATGTCAAAGAATGTACTTCAAATACCATCGTGGCTGATTTCAATCCGTCAGATGCAGGAATGTATTATGTGCCGATGCTGTTCAAGGCTGCCGATATCGCAGAACTGAAAGATTCTGAAGTAATCTCCAAGATAATGGATGAGAACGAGTCGAACTGGTATGGCCTCGGCGTGTCCGGCAAACATACCATGACGCGCTCCAGCTGTACTCCAAATACAGAATATGTGTTGGTTGCAGTCGGACTAAAAGACCAGTTTGATAAAGTAGCTGCCACCGGCCTGTTCAGACAGGAAGTGAAGACAAAAGCCGAATAAGACATTGACAATAAATTTTTGAATTCCGCCGCGGGGGACGAGCCTCTGCGGCGGTTTCGTCAATACCGGGGTCCGGCCGAAGCCTCCGGCCATTGTCAATGCTGCAAAACGCTGGCTGTGTCTGCGTTACGGGAACTACAAAAAACAAGTATTTTATTGTCAATTAAAAAATTATGTGTAAATTTGTAGCCCCAAAAATATGGGGAAGTAACATAAATTAAAGATTTACAATCATTTATGCCAACAATTCAACAATTAGTTCGCAAAGGACGCGAGGTTATTGCTGTGAAGAGCAAGTCTCGTGCGTTGGATGCGTGCCCTCAGAAGAGAGGCGTTTGCGTGCGTGTTTATACAACCACGCCTAAGAAACCTAACTCAGCAATGCGTAAGGTTGCCCGTGTACGTCTCACTAACACAAAAGAGGTTAACGCATACATCCCAGGCGAGGGTCACAACCTCCAGGAGCACTCAATCGTGCTCGTAAGAGGCGGTCGTGTAAAGGACCTTCCTGGTGTTCGTTACCACATCCTTAGAGGAGCTTTGGATACCGCTGGCGTAGAAGGCAGGACACAGTCCCGCTCACTCTACGGAGCCAAGAGACCAAAGAAATCTAAGAAGTAATTTTTTTACCAATTTTCACTTTAATTTTTCACAAAAATGAGAAAATCGAAGCCTAGAAAGAGGATTCTACTTCCTGATCCTAAGTTTCACGATGCTAATGTAACACGCTTCGTGAATAATCTTATGTTGCAGGGGAAGAAGAGTATCGCGTATTCTATTTTTTACGATGCCATCGACATGGTAGGCGAGAAGATGAAAGATTCTGACAAGGCTCCTCTAGATATCTGGAGGAAAGCTCTCGAAAACGTAACCCCGCAGGTTGAGGTTAAGAGCCGCAGGGTCGGTGGAGCTAACTTCCAGGTGCCAACAGAGTTGAGACCGGAGAGAAAGATTTCACTTTCGATGAAGAACCTGATACTTTTTGCACGTAAGCGTTCCGGCCACTCTATGGCAGAAAAACTCTGTGCAGAGATTGTTGCTGCATACAACAACGAAGGTGGCGCATACAAGAGAAAAGAAGATATGCACAAAATGGCAGAGGCCAACAAGGCATTTGCTCACTTCCGTTTCTAATTCCCGCAGACAATGGCAAAAAGAGATCTTAAATTCACCAGAAACATCGGTATCATGGCTCACATTGATGCCGGTAAGACGACCACTTCAGAGCGTATTCTTTTCTATACAGGAAAGACTCACAAAATCGGTGAGGTACACGATGGTGGTGCTACTATGGACTGGATGGTTCAGGAGCAGGAGCGTGGTATTACCATTACCTCTGCTGCAACCACAGCTTTCTGGCATTATGACGGGAATGTTTACCAGCTGAACCTTATCGATACCCCGGGCCACGTGGATTTCACCGTTGAGGTGGAGCGTTCACTCCGTGTGCTCGACGGAACTATTGCAACTTTCGATGCAGTAGGTAAGGTACAGCCACAGTCAGAGACTGTATGGCGTCAGGCAGACAAATTCGGTGTTCCGAAGATTGCCTATGTCAACAAAATGGACCGTGTAGGCGCCGACTTCCTCGGTTGCGTACAGGATATCAAGGACAAACTCGGTGCTACAGCAGTTCCGATTTCCCTTCCTATCGGTTCAGAAGACAAATTCACAGGTATCGTTGACCTTATCGACAGAAAGGCCATTGAGTACGAGGCAGACAACACCAAGCTCGTAAACTATCACGAGATTCCTATCCCTGAGGATATGAAGGGTGACGTAGAGCTTTGGAGAGACAGACTCGTAGAGGCTGCTGCAGAGTGCGATGATACTCTTATGGAGAAATATTTCGAAGATCCTGAGTCAGTTACCAAGGAAGAGATTATCGCAGCTATCCGTAAGGGTACTATCGCGATGAAGATTGTTCCTGCTACCTGCGGTTCTTCATACAAGGATAAGGGCGTTCAGTTCCTTCTTGATGCCGTTATCCGTTATCTGCCTTCACCTATCGACATCGGTGCTGTCAAGGGAACAGATCCTAAGACAGGCGAAGAAGTCAAGGTTGAACCAGATGCAAGCAAGCCGTTCGCAGGTCTTGTATTCAAGATTGCAACTGACCCGTTTGTAGGTCGTCTTGCATATATCAGAGCTTATCAGGGACACCTCGATGCAGGTTCATACGTGCTCAATACACGTACCGGCAAGAAGGAGAGAGTTGCCCGTCTCTATCAGATGCACTCAAACCACCAGAACCCTATCGAATTCGTAGAGGCAGGTGACATCTGTGCAGCTGTAGGTTTCAAGGATCTCCGTACAGGTGATACCATCTGCGCTGAGGATCATCCGGTAGTACTTGAGGCAATGGAATTCCCGGATCCTGTTATCGGTATCGCAGTTGAGCCTAAGACTCAGTCTGACCTCGAGAAACTTGGAGTTGCTCTCGGAAAACTTGCTGAGGAGGACCCTACCTTCACAGTCAAGTCAGATCATGAGACTGGCCAGACCGTCATCAGCGGTATGGGTGAGCTCCACCTCGATATCATCGTTGACCGTCTCCGCCGTGAGTTCGGTGTAGAGATTAACCAGGGTGCGCCTCAGGTTAACTACAAGGAGGCTATCACCTCTACAGTTCAGCATCGTGAGCTCTTCAAGAAGCAGACTGGTGGTCGTGGTAAGTTCGCAGATATCATCGTTGAAGTCGGCCCTGCAGACGAAGGAGTTACCGGACTTCAGTTCGATAACCAGGTTAAGGGCGGTAACATCCCTAAGGAGTTCGTTCCATGTGTGCAGAAGGGCTTCGAGTCAGCTATGGCAAACGGTTGCCTTGCAGGCTATGAGGTTCAGTCACTCAAGGTTACCCTCCTCGACGGTTCTTACCATCCGGTCGATTCAGACCAGCTCTCATTCGAGATCTGCGCCCGCAATGCCTTCCGTCATGCTTGCCCTAAAGCACATCCGGTTCTCCTCGAGCCTATCATGAATCTTGAGGTTGTTACTCCGGAAGAGTACATGGGTGATATCGTCGGCGACCTTAACCGTCGTAGAGGTCAGATCAATGCTATGGATTCTACCGCTAACGGCGCAAGAATCATCAAGGCATTCGTTCCGCTCTCTGAGCAGTTCGGTTATGTGACAGTTCTCCGTACCCTTTCTTCAGGCCGTGCTACCAGCACAATGTCCTTCGACCACTATGCAGAAGTTCCTGCTAACCTGGCTAAGGAGGTTATCGAGAAGAGCGGTTACAAGTCAACTGATGACGACGAATAATTATTAACGGAAAAACAGTATTGACAGATATGGGTCAGAAAATCAGAATAAAGCTCAAATCATTCGATCACATGCTGCTTGACAAGTCAGCAAAGAAGATCGCTGAAACAGTGACTTCTACTGGTGCAAAGGTATGCGGACCTATTCCACTTCCTACAAGCACAAAGATTTTCACTGTGAACCGCTCGACCTTCGTTAACAAGAAGTCTCGCGAGCAGTTCGAACTCAACTCTTACTGCAGACTCCTCGATATCGATGAGTCAAACGCAAAGACAGTCGATGCGCTTATGAAGCTCGAGTTGCCTTCAGGAGTTGAAGTCGAAATCAAAGTCTGATAGAAATCAGCATCCTTGAATGCTGAATTATTTCAGAACTCAAGGAAAAATACTATATTTGCAAGACTGGTTCTTGTAGCCGGTTTTGCAATCTTGGCCTCATAGCTCAGTTGGTTAGTAGCATCTGACTCATAATCAGAGGGTCACAGGTTCAAGCCCTGTTGAGGCCACGTCAAGAAGGACACTTACAGAAATGTAGGTGTCTTTTTTGTTGTCTGTATCCTTTTAATATCCTTTTTTATTACTATATTTGGCAAATATTGGGCAATCTGTTGTCCAGCCACGTGACATTACTAAAATTTTCACTATTTTTTTGCAAAACGAAAAGAAACGAAAAATTAACTTTCATATATTATGGCAAATATTGAAGAATTGAAAAGAATCGCATCTCAGGTAAGACGTGACATTATCAGAATGGTCACAGATGCACAGTCTGGTCACCCGGGCGGCTCACTGAGTAGTGCGGACATTCTGACTGCTCTTTATTTCAACGAAATGAAGATAGACCCGTCAAATTGGTCACGTGAGTCCAAGGGAGAGGACGTTTTCGTCCTTTCAGCCGGTCACATCACCCCGGTTTATTACTCACTTCTTTCCAGAAGAGGATACTTCCCTGTATCTGAGTTGGCTACATTCCGCAAATTCGGAACACGTCTTCAGGGACATCCTTGCGTCGAGAAGGGACTTCCTGGAATTACCCAGGCTTCAGGTTCATTGGGTCAGGGCCTTTCTGCAGCAGCAGGAGTTGCTCTCGGCAAGAAACTTGACGGAGACGACAGGTATGTCTATGTTCTCTGCGGTGACGGTGAAACCGAGGAGGGACAGATCTGGGAGGCTGCAATGTTTGCTGCCCATCAGAATCTCGACCATCTTATCGCGATGACAGACTGGAACGGCCAGCAGATCGACGGTACTGTAGATGCAGTTGCAGGTGAGGGTGACCTCGAGTCCAAGTGGAAATCATTCGGATGGAATGTTATCGTTGCTGACGGACACGATTTCGAGTCTATTCTTGCGGCATTTGCCAAAGCTAAAGAAAGTACAGGAGCCCCTGTCATGATTCTTTTCAAGACAGATATGGGACATGGTGTGGATTTCATGTCAGGAACATGCAAATGGCATGGCAAGGCACCATCTCAGGAGCAGTGCACAGAGGCTCTTGCTCAGTTGGAAGAAACATTGGGAGACTATTAATACAGAAATATCATGACAAAATATACAGATACAGGTAAGAAAGATACCAGAAGCGGTTTCGGTGCCGGATTGTATGAGGCTGGAAAGGCTGATTCGAGAGTAGTTGCACTTACCGCAGACCTGAAAGGCTCCCTCAAGATGGATGCTTTCGCCAATGAATTCCCTGAAAGGTTCATCCAGTGCGGTATCGCAGAGTCCAATATGATCGGTGCTGCCGCCGGTCTCGCAATCACCGGAAAGATTCCTTTCGCGGGTTCTTTCGCAGAGTTCGTGACGGGCCGTGTCTATGACCAGATCCGTCAGGAAGTCGCTTACGGACAGACCAATGTCAAGATTGCCGCTTCCCATGCCGGAATTACTCTCGGTGAGGATGGCGCGACACACCAGACGATGGAAGACATCGCTCTCATGAGAGCTCTTCCGGGAATGGTTGTCATCAATCCTTGCGACTATAACCAGACAAAGGCTGCCACAATCGCCGCCGCCATGTACAACGGTCCGGTTTACCTCCGTTTCGGACGTCCTTCAGTGCCTAATTTCACACCTGAGGATCAGGAGTTTGAAATCGGCAAGGCTTATGTTCTCAATGAGGGTAAGGATGTTACAATCATCGCTACAGGCCACCTCGTATGGGAGGCCCTCAAGGCTGCCGAGACACTCGAAAGCGAGGGAATCTGCGCTGAAGTCATTGACATAGCTACAATCAAACCTCTCGACGAGGCTGCGGTTGTCGCATCTGCGCTCAAGACAAAGGCTGTAGTCGTTGCTGAGGAGCATAATATGGCCGGCGGTCTCGGTGAACTTATCGCCGGTGTGCTCGCGGAAAAGTCGCCTGTTCCGATTGAATATGTCAATGGTCGTGACCAGTTCGGCCAGTCCGGAAAGCCTGCTGAACTCATGACAGCTTATGGTCTCGATGCCGCCCACATTGCTGAGGCTGCAAAGAAGGCCATGAACCGCAAATAAGATTGATGAGTGACGAGGAAATCATCCGTCTCTACCGCAGCGGAGAGCATGAAAGGGCATTCTCTGAGATAGCCGCAGCATATGGCGAAAGGTTATACTGGCATGTCCGCCGGTTCGTGTGCTGTCATGAAGACGCTGATGACCTCGTACAGGAAATATTCATAAAGATTTGGGCTGCACTTCCTTCCTTCCGGGAGGAGGCGCAGCTTTTTACTTGGATTTACCGCATTGCGACGAATGAGGCGCTTAACTTCCTGCGCAAACAGAAAGTAAGGGCAGCATTGACCTTCCGCAGCATTGACGCGGAAATGGAGCGCCGCATCGACGATGATCCTTATTTCAATGGCAGCGAGGCCCAGCGCGTGCTGATGAAGGCCTTGCAGAAGCTTCCGGAGAAGCAGAAGACGGTTTTCTCGCTCCGGTATTTCGATGATATGAAGTATGAGGATATCTCAGAAATAACCGGCACTTCGGTAGGTGCTCTCAAGGCGTCATATCATATTGCGTATGAGAAGATAAAAAGTGAATTGAAGGATTTGACTTTTTAATCTGCCGCGTGTCTAAACGAATGGTATGGAAAAGAATAGGACTTTAGCTTATGGGAACTGATATGAATTTTGGAAACAAGATGCCTTACAATGTCCCTGAAGGTTATTTTGAGGGGCTCAGGGCGAAGATTGCCGAAATTCCGGACAGGGAGCCGGAGGTGACGGTGATGTCCCGTGTGAGGCCTTATATTGCCCTTGCCGCAGCCTTTGTCTCTATCGTGGTGGGCGGAACGGCCGTTCTTAAGATCACCTCGGGCGTGTCCGAAGTCGAAGAGATGTCCGCCCTTGACAAAATGCAGATGGCAGATATCGTCCCTGTCACCGACCCGTACAGCATTTATTGCGGGCTTCAGGAAGAAGGCATCACTCATGATGACATTACGGCATATCTCATAGATTCAGGCACAACTCTGGATCATATCGAATATTATGATGCCGGACATGAAAACCAATGATAAATTACAATTGTTATGAAGAGATTCAGCAAATATTTCATAGTAGCGGTTCTGGCGCTCTTTTCATTGACCCGGACCGCTGTATTCGCTCATCAGGAAGGGGATTGGCGGGAGAAGATGATGGCGGAACGCGTCGCCTTCCTTACCACAGCGATGGAACTTACTCCGGCTGAGGCCGAGAAATTCTGGCCTGTGTATAACAGCATGGAGGCCGAGCGCAGAGCCTCCTTCGGAAAGGTCATGAGAGCATATAAGGCCCTGTCAGACGGAGTTGCCGCCGGAAAGACAGATGAGGAACTGGAGGTTCTTGTCAATGATTATACGACTGCCAACAAGAACTCCCATAGCGTAGAGGCCAAGTACACGCCTCAGCTGGTGAAGATATTGTCAGTCAGCAAAGTGGCCAAGATGTTCGTTGCCGAGGAAGAATTCAGGCGCCAGCAGATAGGGCGTTGGTCCTCATCCAGGAAATAGCGTTTCTGTCACGCGAAAAGATAGAAATCTTTGACAAGGGAAAGATACTCATCAGTATATTTCCCTTTTTCCATCATTATAAGTACGGACTCTTCAGCATTGACCTTCTCCCTTGAAAAAGCTGCGATTATGCGCGAAGGCTTTTTTCTCTCTACGGTCTTGATTCTCAGTATTTTTGCGGGATGGAGACCGTTCATGCGCCCGTGTCTGAGGAGCATCATTTCCTGGTCGGCAGGAAGAACCACCGACACGATCCCTTCAGGCGAAAGATGTCTTCCGGCAAAGTCCAGCACCTCCCTGAAAGACAGTCCGTCATCGCCTCCCGTGTGCCGGGCCGTCGTCTTCTTCTCGTCCGGATTGGTCAACGAGTCATCGTAATATGGCGGATTGGACACGATGAGGTCGAATTCTGCCGGCTGTCCGCCATCTTCGAAGCCTGCAAGCCCCGTGCGGATGCAGGTCAATGCTGCCGCCCAAGGGGAGTGACCGAAGTTGAAATCTGCTTCGCAGGCTGCATCTTTGTCAATGTCAATGCCGATGATTTCCGGTAATGTCCCGTCCACAATCTTTCTCTCCGCAAACAATCTCTGGGCAATCATCAATGCTATCGTGCCTGTTCCTGTGCCTATGTCCAGGACTCTCCGGCATTGACATGGAATAGGAGTGGCAGCGCCCAGCAGGACGCCGTCAGTATTGACTTTCATTGCGGATTTTTCGTTCCGGACTTCGAATTGCTTGAAACGGAAGACGCTCATATTTAGTCGTTTATGAATACGCCGTCGCGCATGAAAAGCGACCTGTCGCACATTTTTGCGAGGTCCGGGTCATGGGTTACGATAACGATTGTCTGGCCGAGTTCGTCACGAAGGCGGAAGAACAGCTGATGCAGTTCTGCTTTCGTGACACTGTCCAGATTGCCTGACGGTTCATCTGCAAACAGGACCGCCGGCTTGTTCATCAATGCCCTTGCGATGGCCACGCGCTGCTGTTCGCCGCCTGACAGCTCAGATGGCTTGTGGGTGGCTCTTTCTGCAAGTCCCAGTGTGTCAAGAAGTTCTGCGGCTCTCTTCTTTGCGTCCGATTCGCCGTCACCATTTATCAATGCCGGAATCATCACGTTCTCAAGTGATGTGAACTCCGGGAGCAGGTGGTGGAACTGGAACACGAATCCGATTTTTCTGTTGCGGAATGTGCTGATTTCCTTGCGGCCAAGGGTAGTGACATCGGTCCCGTCTATGAGAAGCGTGCCTTTGTCCGGCGTCGAGAGCGTGCCAAGTATCTGCAGCAACGTGGATTTGCCTGCACCGGAGGCGCCCATGATGGACACCACTTCTGATTTTCCGGCATAAAAGTCAATGCCTTTCAGCACTTTCAGATTGCCGAATGATTTTTCTATTCCTTTAGCTTCGATCATCATATCCGTTCAGTATATATCCGCTAAGTTACGTAACTTCATTGAATTCTTCAGGTCTTTTTTCTGACTTTGTAATAGACAAGCCCTTTTGTGTCTGCGGGTCATACTCAACTACGACCTTCTGGTTCTCTTTTCTGAACGAACTCTGTCAATTTTTTTAACTTTTTTCGGATTTTAAAGTGTCAAACTGCCGAGCAAAAGGGCTGGATCTGCCCCCGTCAATTACGCGACGGGTGCAAAAGAGCCTGATTTGCACCCGTCAGATACTAAAGTATCACCTATCATTGACCGTATTCTTAAATTATCACACGATATTTATGAAAATATTTTCTAAAACCTAAAACTAATTATAAAAATAATTTAAAAATTATGGCGGAATTAGTGAAAATTTGTATATTTGTGCCAGAATTAAAAAATATCATAGTTTAACATGGTCAATGTAGATTTCAAAGAGATAGCCTCGCGTTATGAGAAGGAGCTGAGGGAAAACTGTCTTCCTTTCTGGCTTGAGCATTCTCAGGATAAAGAGTACGGCGGATATTTCAGCTGTCTCAACCGTGACGGGTCGGTTTATGATACGGACAAGTTCATCTGGCTTCAGGGTAGGGAAGTGTGGATGTTTGCGATGCTCTATAATAATGTAGAGAAAAACCAGCAGTGGCTCGATTGCGCAATCCAGGGCGCTGAATTCCTGAAAAAATACGGACACGACGAGAACTTGGACTTCTACTTCTCCCTTGACAGGAAAGGAAATCCGCTCGTTCAGCCTTATAATATCTTTTCCAACACATTCGCCTGCATGGCATTTGCTCAGCTCGCAAAGGCTACCGGTAACGAAGAGTACGCCCAGATCGCCCGTAAAATCTTTACCAGGATTCTCGAAAGGCGTTCGAATCCTAAAGGTCAATGGTGCAAGGCATATCCTGGAACACGTCCGATGAAGGATTTCGCTCTTCCTATGATTATCTGCAATATGGCCCTTGAAATAGAGGATATCCTCGAGGACAAGTCGGTTCTGGAGCAGACTATCGACACTTGTCTGCACGAAGTGTTCGACGTGTTCTATCAGCCGGAACTCGGCTGCATGCTGGAGAATGTCTCTTCAGTGGACGGAGCTCCTCTTGATTGCTTTGAAGGAAGGGAAATCAATCCGGGCCATGATCTTGAGGCACTGTGGTTTATGATGAATCTCGGAGTGCGTCGCGACGACAAGGCATTGATAGAAAAATGTGTGGAAATCGCTCTTCGCGTCATTGAACGCGGCTGGGACAAGGAATTCGGCGGAATATACTATTTCCTTGATGCCAAGGGAGTTCCGCAGCAGAAACTTGAATGGGACCAGAAACTCTGGTGGGTACATATCGAATCTGCGATTGCCATGCTCAAAGGCTATCAGCTGACCGGAAATGAAAAATGCCTCGAGTGGTTCTTGAAACTGGATGCGTATCTTTGGAATAATTTCAAGGATAAGCAATATCCGGAATGGTTCGGATACCTTAACCGCCGTGGCGAGGTTCTTCTCCCGCTCAAAGGCGGTAAATGGAAAGGCTGTTTCCATGTCCCGAGAGGACTGTACCAGATATGGATGATGTCAAATGCATTGGCTGCTGAAAGCAAATGAAAAAACTCGGAGTTCTCATAGTCTTCTGCCTTTTGTTCACATTGGCTTCTTGTTCCCGTGGGGATTTGTATTGTGTAGTTTCCGGATGCAATGATTCCCAGGAGAATAAGGCGTCTTGTGCGAATAACGATCTGCTTGACCGTTTGGCAGAAGAAAATTTCAGGATTCATCGGTATGCAACTGTGGATGATGTGTTCGCAGCTGCTCCTGAAAATGCAGATGTGCTGGTCCTTTCTGGTGATTATCCATCTGAAGGAACAGTAATTACGGAGGAAAACATCGAGACGGCATTGAAAAAATCATTGAAGGTCTTTGTTGAATATCCCGATCAGTTCGGCAAACAGCGTGTGATCGCAAAAGATACTCTCGACTTGGAGAGAATCGTAGTTTGTGATTCATTGTCTGAAGTTTTATGCCCGATGGATTTGCTTTCATTCAATAAATGTATAGTCAATGTCTATGAACATGATGCATTTGGAGATGCTTTCAATACTTCAATTGTTGCTGCAAAAGTCGCCGGTTTCGATAAAGCGGAGTATGGTCTGAAGGATACGCCTACCAAGCCGGTTGTATTGAGTGACGGAAAGAATTTCATGATTTCCACCACGAAACTAAGTCAGTACGCTCATGACAGATATATTCCAGAATTCAGGACCAAGTCCTTAGTGGAATATGTAATCAGTTGGCTTACAGGAGAGTCTGTGGTTTTCAAAAAATGGACATCGCTAATTCATCCGGCATACAACGAAACTGAAAAACTTCCTTCGGATGCCCGTAGAAGAAGTGTTGCGAAAGGCATTGAATGGTATTATAACGGTAAATTCCTAGTAGATAAATCTTGGAAAGAGAGTTGGGCTGACTTGTACATCGGTGATGGTACCAAACCTGTGGGTCCTGAAGTTCCGTCAGATTTTGTCGATGGAGACGGAAGTTTAGGCGTTCTGGAAGGTCACATGTCCACAATCAATTATGACGGCTCTCAGCTATATCGTTATTGGATGCGTGCAGATGTCCAGGGTGAGTCTTCATTCGCTTTTGCATCTGCTTCCAAATTGCTGAACAATCCGGAATATGCAAAGGTTGCCGTAAATCTCCTTGATTATGGTTTTGGAGAGTATAGGGACGGACTCAGGAATGATCCGGAATCTCCATCTTACGGACTTCTCGGATGGGCAATCACCCATAAGGGCAATTACTATGGTGATGATAATGCAAGGTATATTTTAGGAGCTCTTGGAACTGCTGCTTTTCTCAATGAGCATAAGTTCGACAAAGAGATTGCAGAAGCAATTGTCGGTAATTTCAGAACGTCCGGCGCAAAAGGATTCAGGGGTTGTATCTTATATGAGCCGGAACTTCAGAAGAACGGATGGAAGTTCTTCTATAATAGAGAATTGTCGAATCCTCATCCTCACTTTGAGGCCTGGCTATGGGCCTGCTACCTGTGGTTCTATGAACAGACAGGTTGGGAGACTTTGTTGGAAAGAACAAAACTTGGCATAAAGGAAACACTTGACACTTATCCTGATGGCTGGTTCTGGACAAACGGTATCCAGCAGGAGCGCGCCAGAATGATACTTCCTCTTGCATGGTTATACAGAGTTGAGCCGACAAAGGAGCATGAGCAGTACCTTGATTTTATGATGGAGGAACTCCTTAAAAATCAGGTTCCTTGCGGTGGCATCAGAGAAGAACTCGGAGACCCTTCCAAGAGTACATTCGGAAAAACTCCGTCAAATGAAAAATACGGAGAGTCAGAAGCGCCTTTAATCTTCGATAACGGTGATCCGATTGCAGATATGCTATATACGACAAACTTCGCATTTGTAGGTTTGTGTGAGGCTGCTGCTGCAACCAAAAAGCCTGAATATGTCGATGCGCTGAGGAAAATGAATGATTTCCTCATCAGAATCCAAGTCTGCAGTGATGAGTTCAAACATCTTGACGGTGCCTGGTTCAGGGCCTTCGATTACGAGTCTTGGGACTATTGGGCTTCCAATGCTGATGCCGGCTGGGGTGCGTGGTCCACATTGACAGGATGGATCCAGAGCTGGATTGTCGGCACTCAGGTACTTCTCGAAGAGAATACTTCATTGTGGGACCTTCTGTCTGACATGGATATGTCTGATATTTCCAAGAAAGTCATTTCAGACATGATGGAAGATGAAAAATAGCACTAGAATAAGTTTAATCAATAAATTACTACTAAATGAAACGTATTTTAAATGCAGTCGTTATCCTTCTGACAGTGCTTCTGCCGGCTTCGCTGCCTGTTTCTGCTGAACAGTCACAAGCTGGTGTTAATGCAGCTGCATCGACGATTGTAGTCCGAGGAAAGGTCGTTGATGAAAAGAATGAGCCTTTTGCCGGAGTTTCCATTGTTGCGAAGAAAGCCACCAATGGTGTTATTACTGGTGTGGATGGTACATTTGAAATCAATGTCCTCAAGGATGACGAACTCGAGTTCTCTTTCCTTGGTTATACGAATCTGATTGAGAAAATTGACGGCCGTCCTTTTTATCTGGTGACAATGCATCCTCAGACTTCTGAGCTCGAGCAGGTTACAGTCGTTGCTTACGGTAAGCAGAGAAAAGAGAGCGTGATCGGTGCAATCTCAAGTATGAATGTAGATAAAATCACACATTCTGTGAGCAAGTTGAGTAACGTACTTGCAGGACAGATGGCAGGTGTGGTTGCTGTACAGAGATCCGGTGAACCTGGCGAGGGTTCAGACTTCTGGATTCGTGGCGTAAGTACGTTCGGCGCCAATAACAGGCCGCTCGTTCTCGTCGATGGCATCGAGAGGGACCTTAACCTTGTGGATCCTGATGACGTGGAGACTTTCTCGATTCTTAAGGATGCTACCGCAACTGCAATCTATGGTGTGAGAGGTGCGAATGGAGTTGTGCTCATTACTACAAGAAAAGGTAAAGAGTCCTCAAAACCTGTCATCAGCGGACGTATCGAGGCTTCTCTTCTCCAGCCTACCAAGATGCCGAAGATGGCGAATGCCAAGCAGTTCATGGATATGTACAACTTCGCCTTTGAAGACAATAAAGGTGGCGTTTTCTACACAGAAGAAGCAAAAGCCAAATACCTTGACGGCTCGGATCCTGACCTTTATCCGAATATCAACTGGATGGATGAGATCTATAAGGATGTAACTACAAGCTATAGGGTAAATGTCAATGTTACTGGCGGTTCCAAGAAGGTACAATATTATGTGGCAGGCTCGTACTACCGCGAGAACGGTATCTTCAGCCCGGACAAAGGACTCGGATACAATCCCTCCAACAACTGGTCCCGTTTCAACTTCAGGTCAAATCTCGATATCAAGCTTTTCCCATATACGACATTGAATATCAACTTGTCGAATCAGTATGATACCAAGAGACAGCCGAACAACAACTATTCACTTTGGATTTATACATTCAAGACTATTCCGATTGCTATTCCGAAGAGATATTCTGATGGTACCATCGCACGCCCTACGATCGGAGAGAACCCTTACAATCTCTTGAACCTCAATGGCTACAATGAAATCTTTACTAACAATGCACAGTCTCTCATCGGACTGACTCAGGATTTCGAGCCTTGGGTGAAAGGTCTGAAGGCCAATGTGAAATTCTCTTGGGATGCAGTGAACTACGCTCATCTGAACCGTTCGAAGAGTCCTTCCACATATTACGCTTCAGGCCGTGATGAGAATGGAAACCTGATGTTTACCAAGAACAATGACGGTAACGACTATCTCTCTCTCTACAGGGACAACAGCGGTCATCGTACCACATACCTTGAGGCTTCAGTCTCTTATGACAGGCAGTTTGTTGATGCCCATAGAGTCGGTGCTCTCTTCCTTTACAATATGAAGGAGAGAAAGGACAACTTCCCTGGCAGCTATATAGCATCATTGCCATATAGAAACCTTGGTATCGCCGGCAGATTGACTTACTCTTACAGAGACAGGTACTTCATGGAAGGCAACTTCGGTTACAACGGTTCTGAGAACTTCGCTCCAAGCAAGAGATTCGGATTTTTCCCGTCTGTGGCTTTGGGATATCTTATCAGCAATGAGAATTTCTGGAGGCCTATACAGGATGTGGTGAGCGTGCTCAAGATCAAAGGCTCCTATGGCCTTATCGGTAATGACCAAATCGGTGGCGGAAGACGTTTTGCCTTCAATTCCGAGATGGCTTCTGCCGGCGGATATACCTTCGGAACTCAAGGCCAGACCGGTTTGAGCGGTCTTGCTACCGGTTACCCGGGTTCTCCAAATGTGTCTTGGGAAGAGGCAAAGAAGATGAACATCGGATTGGAGATCGAACTCTTCTACTCATTGAAACTTGACATTGACTTCTTCCGTGAGCACAGATCAGGTATTTTCATTGAAAGGGCTTCTGTTCCGTCTATCGTCGGAGTTAACGTGAACCCTTATATGAACCTTGGAAAGATGCAGAATCAGGGTATTGATGCCTCGCTTCAGTATAACAAGAGATTCAGCAATGGTCTCGCGGTTTCTGCAAGAGCGAACTTTACGTTCAACAGGAACAAGAAACTCTATGATGACCAGCCGCATCCGCTTTCTCCATACAAGGATGTGATAGGAAAACCTTGGGGACAGCAGTTCGGTTACATTGCTCTCGGCTACTTCAAGGATGAGGAAGACCTTGCCAACAGCCCTAAGCAGATCAACAACCCTAGAGTCGGAGATCTCAAGTATAAGGATATCAACGGAGACGGTATCGTGAATACCGAAGACTACGTGGCTATCGGCCGCACTGACATTCCTGAGATAAACTATGGTTTCGGCGCGAACCTGAGCTACAAGGGATTTGACCTGTCATTCTTCTTCCAGGGTATCGGTAACGTGACTGGATTCATAGGCGGACCTACAATCGATATGTCTGATACAAACCAGCTTTTCTCCAATGTTTATGAAGACGTTGCCTTGAATTACTGGACTCCTGAAAATCCGAACGCCAAATATCCGAGACTTTCTATCAGTGGCAGCCAGAATAATATGGCTCCTTCTACGCACAACCAGATAGACAAGAGTTTCCTCAGACTCAAGAGCGCTGAGTTCGGATATACATTGCCAAAGAAGGCTACCAAGAGGATTGGCTCTTCATTGATCCGTTTCTATGTTTCAGGAAACAACCTGCTTACATTCTCCAAATTCAAATTGTGGGATCCGGAGATCGCTGATGCACAGGGCTCTCAGTATCCAAATATGCGCGTGGTTAACTTCGGTGTGAACTTTAATTTCTAATGAGATTATGAAAATTGTTAAAATATTTGCTGCTGCGATCGCATCGCTGATGATGTTTTCATCATGCAACTATTTGGACCATAACTTCAATGACCAGATGACTCTTGAAGAGGTGTTCAGCAAGCGGCCTACTACAGAAAGATTCTTGGCAGGAGTGTATTCTGTCATTCCTGACGGAATGTGGATTTTTAGCGGTTCTTTTATCCCTTGTGCGGATGATGCCTATTTTTCATGGGAGAAAATGGACTATGAGCTTGTAAGAAGCGGTAACTACAATGAATCTACAGTTGGCGTTGCAGGTGGCTGGACTCCTCAATTCAACCCTTGGGCAAAATATTATATTGCCATTAACCAGGCTTCTGTATTTATCTCTCACGTGGATGAATGTCTGGAACTTACTCCTCAGGAAAGATCGGAGATGAAAGCTGAGGCACGTGTTCTCAGAGCATATTACTATTTCCTTCTGTTCCAGCAGTATGGCCCGATTTACATTTGGGGTGATAAAGAAGCGGACCTCGGTATTATGGGTGACAATGTGGACAGGAATACTGTTGATGAGTGTGTTGATTTTATGGCATCCCAGCTTGAAATGGCTGCCAATGATCTTCCTGTCAAGGTCGCAGACCCTACTACCTGGCAAGGACGAATCACCAAAGGATTTGCTCTTGGTCTAAGGTCAAGACTCCTCCTTTATGCTGCACGTCCTCTGTTTAATGGCGGTGGAGAAATCCAGTATGGAAGAAGTCTCGTGAACAAATACGGCGAGCATATTTTTCCTCAGAGCGAAGACCCTCACAAGTGGGATCTGGCCGCAGAAGCTGCAAAACAGGTTATTGACATGGGTATCTATGATCTTCACAAGACTTCAAAGGAGTTTGCTGACCCCGTAGAAAAAGGAATGAACTCTTACAGGGAAGTATTCGTGGAAAAATGGAACGAGGAACTTATTTTCGCCAGATACTATGGCTCAGCTGAAGTCTGGAACCAGAGAGTTGTTCCTCCGAGAGTGTTCGGAGTCGGACTCGGCGGTTATTCATGTACTCTTAAACTTGTGGATGCCTATCCGATGGCAAATGGTAAATATCCTGTTGTCGGCTATACGGACAATGGCGCAAAACCGATTGTTGACCCTACCTCAGGCTATCAGGCTGACGGATTTACTGACGGATGGCTTCATCCGACACATAAGGACAAGGGAATCAAGGTGCATAACAGCATGAAGGGCAGAGACGGACGTTTCTACGCATCCATTTTCTTCAACGGAATGTATTGGATTCACGCAGATGGAACCAAACCGCAGTATAAACCTGTTACTTTCTTCACTGGCGGTACTTCAACTTATGCTCATCCAAG